>JAEUIT010000003.1 GCA_016795035.1 Phycisphaerae bacterium | reverse complement strand
GCCCGGAGTGGGCGGGGCTGGGTCCTCCGCCGCGAACTCCCGACTCGCCAGATCGCCCTGCCCCCACCCCCATCGCTTCGCGATGGTCCCCCTCCCCCACGGAACGTGGGGGAGGATCGCAGAGCGCGCTCCGCGTTGCAGGCGCGCGCCTTTATCCTCCCCCGCGGTTCGCGGGGGAGGTGGCATCGCGCCAGCGATGACGGAGGGGGCGCGGCGGAGAAAGCCGAGACGGAGACAGCGACAGATTCAGAGCCCCATCACTTCGACCAATTCATCGCCGCGTCGATGTCGAGCATGCCGCCGGTGAGGCACTTGTCCTCGAGCGCGTCGACCACCCGCGCCGTTTCGAGAATCGCACGCTTCACGTCGGCCGCCTTCCAGTCCGGGTGCTTCGCCCAGATTGCTGCTGCGGCGGCGGCGACGATCGGCGTCGCGAACGACGTGCCGTCGTCGTAGCTCGTGGCGTCCACGTTCGGAATGCCGAGCACCATCGTGCCCGGCGCCGCGATGTCGACTTCGTTACGGCCGTAGTTGGAGTACTGCTGCCACGCGCCGGTCGCCGCATTCCAGCCGCGGGCCGGGCCGCCCGAGGGATCGACCGCCATGACCACGATCGTGTTGTCGCGCGGGATGCACGCGGGGGCGACGGGCTCGACGTCGATGTCCTGATTCTCGTTGCCCGCCGCGATGACGACGAGGACGTCCTTCTCCTCCGCGTAGTCCCAGATCGGGTGCAGGTTCATCACGAAGAGCTCGTTCGCCGTCGTCGGTCCGCCGAGGCTCAGGTTGAGCACCTTCGCGCCGTTGTCGATCGCGTACTTCATCGCGTCGAACGTCGCATTGATCGGGCCGATCGCAGTTCCGGCCTTCTCGTCGAACGCGACGCATGCGGCGGGGATCACGACCGGATCATGGCAGACGCCGAAGAAGTGGTACGGCTTGCCGGGCGCTCCGCCCGTCATCACCGACATGCAGTAGGTGCCGTGGTTGAAGACGTCGTTGCCGGTCGAGAGCTTGGCGCTGTTCGACGCGAAGTTCCAGCCATGCACGTCGTCGACATAGCCGTTGCCGTCGTCGTCCACGTTGTTGTCGGGGATCTCGCCGGCGTTCGTCCAGATGCAGTCGGCGAGGCGCGACTCGTCGAGGTGCACCCCTTGGTCGACGAGGCCGATCGTGACCGGCTCGATCTCGATGAGGTCGATCGCGCGCTGGAAGTAGCGGATGTCGAATCCGTTGTTCTCCGAGTTGTTGAGGTGCCACTGGAGTCCGCTGAAGGGCGACTTCGGATCGAACTCAGGGCTGCGGGCGGTCTTCACGTCCTGCGGCGCGGGGCCACCGAACACCTGCCACGTGCGATTGGGAATGATCGCGACGATCGACGGATCCTCCGCCTGCAACGCGGAGATGCGCTTGGCGAGCGCCTCCGGCGATGCGTCGAGCGCCTTCGATCCGGGCGGGGCGACCGGCACGAGTTCGGTCGTCCAGCGTCCGATCGCCTTCGAGCCGGGCGCGCCTCCGGGGGCCTTCGAGCGCACGACGATCAGGTCTGACACCGGTGCGAGCGGCACGGTGGGCTGCGCGCCGCGCGGCCTCACGAGCTTCGGCCCCAGCGACTTCGAGCCCGACATCGCCGACACCGTCGACTCCCACTGCGCGCGATAGCGGTCGTTCGCCTCGGTCGAGGTCTGCGCCGTGAGCGGCGCCGCCGGATTGCGCCGTGCGGGCCGCTCGGCGGGCGCCGGACGCTCACGGCGCACCTTGTCCTCCGGGATCAGGAGGTCCGCCAGCTTGTCCTGCCCGCGGTTCTTCGCGAGTTCCGCCTCGTCCTTGCCGGTGACGATCAGGAGTTCCGCCGTGGCCCAGGCGTCGCCGTCGAGCGGGTCGCCGTCGGTCACGCCTACCCCCTTCGATCCGGCGGGGCGTGCCTTCCCGCGCGCCGCCTTCGCCGAGAGCCCCTCAAGCAGCTCGCGGATGCGCCGTTCGCGCGCGGCGTCCTCGTCCTTCGCCGCGTCGCCATGCGGGATCTCGATCGGCTCCGACGTCGCGAACACCTTGATGCGGCTCGTCCCGTGCGGCGGCTGCGCCTTGAAGCGTCGACCGTCCTTCTCGCTGCCGATCGGCAAGACGAGCGTGGCCCCCTTCTCGAGTTTCGCCTGCGTGTCCCCCGCGTTGCCCGGCACGACGACCGACAGCGCGCCGTCGGGCGCTTCCTCGAGCACGGTGATGAAGCACGTTTCGTCGGAGAGGATCTCGAGCCGGAATCGCTCGCCTTCGATGAAGCCGGTCTTCCCCGTGTCGGTCTTGATCGACACCGCGAACGGCGCCTCGTCGTTCGAGAGGTTCATCAATTCCGCGAGATCGCGCTCGGCCTGCGTGCGCACGCGCACCGGGACTCCCGCGGTCGACGGGCGGACTTCCTGCGACGCGAGCGCGGTCGGCGCCAGCAGCAACGCGGAAATGGAGACGAGACGGACGAGCGGAATCACGGTGGACATTGGGTGCAACGCGGAGTGTGTTTACGGCGCGGTCTCGGCGGACGCGCCGAGTTCGCCGAGGACGGGACAGAACTCGTCGAGCCAGCGGACCAGCGCGGCGCGATCGACATCGAGGCGAAGGACGACCGACGCGCCGGCCGACACGCCGAGCTGGGCATCGCGCTGGGTGTCGAGCTGGGCGTCGATAGGGGTGACCGCGCCGCCCGACAGCGGCCGGATGCGATCGAGGAACGTGCGCCAGAGCCCGACGGCGCCCTCGGCGTCGGAGGCCTTGAGGAAGCCGAGGCGCACGGTGGTGCGGAGCGCGTCGCGCGCCGGCTCGGCGGTGATGGCCACGCTCACGAGCCGGTCGGTCGCGATCGACCACTGCCGCGCGAACTCGTCGTCGCCGTCGATCGAGAGTTCGACGAGCTTCGCGCCGACGAACATCGAGCCGGCGTTCCGGCCGGTCGTCGCTTCCGCCCATCGCCGCAGCCGCTCGCGCGCCCAGGGCGCCTCGGCGACCAGGGCGACCGGCGCCGCGGCCGCGATCGCCCGCGCGAGCGCGGCGTGAAACGCCGGACGGGCATCGGTCGCGCGCTCGAGAAGCCGATCGAGCGCCGGTGCATCGCCGCGGGCGGAGACCGTGAGCGAGAGCGTCGAGCGATCGGCGGCTGCAACGGAGAGTGCGCCCGTGACGGCGCCGCCGATGACGACGCGCTCGCCCTTCGCCGTCGCGACGTGCACATCGCCCGCCGGCACGGCCGTGCGCGCCGCGAAGGTCACCTCCGGCGGCTCGAGGCGGATGCAGCCGCGGGTCAGGTAGAGCGAGTCGCTCGTGTCCGGGAATGGCTCGATCGCGAGAAGCGACACGCGCGGAAGTTCGACGCCCACGACCCCGCCGACGCCCCAGCCCGCGGCGACCCGCGCGGCCTTGGCGAGCTCGGGGTCCCCGGCTGCAACGGCGTGATGGAAGACAAGCGCGACCGGCGCGTCGACGTCGGGAAACTTGGCGGCAAGATCCGCGAGCGCCGTCGCCGGGGTCACCGCGGCGGCGGCGACGGGCGACGCCCCCGCGCCGATCGCGGCAAGCGTCTCCGTCAGGCGCTTCGCGGGCAGGCGGCCGTCGGCAACGTCGACGTACGTCTCGCGGCGACGCCGCTCGACCTCGCTCAACGTTGCAGCCTCGACGGCGAGCAGGCGCCGCGCCTCCTCGCGCTCGAGCGCCGAGAGCTCCTCCGCGAGGAAGAGCGCCTCGAGAGCGTCGAGCCGCGCGCGGTCGCGGGCCGCGCGCTCCTTCCCTTCCGCGGAGATCGCCGCGAGCCGCGGCGCGTTCACCGCGAGGAGGAACTTGCTGCCGAACTGCCCCTTCAGCTGCGGTTCCTGCGCGCCGCCCTGGCGCCGCGACGTCTCGATCGTTCGGTCCTTCACGTACGCCCAGAGCTCGTCGAGGTCGACCACGCCGTCCGCGTTGCCGCCGGCGTCCGCGTTGCCGCGCAGCCCTTCGAGCAGATGAAACGCGAACGCGCTGTGGCCGAAGCCGGGATCCTTGTCGTCCTTGATGACCATGCTGAGCTGGTCGCCCTTGCTCGCCGTGATCCCCACGCGTCCGTCGCCCTTGAACTCGGGATAGAGCTTCGAGACGTCGATCAGGCTCTTCGTCGAGGCAAGCTCGGCGGTCGCCGCCGAGTAGCAGGCGTCGATCAGCGTCACGAGGCGGCGCGTCTTGATCTCGCCCAAGAGCTCGCTGATCTCCAGTTCGGCGAGCGCGGTCGAGCGGAGTGCGTCGACCTTCGCGTCGCTCATGACCCAGTACGCGCGCCCCTTCTCGTCCGTCGCGCCGTGGCCCGAGTAGAAGACGACGACGAGGTCGTCGGGGCCGGCCTTCCGCGCGAGGTCATCGAGCGCCGCGACCACCGCGCTCCGCGTGACCGCCTTGTCGGTGAGGAGCGTCACGTTGCCCGGCGGAAACATGCCGATGGCCGGATCCCGCAACACCTTCGCGAGTTCGGTCGCGTCCTTCTCGCACGCCGGAAGGTCGGGGATGCGCCGATCCTCGTAGTCGGCGACGCCGATCACGAGCGCGAACCGCCGCGGCGGCTTCATGGCGCGCGGCACGGCGTCGAGCGCCGGCGGCGCCTCGGCCTTCGGAGGGGCGGCCGGCGCGTCGTCGACGCCGAGTGCCTTTTGTCCGCCCGATCCAACGACGAGCGCTACTGCCACAGCCGCAACGGAAAGCATGAGAGGGCGTGAGCGTATCCCGCGCGGGGCGGACAGACCTCTTGTGGCGCGCCCGTTACACTCAGGAAGAGGAGTCAGGATTGAGGAGTGAGGAGCCAGTGGAAACCACCAGGGGCGCGGGTCCGAAGTGTCTTTCACTGACTCCTGACTCCTGAATCCTGGCTCCCCAGACACCGCCCACCCCTGATCCCCGACTCTTGATCCTTGATCCTTCATCCTTGATCCTTACCTCCCCCCATGCCCCTCGACCGTAACCAGATCGCCAAGCGCGCCGCGCAGGAACTCAAGGACGGCTTCTACGTCAACCTCGGCATCGGCATGCCGACGCTCGTCGCCAACCACGTGCCGAACGGCATGACGGTGTGGCTTCAGTCGGAGAACGGGCTGCTCGGCATGGGTCCCTTCCCGTACGACGACGAGGTCGACCCCGATCTCATCAACGCGGGCAAGCAGACGGTCACCGGCGTGCCGGGACACTCGTTCTTCTCGAGCGCCGACAGCTTCGGCATGATTCGCGGCGGGCACATCGATCTCGCGATCCTCGGCGCGATGGAAGTCTCGCAGGAAGGCGACATCGCGAACTGGATGATCCCCGGCAAGCTCGTCAAGGGGATGGGCGGCGCGATGGACCTCGTTGCAGGCGTGCGCCGCGTCATCGTGACAATGGAGCACGTCAACAAGAAGGGCGAGACGAAGATCATCCCGCAGTGCACGCTGCCCCTCACCGGCCGCCGCTGCATCGACATGATCATCACGGAGCTCGGCGTCCTCGAGATGGACAAGAATCGCCGGCGCTTCGTCCTCACCGAAGTCGCGCCGGGCGTGACCGTCGACGAGGTGAAGGCGAAGACCGGGGCGGAGATCGGCGTGGCGCCGAGCGTGAAGACCGTCGGGGTGTGACCGGGGACGGATTTCGCGCAGACGTCCGCTCGCGACGGCCTATGCGCCACCGCAAGCGTGCGGGTACCGTGCGCGAATGCTCGCATCTTCCCTGCTCGTCGTTTCCGCCGTCGTCGCGCAAGCTCCTGCCGCCGGCGTTCCGCTCTTCAACGGCATCGACCTCACCGGCTGGGTGAACGTCAACACCGGACCTCAAACGTGGACCGTCGGCAAAGACGTCGACGGCACGCCGGTCATCGTGTGCAGCGGACATCCGACGGGCGTCCTGCGCACCGAGAAGATGTACGAGAACTTCGTCATCGAGTTTGACTACTCGCACCGGACGCCGACGACGAACGCGGGCTTCTTCGTGTGGTCGGACGCGATCACCGCGCCGGGCCAGCCGTTCACGCGCTCGATCGAAGTGCAGGTGATGGACGGGATCGAGGCGAAGGAGAATGTCAACGGCAAGGACGAGTTGATCTACACCTCGCACGGCGACATCTTCTCGATCCACGGGTCGCACATGAAGCCCGATCGTCCGCACCCGGCGGGCTGGGAACGATGCCTGCCGCTCGAGCGCCGCGCGAAGCCCGCGCCGGAGTGGAACCACTACAAGATCACCGGCGACCACGGCACGCTGAAGCTCGAGGTGAACGGCAAGGAAGTCTCGGGCGGCTACGACATCACGCCGCGCAAGGGCTATCTCTGCCTCGAGAGCGAAGGCGGCGAAGTCTGGTTCAAGAATCTCCGCATCACCGAGTTGCCCCCCGCCTCGCCCGCGCTCGCGCCGGAGATGGTCGCGACGTCGGACGTCGGCTTCCGCTCGATCTTCAACGGCACCGACCTCACCGGCTGGAAGCAGGATGGCGACGCCGCGAAGCACTGGACCGTGAAGGACTGGGTCCTCTCCTACGACGGCAAGGGCTCGACGCTCTGGTCGGAGGAGTCGTTCGGCGACTTCGAGATGATCGTTGACTGGCGCTGGACGGGCGACGACCAGGGCAAGGTGCGTCGGCCGAAGTTTGCCGCCGACGGCAGCGACCTCAAGGACGCGAACGGCCTCGTCGAGACCGTCGAGATCGGCGAGCGCGACAGCGGGATCTTCCTGCGCGGCAACGACAAGAGCCAAGTGAACATCTGGGCCTGGCCGGCGGGCTCGGGCGAAGTCTGGGGCTATCGAACCGACGCGTCGATGCCGCCCGAGGTGCGCGCGGCGTGCACGCCGAAGAAGGCCGCCGACAAGCCGATCGGCGCGTGGAACCGCTTCCTGATCCGCATGAAGGGCGACGTCCTGAACGTGTGGTTGAACGGCGAGCACGTCATCGTCGACGCGACGCTCCCCGGCGTGCCGTCGAACGGGCCGATCGCGTTGCAGCACCACGGCAGCTCGATCGACTTCGCGAACGTGTACGTCCGCGAGCTGAAGTGAGAAGGGGAAGAAGGAAGAAGAGAATGGAGAGGGGAAAACAGAGAGCGGACGTACCCCTCTCCATTTTCATTTCTCCATTCTCCTCTCCGCTCCCCTTCTCTACTCTCCTCTTCCCTTGTCTTCGCCTCCTCCTCCAACGCCGCCGCGCCAACCATCGGCTGCAACGCCGAGTGCGACGCCCGCGCCGGGCGCCGACGACGAACTGGTGACGTTCGAGCGCTCGGAGCCCGGAAGCCCGCGCGACGGCGCTCCGATCCCGGTCGCAGCGGAGGCCTCGGGGCCGATCGAGCCGCCTGCCCCGAGCGACGGCGGATCGGCGATCCCCTGCGCCGCGTGCGGCTATGACCTCCGCGGGGCCGACGTCACTCGCTGTCCCGAATGCGGGGCGCCGATTGCCGAGGCGCTGCCCCTCGACAGCCGACTGCAGAGGATTCTTCGCCGGGCGCGACTTCAGGCGACTCCCGAGACGGCGCTCCGGTTTCCCAAGGTGCGCCGCATCCCCCGGAGCGTGGGCACGACGGGCGGCATGGGCGAGATCCGCCGCATCGTCGGTCGCTACTCGATGTGGGGGTCGCTCGTGATCGTCACCCTCGCGATCCTCGTCCTCCTCGTGTCGTCCTTGATCCGGATGGCGAACGCGCTGAGGTAATGGACGAACTCGAGACGTGCGCGGAACCGCGACGCCGGTCACGCGAATCGAGTTCGCGATGGCACGCCGAATCCGCTTCATCACGAAGCCGGCGCTCAAGCGACTGCTCGTCCTTGCCGCGCTTCTCGTCGTTGCAGGCATCGTCTCGTACGTCGTGATGATCCGCATGCCGGGCCGCTCGCACGCGGGACCGCTTCCGCCGGTCGATGACGTGACGACGGCGCTCGCGACGGCGCTCGCACGCGACGTCACGACGCTCGCCGAGGAGATCGGACCGCGCAATCGCTGGTCGCCCGCCGCCTATGCCAAGGCCGCGGACATGATCGACGCGCGACTCGCAAGCGTGGGCTACGTCGTCTCGCGCGAAGCGAGCTCGCCGACGAACGCGAACGCGACGCCCGGCAACATCGTCGCCGAGCGGCGCGGCACGGACGCCGCCGCGGGGATCGTGATCGTCGGGGCACACTACGACAGCTACGCCGACAGCCCCGGCGCGAACGACAACGCGAGCGGCACCGCGGTGGTGTTAGCCCTCGCGGAACGCATGCGCGACGTTGCGCCGAAGTCCACGCTGCGGTTCGTCCTCTTCGCGGACGAGGAACCGCCGCAGTTTCAGACCGACGAGATGGGGAGCCTCACGTACGCCCGCGGCTGTGCCGCGCGCGGGGAAACCATCGCGGCGATGTTCAGCGTCGAGACGGTCGGCTACTACACCGACGAGCCGAACTCGCAGGACTATCCGAAGCCGCTGAACGCGCTCTATCCCGCTACCGGCAACTTCGTCGGCTTTGTCGGCAACGTGGCGTCGCGAGCGCTTCTCCATCGCGTGATCAAGTCGTTCCGCGACACGACGCCGTTTCCGTCCGAGGGCGGCGCGCTGCCGAGCGGGATTCCCGGCGTGAACTGGTCGGACCACTGGGCGTTCTGGCAGATCGGAGCGCCCGCGCTCATGATCACGGACACGGCGCCGTTTCGGTATCCGCACTACCACACGCCGGAGGACACGCCGGACAAACTCGACTTCGAGCGGATGGCGCGGATCACGATCGGACTCGAGCGGGTGTTGCGATCGGTGGTCGACGCGAAGTGACGCGCTCGGCGTTGCAGGCGCTGTCCGAGATCCTCCCCCACGAACGTGGGGGAGGTGGCATCGCGCAGCGATGACGGAGGGGGCGGAGGAGAAAGCCGAGACAGAAAGCCGACACAGATGGCTGGCCAGCCCCACCACCATCGCTTCGCGATGGTCCCCCTCCCCCGAATCTGCGATTCGGGGGAGGATGCAGACCTGCAACGCCGAGTGCGCGCGCGCCCCGATCCTCCCCCACGAACGTGGGGGAGGTGGCATCGCGCAGCGATGACGGAGGGGGGCGGAGGAGAGAGCCGAGACAGAAAGCCGACACAGATGGCTGGCCAGCCCCCACCACCATCGCTTCGCGATGGTCCCCCACTCCCCGAATCTACGATTCGGGGGAGGAGGCAACGCCTCGAACCTCCCCCACGAAGTTGGGGGTGGTGGAATCGCGCAGCGTTGACGGTGGGGGGCGGAAGTGAACGCCGCGACCGAGCCAAAAGAAAAGCAGCCGGACTCGAGGCCCGGCTGCCGCTCTCTCTCTAGTCATACGCTCGACGCGATCTCAGATGTCCCGCTCGCGATGCTGAAGCTGGGCCTTCAGTCGGGCGAGGATCGACGAGTGCATCTGGCTCACGCGACTCTCGGAAAGGTCGAGCGTCGTGCCGATCTCCTTCATCGTCATCTCCTCGTAGTAATAGAGGATGACGATCAGGCGCTCGGCGCGGGTGAGGCCCTTCGTGATGAGCCCCTTCACGTCGTTTCGCTGAATGAGCCGGAACGGGTCTTCCTGCTTCGTGTCGCGGATCACGTCGATCTCGCGCACGTCCTTCGACGAGTCGGTCTCGAACCACTTGCGGTTCAAGCTCACGACGCCGACCGGATGCGAGTCCTTGCGGACCTTGTCGAACTCCGCGTTCGCGATGCCCATGCGCTGCGCGACTTCGTCGGCGGTCGGGCGCCGGCCGTTCTCCATCTCGAACGAGCGGCGCACCTTTTCCATCTTCGCGGTGCGGCTACGAACGAGGCGCGGGACCCAGTCCATCATGCGCAGCTCGTCGAAGATCGCGCCGCGGATGCGCTGCGTGCAATAGGTCTCGAACTTCACGCCGCGATCGAGGTCGAACGCGTTGATCGCGTCCATGAGGCCGAAGAGGCCGGCCGACATCAGGTCATCGAGCTCGACTTCCGACGGAAGCTTCATGTGCAGACGCTCGGCGGTGAAGCGCACCAGCTCGAGGTACTTCTGCATGAGGAAGTTGCGGATCGCTTCCGAGGGCGCGGCGCGGTACTCGCGCCACACGTCCTCGATCGGGCGCTCCGCGAGGGAGACCGGCAGCACCTTCGTCGGGCGAGCCGCCTTGACCGCGGCGGCGAGCGTGGTGGACTTTGCGGGGCCTTTGGAAAGCGTCATCGTCGTGCCCTTCGCAGTGAGGGGAGCGCTAGCGGAAGACCCGGCCGAAGCCGATGCGGAAGCGGGAAGAGAAGCCGACGCACGCGCACTGGACTTCGCGGCGCCCTTCGGTGCCGGCTTCTCCGAGGAGCGGCCGGCCGGACCGATGACGGCGATCGGATTCGCGACGGCCTTCGCCGCCACCTTGCTGTTCACCTGAATGGTCGCTCGCGCCGACTCCGCGTTGCGGCCAGGCTTCGAGGCCGCAGGCTTCGCGCTCACGCGAGGCGCCGACTTCGGCGACGCCTTCTCGGGGGACGACGAACGACCGGCCGACTTTGCGGCGGTGCCTTCCGAGCGTGCGGTGCGTGCGGTGATGCCCGCGCGAGTCTCGTCCTTGACGAGCCCCTTCGCTTGAGCCTGCGGCGCTGTCGCTCCCTTGGGAACGAGCTTGAGGCGCGGGCCTGCGGCGGACGATTCGGTTGCGCGCGATGCGGTCGCGCGCGCGGTGGTCCTAGACATCGGTCGCTCCTTGACCTTCGTCACCTGACCAACACTTCGATTGGGCTCCTCGGGCGAGAACAACCTGTCAGGCGTCTCGATCGAGAAGCGTTTGCGGAGCCGTTCCGTTTCACCGCTTTCGACAGGGTCGACGGGAAGCGAGTCGTGCCGGTCATCCAGACCCTACAGACCCGCGTACCGACTGCGGTGAACCAGGCGTGCTTCGCGTGTCCGGCCGTGCATGCACCCAACGAGAGATCCGCACGAACCAGACATCGAAGTGTCGCGTCGCGTCACTCGTGACCCACTTCTCGCACGCGTGCAACGACGAGTTTTTGTTCCGCCGCCGAGTCCATGGCGAGGAACGCGCGGAGTATACAGCGGGGCGCGCGCGCCACAAGTCCCTTTATCAGACTTGTGGTCAAGCTGTGGTTTCTTCGCGCATAGCCGATGCGCCGCGCTCGTCGCTGCCGTTCCCGCGCGCGCCGGCAACGGCGTCTTCTTCCATGATCGTCTGCTCGGCCATCGCGTCGATCTTGCGCATGTGAGTGCGCACAACTTGCTCGATGAAGAGGCCGACGATTCCTCCGCCAATGAAGGCCACCGCCATCGACACCAGCGCGCGCATGAGGATCCCCTCAGCGGGATTTCCCGTCTGGAGCCCCACGAGAACGCTGATCGTGAACGAGATGAGCGCGAACGAGGACGCGATGAGTCGAGCCAGATGCAGGTGCACGGCGATGCCTCCGTGCGTCGCCTCTCGCTAACGGCGCGCCAGCCACGTCGCGAGGCGCGAGAGGAACCCCGAACGCTCGTTCGGGAAGGCGCCCGGGTCAATGCCCGATTCGTCGGTGGCGGCGACCGCATCCTCGCCCTGGGCCAGGCCGCGCGCCAGCGCGCGGATCGCTCGCGCGGCCGGGGCGTCGGGTGCCGCAAGGAGAAGCGGCTCGCGCTTCAGGACGCTCGCGCGCACCGCCATGTCGAAAGGAATGATGCCCGCGAGCTCGAGCGGCAACGAGAGGAAGGTCCGGCTCACGCGATCGACGCGGCGGAAGACCTCTTCGCCCTCTTCGCGGCTCTGCACCATGTTGATGACGAGCTTGATCGCGGGGCGCCGCGCCTTCACCGCAAGCGTCTTGATCGCGCCATAGGCGTCGGTGATCGACGTCGGCTCGGGCGTGAGCGCGATGAGGGCCGTGTGGGCCGCGGCGCCGAAGGCCATCGTGTTCGCGGAGATGCCGGCGGCGGTGTCGATCAGGAGAAGGTCGGTCGAGCGTTCGAGCGTCGCGAGGCCGGTCACGAGGCGGCGGCGATCGGCGGCCGAGAGGTTGGCGATGCTGGCCACGCCGCTCGCCCCGGGCAGGAGCTTGAAGCCGCCAGGAGCTGCAACGAGGACTTCCTCGAGCGAGCGCGAGCCGTGCAGGACGTCTTCGAGCGTCGCCCGCGGCGAGAGGCCGCAGAGGACGTCGGCGTTGGCGAGGCCGAGGTCGGCGTCGAGGAGGCAGACGGTCGACGCGCTTCCGCCGCGCGTGCGCGCGGCCTGCGCCTGTTGTGCGAGCGCGATGGCGAGATTGACGGCGATGTTCGTCTTGCCGACGCCCCCCTTCCCGCTCAGGACCGCGATCGCGCGGGCGAGCCGCACGCGCGGATGGCGCTCGCCGCGCGGGGACGACGCCGTCGGACCGACCGAGATCGGCGCCGTGCGGGCGGGATGCGAGATCGGACCGGCGACGACCGCCGCGGGCGAGTCGCCGACTCCTCTCATCAACCGCCGTAATGAGGTCGCTTGATCGACGCCGCCGTCACTCACCGGGCTCCGCCTTCGGCCGAAGCGGCCGCAAAGGAAATTCGTTCTGCGCGGCCTTCCGAACGGCTCGCATCCGCGCGCCCGCCCCTCTCCTCGTTGCTTCTGTCATGGACGGCCTGGACTCGCGAGGGCGACGCCCCCGCCGACTCCGACGGCCGCGCCGCCTGCACGACGATCTCGGCGATGCGCGACGGGCTCGCCTGCTCGATGTGCTGCGGCACTTCCTGTCCGGTCGTGATGTAGCTGAGCGCGTGTCCGACGTCGTGCAGGACGCGCATCACGGCGCCGAGCCCGGCCGACTCGTCGAGCTTCGTGAGGACGACGCGATCGACGCCGAGGGTTCCGAACGCCTCCGCCTCGCGCACGAGCGCCCGCTCGTTCGCGACGCTCGAGAGGACGAGGTGCGTCTCGTGCGGCGCGGCGGCCGCCAGCAACGCGGAGAGCTCGCCCAAGCGCGAGCCGTCATTCTGCGAGCGCCCCGCCGTGTCGATCAGGATCACGTCGCGGTCGACAAGCCGCTCCATCGCCTCGCGCATGTCGGCGACCGTGAGGACGACCTCGAGCGGCGCGCCGATGATGTCGGCGTAGGTGCGCAGCTGGTCGACCGCGCCGACGCGATACGTGTCGGTGGTGACGAGGCCGACGCGCACGTTGTGGCGAAGGCGGAGCGTCGCCGCGATCTTCGCGACGGTCGTCGTCTTGCCGACACCGGTCGGTCCGACGAACGCCACCGTGAGCGGGCGCGCGTCGCGGCGCCACGAGCCGTCGGGGCCGGGCGCGAGCGTGCGGCATGCGGGCAGGAGCCGCGCGATGCGCTCGATCGCGGCGCTGCGCACCGCATGGTCGTTCGCAAGCTCGTCGGCGCTCAGGGTCGATGTGATGTCGTCGACGATGCGCCGCGCGACGTCCTTGCCGACGTCCTGCGCGAGGAGCCCCGCGTAGAGGTCGGCGAGCCGTCCGGGGGCGGCGCCGACGCCAAGCTCGCCCTTCGAGATCACCTCGTCGACGAGGCGGTCGATCGCGTCGAGGTCGACCGGATCGTGCAGCGCGGCGCGGCGCGACACCGGCGCTTCCGGCGCGCTCGCGGCCGGCGGAAGCGGCGACGGCATCGGCGCCCGCACGGAAAGCGTGGGCACGGTGCGGCGCGCCTCGAACTCCGCGTTGCGGCTCGGGGTGGCGGCGGCCACGGGGGCGTCGGCGGCGCGGAGGACGAAGCGCTGCGCCACCGGCGACGGTGCGATCGAGACGACCGGGGCGGTCGGGTGCGCCGGTGAGGGCGCGGGGGCGACGGCGCGCGTCGCGCGCTCGGTGGCCGACTCGTTCGCCGTTGCAGCCGCGCCGGCGCTCGCGCGCGGCGTGACTGCCTTCTCGCGCTCGAGCGTCACCGCCATCGCCTGCGCGAGGAGACGCGTGCGCTCGCGGTCGAGCTTGAGCACTTCGCCGACGGGCTCGTCGTTGCCGGCGTCGCGACTCGTCGTTGCAGGCGCGGCGGCGACAGCGCCGCGCGGCGCGGCTGGTTGCCCCATGCGCGACGCGTTGCGTTGGGCTTCGCGTTGGGCGACGTCACGCGCGGCCGAGGCCGTCACTTCGACGACCGTGCGGCGGCCGATGCCGAGGAAGCCGCCCTGCGCGAACGAGCGCGTATGGAGAATGACGGCGTCGGCGCCGAGGTCGCTGCGAACGGCGGCAAGCGCTTCGGTCATCGTGTACGCGCGATAGGTTCGGAGACTCACGCGGCCCTCCGTGGCGCTGGCGGCTCGACGCGGTCACGTGACCGCATCCGTGCGCGGGCGTCCTGCCCGCGGATGACGGCAGAATACACGGGACGCCCGACCTTCTCACGCCGCCGCCGACGTGACCCGCTCGGTCGCCCGATCCGAGGTCGGAACCTGGACGAGCCCGACGCTCTCGACGTCGACGCCCTTCGCGATCTCGTTGTAGCCGAGGACGACGACGCCGGGCAGATGCGGCTCGAGCAGTTGGCGGACCTGCGCCCGCACCGCGGGACCGGCGATGATGACCGGCGTGCGGCCGGCCTGCGTGAGCGGCTGCGCGGTGTCGATCACGGCGCGGGCGATGCGGCTCGCGACCTGCGGCGGGATCGAGAATGCCGTGCCCGACGGGCCACGATCGATGTAGCCGGCGATGACGTCCTCGACGGCGGGATCCATCGTGACGCAGTGGAGCGTCGCGCGGCCGTCGTCGCCGATCTCGCTGTACATCGACGAGATCGTGCGGCGGAGCGCGTTGCGGACGTACTCGACGAGGACGTCGACGTCGCGGGTGTGGGCCACCCAGTCGGCGAGCGTCTCGAGGATCGTCTCGAGGTCGCGGATCGGCACGCGCTCGCGGAGAAGCGCCTGCAACACCTTCTGGAGTTCGCCCGGCTTGACGAGCGCGGGCACCGTCTCCTCGACGAGCTTCGGCGCCTTCGCCTTGAGCTGGGAAAGGAGGTTCGCGACTTCCTCGCGGGTGAGAAGCTCGTCGCCGTGGCGACGCACGACTTCGGTCAGGTGCGTGGCGACCACGCTGGTCGCGTCGTAGAGCGCGTAATTCAGCGCCTCGGCGCGGGAGCGCTGCGTGGGCTCGATCCACGTGGCGTCGAGGCCGAAGGCCGGTTCCTTCGCGGGGATGCCGGTGAGGCGGCCCGTCGCGAGGCCCGCGTCCATCGCCATGAGGAGGCCTGGATACACGACGCCGTCGCCGACCGATGCGCCGCGGATGCGCACGCGATATTCATTCTGCGGCAACTGCATGTTGTCACGGATGCGGACCGGCGGCATGACGAGCCCCATCTCGACCGCGAGCTGCCGGCGAATCGCCGACACGCGGTCGAGCAAGGTGCCGCCGCGGTTCGCGTCGACGAGTTCGACGAGCCCGAAGCCGACTTCGACCTCGAGGACGTCGACGGCGAGCAGCTCCTCGACCGCCGGCGGCGGCGTGGGCTTCGCCAACTCGTCGCGCTCCTTGGCGACCGCCTCGGCGGCGCGGCGGCGCTCCTTTCGGCCGGAGAACCACCCGAGGCCCGCGAGGCCGGCGGCTGCAACGAGGAGCGGCAACGTCGGGAGCGGCGTCAGGCTGAGCATGCCGAGGAAGCCGGCGATCAGGTAGAGCGCCATCGGCTGCGACGCGAGCTGGTTCGGGATCTCCTCGCCGACCGTCTTGCCGTCGCCGGCGCGGGCGACGATGAGACCCGACGCGATGGCGATCGTGAACGCGGGGATCTGCGACGCGAGGCCGTCGCCGATCGACAGCATCGTGAAGGTCTTGACCGCGTCCGTCATTGGCCAGCCGAGCTGGAACTTCGCGATGGCGAAGCCGCCGACGATGTTGATGATCGTGATGATGATGCCGGCGATCGCGTCGCCGCGCACGAACTTGCTGGCACCGTCCATCGCCCCGTAGAAGTCGGCCTCGCGGGTCACGACCTCGCGACGGGCCCGCGCCTCGGTCTCGTTGATGAGGCCGGCGGAGAGATCGGCGTCGATCGCCATCTGCTTGCCGGGCATCGCGTCGAGGGTGAAGCGCGCGGCCACTTCGCTCATGCGCGTGGCGCCCTTCGTGATCACGACGAACTGCACGATGACGAGGATGACGAAGATGATGCCGCCGACGATCGGGTTCTCGCCCGCGACGAAGTTCGCGAACGCCTGGATCACGTGCCCGGCCGCCGACATCGCGGTGGCGGGATCGGGCGTCTCGACGCTGAGGATGAGGCGCGTCGACGCGACGTTGATGACGAGCCGGAAGAGCGTGGTCGCGAGGAGAAGCGCCGGAAACACGCTGAAGTCGAGCGGCCGCTTCATGTACATCGTCGTCATGAGGACGATGGCCGCGATGCCGATGTTGGCGCAGATGAGGAGGTCCATCGCCGGCGCCGGCATCGGCACGACGAGAACGCCTAACAGCGCGAGGAAGCCGATCGGAACGATCAGGTGTTTCGCTTCGGCGATGCGGTGGAGGAGCAGCGGCATTCCGGAGGCGTTCGAGGCGGAGGGCATGAGGGATGGGCTCGGAACGGGGAGTCAGGGAATGCGGCACTAGCGCGCGGCGGCCGCGGGCTGGCGGAGCTTGGCGGCGCGGCGCGCCGCCGACTGGTCGAGTCGGTAGACGTAGGCGAGGATCTCGGCCACGGCCTTGTAGAAGTCGGGCGGGACTTCTTGGCCGACCTTCACCTGCGCGTAGAGCGCGCGGGCGAGCGGCTTCCGTTCGACGATCGGAACGCCATGCTGCTTCGCGATCGCGCGGATGCGCATCGCGAGGTGGTCGGCGCCCTTCGCGACGACCTTCGGCGCCCGCATCGAGTCGGCGTCGTAGGCGATCGCGACGGAGATGTGCTCGGGGTTCGTGACGATGACGTCGGCCTTCGGCACGGCGGCGCCGATCCGCTGCATCGCGATCTGCCGCTGGATCTGCATGCGGCGACGCTTCACCTCGGGGTCGCCTTCCATCTGCTTGTACTCGTCCTTCACTTCCTGCTTCGTCATGCGCAGGTCGCGCTTGTGCTTGAAGCGCTGCCACGCGAAGTCCGCGAGGCCGAGGACGAGCAGCACGGCCGCGATGCGTATCGCGACGTCGTAGGCCATGCGGCCGATGGCGAGCGAGCCGTCGACGGCGTCGGCTCCGGGCAGTGCGAGGATGGTCGGCGCGAATCCCATCACGGCGACCGCGACAATCGCGACGACGATCGTGACTTTCGTGAGGTCGAAGATCGTCTTGACGAGCGTCTGCGTGCCGAAGAGGCGCTTGAGGCCGGAGAGCGGGCTGATGCGCTCGGGCTTCGGCATGAGCGCCTTGCCGCTCACGTGGAACCCGACCTGCCACACGTGCGCCGCGTACGCGACGACGGCTGCAACGAGGAGCATCGGGAAGAGCATCGCGCCGAGCGAGTAGAGCGACGGGTTGACGACGTCGTCGAGCGTGTCGAGGCGCACGGCGTGCGCGTTGTCGATCGGCTCGAGCGTGGCGCGGAGGAGCGCGCCGCACGCGGTCATGATCGACGGCAACGCGATCGAGAGGGCGATCGTGAGGGCGAGGAGGACGATCGCGCTCGACGCGTCGACGCTCTTCGCGATGTTGCCTTCCTTGCGCGCGTCGTCGAGCCGCTTCGGGGTCGCGTCCTCCGTGCGTTCGCCGAGGTCTTCCGCCATTTAGACCGCTCCCCCGCCCGGAGGCTCAAGCACCAGCACGCGGCCGATGAGGTCGAGGTCGTGGAGCGTGAAGGCCTCGAGCGCCTCGGTCATGACCGCCATGCCGATCACGATCACGGTGAAGCCGAGCAGGATGCGCAGCGGGAATCCGAGCGCCATCAGGTTCAGCGCGGGCATCGACTTCGAGAGGAACCCCATCGCGACCGTCTCGAGGAAGAAGATCGCCATGAGCGGCGCGGACACGCGGAGCGCGAGCTCCATCGCGGAGAGGAAGACGCCGGCGAGCGTGCTCACGAGCGCGTTCTCGAGCCCGTAGCCGCCGACCGCCAGGATGCGGCCGCCGCCTCCGGGCTCGAGGAATTGGAACGAGCGGACGACGGCCGAGATGATCTGCTCGAGGCCGCCGAGCGCGAGAAACGTGGAGATCGCGAGGAAGAAGAAGGCCTGCTCGATCGAGTCGCCCTCGTCGTCCATCGCGGGGTTGTAGATGCGGGCGAAGCCGAGGCCCATCTGCTGGCTCGTGATGAGTCCGCCCATCTGCATGGCGATGAGCGGCATGAGCGCGAGGAACCCGACGATCGCGCCGATCAGGACCTCCATCACGATCATCGGCGCGAGCGACCCGAACGTGAGCGGGACCGACGCGCCGGAGAGCGGCCCGGCGGCGATGGTCGGATAGGCGGCAACGCCGAGCAGGAAGACGAGCAGCGCCTTGATGCGCATCGGGATCGTCGGCGATCCGATGACCGGCCCGAAGAGCGCGAGCCCCGACAGGCGGAAGACGACGACGAGGACGGCGCCGAGGTGCTCTTGGATGGTGTCGATCGAGGTCGCCACGGCGCGGATGGACGGTGTTCTGGAGCCTGCAACGCGGAGACGTCAGTGCGAGCTGAAGACGGCAACGCTGAATTCGACGAGTCGCACGCTCAGCCAGCCGAGAAGCGCGACGGCGACGATGAGCATCGCGGCGATCTTCGGCACGAAGGTGAGCGTCTGGTCCTGGATCTGCGTGATGGCCTGGAGCACGCTGATGACGAGGCCGACGAGGAGTCCGACGATCAGGATGGGCGCTGACAGGACGAGGGTCAGCATGAGGGCGTCGCGGACGAGATCGAGCGAGTCGAGTTCCATGGCGGTGGATGCGTGAATGGTGCTGCGATGGACGTGGCGCGCCCGCCGGGCGCTCGGCTCCTCTCCAAGGTGGCACCGCGAAGCGCCCGTCGCCGGGCGTCGCGCATCTTTCTCACACCCCCTGACAAGCGGCCCGCTAGGCGAAGGGCATCGGACCTCCGACGAGCGAGACCACGCTGGCCACGACGGCATCGACCGGCGCGGGACGCATGAAGCCCGCCATCAGCGAGCCGGCGATGAGCTGCCATCCGTCGACCATGACGAAGAGCAGCAGCTTGAACGGCATCGAGACGAGCACCGGCGGCAGCATCATCATGCCCATCGAGATGAGCAGGCTCGAGATGACCATGTCGATCACGAGGAACGGAAGCCAGATGCGGAAGCCAATGAGGAACGACACCTTGAGTTCGCTGAGGACGAACGCGGGAATGAGCGTGATGAGGTCGACGTCGCGGTCCCACGAGAGCTTCTCCGGCTCGCTCGTGTCGACGCCGCGCGCGTTCAGCAGCATGAAGACGGCGGACGTGTTTCCCGCCGTCTCGATCTGATCGATCATGAACTCGCGCAACGGCGCCTTCGCGCGGTCCCACGCGAGCATCTGGTCGGGCTGCGTGCCCTTCGCGTACGGGCCGAGGCCCTCGTTCCACATGCGCTCGAAGGTCGGGGCCATCACGACCGCGCTCAGGAAGAGCGAGAGGCCGACGATCACCTGGCTCGGCGGAAGCCCTTGCGTGCCGAGCGCCTGTCGAAGCAGGCTCAGCACGATCACGATGCGGGTGAAGCTCGTGCAGAGGATCAGGATCCCCGGCGCGATCGTGAGCACCGTGAGGAGCAGGATGACGTTGAGCTGCGTGCTCAATCCCGAGCCGCTGAGCCCGGGCATGTTCTTGGCGACGTCCTCGACGACGCCGATCGGATTGAGCGAGTCGAGCGGCGTCACGCCACGACTCCGATGCGGCCGGCGACGCCGCGACTCGCCGTTGCAGCCGCGCGTCCGCGCCTCTTCGTGAGGTCGACGGTCTCGGCGCTCTCGAGGAGAAGCTCGCGCGGAGCGTTGGCGACGGCCGGCCGCTCGCGCTCGAGCGAGTGGACGAGCTGCCGCTCGAAGGCCGCGCGCTCGCTCGAGCCCGCTTCGATGCGGGCC
Source organism: Phycisphaerae bacterium (assembly GCA_016795035.1). Lineage (GTDB taxonomy): Bacteria > Planctomycetota > Phycisphaerae > Phycisphaerales > SM1A02 > JAEUIT01. The sequence continues at coordinate 159,245 of JAEUIT010000003.1, read as the reverse complement.
TTGAGGTCGGCGATCTCGGTGAGGTCGTCGAAGGCGCAGAGCGTGGCCGCGCCGGTCGCCGACTGGTGCACGCAGAGGACGCGGCGGCCGACCTCGAGGAGGAGGATCGTCTGCCCCTTCGCAAGCGGGAAGCGCGAGAGGACTTGCACGACACCCGACGGCCGGCGGGCCGCGAGCGGATCGCCGACGCGGCGCAGCACCCAGCGGAAGACGAAGATCAGGACGAGCACGCCGACGAGCGCGAGGCCGGTGCGGATGGCGTCGCCGGTGAAGTTGCCGCTTGGCTTCGCGATCGGCCGGGCCTCGTCGTTGCCGGCGCGGGCAGCCGATTCCTCGTTGCGGCTCGCGCTTGCGGGAAGCGCGATCGGGCGCGGCGCGGGACTCGGCGTTGCAGCCGTCGGGGCGGGCTTCGCGGGCGCCGGCGCGTCGGCGGTGAGCGGCGCGTTGGCGGTGAGCGAGTCGTTCGAGGTGACGACGGGCGGCACGTCGAGGGCTTGCGGCGCGGGATGCGCCGCGGCCGTCGCCACGAGCGCCGCCGCGGCCGCGATGGCGAGGCGGGCTCGCACCAATCGTCGAATTCTCGGGTTCTGTGGCATCCTGCCTCGAGTCCCCGCAGGGGTGCGGGGGACGCGCTCCTCGACATGCGGCGGAGCGCGGCGGCGTCGGGCCCGAATCCTTCGGGCTCGGCGTCGGCGTGAAAGAAGTGTTAGGCGACCTGGCTCGTGACTTGGCCCGTGACCGGGCTTCCGATGGGCGCGCCGGTCGACGCGGGTGCAACGCGGAGCGTCGCGGTGGGGCCGGCGCCGGCCTCCGGCATCTCGTCGACCTGGAACGGCTCGATGATCTCGCTCACGCGGATACAGAAGTTCTCGTTGAGGACGAGCACTTCGCCGCGCGCGACGTGGCGACCGTTGACGTAGATGTCGATCGGGTCGCCGGCGGACTTGTCGAGTTCGACCACCGAGTCAGGGCCGAGCCGCAGCACGTCCTCGACGAGCATGCGGGTGCGGCCGAGTTCGACGCGAACCTGCAGGCTCACGTCGCTCAGGAGGTCGATGCCCGTGGGCGCGGGCGTCATCGCGGCCCGCGAGAAGTCGGGGAACGAGGCGGGCGCCGGAGCGGTCGGTGTCGGCGAGACGCTTCCGCCGACCGCGGATGGCGGTGCAGGCGAGGACGCCGACGAAGAGGGAGCTTGACTGTCGGGGGAAACGGGATCCGGCATCACAGCCTCCATGCTGCATGCGACCAACCGCCGTCCACGGCGGCATCCTGCGGATCTCCCCTCTGCAGGCCTTGCGATCGGTTCAGCGAGGCGATCCGCTCCAGAGAATGCGCAGGTAAGTGCCTCGTTTTGCACTCGGGTGCGCGACGAGCGCGGAAGCTGCGCGAAGAGGAGTCAAGAGTCAGGAGTCAGGAGTCAGGAGTCAGGAGTCAGGAGTTAGTGGCAAAACACTTGGGCACCGCGCCTCGGGCGCCTTCACCCTGAATCCTGAATCCTCAATCCTGAATCCCCGCGGCCGCAGGCCGCGCTCAGCGATTCACGCGAATGCCCGTGCCCGACACGATCACGCACTTCACGACGACCGGCTCGCCGTCGGTGTTGTGCTTGTCGAAGCGGTCCCGAAGGAGCGCTTCGATGCGGCGGGTGAGGCTCTCGAGCCGCGCTTCCTGGAAGTGATGCGGGTCGGCGGTGCGCCAGACCGCGACGACGTCCGCGCGGATCTCGTTCTTGAAGCGTTCGATCTCTTCCGTCACCCAGGTCTCGTCCTTCTTCTTCACCTGGACGTAGATCTCGGTCGGGTAGACGAAGGTCAGGCCGCTGCGGTCGTTGGCCAGCTTGTCGTTGAGGACGAGGATCTCGACGATCTTCTCCTCCTCCGGATCCTTGTGGACGATCGGCTCGGTGGCTTCGACCGACTTCGGCTTGCCGAGGAACATGAAGACGACGCCGAACACCGCCGCCTCGAGAACGAGGAGGACCACCGTGATGAGCATCATCTTGCTGCCGCCCTTCCCGCCCCCGTCCTTGCCGGCGTTGGCGTCGTTCGCGGCGGCCCCTTCGGCGGGCTTGTCCTTCTTGTCGGACATCGGTCTCTCCTCGGTCGTGCGTCGAGCGCGGGCGACGATTCGCCCTCGCCGACCTCCATCGACGCGCCCCTGACCCCGATTCACGAGGGGCCGAGCTCAGCGCGAAGCCGGTCCGCCCGCGATCGCGCCAGCCGTCACAGGCACTACGACCGGAACCGCGCGGGGCCGGAGCGACAGCACCGCTCGATCCGTCGGGCCATGGCCCGAGCCGGCGGCGTCGCCATCGATCTGCCAGTCGACCGGACGGTCGAAGCGGAGGTCGATCCGCTGCCCGCGAAGCCGGACGACGCCGGGCACCTCCCCCGCACGGAGTTTGTGCGTCACTGCCCACCATGCGGCGCCGAGACCGCCGCGGCACGGAAGGAAGGCGAGGTCGAGAAGGCCGTCATCGGGAAGCGCGCCGCGACCGGGATCGATGCGGAAGGCGTAGGCCGGGAGGTTCGCGACGACGACGACGCCGGTGCCGAGGTCCTGTGGGGCCCCGCCGTCGACGGCAACCACGGCCCGGGCCGGCCGCCATGCGAGGATCGCGCGGCCGATCGGCCCGACGTAGGAAAGGTGGGTGATCGCGCCGCGGCGACCGGCAGCCAGGGTGTGGATGACGTGGGCGTCGAACCCGGCGCTTGCCATAAGAAGGAAGGGCACGTCACGCTCGCCGCCGAGCGACGCGAGACCGAGGTCGATCGCGCGCACCGTCAACCGCTCGATCGCGGCCACGACGCCGGCGGGGTCGTTCGTCGAGCCGAGGTAGCGAGCGACGAGATTCTCCGTGCCCGCCGGGCAGTGGTAGAGCGGCACGCCGGCCTCCGCGGCGGGCTCGGCCGCGAGGCGCATCGCACCGTCGCCGCCGACGACGACCGCCGCATCGCGGCCTGCGAGCGCGGGCGGCATCCATTCGCGTGGCGCGGCGCGCAGGGTCGCGACCGTCGCGACGTCGTGGCCCCGTGCGGCAAGCGCGGCGGCGATGGCCCGCGCGAGGGATTCCCCGCGTCCCGTGCCCGAGATCGGATTGAAGAAGATGACGACGCGTCGGACGGGCACCGTGGCGCGAATTGGACCCGAAGCGAGGCTGCGCCGCCAACGCGGGGGCTCGTGCGAACTCGGGGCGCCGACCGTACGATCGTCGCCCACATGCCCGCAGCCCTTCGAGTCGCCGCGCTCGCGGCCACACTCTTCGCGACCTCGTCGTCGGCGTTCGCACAGTCGGAGGGCTTCCGGCTCGATCAGTCGGACCGCTGGGCGCGGACCGCCGAGCTCGATCCCGCGAGCGACGAGTCGCAGCTGCTTGAAGCGCGCCGCGCGCTCCTCGACAACGATCCGTCGCGGGCGAAACTCCTCGCCGACCGCTTCCTCGCCGCGCGTCCGTTGAGCCCCCTTCGCGCCGAGGCCTTCCTCATCCGCGGCGACGCGAAGTTCGCGCTCGACGACGAGTACGAGGCCCTCTTCGACTACGAGGAAATCGCCCGTCGCTACTCGGGCTCCGAGGTGTTCGTCGCCGCACTCGAGCGCGAGTACACGATCGCGAAGCTCTACGCCGCGGGCAAGCGGCGCCGATTCTTCGGCACCTTCCGCATCGTCTCGACCTACGACGACGCGCAGGAGCTCCTGATCCGCATCCAGGAGCGCCTTCCCGGCTCGGAACTCGCGGAACAGGCGGGCATGACGCTCGCCGACTTCTACTTCGACAACCGCGAACTGATGCTCGCGGCCGACGCCTACGACCTCTTCATCCAGAACTATCCGAAGTCGCCCAACATCACGAAGGCGCGGCTTCGCCTGATCTACTCGTACCTCGCGGGCTTCAAGGGCCCCGACTACGACGCGACCGGACTCATCGAGGCGAAGAGCCGCCTCCGCGACCTGCAGGTGACGCAGCCCGCGCTCGCGCAGGACATCGGGGCCGAAGCGATCCTCGTGCGCATCTACGAGTCGGAGGCGTCGAAACTCCTCTCGACCGCCGACTGGTACTGGCGCGCGAACGACGCGATCTCCGCCGAGCTCTTCATCCGCCGCCTCGTGAAGCAGTACCCCGACAGCGTGGCCACCCTTGACGCGCTCCGGGTGATCCCGCGCGTGATCGAGAAGCTCCCGCAAAGCGTGATTCGCGGCGCGCCCGACTATCGCGCGCTTCGCGCCGCGCGACTGGGCGTGTCTTGGGAGACGATCCCCGAGTCGGTCACGCAGGCCGCGTCGCCGCCTGCAACGGCGAGTGCGCCGACCGCGACTCCTCCGACGCCCCCCGCCGCCCCGGCCGATCAGACCGCGCCCGCCTCGGGCGGAGGCACGCCATGATGTGCGTTGACCGCGTTGTCCACGTTGCAGCTCGCATCGCCGCCGCGGCGATCGCCTGCGGAGCGCTTCTCGCGGGCGGCTGCGCCTCCGATCCGCGCGAGGGATACTCGGCGACGAATCCCTACGCCTCGAACATCAAGTCGGTCGCGGTCGAGATCTTCCAGAATCGCTCCTACGTGCGCTCGATGGAGTTCGACCTCGCCGAGGCGCTCACCAAGAAGATCCCGGTCTCGACCCCCTATCGCATCCTGTCGGCGAATACCGCAGACACGATCCTGCGCGGCACCATCACCGACATCAAGCTCACCCAGTTGAGCGCCGATCCGACGACCGGCCTCGCCAACGAGATGATGTTCAAGGTCACGGTCGACTTCGAGTGGAGCGACCTCAAGACCGGTCGACCGATCGTGGCCCGCTCGGGGTTCGTGGCGTCGGCCCTGTTTGTTCCCTCCCGAGGGGCTCAGGAGCCGATTGAACTCGGGCGATTCGAAGCGGCACAGCAGTTGGCGCAGGATCTGGTCGATCAGATGCAATCCGCCTGGTGAGTTCGAGCGAAGGGCGATCGGTTCGGGTCGGCGGAAGGTCGGCGACTTTGCCCCGAGTTGCTCCGGTGGGCAAGCCTTTCGCCGTCGACCGCGTACCCTATCCGTTCGCGTCGGACGGCTGACCATTGGCCCGACCACGGTCACGGTCGACGCCCTCACCGACATGTTTCGTAGCCGAGCGCCGTGCGCTCGTGCCTCCCGACTCCGCTCCTCCCCGTCTCGATGCCCGACTCGATGCCCGACTCGATGCCTCTCCCCACGAATCGCCGCCCCGATGCGCACGTCGCCTTCGACTCTGGCCGCACGCCGAGCCGCGGTCCCGACAACGGATCGCGTTCGCCGAACCAGAATGGAGGCTCGGGCGGGCAAGGTTCCGGCGGGGGGCCGAGCGGGCAAGGCGGCGATGGCATGCGTCCGCAGCAGCCGGTGCAGCCGCCCGTCAAAGTGCGCCGCAGCCTCTTCTCGCTTCTTGCGATCATCGCGCTCGTCCTCCTCGTGATCTACGCGATCCGGAGCCCGAGCCAGAACATGCGCGAGATCCAGAGCTGGAACGAGTTCCTCCAGTTCGCGAAGCAAGGCGATCTCGAAACGACGACCGAACCGGTGCGCATCGAAGACGGGCGCATCGTCGCGCTTCTCAAGCCAGGCGTTCCCGGCATCAACCGCGACGCCAAGCAGGCGACGCCGATCTACGTGAAGGTCGTGCCGACGGAATACAAGTTCTACATGGACAAGCTCACGGAATTGAACGTTCCGTGGATGGCCAGCGTGGGCTACACCTTCTGGCAGAACCTCCTGATCTCGCTCGCGCCGCTTCTCCTCATCCTCCTCGTCATCGGCTTCGTGATCTCGCGCTCGATGCGCGGCGCAGGCGGCGGACCGGGCGGCATGTTGGGGTCCTTCGGCAAGAGCCGACACCGCATCACGAGTAAGGACGCCGTCAACGTCACCTTCAACGACGTTGCAGGCGTCGACGAGGCGAAGGAAGAGGTCGCCGAGATCGTCGAGTTCCTCAAGAACCCGAACCGCTTCAAGAAGCTCGGCGGCCGCATTCCCCGCGGTGTCCTGCTCGCCGGCCCGCCCGGCTGCGGCAAGACGCTCCTCGCGAAGGCGATCGCCGGCGAGGCCGACGTCCCCTTCTTCTCGATCTCCGGCTCGGACTTCGTCGAGATGTTCGTCGGCGTCGGCGCGAGCCGCGTGCGCGACCTCTTCAAGCAGGCGAAGGAGAATTCGCCCTGCATCATCTTCCTCGACGAGATCGATGCGGTCGGTCGTCGCCGCGGCGGCGGCTTCACCACCGGCGGCCACGACGAGCGCGAACAAACCCTCAATGCAATCCTCGTCGAGATGGACGGCTTCGAGGCGAACGACCAGGTCATCGTCATCGCGGCGACGAACCGCGTCGACGTGCTCGACCCTGCGCTCACGCGCCCGGGCCGCTTCGACCGCTCGGTCACCGTGAACCTTCCGGACATCGCGGGCCGCAAGCAGATCCTCACCGTCCACGCGAAGAAGATCACGAAGGGTCCCGACGTCGACCTCGAACGCCTCGCCCGCGGCACGCCGATGTTCTCGGGCGCCGACCTCGCCGCCGTCATCAACGAGGCCGCGATCATCGCGACGATGGCCGGCAAGGAATTCGTCGAGATGGCGGACCTTGAAGAGGCCCGCGACAAGATCCGCTTCGGCCGCGCGCAGAAGTCCCGCAAGATCGAACAGGACGAGCGCGTCGCGACCGCCTACCACGAGGCGGGCCACGCCGTCATTCAGGCGCTCCTTCCGAACGCCGATCCGCTCCACAAGGTCACGATCATCCCCCGCGGCCAAGCGATGGGCGCGACGTTCTCCTTGCCGGAGAAGGATCGCTACGGCTACTCGCGCCGCTGGATCGACGCGACCATGCGCGTCCTCTGCGGTGGCCGCATCGCCGAAGAGAAGAAGACCGGCGACGTCTCGAGCGGCGCGGCGATGGACATCCAGATGGTCACGCGGCTCGCGCGACTCATGGTGCTCGAATGGGGCATGTCCGATCGCCTCGGCTTCGTGAACTACTCCGGCGCCGACACTCGCGAGACGTTCATCCCCGACAAGGACTACTCGCCCGAGACCGCGCACATGATCGACGAGGAGATTCGTCGCTTCATCGATAAGGCGTACGTCGACGGTCGCGAGATGATCGAGACGAACTGGGAGAAGGTCGTCGCCGTCGCCGAGGCGCTCCTCAAGCATGAAACGCTGTCGAAGGATGATGTCGATCGCCTGATGCGCGGCGAGCGCATCGACAAGCCGACCGTCGCCGAATTGCTCGCCGCCGAAACGGCGAAGCCCGCGAAGCCGGCGGTCGCTCCGCCGCCGAAGCCCGAGCTCCCGCCTGACCTCGGCGGCGCGATGCCAAGGCCGGCGTGACGCGGCCCGGGGGCCGCGAGAAGAAGGATTGAGGATTCAGGATTCAGGATTCAGGGTGAAGGCACCCGACGCGCGGTGCCGCCGCGTCTTGCCCACTGACTCCTGACTCCTAACTCCTGACTCCTTGATTCTCTTCCTTTCACTTCGTCACGAGCGCCAACGCCTGCGTCACGTTGTCCGCGTCCTCCGGATACATCGCGAACTGCGAGATGTTCGCGGCGATCGTCTGGCAGGTCGCGGGCGTCGTCGTCGGATTCGAGATGAGGGCCATCAGGACGTCGCGCTTGTCGCGGCTGAACATCTGGCTCGACTGGAGGAGGTCGACGAGCGCCGACTGCTCGGGCTGATTCAGGTCCTCGCCTGCGATCCGCTTCAACTCCTTCGCACGGTCGCTCGAGAACTGCATCCCCTTCGCCTTCTCGATCTGCGCGAGGTAACTCTGCGGCGACACCGGCGCGCCGGGATCCGCGGTCTTCGTCGAGTTGCTGCATGCGACGAGGGCGGTGGCTGCAACGGAGAGAAGGGCGAGAGAGAGGGCGAAGCGGCGCACGGAATCTCCTTGGAGGGGACGGTTGGCTGTTTCCCGAAAGACGGCTCGTTCCCGACAGACGCGAGCGGGCGGCACTGTACGGCAAGCGGGCGGATTTCCGTAGGCCTCGCGCGGGCCCTCAGTATGCTGGCCCGCGATCGGCCGCCGCAACCTGGAGGAACCAGCATGATGTGTCGCTTGATCGCGTGTGTCGTCGTCTCGGCAACGGTGCTCTCGGGAGTGGAACTCTCGATGTTGGGGCCGCTCGCGTCCCTTCCGACGGCGTCCGCCCAGGTCGGCGGCAGCGTCGAACGCGTGAACCCGGCAGCAACGGAGAGTTGGCCGCGCAGCTTCTCGAACGGCGGCAACTCGGTCGTCATGTACCAGCCGCAGGTCGACGAGTGGAACGACCATCGCACGATCCGCTTCCGGGCCGCGATCGCGGTCACGCCAGCCGGCGCGAAGGGCGCGGCCTACGGCGTCCTCGTCGCCGAAGGCACGACGACCGTCGACCACGACGCCAATCTCGTCCTCATCTCGAACGTGAAGGCCACCCCCTCCTTCCCGAGCCTCAGCCCCGACGAGGCCGCGACCTGCGCGAACGTCGTGACCTCGATGCTTGCCGCTCGCTCCACGTTGCACATCTCGCTCGATCGCGTCCTCGCGTACATGCACGACGAGAAGCCGCCGCCGTCGGTCGACATCAGCCTCGCGCCCCCGCCGATCTACTACAGCGACACGCCGGCGATTCTCCTCAGTTTCGTGGGCGAACCGCAGTTCAAGCCGGTGCCCGAGTCGAAGGCGCTCTTCGCCGTCAACTCGAACTGGCCGCTCCTCCTCGATCCCCCGTCGGCGACGTACTACCTCCTCTATGAGAGCGGCTGGCTGACGACGACCGACCCGATCCACGGGCCGTGGACGCCTGCAACAGAGACGCCCCCGTCGTTCGAGACGATCCCGACCGACGGCACGTGGCTCTCGATCGCGTCGAGCGTGCCGTGCCAACCGCCGGCGACGACGCCGAAGGTCATCGCGACGACCGTGCCCGCCGAACTCATCGTGACGAACGGCGCGCCCGAGTACTCGCCGATCCCCGGCACCGGGCTCCTCTACGTCAGCAATCCCGAGCAGCCGGTGTTTCAGCTGATGAGCACCGGCACCTTCTACTTCCTCGCGGCGGGCCGTTGGTTCAGCGCGTCGTCGCTCAGCGGGCCATGGGCATCGGCGTCGGCGTCGCTGCCCGCCGACTTCGCGCGCATTTCGGCGGACGGTCCGATGGGCGATGTCCTCGCGTCGGTGCCCGGCACGAGCGAAGCGAAGAACGCGGTGCTCCTCGCGCAGGTGCCGCACACCGCGACGATCAATCGCGACGACGCGAAGCCCGCGGTCTCGTACCTCGGCGAGCCGTCGTTCACGCCGATCGCGGGGACGACGATGACCTACGCGACGAACACGTCGAGCGCGGTCGTCTTCGCCGACGGCGCGTACTACTGCTGCGAGCAGGGCGTGTGGTTCGTCGCGCCCGCCGCGACCGGACCGTGGACCGTGTGCACGTCGGTGCCCGCCGTCATCTACACGATTCCGCCGACGTGCCCGCTCTACAACTGCACGTACGTGAAGGTCTACGACGTCACGCCCACGACCGTCGTCGTCGGCTACACCGCGGGCTACTCGGGCTCGTACGTCGCGGCGACGGGCGTCGTCATGTTCGGCGCGGGACTCGCCGTCGGCGCGCTCCTCGCCGACAACACCTGCTGGTGCTGCTCGTCGTGCTACTACTCCTACGGCTGCTGCGCCTGGTACCACTATGGCTACGGCTACTGCTCGGGCGGCGCGGCGTGGTACGGCCCCTACGGCGGCTGCGGATGGCACGGCTACTACAACCCGACGACGGGCACGTGGGGCAAAGCCGGATACGCGTACGGACCAGGCGGTGAAGCCCGCTATCGCGAGGCGTACAACCCGTGGACCGGCACCTACGCGGGCCATGCGGCGGCGTCGAACGGCTATCGCAGTTGGGGCGGCTCGGTCGTCTCGAACTCCGACGGCGCCTGGGCCGAAGGCGCGCACACGACCGGCCCGGCCGGCGTGACGCGCGGCTGGGCGCAAGACTCCGCGGGCCAATCGGTGCAAGGGGCGCACGCAGGCAATACCAGCGTCGCGAAGACCGGCAGCGGCGACACCTACGCGTCGCACGACGGCAACGTCTACCGCAAGGACTCCGGCGGAAGCTGGGAGAAGTACAACGGATCCGATGGGGGCTGGCAGCCGGTGAACAAGCCCGCCGGCAACGCGGAGACGGCGCGCACCTGGCAGGACCACGACACCATGTCGCAGCTGAACCGCGACTCGTGGTCGCGAGGCTTCGGCGATTCGAGCAGCGGCAGCAGCTGGCAACAGCGCGGGTTCGGCGGCGAGGATCGGAGTTTCAGCCAAGGAAGCGCGTTCCGCGGTGGGGGCTTCGGAGGGGGCTTCGGCGGACGCTTCGCCGGCGGCGGATTCCACGGCGGGTTCCGGCGCTAAGCGATGCCGACCTCCGCGCTCGGCAACGTGGAGTTCGACCTGCTGCTCGCGGCCTGCGCCGCGGGCGCCGGGTGCATCGGCGCGATGGTCGGTCTCGGCGGCGGGATCTTCCTCGTCCCGCTCCTCACGCTCGCCTTCGGCGTCGACATCCGCGTCGCGATGGGCGCGTCGCTCGTCGCCGTCATCGGGACGAGCACCGGTGCGGCGGCCGTGCGCGGCACGAGCGCGCTCTCGAACCAGCGCGTCGCGCTCGTCCTCGAGGTGGCCGCGACGATGGGCGCGGTCGTCGGCGCGCTTCTCATGACGCTCGTGCGCCCCGGGCTTCTCCTCATCCTTTTCGGCGCGGTGCTCCTCCTGACCGCGGCGCTCTCGGCGCGCCGCGACCACGACTCCGCGTTGCAGGAGCTTCCGCCGAACCGGCTGGCGCGACGCCTTCGCCTCGACGGCACGGTCGACGGCCCCGACGGCCCGCGCCCCTATCACGTGCAACGCCCGATCGCCGGCATCGCGACGATGACCGTCGCGGGCGTCGTGAGCGGCCTCCTCGGCATCGGCTCGGGCGTACTGAAGGTGTTGGCGATGGACACCTTCATGCGCATGCCGTTTCGCGTCTCGACCGTGACGAGCAACTTCATGGTCGGCCTGACCGCCGCGGCGAGCGTCGGCATCTACTGGAGTCACGGCAAGATCGACCCGCACATCGCCGGCGCGTCGCTCGTCGGCGTCGTGCCCGGCGCGATGCTCGGATCGTGGCTCGTCCATCGCGTCGACCTTCGCCTCCTGCGTCTCCTCTTTCTCCTCGCGCTCGTGGGCATCGCGATCCAGATGATCGTGCAGGGCGTGCGCGACGAACGGTCCTCGGACACGCTCGGCGCGGAGGTCGCGCGATGAACGAGCGCCGCGAACTTCCGACGCGCTACGGCCACGTCGAGCGCAGCGTCCTTCGTGCGATCACGGCGCTGAGCCTCGCGCTCACGATCGCAGGCCTCGCGATCGACCTCGCGCGAGAGGGCGAGCAGGCCTCGGCGCGCACGCTGGTGCGCGTCGGCGTGGGGCTCATGCTGGCCACGCCGCTGGTGCGCCTTCTCCTTCTCGGCGTCGCCTACGTCGGCATCCGCGACTGGCTCTACACGGCGCTCGTCGCGCTCGTCGCCGCGGTGATCGCGTCGGGCTTCCTGTTCGGCTGACGCTCGCGCCACGCGCCCGCTACGCCGCCCAGATCGTGCCGTCGACGAGCTCGACCGAGTTGCCTGCGGGATCGCGCACATAGATCGACCGCCCGCCCCGCTGCCACGTGCGATCCATCTCGACGAGAACGCCATGCCGCGCGAGCGTGGCGCTCCACGCGTCAAGCGAGCCAGCTGCAACGCGGAACGCGACGTGGCCCGCGCCGTCGGCGCCGTGCGCCGGCACCCCCCGCCCTTCGCGCCGCGCGTAGGCCGGCGCGAAGAGAAGGAGCACCGCGTCGCCCTCGGGGAGGCGGAACGCCGCGCCGTCGGCGTCGATCGAGCCGACGGCCCGGAGCCCGAGGATGTCGACGTAGAAGCGCGCGGCGTCCACGACGTCGTTCGCGTAAAGCACCGTTTCGTGGACGTGGCGGATCGTCATCGCGCGGAGCGTATCGCCCGGAACCCATGACATCACGACGTTGCAGGCGCGTCGGCGACCGAGCCGCCGTCGACCGCGTGCGGCATCGGTCTCAGCCGCCGGTCCACGCGCCAAGGAGGATCGCGAGATCTTGGCCGTCGACCAGGCCGTTGCCGTCAAGGTCGGCGGCGCCGGACGTCCCCCAAGACTCGAGCAGGATCGCGAGATCGCCTTGCTCAACGGCGCCGTCGGCGTTCAGGTCGCCGATCGGGCCGCAGGCGCGCCCGCTCGACGTGAGTTCGATCTCGCCAGTACCCCGCGAGTAGAAGCTCGAGCCGCCGATGCGAAGGAGATAGCGCGACCCGCACGCGATAGCCAGCGTGAACTCCGTCTCCGCGTTGCAGGTGGCCTGCGTGCATGCGACGAGGTGCAGCGGAAGATCGTCGCAGGGAGCAAGCTCGTAGGCGAGTAGGCGTGCCTCGATCGTCGACGCGGCGATCGAGGCGTGCAGCGTGCCGTCACGCGTCGCGACGTACTCGAACCACACATCGTTGAAGAGGTGGCGATCCAGGATGAAGGGCGCGCACTCGGGCGAGATGAGTGGTCCGTCGGTCGAGGCAAACTCCGTCGAGAACTTCACAAGGCCGTCTCCGACGCGCTCGGGCAACGCGCATGCGTCATTCGATGGTGGCGTCCCGCACCCTGGCTCGCAGGTCAGCGTGGCGACGTAGTCGTTGCCGACGGCACCGCCGCAGGGGTTCACGATCGTCGAGTGCCAGAGGACCGCGAGGTACGTCCCCGGTTCGAGGCACGCAGTCGCCGTGCGCTCGGCGCAGCCCCCGAGGACCTCGTATGCGACGAACTGGTTCACGCAGGTCGCCGGACGAATCGCGATCGTGCCGGGGAACTCCGCCTCGACGCGGAAGCGCACCGTCGAGGTTTCGTCGAGCGTGAAGGAATAGTGGTCGATGTCCTGATCGACGCCGTCGCACCACGCCGTGCCCGCAATGACCTGACCGCACGAGATCGGCGTCGCGGACTCCGCGTTGCAGGAGTCATTCGTCCGTGCCCCGCAGGGTTCCGGCTCGGTGATCGCGCCGCGCGGCGCCGTCACGTCGGCGCACCGCGCGCCGCCGCAAACGACTCGGGCAAGCTCCACGCAGCCGCAGTCCCACGATTGGTCGCAGCACGTGGTCGACAGTGCGCATACGGCTTCGCAGCAGGCGGCGTCGGAGCAGCCCACCGACCCTGGCGTATTGCAGTCGTGCTCCGGGTTCGGACAGGCGGGACTGGTATCGCAGCGACGCCCGAGGGTCACAGTGAGAACCGTCGAGCCACCTTCGTCCTCGTCGAGGCCACCAACCTGAATGAGGTAACACGCGCCTTCGACGACGTCGAGACAGAGGAGGTCTTCGCGCGGACACGGACGATACGCGCACGCGATCGGTGCCCCGGTCGGACACGCGCACTCGTCGTACACGGCGACGACGTCGGCGAAGTTCGCGCCGCACGAGGCGATCGTCGCCATGCCTGAACCCGACGGCGTGTAGCGGAACCAGACGTCGCCCTTGATTTCGACGTTGGAATACTGGGAGCACGAGGCGATGGTCCCGCCGTCCGACGTCGCGCCGCATGTCGTCACCGGGAAGGTGCCTTCGCCGATCGGCACGGCGTCGGCGCAGGCGTCATTGGGTGGTGCGGCGTCGGCCGCGCAGAAGCACCACGCGAGTGCGGCGCAGCGCACATCCCACTGGAATTCGCAACACGTGGCGTCGAGCGCGCACACGAGATCGCAGCAGGCGAGATCGTTGCAATGGCGCCCGGCCCCCGCGTCGAAGCACGATCCACTCGTTGGATCGCCGCACCCATTCGGCGCGCAGCCAGACACCTCACACGTGAACGCGATGCGATACGCATACTCGGGTCGTGAAAGGATTGGAGAGGTCGGCGCGATCTGGATGCGATAGTTGCCGGTCGGGAGACACGCCGTGAGCGTGTGCGTGCAGCCGTCTGACGTGACGATCGCCTCTTGCGTCGGTGGGCCGCAGATCGTGCCTTGGAGAAGGACAAGATCGAGCGCAATCTCGGAGGTCACGACCACCGTGATGGCCGTGAGTGAATCCGAGACCTGCAACGCGAAGGAGTCGCCGTCGAGAAACGGGCCGTCGGCCCAAATCGTGCCGCACACGACATCGCCGCATGCAACGTCGAGCGACGGTCCCGGGATCGGCGAACACAGCCCTTGGCACTGCTGCCATGCGGCGAAGACGCAGGCGATGTCCCACTCGACGTTGCAGCAGGTCGGCTCCGCATCACAAACAAGCGCTTCGCACGCGGCGTCATCGCAGCCGCCGTCGGCATGTGCCTGACAGCAATCGCTGGCGTACGTCGTAGCGGCGCACCCGCCGTTCGTCTCTTCGCCGAATGGCTCGTTCTCGAGCAGCGCCCCTTCGCATGAGGGCGCCGGACATCCGCCGCACAGTAGGAAGGCGAGATCGACGCAGCCTTCGTCCCACGCGACGTCGACGCATGACGGAAGCAGCGACGCGACGAGCTCGCAGCACGACTCGTCGTTGCAGCCAGGTCCGCCTGTCTCGAGACAGCTATGGTCGGCGGTTCCGCATACGGAGTCGGCGGCCCGCATCGTCGACGCGAGTCCGAGGACGACCGAGGCGGCGACGAGGCAGGATCGCGGAGTGACCATTGGGCGAAGAGCGTATCGAGGGCAGCAACAGTGAGGCGGCGCGACCTCGCCGTCCCTACACTGGCAGTGTGGAGAACGAGCCCACACCCATCGTCGCCCAGCTGGCGCCGGAGCTCCGTCGCTCCGCGCTCTACGCGCTCGCCGTGCCCTTCATCGCGGCGGTTGCCGGGATCGTCGCGCCGCCGCCGGGCGGCACGGTCAAGACGCTGATCGTCGCCGCCGGACTCGGCGTTGCATGGCTTCTCCTCGTTGCATGCGCGTACACCTATCGCATCGAACTCGATGCCGACGGCGTGCGGCGCCGACGGCTCTGGCTCGTCGATCGCTTTCGCGCGGACGACTTCCGCAGCGGCGCGATGCGGGCAGATGCGTGGCACACGTTCCGTGCAGCGTCGCGCGTCGCGTGGCGCGATCCGCTTGGCCGGCAGACGCTCACGCTCGGATTCCTCGCCGGTGCCGATGCGAAGGCGATGGTCGATCGCCTCGCCGAGTGGCTACCCCCGAAGCCTGCGACGCCGCTCGTCGACGTCGCGGAGGTGCGCGTCGGGCTCACGACCTACCGGCTCGACCGTACGGGCGTGCGCGTAGTCCGAGGCGGGGTGGGCGTCGGACCGCTCTTCTCGTGGCGCGACGTCGCGCCCATCGTCCTTCAGCGCGACGATCGGCGGATCCTCGCGCTTCGCGGGCTGTCGTGGACGATGCCGGCGCACACGCTCGGATCTCGGCGGCGGCGAGCGTCGACCGTGCAGCTTCGCCATCACCAGGGTCGCCCGGCGTGGACCGGAACCGGACCTCACGAGCTCGCGAGCCTCATCGACCATCACGTCCCCGCGGACGTCGTGCTCCACGTCTCGTCGGGGCCCCCACGGAGTGCCCAGGAGTACGAGTATCGGCGCGCAGCGCTCCTGCGTCGCGTGCGCGAGCTTCGTCAGGCTGTCGTGATCAAGGCGGTGCTGGCGATCGCCCTTGTCGTGTTGCTCGCCTGGACTCGACCCGCGCTCGCCGCACTCGGGTTCACGCTCCTCCTCCTTCTGCCCTACGCCGCGGTCATCTACAGCGTCGCGCGGCGCAACCGCGCGGCGCTCGCGGACCTCGACCGCGCGTGGACGGCGCAGTCGAACGAGACGCCGACGGCCGCGACGGCGTGACGCACGGTCTCGTCACGCGTCCGCGAGGGCACGCACGGCGTCGAGCGTCGCGCCGCGCACGCGGATCGTCTTCTCGGGGTTCGTCGGGCCTGCGTCGACCGACACCGACTTGGCTGCAACGCCGAGCGCCTTCGCGAGGAGGTCGCAGACGGCGGCGTTGGCCTTCCCGCCTTCGGGCGGAGCTGCAACGCGGACTTTGAGCCGGTCGCCGAGCAAGCCGCTGATCGCGCTTCGGCTCGCGCCGGGCACGACCTTCACGCGGATGACGACGTCGGAGCCGTCCGGCGCGCACCACTCAGGCATCCTCGGGCCCCTTCCCCTTCGGGTCGTTCGGCGGCGACTTCTTGGTCCGCCCGCCCTTCGCGGCCGGGCGCTTGGGAATCGCCTCGTCGATCACGCGCTTCGAGCGGAGGATGTGGTGGTAATGCTGCGCGAAGCGGTGCGCCTCGTCGCGGATCGCCTGGCAGAGCCGCAATCCGAGATGCTCGCGCGACAGGCGAATCGGCTCGGTCGCGCGCTGCACGTAGATCAGCTCCTCCTTCTTCGCGAGCGAAATCACCATCGGCGGCTGCACCGCGAGTTGGCCGAACGCGTCGAGCGCCGCGTGCAATTGGCCGAGGCCGCCGTCGATCAGGATGACGTCGGGGTAGAGCTCGTGGCCGTCGCCGGCGTCGCGATAGCGGCGGCTCACGACCTCGCGGATCGACATGTAGTCGTCGTTGTCGACCGACTTCACGCGATAGCGGCGGTAGCCGTCCTTGAACGGGCGACCGTCGATGAAGCACACCTTGCTGCCGACCGTTTCGCCGCCCGCGAGGTGCGCGATGTCGATCGCCTCCATGCAGCGGATCGGCGCCTCGAGCTTGAGCGTGCGCTGCAGGCTGCGCACGCCGGCCATCGGATCGCCGGAGAAGAGCGTGACCTCGGGCTGCCAGTCGTACTCGACGCTCCCCGAGCGACGCTCGCGGTCGTCGAGCTTCTCGAGCGCCTTGAGTTGGTCGCGCAGCGCCGCCGCCGTCTCGAAGCGGAGCGCCTTCGCCGCGCCTTGCATCTCCTCGGTGAGCTCGCGCACGAGCTGCGAGCGCTTGCCGCCGAGGAAACGGAGGAAGCGGTCGACGTCGCTTCGGTAGCGCTCCGGTGTCACGCGGTTCGCGCACGGCGCGGTGCATTGGCGGATGGCATGCAGTAGGCACGGCCGGAAGAAGCGGTTCTTCGGGTCGTCGCTTCGGATCTCGAGGTCGCAG
Source organism: Phycisphaerae bacterium (assembly GCA_016795035.1). GTDB lineage: Bacteria > Planctomycetota > Phycisphaerae > Phycisphaerales > SM1A02 > JAEUIT01. Next base: position 142,179 of record JAEUIT010000003.1, on the reverse strand, counting down.
GTCCGAAACTGAAACACGCGCTGCATGAGCTGCAGCGACTGCCGCAGCGAGTGCACCGACGTGAAGGGACCGTAGATCCGCGCCCCCTTGAAGCGCTCGTCGTTCGGATTGCGCGTGACGTACACGCCGGGGAATTCGTCCCGCATCGTGACGGCGAGGTACGGGAAGGTCTTGTCGTCGGTGAGCCGCGCGTTGAAGCGCGGGCGCGTGTCCTTGATGAGCCGGCTCTCGAGGAGGAGCGCTTCCCACTCGCCTTCGCACGGGATGACGTCGAAGTCCTCGACGAGGTCACGGAGGGGCGCCTTCTTGAAGCCGAGATCGGCCGAGGGCACGAAGTAGCTGGCCACCCGGTTCGGCAGGATCGACGCCTTCCCCACGTAGAGGACCTGGCCCTCGGGGTCCTTCATGAGGTAGACGCCCGGAACCTTGGGAAGGCCGCGTGCCTTCTTGAGGAGTCGGCCCAGCCGAGACTCGGGGGTCAGGGCGCCAAGGGCCGCCTCGATCCCGAGGTCGGTCACGTCGACCGGCTCGTCGACCTCCGAACTGGCCGTTGAATCGGCGGTCGAATCGGCCGTCGAATCAGCCTTCAAATGGGGGACGGAGCCCGAACGATCGTCAGAATCCGCAGGATCCGTCGCGTCGAAGGGGCGATCGCCGCGATTGTTCCGCGGCGCATCGTTGGAAGGGTCAGGACGGTCCGACAGAGGCATCGTCTTGGACAGTAGCCCAAGGTCCGGCAACTCGCTGCCGCATGCCGGACCGAAGACCGACTGGACCTGCGTATCCGCACTAGCAAAGAAAGCCCAGAAGAGTTGGTGGCCGATATGCAACTCCGGTACGCTTCCTCCGTTGAAGCCGCGTCGGACCCGATCCGTAGGCGCCCCCAGTGTGGGGGCACGACGCGGGCTCTCATGACAACCATCGAGCTGGCCTCGCTCGGCTCTCTGTGAGCCCTGTGTGGCGGCGAGTCAACCGCTCGCGAAGGCTCACACCTCGTCGGACCTTTTTTCAGGAGTCATTGGACATGAAACTCGTTGCTTCGTTCGCCGCTCTCGCTCTCGTCGCCTGTCTCGCCGGTTGCCAGAACAACAAGACCAACGACGCCGCCCCCGGCGCCGTCTCGAACTCGACCTGCACCAAGTCGTGCGACAAGGCGTCGTGCGATAAGGCTGCTGCCGCTCCCGGCGCCGTGAACGGCTCGGGCTGCTGCAAGGGTTCGGCCTCGAGCTGCACCAAGGACGCCGCCAACACTGCCGCTCCGGGCGCCGTCAGCGGCTCCGGCTGCTGCAGCAAGGACAAGACGACGGCCGCCCCGGGCGCCGTCAGCGGCTCCGGCTGCTGCAAGAGCTCGAGCTCCTGCCAGAAGTAAGTCGCGGCCGTGAAGGCCCGACCGAACCGCCTCTCCAGCAACTCGTTGCATGAGGCAGAATCATGAATGTCGCCCGCGCACACGCGCGGGCGATGTTCGTTTTGGCCTGCGCGAAGCGGGCGTCGCCGCGCCGTTATCATCGCCCCCGACCGCCGCATGCTTCGTCGTCACCTCCGAATCGCCTCGGCGGCCCGCCCCGCCCTCTCGCCCCGCGGCCGACGCGCGTATGGCGCGAGCCTTCTCCTCGCCGGCCTTGCGACGGCGCTCCTCACCGTCGGGTGCAAGACGCCGACGATCGCGGAGTCGGCCCGCGACCACTGGTCGCGCTACGGCTCCGATGTCGATCCCGCCACGGCGCCGCTCGTCTCCCTCGGCCTGCTCGACTCGTCGCCCGTCACTGGCGCGGTGACGGTCGACGGCACGGTCGACGCCGTCGACACCATCCGCGGTGCGTGGCTCCGCCTCCGCGACGTCTCCGGCAGCGAGGCCTACGTTCGTTTCGCCGGCGGCCAGTCGTACGCGCCGCGCAACGCGCTCGGACGCCGCGCGCTCGTCCACGGCACGGTCGCGACCACGACGCTCTCGGTCGACCTCCAGCGCGAGCTCGCGACCGACTCTGGCGCGAGCGAACGAGTCCTTGCCCGCATCAAGGCGCCGAAGACCGTGGCCGTGATCACCGCCGACGCCATCTGGATCCAAGGCTCGGGCCTCGCCGATCCCTACCGCCCGGTCGGCGCCGAAACGTCCGATCCGTTCGACTCCCCTTCCGACGAACGACCCACGCCATGACCTCGCTTCTCTCCTCGCTCCTCCTTCGAGGCGGCCGCATCATCGATCCCGCGAGCGACACCGACGCCGTGGGCGACGTCCTTGTGCACGACGGCAAGATCGCCGCGATCTCCTTCCGCCACGGCGCGCTCTCGAAGCACGACGCCGAGCGGACGATCGAGTGCCACGATCGGCTCGTCGTGCCTGGCCTCATCGATCCGCATGTCCATCTGCGCGAGCCCGGCGGCGAGGCGAAGGAGACGATCCGCACCGGCGCGACCTCGGCGGCGCGCGGCGGATTCACCACCGTCTGCTGCATGCCGAACACGACGCCCACGCTCGACACGCCGGCGATGATCGAGTTCGTGCGCATGCGCGCCCGCGAGGCCCTCCAGGCGCGGGTCTACTCGGTCGGCGCCGCGACGGTCGGACGCAAGGGCGAGCAGCTCGCGCCGATGGCCGCGATGGCGAACATCGGCGCCGTCGCCTTCTCCGACGACGGCGACGGCATCGCGAGCGCCGAGATGATGCGCATGGTGCTGTCGGTCGTGAAGAGCATCGGCCGCGCCTTCATGCAGCATTGCCAGGATGCGACGTTGACGCCGGGTGGCGTGATGAATGCCGGTCCGCTCGCGGCGCGGCTCGGCCTCGCGGGCTGGCCCGCGGTCGCCGAGGAGGTGATGCTCGAGCGCGATTGCCGACTCAACCGCTCGATCGGCGCCCGCTACCACGCGCAGCACCTGAGTTCGGGCGGGAGCGCCGAGATCCTCCGCCGCGCCCGCGCCGAAGGGCAGCCGGTGAGCGGCGAGGTCGCGCCGCACCACCTGCTCCTGACCGACGCCGCCTGCGACGGCTACAACACGAACGCGAAGATGAACCCGCCGCTTCGAACGGCGCAGGACATCGCCGATCTCAAGCGCGCGGTCGCGGACGGCACCATCACGGTGTTGGCCACCGACCACGCGCCGCACACGCAGGCGGAGAAGGCCCGCGACTTCTCGTCGGCCCCCTTCGGCATCATCGGGCTCGAGTGCGCGCTCGGCCTCTACGTGAAGGCGCTCGTCGACGACGGCGTGATCGACTGGCCGAGGCTCATCGCGATGATGACGCTCGAGCCGGCGCGACTCTGCGGACTCGACGCGCGCCCCGAGCTTCACGGCATCGGAACCCTCTCGGTCGGCGGCATCGCCGACATCACGATCATCGACCCCACGAGCCCGTACACGGTCGACCTCGCGTCGTTCGCGTCGCGCTCGCGCAACTGCCCGTTCGACGGCTGGCCGCTCCACGCGCGGGCGACGCACACGATCGTCGGCGGCGACGTGCGCTTCGAGCTTCCCGACGAGCGCGGCATGGCGAGCGTGGGCTCGGGGCGGGCCGACGCCCGCGGGCACCACGGATGACCGACCACGAGGCCGGCGAGCCGAGGGGCTGGACCGCGTTCGTCGCACGGCTCGTGACGCGCCGGCCGTGGCTCGTCATCGTCACCTCCGCGTTGCTCGGCCTCGTCGGCGGCTGGCTGGGCGTGACGCGTCTTCCGCTCGACGCGAACACCGACTCGCTCATCTCGCGCGACCGGCCCTGGATGAAGGACTATCTCGCCTTCCTCGAGGAGTTCGGCGATCTCGAGTACCTCTATGCCGTCGTCGACACGAAGGGCCACCGCGCCGAGGCGGAGCACGCGGTCGACGCGCTCGTGACCGCGCTACGCGCGATGCCCGACCTTCCCGGCGTCTATGGGCGCATCGAGCCGGAGGAAGCATGGCGGCTGTCGGCCCGCGCGGCGGACGACACCCAACTCGCGGGCTTGGCCGACGCCGCCACCGGCCTCCGCTCGCTCGCGACCGGAACGAACTGGCTCGAGGAGGCGAACGCGGCGATGGACCGCCTCGGGGCCGGCGCGCTCACGAGCCTTCCGCCCGACGAGGCGCGCACGCTCGGCGCGACGTCGCTCCTTCTCTACGACGCCGTCGCCAGCGTGATGGAGGCGGCCCGCGGCGCGGAGCCCGGTCTTCCCCTCGCGAAGGTCCGCGCTCCCGAGTACCTCGCGTCCGACACCGGTCGGCTTCTCTTCGTCGCGATCCTCCCGCGCAAGGATTTCTCGACGCTTGCCGCCATCGAAGGCCCGCTCGGCGAGATCCGCGCGGCGATCGCCGAGGTGCAACGCGCGCATCCGAACGTCGAGATCGGATTGACGGGAAAGCCGGTGCTGCAGGCCGACGAGCTCGTGACGAGCACCGGCGACACCACGATCTCGTTCGCGTTCGGCCTCGGGATCGTGGCGGTCCTGTGCGTCGTCATGTATCGCGATTGGCGACGACCGCTCCTCGCCGTGCTCGCCTTCGCGATCGCGATCGGGTGGACGCAAGGCGCGGCCGCGCTCCTCGTCGGGCGGCTCACGCTCCTCTCGATGGTCTTCATGCTCGTCCTGATCGGCGCCGGCCTCGACTACGGCATCCATGTCGTCAGCCGCTACACCGAGCTCCGGGCGACGCACTCGGTGGTCGACAGCGTGCGGCGCACGCTCGCGACCGCCGCGGTCGGCACGATCACCGGCGCGGTCACGAGCGCCGCCGTCTTCATCCTCGCGATCTTCTCGAACTTCGGCGGACTGCGCGAGCTGGGCATCATCGCCGGCGCCGGGCTCCTCCTCTGCGCGATCGCGATGGTCACCACGTTGCCGGCGCTCCTCGTGGTGTTCGACTCGCGGCGCACGCCGAAACCGGTGCTCGACGTGCCCGTGCCGCTCGGGTCGGTCGCGCGGCATCGCGGCATGGCGAAGGCCGCGCTCGTCGTGGCAGCCGTCGCGACGCTCGGCGCGATCGCGCTCGCGCCGCTCGCGCTGCGCTTCGAGTCGAATCTCCTGAAGCTCCAGGCGCAGGACCTCGACAGCGTGCGCTGGGAGCGCCGCGTGCTCGCCGACTCCTCGAGCCTGTCGTGGTTCGGCGCCGTGCCGACCGACACCGAGGCCGAGACGCTCGCCGTCATCGAACGCGCGACGAAGGAGCCCGCGATCGGCCACATCCGCAGCGCGTTCGACATCGTGAAGCCGACGAGCGAGGCGCGGTCGGCGCTCGTCGCGCGGCTCGCCGCCGCCGCGGCGGATCTCGGCCCCGCGCCGAAGGATCCCGCGCGCTCGTGGCCGCCGCCGCAGCTCGCGGCCGCGGCGAATCGGCTGCGGCTCCTCGCGACCCTCTCCGGAAGCCGCGCGAGCGACGCCGAACGACAGACGCTCCGGTCGCTCTCCGAGCGCCTCGACGCCGCCGCGGCGCACCCCTTCTCCGCCGACGACGAGGCCGCCCGCGCCCGCCGCGACGAGACCTTCGCGCGCGTGCAGAGCGCAGCCCGGGCGATCCTCGTCGGCTCCACGTTGCCGCTCCGCGACGTCCTTCCCGACGCGCTTCGGGCGCGCTTCGTGAGCCCGTCGGGACGGCTGCTCGTCCAGCTCATTCCCGCGGGCGACACCTGGGAGCTCGAGCCGCTGAAGGAGTTCGTGGCGGCGATGCGCCGCGTCGATCCGCGCGCGACCGGCGTGCCGATCACGCAGTCGGAGTCGATCAACGACATGACCCGCGCCTTCCTCGGGATCTCGCTCCTGTCGGTGCTCGCGGTCGCGCTCGTCACCTGGCTCGACTTCCGCTCGATCGGAGCCGTCGCGCTCTGCACCGGCACGCTCCTCGTCGGCATCGCCCTCACGCTCGGCGCCCTCACGGTGCTCGGCATCCCGCTCTCTCTCGCGAACTTCTTCGGCATCCCGATCCTCATCGGGCTCGGCATCGACTCGAACATCCACCTCCTTCACCGCGCGAAGGAGGACGAGGCGAGCGGCAACGCGGAGATCGACTTCGGCGGCACGCGCGGCGCGGTCGTCTTCACCGCGCTCACGACCGCGATCGGCTTCGGCGGGCAGATCTTCGCGAGCCATCAGGGCATGCGCGGGCTCGGATGGATCATGGTCGTCGGCAGCCTCGTCTGCCTCGCGACGAGCGTGTGGGTCCTGCCCGCGATCCTGCATCTCCTGCGCGTGCGACGTCTCGGTCAGAGGTCGTCTTCGACGAGCCTCACGCCCTCCGGCAGCGCGTCGCGGAACGATCTCCCGTAGCCCTTCGTCACGATGCGCGGATCGAGGACGACGACGCGCCCGGCGTCGGTGGCGCTCCGCACGAGACGGCCGATCCCCTGCTTGAAGCGGATCACCGCGCGGGGCAACTGATCCTCGGCGAACGGGCTTCCGCCGCGGGCTTCGATGAGTTCGTGCCGCGCCTCGACGATCGGCCGGTCGGGTACGTCGAACGGCAGCTTCGTGATGATGACGTTGCGGAGCGCGCGGCCGCGCACGTCGACGCCCTGCCAGAAGCTCGAGGTGCCGAAGAGGACACCGCGCTCCGACTCGCGGAAGCGCCGAAGCAGCAGGCCGCGGGGTCCGCCGGCGCCATGCACGAAGAGCGGGAACCCCTCTCGCTCGAGCGTCGGGCGCAGGCGCTCGACGACGTCGTTGAGCATCGAGAAGCTCGTGAAGAGGACGAACGCGCCGCCGTCGGTCTCGCGCACGTGCTTCAGGATGCGCGGCACGAGCGCCTCGACGTAGCCGCGCGAGCTCGGGTCGGGCATCGTGCGGTCGACGATCGCGGTCATGAGCGCCGCGTGGTCGAACGGGCTTCCGAGCGAGAGTTCGACCGCGTCGTCGCAGCCGAGCCGCGCGCGGACGTGCGTGAAGTCCCCGTTGCCGGCGGCGAGCGTCGCGCTCGTGAGGATCGTCGACACTTCGCGGCCGAAGAGCTGCTGGCGAAGGACCGGCGCGACGTCGATCGCCGCGGCGCAGAGCGAGACGAGACCGCGGCGGCCGGGGATCGACTTCTTGCCTTCGTCGATCCAGTAGACGCAGCCCTCGATCTCCTGGCCGAGGAGGAGCTGCGCCGCAAGCGACAGGTCGAGGGCCCGCTGCGAGAACGAGTTGAGCTCGAACTCGTCGGCCTCGCGGGCCACGCGCTCCTTCATGAGCTTCAGCTGGTCGGCGAGCGACTTGAGCTCGGGGCCGAGACGGTTCTCGACGAGATTCGGCACGCGCACGCGGCCGTTGCCGTCGCGCCGTTCGGCCAGGTGTCGCCAGAGGCCATCGAAGAGATCGGCGACGTAGTCCTCGCACGTCAGCACCGTGCGGCACGCGTGATCGACGGGCTCGGTGGCGCCGTCCTTGAGCTGCAACGCGGAGAGGAACCCCTTGCCGCTCGTGGCCGAGAGCAGCTGGCGGAGGAGCCGGCGCACGGCCCCCTCCGAGAAGCGCAGGCCGAAGTGCTCGGCCGCGACATCCTCGACCGCGTGCGCCTCGTCGAGGACGACGTGCTGATACGCCGGAAGAAGGCCGCTTCCGCGCATGCGCAGCGCGAGGTCCGCGAAGAAGATCGAGTGGTTGCAGACGAGGATGTCGGCGTTCTCCATGCGCCGCCGCGCCCGCTGGTAGAAGCAGTCCTCGTACGTCGGGCAACGCCGACCCATGCAGTTGTCGGCGTCGCTCTGCGCGTGGTCCCAGACGCCCGGGCGCGGCAGCACCGGGAGCGTCGCGAGCGTGCCGTCGTCGGTGGTCGCGGCCCACGCGTCGATGATGTCGAGGGAATGGCGCTCGTCGTCGTCGACGAGGAGGCGGTCGGCGCGCTCGACCGCGAGCTTCAGCCGCCGCTTCGAGAGGTAGTTGCCGCGGCCCTTCACGAGGACGGCGCTGAACTCGTCCGGCGTCGCGCCGCGGAGGAGCGGAATGTCCTTCTCGATGAGCTGTTCCTGCAGGCTGATCGTCGCGGTGCAGATGACGACGCGCTCGCGGTGGTCGGCGATGCGGCGAATCGCAGGCAGGAGATACCCGAAACTCTTGCCGACGCCCGTTCCCGCCTCGACGAGCAGACGACCGCGCCGCGCGAACGTCTCCTCGATCGCCTCGGCCATTCGGCGTTGCTGCGGACGGGCTTCGAATCCCGGCAAACGCCGGGCGATCGGGCCCTCCGCATGAAGAAGTTGCTCGAGCGCGAGGCTCATCGGGCCGATCGTATTCGGACGTCGCGACAGCGGCTCTGGCGAGGCATGAGGTCGACTGGTATCCTCACGCCCCGCTTCGTGAAGGACAGGTGCCCGAGAGGCTGAAGGGAACGGTTTGCTAAACCGTCATACTGCAATTAGCGGTATCGCGGGTTCGAATCCCGCCCTGTCCGTTCTCTGATCGCCGCCCGCGACGAGCCGACCCCGGCTTCTCGCGGGCGGCGGTCGTTTCATGGGCGCTCGCGCGGGGATCGCGTCGTTGCGGCTCGCGTTTCCATCGACGCTCGTACGCTAGGGCCATGCGAGGAACCGCCTTCGTCCGCGTCGCCGTTGCCGTCGGGCTTGCGTTCGGGCTTCTCGTCGAATGGGGGAGCGCGGCCCGCGCCGCCGAACTCACCGTCGAAGGCGACGTCCTCAAGATCGACGGCGAGATCCGCCCGGGCGACGAGGGCACGCTCGCGACGATCCTCGCCCAAGGCGACGTCAAGACCGTCTCGATCAACTCGCCCGGCGGCGACCTCGGGACCGGCCTCAAGATGGGCGAACAGATCCGCAAGGCGAAACTGACGACGTTCGTCGAGGCCGGCGTGCGCGAGGCCGCGAGCGCGGCGGCGTACATCTTCATGGGCGGCACCGAGCGCATCGTGAAGGGACCGCGCGGCGTCGGGGTGCACGCCTTCTTCACGCCGTCGCGCGAGGTGAAGAAGATGGTCCGTCAGAAGTCGGGCGACGAGCTCGTCGCGACGCTGAACGAGTTCGAGCGGCGCACGCAAGAGTCGACGATGGCGGTCGTCGAGTACGTGATGAAGATGGTCGAGGACGTGCGCATCGTGCGCGAGGCGGTGAAGTCGGGCTCCGACGCGATGACGTGGCCCGATGCGAACCGTCTCCTCGACATGAAGGTGGCGACCAAGCTCGTCGAGTACACCCCCGACGAACTGCCCGACGGCGACTGGGTCTATGAGGTGACCGTCGCGTGGCTCGCCGGCTGGCTCGACCCGAGCCGCCCAGACGCGATCGACGAGGGGGCCCGCGCGATCCTCGAGCGCTACCTCGCCGACGAGGACCGCGCCGCGGCGCTTCGGCGCGACATCGACACGATCCTCGAACGGGTGAACCCGCCCAGCCGCGCGGTCGCGCTCGATCGCATCGTCCGGCCGCTCACCGATCAGCTCGTGCAGCAGGCGGTCGAACGGAGCGCCGAGGCGGCGAACGCCCCTCCACGCTGAAATCGGAAGGCCGCGCCCCCGAACGCACGATCACCGGACCTCATGACTCGAGACAGCATGGCTCACATCGAATGCGACCGTTGCGGCAAGACGTTCGACGCCACTCCCACGCAGGAGGGCAAGGCGACGTGCCCCTACTGCGGCGACGTGAACCGCGTGCGCTTCGACGCCGCCACGTCGGCGACGGCGATTCCCGACCGGCGCGAGACGCGAGCCCCCGAGAAGGCCTCGGTCGCCGACGAGACCACGTTGCTGGTCGTGCGCCCTGCCCTCTTCCGCGCCCATCCGTTCGCGTACGGCGGCCTCATCCTCCTCGCGTTCGCAGGCGTCGTCGTCACCGTGCTGCCGCTCTTCTCCGTCGTGATGGGATTCGTCTCCCTTCTCGGCGTGGCACTCATCGTTGCAGCCGTGATCGGCTTCCTGAAGATGTTCGTCTTCAGCCATCGCTGGTACCGGCTGCGCATCACCGATCGGCGCACCGTCGACGAGCGCGGCATCGTCACGCGCCGCCACTCCGAGGTGCTGCACGACCACGCGGTGAACATCCGCATCTCGCAGACGGTCTGGCAGCGGCTGATGAAGCTCGGCGACTTCGAGATCGAGTCGGCCGCGGGCGGCTCGATCGATCCCGAGTCGGGCGTGCGGACCTCGACCGAGATCTCGATCAAGGACATCCCCGACCCGTATGGCGTCAAGGCCCTGATCGACCAGCATCGCCGCGTGTGATCGTCACTTGGCGGCGCGCTCGATGACGAGCCGCTCGCCCGGCGCGACCTTCTCGCGCGACGCCTTCGTGCCGTCGGGCCACGTGAGCTCGACGGCGATCGCCGTCGTGCCGGCGGGGATGCCGACGTGGAATTCGGGCGCGAGGTTCGACATGAACGGGCCGCCGCCCCAGAGCCAGCGGCGCTGCGTCAACTCCTTGCCGTCGGCGCCGGTCGTGCGCACCGTGAGGAGCGAACCGACGGCATGGCGATTGCCGACGCCCGGCCGAACGTCGCGCGGCACCACGACGATCCAGTCCTTCTGCGGCGCGTCCGCGAGCGCGTGGTCGTTGCGGATCACGCGGACGCGCCCGTTCAGCTCGCCGATGAGGATGTCGACGTCGCCGTCGCGATCGAGATCGGCGAAGAGCGCCGTGCGGTCGCGACGCGGTTCGAGCGTCCACGCGCCGGCGGACGCGAGCGGCTCGAAGCGCTTGCCGCGCCGTTCCATCAGGAGCGGTCGCTGCTCGTACTCGGAGTCCATCGACTGCTTCGACGCCTGCGGATACACGTGGCCGTTGACCACGAGGAGATCCTCGTCGCCGTCGTGGTCGAAGTCGAAGAAGCCCGGCGCCCACCCGACCAAGGGTCGGCTCACGGCGGCAAGGTTGAACTGCGCCGTGCGGTCGTCGAAGAACTTGCCGTCGAGATTGAGGTGGAGCGTGTTGGTGTCGCTCGAGAAGTTCGTCGTGAAGACGTCCGCGCGCCCGTTGCCGTCGACGTCGGCGATCCCGATCCCCATCGTGGCCTGCTCGAGGCCCTCCATGTTCGTCGCGATGCCGGCGCGCAGGCCGACCTCGTCGAACGCGATGGTGCCGTCGGCGGAGCGATTGATGAAGAGGAAGTTCTTCTGGCTGTCGTTGCCGACGAAGATGTCGGGCTTGCCGTCGCCCGAGAGGTCGAGGACGGCAACGTTGAGACCGTACGAGGGCGGCGCCTTGCCGATGCCGCTCGACTCGGTGATGTCGGTGAAGACGCCCTTGCCGTCGTTCCGGTAGAGCCGATCCGCCTGCCCGGTGAAACCCTTGGGGCCGGGGATGACCTGCAGCCCGCGGAAGTTCGCCCGCGGCGGATTCGATGCCGCGTCGAACTCGAGGTAGTTCACGAGGTAGAGGTCGAGGTCGCCGTCGGCGTCGATGTCCGCGAGCGCGGCCGCGGTCGACCACTTGCGCGTCTCCGCGTTGCCGCGGATGCCGGATGCGGCGCTGATGTCCTCGAAGGTGCCGTCGCCCTTGTTGCGCAGGACGACGTTCGGGCCGTAGCAGGCGATCACGAGGTCGTCGAAGCCGTCGCCGTCGATGTCGCCGACCGCGGATCCGAAGCTCCAGCGCGTGTGGGCGATGCCGCTCGCGGCGGTGACGTCGACGAAGCGGATCGCCCCCGGCGTGGAGTCGTTGCGGAAGAGCCGCGCGCCGGGGCCGCGTTCGGTGTCGGCGAGCGTCGCGCCGTTCGGGACGAAGAGGTCGAAGTCGCCGTCGTTGTCGTAGTCGATGAGCGCGAGCCCGCCCCCCTTCACCTCAAGGATCTGCGTGCTCGGCGTGCCGCCGCTCGTCATCGTGACGTCGAGGCCGGAGTCCTTCGTGATGTCGGTGAAGCGAATGCCGTCGGGCGGAGCGACCGCGCCCATGGCTGCAACGGTGAGCGGGACGAGGAGCGAGGAAAGCATGGGCGATGGTCCTCTCAGCGCTTCGGCGTTGCAGGCGGGTCGGTCGGGCTTCCCGCAGGGTCCGGCGGCTTCGGCGCGTCCTTCGCGGGCGCCGGCTGTTCGGGACCCGGCGTTGCAGGCGGACGCTTCGAGCGCTGCGCCACGCGCTCCTTCGCGCGCTCGGCCTCCTCGCGGGCCCGGTCGGCCTCGATCGTCTTGCCCAATCGGTCGCGGGCGCGGGCGAGCTTCAGCCAGACCTCCTCGAGGTCGGGATAGTTCGCCAACGACTGCATGAAGCGTTCCTCCGCCTTCGCGGCGTCGTCGCGCCGCATCGAGACGTCGCCGAGCCGCGCCCAGGCCTTCGCGAGGTCGCGCTTGTTCGGATTGGGGGTCTGCTGCAGGTCGAGCGCCTTCTGGAACCTCGCTTCGGCAACGTCGAGTTCGTCGCTGTCGAAGGCGATGAGGCCGAGCGCGAAGATCGAATCGGGCTCCTCGCCGACGAGCGCGAGGTGCGCCTCGAACTCCGTCTTCGCCCGCTCGAGTTCGCCCAGGTTGTACGACGCCCAGCCCATGAAGTGATGCGCGTGCTTGCGCTCGGGGAACGTCTCGCCCCCCGCGATCGACTTCTCAAAATAGGGGCGGGCCTGCTCGTACTGCTTCAACTTGGAAAGCGTGGTGCCCATGAAGAACTGGGCCCGGCCGAGCGTCGGCTTCTGCTTCAGGACCGTCTCGAGGACGACCCTCGCCTCGGCAAACTGTCCGCCCGCCAGGAGGCGTCGCGCGATGTCGATGCGGGGGTCGTCGGGGTAACTCTCGGAATCGACGACGCGGTAGCCCTCGGGGACAGTCAGGCCGGGATCGGAGCCCGGGGCGATCGACGGCGGGGCGGCAGTCGGGGCTCCGGCGGGAGATGTGGGCGGGGTCGCGGCCGGGGGCGCCTGCGGCGGGACCACCTGGGCGGCCGCGAGGGTTCCGAGGCTGAGCCCGGCGAGCGTCGCGATCACTCGAAGCGGGCGCGCGCGGAGGTCAGACGGTACGTATCGCGGCAAGTCACACATAGGGGTGGGAGTGTAAGGACGGCCTACTGGCGCCACCGCTATCGGTCGTCATTTGGCGGTCTACCGGTGCGCTCGACGACGGTGTCGAGGCCTCCCGTTCAACCGACGAAACGTCTTTGATTCACGGGAGTTTGGCGTGTCGGAAGACCTCGCGACGCCAGCACCAAGTCGCCCGACTTTTGAAATCTCCTCTAGACGCGATGTCGCATATGCACTACCTTCTATGCAACCTGGACTGAGAATTCGGGAAAACATGCATTCAGCGCTTCCGGCTCTCAGGGTCGCAGATAACTTGGTCCTTACCCCCCTTTGTCGGCCGGTGCTGGGGGGATCCTCTCCAACTCGTTAGGTCATTTCGCCTTATCCGTCGTGGTCGGCTCGCTCCGATCTCGGCCCGAGGCACAGTCAATACCCGTGGGACTCCCTTCGTGTGGCCGTACTGCCACACGGGGTCAGTCTCGCCGGGTCGGTGTCGGTTCTCTTTAGAGATGCCTTTGAAGGAGGCCTTTGTGCGTACAAGCGTTGCGATGAGCGGGGACCGCCGCTCGTTCTCGGGTCTGACCACTGCGATCCTCGCGGCCGGTCTGAGCGGCATGGTGTCCTCGGCGCTGATGGCGGGCGGCGTGCCTGCGCTTCAGCCGAAGCCGGGCGATCCGCTCCCGGGGCTGACCCCTGCTGAGTTGGCGCTGTTCGAGGCAGGCAAGACCCTGTACTCGACCCCCCTCGCCCCCGAAGACGGCCTTGGCCCGATCTTCAATAAGGCTGGCTGCTTCTCCTGCCACGCCGTTCCGCTGGGCGGCTGGGGCTCGATCTCGGTGACCCGGTTCGGCTTCGAGGACAAGGAAGGCAACTTCAACGGTCTCGACGAACTCGGCGGCTCGCTCCTTCAGCTCTCCGCCATCTCTGAGGCGTGCGCCGAAACGATTCCGCCGGAAGCCAACGTTCAGGGCATCCGCGTGACGAACTCGGTGCTCGCGTTCGGTCTCGTCGAGGCTATCCCCGACGCGGCGATCGCGGCGAACGCCGACGAAGGCGACCTCAACGGCGACGGCATCTCCGGCCGCGTGCGTTGGGAAGTTCCGTTCGAAGGTGGCCGCGCGAAGGTCGGCCGCTTCGGCTGGAAGGCGCAGGTCCCGACCGTCCTCACCTTCTCGGCGGACGCGTCGCTCAACGAGATGGGCCTCACCAACCGCTTCATTCCGCATGAGAACGCGCCGAACGGCGACGCCGGCGTCCTCGCGTCGTGCGACACGATCCCGGATCCGGAAGACGGTCCGGACGCGCAGGGCTACGACTTCATCGATCGCGTGACCCACTTCCAGCGGTACCTCGGCGCTCCGCCGCAGACCCCGAAGTCGGGCATGTCGGGTGAAGTCGTCTTCAACGCGATCGGGTGCGCGAAGTGCCACATCGCGGAATGGACGACGGCGAAGAACCCGCGTCTCGAAGCCGCGATCCGCAACAAGACGATCCGTCCGTACTCGGACTTCCTCCTCCACGAGATGAGCTCGAACGCCGACGGCATCGCCGACGGCTTTGCGAGCGGTGCGGAATTCCGCACGCCGACCCTCTGGAACCTCCGCACCCGCGACCCGATGCTCCACAACGGCCTTGCCGCCGGTGGCTCGTTCGAGGCTCGCGTCGTGACGGCGATCGAAGCGCACGGTCCGTTCGGTGAAGGCGCGGCCTCGGCCGACGCGTTCGCGAACCTGACCACGAATGAGCAAGAGCAGCTCATCGCGTTCCTCGGCTCGCTCGGTCGTCTCGAGTTCGACATGGACGGCGACAACCAGATCAACTACGCCGACCTCGTCGAACTCACCGAGGTCTATGGCTCGACTGGCATCACGCCGGACGATCCGTGGGCCGTCGGCGACATCGATCAGGATGGCGACATCGACCTCACCGACGCGCTCGCGTTCGACGTCGCCTTCCCCGGCGACACGACCGACTGCAACAACAACGGCATCGCGGACATCGCGGACATCGTCATGGGCACGTCGCTCGACGCGGACCAGAACGGTCTCCCGGATGAATGCGTGCCCTGCCCCGCCGACCTTTCCGGCGACGGCAACGTCGATGGCGCGGACCTTGCCACCCTCCTCGGTGGTTGGGGCGGTAGCCAGTTCGATCTGACGGGCGACAGCATCGTGGACGGCGCCGACCTCGGCGCGCTCCTCGGCGCGTGGGGCCAGTGCCAGTGATCGGTTGCTGCAACTGATCGATTCCCTCGGTAGCAATCCGCACTGGGTCCCGGGACGTTTCCCGGGATCCAGTGCGGTTCCGCGAATCGGACATGGTCCGATTCGGTAGATGAGCGGCCGACTCCGCCGTTGCGGAGCGAGATCGAAGGCCGCGTGAAAACATGTCTTTCCCGAGTCGGAAACCGGATCCGACTCTCACTGTTAGTGCCCCACCTCGGGGCGGTATCCAGGAGCCCAAGATGAGCGTGACGAGAACTCTCTTTGTCCTCACGGTCGCGGCAGCGTCCGCGTCGGTCGCGTGTGGACAGTGGGGTACGTCGTTTGTCAATGAGACGTCTACGCGTCTCGTGATGAGCCCGTCCCTGCAGAACGACAACCTCGAGAAGGACTTTGCCTGGGGCGATTTCGACCAAGACGGCGACATCGACCTCATCTGCGTCCGTAAGTTCCCTGGCTCGATCCAGGGCGGCTTCCCGAACATCCTGCTGATGAATGAAGGCGGCGTCCTCGTCGACCGCACGCAGGAGCTCGGCACTGCCTCGGACGTCCCGGGCGACCTGGGTCTCCTCGCCCCGACGAACGATCGCGAAGTCGAAGCGGGCGACGTCGACGGCGACGGTTGGCTCGATCTCGTCACTGGTACGACGATGTCGGACAACCAGAACTCGATCATCGGCCAGCCCCGCGTCTATCGCAACCTCGGCGAAGACGCCCAGGGCAACTGGCTCGGCTTCCGCTTTGAAGATGCGCGCATTCCGGTGCTCTTCGCGAAGAACGGCTCGGCCGCCAACCCGCGCTTCTGCGAGATGGTGCTCGTCGACCTCACGGGCGACGGCTTCAAGGACCTCTACTACGTCGACTACGACACCCCCGAGACGAGCGGCACGATCTGCATCGATCTCAACGGTGACGGCGACACCGGCGATCCGGGCGAATGCCAGCAGTCGCCCGGCGAAACCGCGTCGAAGGACTACGACAACAAGTTCCTCGTGAACTGGGGCAACGATCCGAGCGGCCCCGGCCCGGGCTACTTCTTCGACACGACGAACACCCGCTTCACCGCGACGCAGCTCGCGTCGGCCTTCGGTAGCGCCGTCGACAACGGCGACTTCAACAACGACGGCTACATGGACATCGTGCGCATCAGCACGCTGACCGCAGGCCAGAACGTGTCGATCTTCTACGCGAAGGCCCCGCCGCAGCTCGGCCTTTCGTTCACCGGCCCCGATCAGGTCTACGGCAACGCGCCGTACGCCGTCTCGGCTGGCGACCTCAACAACGACGGCAAGCTTGACCTCGTCTGCACCGACGACGGTCAGGACCGTTACCTCCTCAACACCGGCAACGGCGCTGACGGCCTCGCGAACTTCACCGCGACGATCATCAGCGACTCGCTCAACGAGTTCGGCAACACGATCAAGATCGTCGACCTCGACAACGACGGCAAGCAGGACGTCATGATCGCCGACGTTGACGGCGACCTTGGCCCCTTCTGCCCGACCTCCGGCCGTCGCGCGCACATCTATCGCAACAACGGCGTCCCGGGCTCGACGAGCTTCCTCGACGAAATCGGCGAGATCATCCCGAACGCGTCGCTTGGCGCCACCTACGACTTCGCCCCGATCGACATCAACCAAGACGGCTGGGTTGACCTCGTGATCGGCCGCTGCGCCGGTCTCGACATCTGGATGAACCACCCGCCGATCGGCATCACGTTCTCGTATCCGAACGGCGCTCCGAAGATCATCACGCCGGACGTTCCGACCGTCATCGACGTCAACCCGGCGCTCCTCGGCGGCGGCCCGATCATCGAGAACTCGCTCAAGGTTCACTACCGCATCAATGACGGTGCGTGGATTGAGTCGCCCCTCACCGGCGGCCCGACGACCTATCAGGCGACGCTCCCCGCGACCGCGTGCGGCGACATCGTTGATTACTACTTCTCCGGTACGGTGACCCAAGGCAACGTGACGACGACTGATCCGTCGAACGCCCCGGCCACCTTCTACTCGGCCTCGCCCGCCACGGGCGAGATCGTCGACTTCACCACCGAGTTCGAGAACGGCACCGAAGGCTGGACGACGGAAGTCGTCGGCGGCGTGACGACCGGCATCTGGGAACTCGGCGATCCGGTCGGCACCAACGTCAGCGGCGTTCCGGCCAATCCCGAGAACGACGCGACCGACGCCCCAGGCGTGAACTGCTGGGTCACCGACAACGGTGTCGTCGGCGGTTCGAACTCGGCCAACGACGTCGACAATGGTCCGGTTCGTCTCGTCTCCCCGACCTTCGCAGTCCCGCGTGGCGCTGTCGTCACCGTCGACTACAAGGCGTGGGTGTACTGCAACGACGCCGCGAACCCGGCCGAGGCGGACGTCCTCCTCGTCCAGTACTCGTACAACGGCGGCACGACGTGGACCTCGGCCCGCGCGATCGGCACGACCGGCAGCACGTGGCAGTCCTTCACCGAAGTGATCGGCCCGGTGCCGTCGGCGTCGGTGAAGATCCGTTACAGCGCGGCCGACTCGAGCAACAACTCGACGTTCGAAGTTGGCGTGGACAGCTTTAGCATCTCGCACTCGGTGTGCAAGACCACGAATCCATGCGTTGGCGATCTCACCGGCGACGGTGCGGTCGATGGCGCGGATCTGGGCTCGCTCTTGGGTGCTTGGGGTACTGCCGGCGCTGCAGACCTCGACGGCAACGGGGCCGTTGACGGTGGAGACCTCGGCATCCTCTTGGGTGCCTGGGGCGCCTGCCCGTAATTCTCCGAAGCTCATCTCTGAGTCTCGATCAAGGCCCCGGCACGTTGTGCCGGGGCCTTTTCTCTTGCATCCCAATCCTTAGCGCCTGATACTCCCTACGGGGTCCGAACGACCGGGAGTCGCGTTTGGGGGACATGAGGTGACGCTTCCCAGCTCGAAGCCACACAACTGTCCGGAGGCCGTAGTCGAGGCAAAATCGGCCTTCCGCAACATAGAAGTCAACACACGCGACCTCTTTCATCTGCTCCACGTCGCCGTAGCGGAGACGGACCGGACTGACGCAAACCTAGACCTCCCCGAGGGCACTTTGCTCGGCGAGTTCGTGCTCAAGCGACCGCTTGCAGTCGGCGGGATGGGGGTCGTGTATCTCGCAGAGCAGCGATCACCGTTGCGGGAAGTCGCCGTCAAGATATTGCCTCCAAACTGCAATACGGCTTCTAGCCTTCGAAGATTCGAGATTGAGGCCCAGACTCTCGCGACGCTTGATCATCCGAACATCGCTCGAGTCCTCAGTTCTGGCATCACCACGGCACCTGACGGAGGTGAGCTCGCCTACATAGCCATGGACTACGTTCCTGGCGCAAGAGACATTCTGAAATATTCGGATGAGCGACAACTCTCTGCCGTAGAACGAGCCAGGTTGTTCCTTCACTGCTTGGGCGCGATCGAACTGGCCCATCATCGGGGGATCGTTCACTGTGACATCAAGCCCTCGAATGTCCTTGTTTCGAAGGACGGCGAAGTGAAGGTGATCGATTTCGGAATTGCTCGGGCCGCTTCCTCTCCATCCAGTTCACCACTTACCTCCAGCTGGTATGGCACAGTCGAGTACGCAGCCCCCGAATCGATCCGCGACAGATCGAGTCTGCCGGACCTGCGCAGCGACATATATTCTCTCGGGATCGTACTTGCAGAACTTTGGACCGGTCGTCGTCCCAAGTCAGAGCAGGATTTGCCGCCGAGCTCGGATGACCTACGGAGAACGATTCGTCACCGACCGCGCCCCGCATTTCAAATTCTAAAGCGGGCATTGGCTCACTCCCCAGAGGAGCGTTATCAATCCGTTCGCGAGCTCCGTCTGGATCTTGAACGATGGATCGACGGGAGAGAACTGCAGGGGCAAGGCTTACCTAGCCTCGTGGCTCGGGGGAGCCATCTGTTCGTATCTGCCAAGTGGCCCGCGACCGCAGCGCTAGCGGTCGGCTCACTAGTTTACTTGGCCATGTTGCTGGGTTCTCCCCAAAGAACTACGAGTGCCAAGGAGGGCGAGTCGTCTTCTACCGCGTACAGGCTCGCGATGGCGGATGCCTGCCGAACACTCTCTACCGGTTCCTTGAAATGGGGTGCCGGCGAGTCACTTCTTCGCGACATTCCTGCAGAGCATCGGGCATGGGACTTCCAAGTCCTATGCGGCCTCGCAGCCAAGGGCCCTAGGACTTTCTCCCTCGATTGCGTACCGACTGCGGCCTGCATGCCCGAAACTGGGTCTCAAATTGTCGTCGGTGACGAACTGGGGCGAGTTTCCTTCCATTCAACGGAACTTAGAAGTAATCCAAAGTATGCTTGGGTGTCTGACGCGCCTATTCGAGAAATTGTGGAACTTGCCAACTCCTTTCTCGCCGTCGATGATCTCGGTCGCGCTTTCGTAGTCGATCGAGAAGCAAATTGCACCCACGGCTACAGCGTTTCAGCGGCATCCGCATTTGTCGGCGACGACTCGTTCTGGGTAGTGTCGAACGATCGCTTGGAGGAGATCGGAGCAGACGATTCCCGCATTCGGAAAAGAATTGAGATCGTGGAAGTTCCTGATCCCTGGACATTACGCCTATCTGAGTTTGACGGAACGCCCGCATCTATCTCAAGACGAAATGGCACCGTCAGAGTCCACGGCATCGGACCGGAGAATCAGATAGCGGCTGGTTTCGGCGGAGTCCTTGACGCCCGATGGCTTGGAGTCTCCGAGATGCTGCTTCTTACTGCGACAAACGGACCGATTGTCTGGCGCAGTGGGCTCACGTCAACGTTGAAGTTGCCTGCCCTTTCTGCTGACAGGGCCGCTGTTTCGTCGGGCGCGACGCGGATTGCCCTTGGTACTAGCAAGGGTGAGGTAATAGTTGCGGATTGGCCTGCTCTTGTTGAACGAATTCGCGTTTCGGCTCATGCCGGTCCAGTGTCGTTCGTTGCAATCTCCCGAGACGGCGGGGCCGTAGCCTCCGGTGGGTACGACCGCGTCGTTCGGTACTGGGAGTCAATCGATCACCGGTCCCCTCAGCAAAGACAACCAGCAAGCCCAAACTACAGAGTTGTGGGCGTCTCGGCCGACGCGAGATTTTTTGCGTCCAGCAATGACAGCGGTATTGTCACAGCTGGACTCGCAGATGAACCAGAAGGTAGAACGCAGTTCGTTGCGCCCGGCGTTGCTCCAGCCTGCATAGCAATCTCCGCGGATGGGCGACATGTTGCTCTTGGATTTGCCGACGACTGCTCTTGGGTTCTTGATACGGAGGATGGAAAGGCTAGGAGGATTGGGCACTTCGCCGACGATTGCCTCTCGATGATGTTCGTCGACGCTTCAAGGTTGGTAACACTCAATACGAACGGAAGACTCACAGTCAGCTCGATTGAGTCTAGCTCTGAATATTGGTCGGTCATGCTCGACCGACCAACAAGGGTATCGCCTCGATATTCAAATCGGCTCGGTTTAACTTGCGATGGGCGCATCACAGTTTTCCTTGGGGGGCAAAGTGTCGTTGCAGCAACAGTCGATGTCCGCAGCGGTACGGTGGCGAGTACTGCGGTGAGAGAAGATCACTATCAGCCGCTTCTTGGCGCTTATGCCGAGGCAAAGCGGACTTGGTGCGTGCTCGACACTTCGGGGGTGCTTAGACTGATCAACGAAGGTGGTGGCGCACCGCCCGCTTCGAATCCGCGTCGAATAGCGGACGGCGCGCTTGATCTAGAGGTGAGCCCTGACGGGAATGTTCTCGCGCTGATGTCTAGATCGGGATCGATCACCTTCGTTCACGTTGATAGCCTAGAGACCACAGGAACGGTGGTCACCGCGGCAGAACCGGTCGGCGGCCTCACCATCCTCCGCCCCTCCGGTGAGATCGTGATTCCGCTCGCGCGTGGGGAGTTGCTTCGCCTCAAGCCCGGCGAGCCGCCGCGTGAGGTGCACTTACCGTCGTTCGGCTCGGAGGACGCGCCAATGGCCGTCGAGGTCCTTGAGGACGGTGGCGTCGCGCCAGTCGCTCGAACGACCGGCGAGGAGGGCGAGGACCGCGTCGCGCTGGCTGGCCGCGATCTCAACCAGAAGTAGGCCGCCGGAGGTAAGCCAGTCCGGGGCCTCCGCCAACAACGGGCGAATGACGTCGAGGCCATCGCGACCGGCGCGAAGCGCGGTCGACGGCTCGTAGTCGCGGACATTCGGCTCGACGTCGTTCCACTCGGCGTCGGAGATGTAGGGCGGATTGGAAACGAGGAGATCGAGGCTCCCGCGTTGGAGGACCGGCGTCTGGTGGAAGGGCTCGAAGAGCGAGCCCGCACGCCACTCCATGTTCGCGGCAACACCATGGGCCGCCGCGTTTCGCCGGGCGACGTCGAGCGCGTCCGGCACAAGATCGGTGGCGAGGCAACGAACGTCGGTTGTGTCGACGACCGCACCCGCGTCGCGCTCGGTCTGTCCGAGCGGACGACACCCGCGGAGTCCCGCCTTCCCCCGCCGCGCCGCGAGGATCTCTGCCACGATCGACACCGCAATCGCGCCGGTCCCTGTCCCGATGTCGGCCATCGTCAGCGATCCGCCCGCGCGGCGCTCGCGCCACCACGTGACGGCGGTCTCGACCAACGTCTCGGTGGCGGGGCGAGGAATGAGCGTCGCCCGCGAGAGTTCGAAGCGGCGACCGTAGAAGCTCCACGCGCCGACGAGGTACTGAATCGGCTCATGCTTCGACGCCCGCGTCACGAGTTCGCGTAGCGCGTCGCGCTCGCGGGCGCTCGGCTCGTAGGCGACGTCCATATAGAGCCGCACCCGGTCGCGATCCAGGACGTGCGCGAGCAGGATCTCCGCCGAGAGCCGCGGGCTTTCGACGCCCCGCGCCGCCAAGTGGGGCTCGATCCAGGCGAGGAGACGCCGCACCGTCCACGGCTCGGCGGACGAGACTCCACCGGATCCGGCGTCGGAAGGTGCGGGTGTCGACATCGGACGCATGCTACAGCCCGTTCGGCTGTGGCCCACCGCATTGGCCAGACCACTGCGCGCCCCGCACTGGTCAGACCACTGCGCCCCACCGCGCACTGGCCACACCACTGCGCCCCCGCGCACTGGCCAGACCACTGCGCCGCCCTGCTACAGCCCGTCCGGCTGTGGCCCACCGCATTGGCCAGACCACTGTGCCCCCACGCACTGGCCACACCACTGCGCCCCGCACCGCGCACTGGCCACACCACTGCGCCCCCCGCGCACTGGCCAGACCACTGCGCCCCCGCGCTCTGGCCACACCACTGCGCCCCCCGCGCACTGGCCACACCACTGCGCCCCCCGCGCACTGGCCACACCACTGCGCCCCGCACCGCGCACTGGCCACGCCACTGCGCCACCCGGCCAAGCACTCGCCCGCCCTCTCTCGGCGTCGCGTGGCCTCGGCCTCGGCGGTTTCTTCGCTCGCCTCGGGCGTGCGTCCATGCCGGCGCCACCCTTCCGCCGATTGCGATCGGCGGTCGTCACGACGGGCTCCGGGACACCCGCATTCGGGTACGATCCCCGCCCCTTCGGAGGAACGCCGTTCCTTCGAGGCGGAGGGCTGAAGCGACTGGGGTCGCCGCCCTGCGCTACGAGGGTCGAGGCTCGACTGGTGCCTGGACCGGGCCCCGCTGTGGGCCCCGCGGCGGGCATCGCCGTTCGCGTGCGAGGAATCGGTCGGTCGATGCGACGGACGGCGTCTCGCCCTCCCTCAAACCGGTCGCGGCCCTCTCCGCTTCGGCCGGCGCCGCCTCCCCTGAGCCCGCGCGTGCATTCGTGCGCACGTTCGCGTTCGCGAAACCCTGGACTCATCCACCTCGTGGACCGTCATCGCCTTTCTTCCCGACATCTGACGTGACCGCTTCCGCCAACATCTCCGCCGCGCAGTTCCTCCGAGACCTTGCCGCCGACGCCACCGCGCGGGGCGCTTTCGAGTCGGTGCAGGTCGACGGAAACGCACTCCGCTGCAAGGCGAAGGACGCCGCCGCGGACGCCTGGTACACGGTCGCTGCCGACGGACCGAATGGTGCGTGGATGGTGCGCCTCGCGACCGCGGATCGCTGGCTGTCGGAATCGATCGAAACCGACTTGATGCACTACGGCGATCCGATCGAGGAACTCGTCGAGGAAGAGCTCGTCGAACTCGGCCACGACGTCGCCCGCGACGGCGCGATGCCCGCGATCAAGCACTTCCGTTCCGAAGAGAAGCTCTACACGTTCGAGAACCAGATTCCGATCGACGCCCTTCTCGCCCGCGGCGAGGGTGCCGGCGCCGTAACGGTCGCGAGCCGCTTCCTCCACGCCTACGAGGCCGCATTCCGCCAGCTCGGCGACATGGCCGGCGGCGACGAGGACGAGTGACCTGATGCGACCCCCGCGCGTTCTCATGCTCGGCTGGGAGTTTCCCCCGTTCATCACGGGCGGGCTCGGCACGGCCTGCTACGGCCTCACGAAGGCGCTCGATCGGGCCGGCGTGAAGGTCACGTTCGTCCTTCCGAAGTCGGTCGAGGAGACGCACGCGTCGCACGTCGACCTCGTGAGCCCCCGCGCCGCCTCCCGCGCGGCTGCAACGCCGAGACCCGCGCCGCCCCCGCCGCCGCGGGCGCAGCACTTCGTCATCGAGACGCCGGAAGGGCCGATCACGACCACCGTCGAAGAGGCGGTCGAGCGCCTCCTGCCCGCGCGGGAGTCCGAGCGCTCGCACACGAGCGTGGACTTCGTGAGCATCGCAGGCACCTATCCCTCGGTGTACGGCGATCGGACGAAGACCGAACTCTCGCCGACCACCCGACAGCTCATCGAACGCATCCGCGAGGACGGCGGCATCACCGTCGAACGGCTGAAATTCCTCGTTGCAGCCGGCGCGTTCGGCGGGCGCTCCGTCTCCGACGTCGACGCCGCGCTCCTCTCCGCGTTGCCGGAGGCGGGTCCGACGGGCGGCGACCACGCCTCGCGCGAGGGCATCGCCGACTACGGCGGCGATCTCATCGGCGCCGCCGACCGTTACGCGCGCTTTGCGGTCGATGCCTGCCGCGACCGCGAGTTCGACGTCATTCACGCCCACGACTGGCTCACCTATCCCGCCGGGCTCGCGCTGTCGAAGCTGACGGGCAAGCCGCTCATCGTCCACGTCCACTCGACCGAGTTCGACCGTTCCGGCGAGCATCCGAACCAGCAGGTCTACTCGATCGAGCGTCGCGGCATGTGGGGCGCGGCGCGGATCATCGCGGTCAGCATGCTGACGAAGAACGTCTGCGTGAACCGCTACGGCGTGAACCCGAACAAGATCGACGTCGTCTACAACGGCGTCGACCTCGATCCGCACGACTACGGCATCCAGCCGATTCACACGCGCGACAAGATCGTGCTGTATTTCGGCCGCATCACGCTGCAGAAGGGTCCCGAGTACTTCGTGATGGCCGCGAAGCGCGTGCTCGAAGTCATGAGCGACGTGAAGTTCGTCGTTGCAGGCTCGGGCGACCAGGCCGCGCGCATGATCGAGATGGCCGCGCAGCTCGGCATCGGCCACAAGGTGCTCTTCACCGGCTTCCTCCGCGGCAAGGACATCGCGCGCGTGTTCGCGCTCGCCGATCTCTACGTGATGCCGAGCGTGAGCGAGCCGTTCGGCATCGCGCCGCTCGAGGCGATCTCGCACAACGTGCCCGTCCTCATCTCAAAGTCGAGCGGCGTGAGCGAAGTGCTGATGCATGCGCTCAAGGTCGACTTCTGGGATATCGAAGACATGGCGAACAAGATCGTGGCCGTCCTTCGCCATCCCCCGCTCTCGCGGGCGCTCCGCGAAGGCAGCATGTTCGAAGTGCGCGGCATCACCTGGGACGGCGCCGCGACGCGCTGCATCCAGTCGTACGAGGCGGCGATGAGGTCGGGGAAGAAGTGAGTGGAAAGGGTTGAGGGTTGAGGGTTCAGGGTTGAGGGTTCAGGGTGCATGCACCGAAACCTCGAAGCTCTCTTTGCATTTCCCCCACTGACTCCTGACTCCTGACTCCTGAATCCTTACTTCCTCTGCCGCATCCACCGCTCGAGCCACGCGAGCCCTTCCGCCTTCGCGCGGCCATCGACATCCATCCACGCGCCGACGTGTCCGCGGGCCGGCAAACGCACGAACTCCGTCTTCGCGTTGCCGGCGCCCGCGAGCCGCTCGCCGTGCTCGGGCGGAACTAACAGATCCCACTCGCCGTGCATGATGAGGACCGCGGCGTCGGTCTTCGCCATCGCGCCGGTCACGTCCGCGGCGTCGAGCTCGAATCCGCCGCGCGTCGCGGCGTCGAGGACGAGCGCGTCGAACGCGGCGTCGTCGATGCCGATCGTGAGGGGCGCCGCGATCGTGCGCACGAAGTGCGGCGTGATCTCGCGCATCGAGCTGAAGCCTGCAACGGCGACCACGGCGTCGATGCGCGGATCTTCGCCCGCCCAGGCGATCGCGGTCGACGCGCCGTACGACATGCCCCACACGCCGATCGGCGGGACCGCGACGCCGCGGGCAAGGAGCTCGTCGAGCACCTGCGTGCAGTCGCAGCGCTCGATCGCGGTGAACGTGCGCACGTCGCCGGTCGAACCGGCGTAGCCGCGGAGCGCGACGACGATCGCGCGATAGCCGGCGTGGGCGAGCGCGCGTCCCTTCCCGAGCATCCAGAACGGACCGTCGCCAAAGCCATGCAGGACGAAGACGGTGCCGCGCGGCGGCGCGCCGTCGGTCGGCTCGAGCACCCAGCACGCGATCTCCGCGGCCGGCGGCCCGACCTCGACGCGTTCAACGCGCTCGACATCGAGGAGCCCGACGGCGACGCGATCGTCGGCGCTGACCGCCTCGACCGACTTGCCGGCGTTCGGCGGCTGAACGATCTCCCCTGCGAGGAACGAGGCGCACCCCGCACCGCCCGCCAACGCGACGACGAGACCGGCCACGAGACCGCTCGGGACGACTCGCCGAGGCCCTCCCCAGAGACCGTCGCCCCGCACGCCTGGGCGCGCGTGCGGGATACCTTCGGCGAGCCTCCGGACGGTCGCGTCGAGTCGCATGATCGGAGCGTAGCAGACGGCCTTTTTCGCTTGTCGCACTCTCTATACTCGCCGCTCTTCTATGGGTCTCTTCTCCAAGTCGAAGCCGAAGCCGTCCGCCCCCGCCCCGACCCCGTCCGCCGCCCCGTCCGCCGGGCGAACGGCTGCAACGTCGTCCGCCTCGGCGCCCCCGTCATCCGGGCGCGACGCAGGCCGACCGATCACCCTCGATCCCGCGCTCGAAGCGGCGATCCTCAAGAAGGGCAGCGAGTTCCTCGAGCGCTCGCGCAAGAATAAGTCCGGCCTCCTCTCGGCCGCGTTCTGGTCCGACAAGCTGATGGACTGGTCGATGAAGGACGAAGCCTTCAAGGTCCAGCTTTTCCGCTTCGTCGACGCCTTCCCGACGCTCAAGTCGTCGGACTCGATCTACGACCACCTCACCGACTATCTCTCGCAGCCGGGCGTCACGCCGCCGCCCGGCTTCAGCTTCGGCATGGGGCTCGGCGGTCTCGCGAAGGGCCTCATGGCGAAGACCATGTCCTCGCAGATCACCGGCATGGCGGAGAAGTTCATCGCGGGCACCGACGCCGCAAGCGCCCTACCCCAACTCAAGAAGCTCTGGAAGGAAGGGATCTGCTTCTCCGTTGACCTGTTAGGCGAGGCGTGCGTCAGCGAGCATGAGGCCGACCTCTACGCGAAGAAGTACCTCGACCTCATCGAGAACCTGCCGAAGACCGTCGCCGACTGGCCCGCGAACGCTCGGCTCGAGACCGACCACCTCGGACCGATCCCGCGCACCAACGTCTCGATCAAGATCAGCTCGCTCTCGAGCCGCGTCGACCCGATCGACACCGAAGGCTCGATCAAGGGGCTCATGGTCCGCATCGTGCCCATCCTCGAAGCCGCGAAGCGCCACGGCGTCTTCATCAACTTCGACATGGAGCAGTTCTCGCTGAAGGACCTCACGCTCGAGCTCTTCATGCGCTCGTGCGAGGCGGTCGACTTCCAGGCGGGGCTCGCGATGCAGGCGTATCTCCGCTCCGGCGAGGCCGACGCGCAGCGCATCATCGACTGGTCGAAGCGCACCGGCCGGCAAGTCACCGTGCGCCTCGTGAAGGGCGCGTACTGGGACTACGAGACGATCAACGCCGAACAGCAAGGCTGGCCGATCCCGGTGTGGTCGCGGAAGATCGACACCGACGCGAGCTTCGAGCGCATGGCCAAGCGCTTCATCGAGAACTCGCCGCGCACGAAGACCGACGGCGGCGTGAAGCTCGCCCTCGGAAGCCACAACGCCCGCTCGATCGCGGCGGCGCTGGCTGCAACGGAGAAGGCCGGCCTTCCCTCGTCGGCGCTGGAACTCCAGATGCTCCACGGCATGGGCGACCAGATGAAGGCCGCCGCCGTCGAGCTCGGCCTCCGCATCCGCGAGTACGTGCCGGTCGGCGAGATGATTCCCGGCATGGCCTATCTCGTCCGCCGCCTGCTCGAGAACACCTCGAACGAGTCATGGCTCAAGGCGGGCTTCCTCGACAACGCGAGCCCCGAGCTCCTCCTCGCGTCGCCGCATCGGCAGTTCGAGAGCGATCCTGGCGTCGAGCGCATCGCCCGAGGGCCGGAGCGTCACGAATTGAGCGACGCGGTCGCGCACGTCGGCGACGGCCGCGCCTTCTTCACCGAGCCGATGCATAACTTTGCCGTGCGCGAGGAGCGCGAGCGCTTCGGCGCCGCGGTGGCGCGGGCGTCGGTGCCGGTGGTCAAGAACGACTCGACGGTCGAGCAGGCGAAGGCCACGGTGAAGCGTCTCGACGCCTTCTTCCCCACGTGGCGCGACACCCACTTCGCGACGCGAGCTGCAACGTTGACGAAGGCCGCGCAGCTCATGCGGCAACGTCGAGACGATCTCTCGGGCATCATCATCAAGGAGTCGGGCAAGACCTGGCGCGAAGCCGACGCCGACGTCTGCGAGGCGATCGACTTCTGCGAGTACTACGCGCGCACGGCGGCCGAGCTCTTCGAGCCCCTGCGCCTCGGCCGCTTCATCGGCGAGCTCAATCACGTCTGGTATCAGCCGCGCGGCGTGTCGGTGATCATCTCACCGTGGAACTTCCCGCTCGCGATCTGCTGCGGCATGACGGTCGCGGCGCTCGTCTGCGGCAACACCGCGATCGTGAAGCCCGCCGAGCAGACGCCCGCCATCGCGAAGATCCTCTGCGAGATCCTGTGGGAATCCGGCGTCCCGAAGGACGCGCTGGCGTTCCTTCCCGGCATCGGCGAGACCGTCGGCGCCGCGCTCGTGCGCGATCCGAAGGTCGCGCTCGTCGCGTTCACCGGCTCGAAGGCCGTCGGCCTCGACATCGTGCAGGCCTGCGGCACGACGCCGCCCGACCAAGCGTGGGTGAAGAAGGTCATCTGCGAAATGGGCGGCAAGAACGCCGTGATCGTCGACGAGTCGGCCGACCTCGACGAGACCGTGCTCGGCGTGCGCCAGAGCGCGTTCGGCTTCTCCGGACAGAAGTGCTCGGCGTGCAGCCGCGCGATCGTCGTCGGAAGCGCGTACGAGACGTTCCTCGAGCGCATCGTCGGCGCGACGAAGGCGCTCGTCGTCGGCGATCCGACGCAGCCCGGCACCGACATCGGCCCCGTCATCGACGAGGCGGCGGCGCGGAAGATCTCGGAGTACGTCGCGATCGGCGCGAAGGAAGGCACGCTCGAAGTGCAGCTCGAGGTGCCGAGCGGCCTCGCGCAGAAGGTCGGCAAGCCGTACGTCGGCCCGGCGATCATCAGCGGCATCCGCCCCGAGCATCGCCTCGCGAACGAGGAGATCTTCGGTCCGGTCCTCGCCGTGATGCGCGCGAAGGACTTCGACGAGGCGCTCGCGATCGCGAACGCGACCGCCTACAAGCTCACCGGCGGCGTGTACAGCCGCAAGCCGTCGAACCTGGACAAGGCGCGCCGCGACTTCCGCGTCGGCAACCTCTATCTCAACCGCGGCATCACCGGCGCGCTCGTCGGCCGTCAACCCTTCGGCGGCTTCGGCATGTCCGGCGTCGGTTCAAAGGCCGGCGGCCGCGACTACCTCCTGCAGTTCGTCGAACCCCGCGCCGTCACCGAGAACACGATGCGCCGCGGGTTCGCGCCGAACATGGAGTGAGCCGCCCGGGCCCGGCCGACGAGGGGCTGCAACGCGGAGATTCCCGTGACGAAGGCGCCGGCAGACTGGTCGTCCGACCCGATCGACATCCTCCTCGCGCACGACGCGTGGGCGACGGGCCGGATGCTCGACATCTGCGCCGCGCTCGGCAACGAGGAGTTGGATCGCGTCTTCGAGCTCGAGGGCCTTCCGATCGGCCCTGGCTCCCTCCGCGCGACGCTCGTCCACATCATCACGCGCTACTGGTATTGGGCGGACAACCTCACGGGCAAGGCGGCCACGAAGGCCACGACGCCTCGCCCTTCGCTCGCCGGCCGACCGAGCGTCGCACGCATGCGCGAAGGCCTCGAGTCGGGCATGCGCGCGTTGCATGACGCCGTTGCTGCCGCACGCCGCACGGGACTCGAGCGACCGATCACGGCGAGCTGGCGCAACGCCCCGATCCTGACGGCCGGCGCCGCGATCGTCCACGTGACGACGCACTCGATGCACCATCGAGCCCAATGCCAGATCATGCTCCGCCGCCTCGGCCGCCACGACATCACCGCCGCGAGCGATTGCCTCAGCGTTGCCGAGTGGCAGTCGGAGGTGGAGACCGGGCGAAGGCATCCTCCACCGACTCCGAACCCAAGGTCGTAGAGCGCTACATGTACGGAGAGTGGTGAATCGCCTCGGCAGTCCGGTGGGCTGCCGTCATTCGATCCGAGATCCCGGGGGAAGCTCAAGAAGCTCCCGCGGACTTTGCGTTTCCTTCAACACCGGGGAGTTCACGCGAAGTTCATAGCTGCCGTCGTCGCGTCGCGGCACATGGATCCGGAACGTCAATCACGTGCGCCGCACGTGCAACGCTGAGACGCACGCCGCGGGGCTGCAACGGACCTCCCCGGTATCATGGAACGCGCGTCACCTCGCGAACGTGAAACTCGCGGTCCGCACGCCGGAATCACGCGTCCATGTCGATCCCCGCCATCGCGCTCGTCGCCGCCACGGTCTTGACGATCCTCGTGGGAGTCGCGGGGAGCGTGGCCCTGGCGGCACGCCGAGGACATGGGTCTCTCCCCATCCTCATCCTGCTGGTTCCGCTGCCGTTTCTCCTCTGGGGCACGGCCACTGCCGTCGCGTGGGTCGCCGCGCGGAAGACGCACGTCGACTTCCACGTGCGTGACGGGCTCCTCGCCGTCGGTGCGCTCGCCCTCGTCGGGTCCGCCATCGTCCTCGTCCGCGGGTGGCGCCGCACGCCCGGGACGGAGTTCCGACGCGGCCGATCGTGGCGATTCTCGGCGCTCCTCGCGGCGTTCGCGATCGGCTTGGTCGGCGTCGGAGCGTCTATCGGCGCAGTCAACCGGGCGAGCCTCGACGACATCGCCGAACGCCGCGCGCAGCTCGTGGCCACGCGCACCGCACTGGCGGCGTCGATTCCAGGAGGCTCGTCCGCCGGCGCGACGTATGCATCCGTGCGCGAGCGCCTTGAGCCAGGCATCGCCCGACTCGACGACATCGTCGCATCCCTGCCTGAGGACGCGTCCGCCCGTCTCGAGCATTTCCTCCCGTTCAACGACGCCGATGTCGGAGCCTTCGAACCGCTCGTGCGCGAAACGGCCTCCGCGTTGCAGGCGCTCGCGGCGATGGCCGAGGATCCCTCGGCGACGTTCGGCTCCGATCTCGCGGCGCCCGACGCCTTCGACACAGACGCCGACCTCCGGTGGATCTTCGATGCCGCTCGCCTGGCGTCGATCGCCGCGAGAGTGGATGCCCACCATGGCGATCGCGAGGGAGCGGTCCGGCGTCTTCTCATGGTCGATCAGATCGCGGAGGATCTCGCGGCGACGCCCACGACATGGCATCTCCTCACTGCCATCGGGCTTCGGAGGCTCGTGACGGAAACGATCGCGGCGATCGCGTCTCAGATTCCCGTGGACGATCCCCCTGGAACTCCCGACCTGGGGTCCCGTCTCTTCGATCGCGCCTTTGACGATGCGTTGGTGGAACGCGCGCGCGCCGCATGCCGCTTCGACCTCGCTGCCTGCGAGTGGCAACTCCTCGAGGAGCTGGCCAGAGACCTTGACGCGTCCAATGGGAATCGCCGCCCGGTGTCGGTCCCGACTCGCGCGCGATACGCCGTCCTTCGCCTCTGGTATCTCCCCACGCAGCTCGCCGGACTCGACCGCGAAAAGGCGCGACTGGCGATGGGCGAGCTCGACGCTCCGGCGCTCGACGAGGAGCGCGACCTCGACCGCGCCGTCCTCGTCCGATCGGCTCGGCAGAATGTCCGCTTCGCGGCACAGCTTGCTCGTGCGACGTCGATCAGCGCCGACCTCCGTCGCGCAGTGGTGGCACTACGAACCACGGCGACTAGTAACGGCACCGATGCCCTGTTGCCTCGCGATCCCTTCGGCTCGGGCGACGAACGCGTGCGGGCGCTTCGGCGGGACGGAGCGGTGATCCTCTACTCCCGGGGGGCGAACGGCCGGGACGACGGCGGCCAGTTCGGCCCAGGGCTCGATGACCTGCGTTATCTCGTCCTGCAGGACGTCGGCCGTTAGCAGGGTGCGAAGGAACGGCCGACGCAAGGGGGCGCCGCGACTCGCGGACGTTTCAGCAGGAGCGTGTCGTCGCGGCGACCCCATGTTTGAACTTGGCTTCGCCCATCGATCAACTACCTCACGATCGGCGCGAAGGAAACGAAACTCGAGGTGCAGCTCGAGGTCCCGAACGGCCTCGCGCAGGACGCGCTGCAACGCGGAGATTCCCCTGACGAAGGCGCCGGCAGACTGGTCTTCCGACCCGATCGACATCCTCCTCGCGCACTACGCGTGGACGAAGGGCCGGATGCTCGACATGCTCCGCCGCCTCGGCCGCCACGACATCGCCGCCGCGAGCGATTGCCTCAGCGTTGCCGAGTGGCAATCCGAGGTCGAGACGGGGCGACTCCCGCCGCCGACGATGCCCGCCCCGCGCCGCCCCTGAGCGCCGGCGCGCATGGTGCCTCGTGCGGTTGGCTCGGCGCGGGATGCACCGGGCTGTTAGTCATCGCGGAAGGATCGTCGTCGTTTTCCGCCCGCGCCTTCCCAATGTGACATCCCGCGGCCACGGCCGGCTTTTCGTTTCGGACGGCGCGGGCCGCGAGGTATGGTGCGCAGGCAATCGCTCACAGGAGCGACGACCACATCCCGTGCACAAGAGGAGACGACGATGGGACGGAACCGCCTCGGGTCAGGCTTGCGTGTCTGCGCCGCGCTCGTTTTCTCCACGTTGCTGGCGTCGCCCGCGCACGCAAACGACGAGTGCCCGCAGGGGAACTTCCCCGTGTCGACGCAGGCCGACCGTTGGGGCCGCGCCGTGGCGATGGACGCGGGCGGAACGCACGCCTTGGTCGGAGGCTGGGACGCCGTCGGCGGCAACGGTCGCGTGCGCACGTTCGTGAACGACGGCACGTCGTGGGTGGAGACCGCGACGCTCGCGCCCGACGTGAGCTTTCAGGCGGGAGCGGCATTCGGCTTCTCGATCGCGATGTCCGCCGACGGTCTCACCGTTGCCATCGGCGCGCCCGGCGACCGTCATGGCGGCTCCGTCCCCTTCGCGGGCAGCGTCTACATCTTCGTGCGCGAGCCGGGATCAGACCGCTGGACGAAGCAAGCGCGCCTGACCCAACCGTCGCCCGGCCAGCGCTTCAACTTCGGCACGAGCGTGGCGATCTCGGACGACGGCAACAAGATCGCCGTCGGCCAGGTCGGCAACACGTTCTTCGGCGTCGTCGTCGACAGCGCCTGGACATTCACGCGCAGCGGCACCACCTGGTCCGCGGCGAGCGAGATCGTTCCCGCCGTCAATGACGAGTCTGAGGACTTCGGCATCGCCATCGCGCTCTCCGCCGACGGAAGCGTCGCCGTCGTCGGCGCTCCGGGACAGCTCGCCGTCGGCTTCGGCGCCGCGTACGTCTTCAACGCCGCAGGCGCGAGCTGGACGCAGGAGGCGAAGCTCGCGAGCGCGCAGCCGCTCGCGGGATCCGGCCTCGGCCGCGCGGTCGCCGTTGCAGGTCCGCAGGTGTTGATCGGCAGCCCCTACGACTCGGGCGGCGCGCTGCACGTCCACGAGAAGGTCGGCGGCGCGTGGACGCGAACGCAGACGCTCCGACTGCCCGGCGTCACCCCTTTCGGGGCGTTCGGGTGGGCGATCGCGGTGCGCGGCGATCACGCGCTCGTCGGAAGTCCGACGGCCCAGAGCAACGTGGGGACCGTGGAGGAATTGCGCCGCACGAACGGGGAGTGGACGTTCGCGAATCAGTTCGGCCCTCCCTCGACCGAGGTCGGGCCGGGCGTCACCGCAGGCTACGGTTCGAGCGTGGCGTTCTCGGCCGACGCGACGGAGTTCGTCATCGGCGCGCCGGATCTCGCCAGCGGCGGCACCTTCGGCGTAGGCAAGGCGTTCTTCCCCGACTTCGTCACCGACGCGGTGGTGTTCGATCTCGAGGAGAACGCGAGCACCATGGCGCTTGGCTTCACGTTGCCGAATGGCGCATTTTTCTATCTGAGCTTCGACGTGATCGGCCAGCTCTGGGCGCTCTTCAACAAGGGATGCGACGAGACTGACAAGGTGAATTCCTATGTGATCACCGCGATCGATCTCTCGACGGTGCAGAACGAGGCGGTGATCGAGTGGAGCCCGGACACGACGCTCGTCTTCACCGACCTGCACGTGACGCTCGCGTATGCCGGCGATGCGGTGCTGCCCGACAGCACGGGCAAGGGCACGCTGAAGGATTGCGGCGTGACCTTCTCGGCAATTCTGCAGCTCGGAGAGGGCGAGTCCATGCCGATGAGTTGGACGACCGAGATCTCCACGCCGCTCGAACTGGGGTCATCCGGTGGCGCGCTCACGCTCACGATTCCGGCCGCGTATGGACAGATCGTCCTCGACCTTGGGCTCGGGGCTAACAATCCGGTGGCCGAGTACTGGGCGACGATGCTCGCGACCGAAGGCACGGCGCCCCCCTGCCCGGCGGATCTCGACGGTAACGGCGCGGTCGGCGCGTCCGATCTCGGCATCCTGCTCGGCGAGTGGAACGCTCGCGTCTCGCCCGCCGATCTCGACCAGGACGGCGCGGTCGGCCCGTCCGACCTCGGCATCCTGCTCGGCGCGTGGGGACCGTGTCCGACGTAACGGCGCGGTCCACTCCATCGCGACGACGCTCCCTTCGCGAGCCCGCGGTCGCCCACCCACGCCCTCCTCGCATCAGGCGCGCCCGCCGCCGACCGCGCTCTCTCTGGTGACCGGCTTCGGTCCTCGCAGCCCTTTCCGGAGGAACTCGCCATGAAGAGCACGTCAACGGCCCGCCTCGCTGGATCCCTCGCCGCCGTCGTCGCGGCGCTTCCAGCTTCGACGGCCCTGGCCAACATCACGATCAACTACGCGTCGAGCACGAACTACACGTACCTCGTGTCGAAGGTGCCCGACTTCGATCAACGCCGCGCGACCCTGCCCAACAACGGCAACATGTATTGCGTTCCGACGAGCGCCACGAACTGGATGGCCTACATCGCGAACCACGGCTATCCCGAGCTCCAGCCGGGCCCGGGCAACTGGCAGGCGTCATCGAAGTACGGCCCCGCGACGCTCGCGATTCTCTTCATGGGCCTTCAGATGAATACCTCGGCGACGGGCGGCACCGATCTCGACGACGCCGTGCTCGGGGCACAGACGCAGTTCTTGAATAGCCCGTATGCGCTCGAGTTCATCGTGATCGGGCAGAACGCGTCGAACTCGTACTTCCCGACCTTCGACACGCTCGCAAACCACGCGCTCCTCAAGCGCCTCGTGATGCCGCGCATCGGCTGGTACCAGCAGGCCGGCTCGGTCCTCACGCGAAACGGCGGACATGTGACGTCGATGACGCGCGCGCTCCGAAGCGGATCGAATCGCACGATCGGCATCAACGATCCCGCGTCCGACGACGGCGATCTCTCGTCGCAAGGCACGTTCAGCCGCGAGGAGTATCCGATCTCGAACCAAGTGGTCGTCGTCGACGGCATGCCGCGAACGATGTCGAAGATGGTCGGCTACGGCTCCGGCTGGATCGATGGCTACCGCGCGATCATCCCGATCTTCGGACTCACCACGTCACCGAACCAGTTCGTCCTGAACTACGTGAACTTCGCGGCGCTCGGCGCGGAAACGCCGGTCAACTTGTCGGTCGATCTCGGCACGACGATTCACGATCTTCAGATCCTGCCCGACGCCACCGGCGCGATCGTCCTCAACAAGGTCGGCGCGGCAGCGCCGGTGTCGGTCTTGAATCGCGTCGACTTCGCGACGGGGCTCATCGAAGCCGCACACTCGCAGATCGGCGACATCAAGGCACTCACCGTCGGTCGCAAGGGACCGATCTACTTCATCACCGGGACGACGCTCTCCTGCAAGAGCCCGGTCTCGCCGACGTCGCCGCCGCAGACCGTGACGCCGCCCGGACCGCCGGCCGCACTTGTCTTCGACGACCTCGCCGATCAGGTCGTCGTCCTCGACACGGTGAATAAGCGGGTCATGCGCTACCCGGAAGCGCTCCTTGACCAGGCCGGCGCACCAATCCCGCCGCAGGTGTTTCAGCTCCCGACCAACCTGGTCTTCAACGGCACGCCGTTCCTCGCGGTCCATCCACTGACCGGCCGCACGTGGTACGCCACGAGCGGGAGCGACAAGATCTTTGAGATCGTTCCCGCTGCCGGCGGCGGTGCAACGGTGAATCCGCTTCTTCTGCCCGCGGTGCAATCGATCCAGAGCCTTCAGTTCGACGACCTCGGCCGCATCTTCGTGTGCGACGGCTCGGTGAAGGGCTTCGCGCCGCCTCCGCCGGGAGGCGGAACCGCGTCGCCGCTGCCGCCGACCGAGTCGCCCTTCCTCGGCCTGCCGACGCCGAAATTCTTCCGCATCGCGACCAGTCGCCATAACTACGACGCCGCGACGATGACGTTGCCGCCGCAACAGGACATCGTCCTGCCGACGCAGACGTCGCCGCCGATCCCCGACTGCATCGCCGATCTCAATGGCGACGACATCGTAAATGGCGCGGATGTCGCCCTCATCTTGGGCGCGTGGGGAACGAAGGGCTTCAGCGACGCCGACCTCGATCAGGATGGCGTCATCGACGGCAGCGACCTTGGACTTCTCCTTGGCTCGTCGGGCGCGTGCCCCTAGCGCCACGCCCGTTGGCTGCAACGCCGAGACACGCTCGAACGGACACGCCCCGTCGCCCGCAGGCGACGGGGCGTGTCGTTTTCGTGCCTTGCCCCATTCGGGGACGGATTCCGGGACAGCTTCCGGGACCCACGGCGACGTACGAGTGCCGTACTCTGACCGCGTTGCACGACGAGTGCAGGCACTCGAGCCAAACGAAGGACTCGCCCCATGTCTCTCGCCGCCCTAGGAATCTGGCTCGGAGCGCTCTCCCTCATGCTCGCGTGGGTCGGGCTTGCGGTTGCCGTGAGCGCCAGGCTTGCGGCGAGGCGACCGGTCGTCGGCGTCGTCCTGCTTGTCGCACTTCTCGGCGCGGTCCTCGCCACCTGGCTCTGGTTCGCTCTGCGTGCAGTCGCGCTGACCAGGGTCTTCGGACTCGACTCCACGTTGCTGGTCGCCGTCTTGGGCGTGGGCGCCCTCGGAGGTGTCGGCACGCTCCTCTTCCTCGTGCGGGGATGGCAGCGACCGCGAGAGGAAGACCCTCGCCGCGCCCAGCGTTGGAGCATCTCTCTGTTGCTGGTCGCGCTCGGCCTCTCCGCGACACTCGGGGCCTCTTCTGTCGTCGCCCTCGACCGTCAGCGTTGGTCGGAATTGGACCGACGACGCGCCGAGAATGCCGCCCGCCGCGCCACACTCATAGTCCCGCCCCTCACGAATGCGGGCGCGGAGGAGGTTTACCAACGCGCATACGAATTGGTCGGCGACGGACGAGCGAGGCTCGAGGCCATCCGCGACGGACTCGAGCCTGAACGCGCGACTCGCCTTTCGTACGAAGGCCCGCTGCGTGATGACGAACTCGCGGCGTTCGGCCCGCTCGTCGACGACCTCCGCCCGGCGTTCGAGGCGATAGCGCGCGTGCGGGAGTTTCCGGAGGCGCGCTTCGGGTTCGATCCGGAGGCGACGGAAGCCTTTCCGGCGTTGCAGGAGATCGCGCGACTGCGAGCCCTTTCAATCCTGTCGGCCATGGCGGCGCGGGTCGCCGCCGCGCGCGGCGACCGCGAGGCGACGCTCGCGCACCTCCTCGTCCTCGATCAGATTGCGACGCACCTCGTCGCGCAGCCGTCGTTCCAGCATCTCCTCGTTGCGTTCTCAATCCGCTCGCTCGCAACCAACGTCATCGCGTCCGTGGCCGGACAGGTCGACCTTCGCGATCCGAGGCTCGTCGACTCCTCGTTCGACGAGGCGCTCACCGCGCGGCTTCGAGCGGCCCTCGTCTACGAGCAGTGCACAGCCGAGAGCGTCCTCCTCGAAATCGCCGGGCGAAACAGCGGTGCGCTGAAGGGTCTCGATGTCGACCCAGCGATGGGCACATGGCTCGTGCGTCCGACGTTTCGGCTCGTCGGACTTCGCACGGAGCTCGACGCGCTCGATCGCGGCGTCGCTGGAATCGCGGCGGCCGTCGACGGCGGGACGGCCGTGTCGGACGACCCGACGCCGACCGGACTGTTCACAGGCCTTGTGATGGGTTCCGCCGGCAAGATGGTCGAGATAACGCGCGTCTCCTCCAGCAACTCCGCGTTGCGCCGCCTCGCCATCGCGCTGCGCACGTCGCCGGAATCGATCACCGAGGCGAACCTCCCTCGCGATCCCTTCGGGCGGAGCGACGAGCGTCTACGCCTCGTGCGCGACGGCGACCGCGTCACGATCTACGGCCGCGGCCGGAACGGCCTCGACGAGGGCGGGCCCGATGGCGTGCCCTCCGACGACGTGCCGCTCCTCCGACTCCGCGACGTCGGACGCTAGTAGTGCGCGCTCTCCATTCTCTTTCTCTCCATTCTCTTCTTTCTCTTCCCTCTTCTCACTCCACCGCCGTCTTCGACCCGTCGTCCCCGACGACGAACGACGACCCGCGCTCGATGAGAAGCGCACGCGCCACACCGTCCGTCTTCGACTTCGGATGGAGAAGATCGATGCGCACCACGCGCCCGTCGTAGTCGGTCGACATGCGATCGACGAGCGTGTGGCCGACGATCACGCGGCGCACGCCGTAGTGGCCGACGACGCGGGCGACATGCGCCGCGTCGGCCTTCGGCGCGATCTCCGTCGCAACGACGAGACCGCGATACCAGAGGGGACCGTCGTTGCCGATCGCGAGGACGCCGTCGGCATCGAGGCGCGTGAGACCGAGGTTCTTCCGCACGAGCTCGTTCGCGGCCTCGATCGAGAGCTTCTTCGAGAGGAACGCAGGACCGATGCCGGCGTGGACGAAGAGGTCGTCGCCGATCTTGACGAGCGCATGCTTCGAGCGAAGCCAACGGCCAAGCTCGCTCTCGGCGGAGAAGAAGTCCTCGATCGGCCGCTTCGTCTCGGCGAGGAGCCGTCGGTACTTCGGCGCGATGTAGCGGTCGTCGCCGCGCATCAGCATCGTCTCGTGGTTGCCGAGCACCATGTGCACGGCGCCGCCCGCGGCGCGCGCTTCGCCATCGAGCTTATAGAGAAGCCAGAGGACTTGCGTGACGTTGTCGCCGCGGTCGACGCTGTCGCCCAAGACGAGGAGGTGATTGGCCCCGAACGTCCACGTGAGCGACTCGTCGACGACGCCTTGCGAGCGGAGCATGCGCACGAGCGCGTCGAAATTCCCTTCGATGTCTGACGTCACGAGGAGTCGCTCGGGCTGCGGCCAGACGGCCGGCGCGATCGGATGCTCGGCGCGCACCTCTAACGGGAATGACGTGCGCGCGGCGTCATCGACGACGCACGTGAATCGCTTCGCGGCGAGTTCGTCCTTCGAGAGCGTCTCGCGCACCACGGCGGGCCGCTCGCCGTCTCCGGCCGGCGCGACCCACAGCACCTCGACCTGCTCGCCGCGCGTGGAGATGTACGGGCCGTCGATGCGGAGCGGTTCCGTTCCGACGGTCGTCGTTGCAGGCGAGGCCGGAGCGGTCGGAGCGGCCGGCGGCGCGGGGACCTGCGCGTGACTCCACGTTGCAACGCCGAGGAGGAGCGCCAGAAGCGCGATGCGACCGCTTTGCCAAGCCATGACGTTGGGCTCCGTTCGCCGTACGAGAATCCGTTCGCGACCATCGTCGTGGATCGGCCGCCGGGGAGCCACCCGTTCGGGGCGCGCGGCGCCGCGAATTCCCGGAGGGGCGGCGTCGCGTCCCGGCAACCGCTCGGCGCACGGGGAAATCGCAAAGTCCCGCTGCGCCTCCCGCGGCCCCTTTGCGTGGTCGGGCGGTCGAGCGTGTCGTGGCCCTCCTGTTCGGTCGCGGGCCCTCGCCGAAAACCGCCTTCCTTCCGGAGATTTCACCGATGTTCGCTTCGTCCTACGCCCGGTCGTCCGCCACCGCCCTCCTTGCCTCGTTCGTCACGAGCGTCGCCATGGCCGGCGCGACCGGAAGCCCGACCTGCCCCTGCGTCACCGACCTCGACTACGACGGCATGACCGCCGGCAGCGACCTCGGCATCCTCCTCGGTGGCTGGGGCGGATCCGGCAACACGGACTTCGACGGCAGCGGCACGACCGACGGCGCCGACCTCGGCATCCTGCTCGGCGCCTGGGGTCCCTGCACGCCGCCCTCGAACGACAACTGCATCAACGCCGAAGATCTCGAAGGCACCTCCACGTTCGTCGAGTTCTGCAACAACGCGGCCACCGATAGCGACCTTCCCTTCCCGGCGACCTGCGGCGACGACAACGACGTCGCGTCGATCGGCAAGGACGTGTGGTACCAGTACAAGATGCCGTACACCGGCGCGCTGATCGTGCATACGTACGACTCGTCGTTCGACACGGTGCTCGGCGTCTACAGCAACATCATCGCCGGGGCCTGCGGCTGCCCGGGCGTGTCGCCGAACGCCGTCCTCCTCGCCTGCGACGACGACGCCAACTCCACGTTGCAGAGCTTCGTCGAAGTGCCGGCCTACGAAGGCCAGTGCATGAACATCCGCGTCGGCGGATACAAGGGGATCGGCGGCACCGACGCGGGCCCCGGCATCCTGACCGTGCGGCCCATCAAGCGCGGCGACCGCTGCGACCTCGCGCACATCGTGCCGTCGACGCAGTACATCGAGATTCCCGGCACGAACGAAGGCGACACGTGGATCCAGGCCGACCAGTCGAGCTGCGCGAACGGCGACACGCTCGACGAGTGGTATCGCTTCTCCATGCCGTGCGACGGCGAGCTCACGATCTCGACGTGCCATCCGAGCACGGATTTCGACACGACGATCTCGGTCTTCACGAACTGCCTGCCGAGCGGCGCCGAGATCGCCTGCAACGACGACTTCTCCGATCCCGACTGCGCCCTCGACGGCAACTTCCGCCGCTCTCGCGTCTCGCTGATCGGCAGCTCGTCCGACACCTTCTACGTCCGCGTCTCGGGCTTCCAGGGCGCCACCGGCAACTTCCAGCTCATCTTCGACGTCGACTGCGTGAACTGATCCGAAACCGACGTTCCTCGAACGACAACCGCGCCCCGATCGCCCATGTGGCGACGGGGCGCGTTCTCTGTTGTCGGAGCCGTCATCTCGGCGTTGCAGCCGGGGTGGTCAAAGGGCGGGAATCGCCGTCGTTGCGTCTCGAACGCCGTCGACCGAGATTCGGTCACCGGCCATTCGCGCCGACGCCTCGCGCTCGTTCGACACCGTCGCCATCCCCGGCTTGAGCACGACCTTCATGCAGCCGTCCTTCTTGTCGCGGAACGTCTTGTAGAGTTCGGGCGCGTCGTCGAGGGGCGCGCGATGCGTGATCACGAACGACGGATCGATCTCCTTCGCCCGGATCTTCTCGAGGAGCGGCTTGATGTACCGATGGACGTGCGTCTGGCCGGTGCGGAGCGTGAGGCCCTTGTTGACGAAGGCGCCGAGCGGAATCTTGTCGCCCATGCCGATGTAGACGCCCGGCACCGACACCGTGCCCGCCTTGCGGCAGCACATGATCGACTCGCGCAACACATGGACGCGGTCCGTCGTCAGCATGAGCGCCGCTTTCGCCTTGTCGAGCACCGCGTCGAACGTTCCGCCCGCGTGCGCTTCGCACCCGACGGCATCGATGCATCGATCGGGTCCGCGTCCGCGCGTCAACTCCTGCAGGCGCTCGAACACCGAATGCTCGGCAAAGTTGATGGTCTCCGCGCGCCCCTGCGTGCGGGCCATCTCGAGACGGTCCGCGACACGATCGATGGCGATCACCCGTTCCGCGCCGAGCATCCACGCGCTTCGGATCGCAAACTGCCCGACCGGTCCGCATCCCCAGACCGCGACCGTATCGCCCGGCTCGATGCCGCAATTCTCCGCCGCCATATAGCCAGTCGGAAAGATGTCGGTGAGAAACAGGACTTGCTCGTCGGTCAGGTCATCCGGCACCTTGAATGCCTGAAAGTCCGCGAACGGAACGCGGGCGTACTCAGCCTGGCCGCCGGCGAAGCCGCCGAGCATATGTGAATAGCCGAACATGCCCGCAGGCGAATGGCCCATGGCCTTCTCGGCGATCTGATGATTGCGATTCGATCGATCGCACGCGCTCGTCAGACCTTTCCTACAGAAGAAGCAGTCGCCGCATGCGATGCAGAACGGAACGATCACGCGATCGCCGCGCGCGAGCTTGCCCTTGGCGCCCGCGCCGACCTCGACGACCTCGCCCATGAACTCGTGCCCGAGCACGTCGCCGGATTCCATCGTCGGCATGTACCCGTCGAGGAGATGCAGGTCCGAGCCGCAGATCGCAGTCGACGTGACGCGGATGATGACATCGCGCGGCTCTTCGATCACGGGGTCAGGGACCGTATCGATTCGCACATCGCCTTTTCCGTGCCAGCACAGTGCCTTCATGGTCGTCTCTCCCTTGGGTTCACGTGACGCCGCACACTAGGGAGCGAGCCGCCACGTGCGCCTAGGTCAGCTGCCTGAATGTTCCGGTCGGACGCGCGACAGTGATGATGGACGGCTGCCCCTGGCGACGAGCGCGTGCGCGAGGCGCGCGTTGAGCGCGCACAGCGCGTCGAGCATGCGATAGAACCCAGGTTCGCAGCGCCAGATCCGCGGCGCGTCGACTAAGTCGCAGACGGCGCGGGCACACCGTTCGGCCGGGATCGCGCGGTGCTTCACCTTCTCGAAGAGCTGCTGCATGCGCGGCTCGCGGAAGTACGGCGTGTCGACGATGCCCGGAAAGAGGCAACTCAGCCGCACGCCGTGCGGCGAGAACTCGGCGTCGAGCGTTTCCGTCAGCGCACGAAGCGCGGCTTTCGACGCGGCGTAGCCGCTGTGTCCCCACGGTCCCATCTTTGCCGACATCGAGGAGACGTTGACCACCGTGCCGCTGCCGCGATCGCGCATGGACGGCAGGAACGCGCGCATCAGGGAGAGCGGCGAGTGGTAGTTGACTTGCATCAGGCGCCGGTGATCGTTGACCGAGTGGTCGAGAAACGGCTCATAGATGCCGAACCCCGCGTTGTTGACGAGCGCGTCGACCGGACCGTGCATCGAGAGAATCCGCGAGGCCACGGACTGCGCGGCGCCCGGGTCCGCGAGATCGACGAAGAGCGGCGTGCTCGGCGCCGTCGCGCGAAGCTCCTTGGCGAGCGTCTCCAGCCGCTCCAGGCGCCGGGCGAGCAGGAACGTCCCCCATCCGCGCCGAGCCAACTCACGGGCGACGGCCTCGCCGATGCCGGACGACGCGCCCGTGACGACGGCAAAGCGCCTCACCGGCTGCAACGGGGAAGGCGGCTGGGAACTCGATTGCTCGATGGCGCTCGACATGCACATCTCCGGTCGGGAACGCCGCGCGGCGTCATCGTCGGATGAGTGTCGAGCCCCGGTCGCGTCGGGCGAATCGGGCTTCCGCTGGAAACGTGGAGTCGCCCGCGACTCCATGCGGTCCTCGGCGAGGTACAACGCGGAGATATCCGGCATTCGCCGGATCGCGAAAACCACCATGCTCGGCGGCGACCTCACCAATCCACGCGCGATCACGGCGAAAGGCCTGTTGCTTCTCCTCTGCGCCGCCATCGCCGCGATCGCGATCCTCCTCGAGAGCCCGTCGTGGCGCATGGCGGGCCTCGTCGCGATCCTCGTCTGGGCGACCGCGCGCTCGTACTTCTTTCTCTTCTACGTGCTTCATCGCTACGTCGATCCGCGCCTGCGCTACGACGGCATCCTCGGTCTCCTTCGCGCCATTCGCTCGAAGGCTCCCGCCGATGCCCCGTCTGACGCCCGCAACGACGAGTGACCCGATCACGCCCGCTCCCTTCGCGAGCACTCACATGCTGCAACGCACCGT
Organism: Phycisphaerae bacterium; assembly: GCA_016795035.1. GTDB lineage: Bacteria > Planctomycetota > Phycisphaerae > Phycisphaerales > SM1A02 > JAEUIT01. The sequence continues at coordinate 98,490 of JAEUIT010000003.1, read as the reverse complement.
CCTGCTCGCACTCTCCGTTCTCCTCGCCCTTCCCGTCGGCTGCGGCGCGGAGACGCCTCCGCGCGGCTCGTCGTCGACTGCAGGCCAAGCCGAGACGCTGGCCGCGGCGCGCCGCGGGTTCACGACGAAGCTCGTGAGCCGAGGCGACCAGGAAGGTCCGGCGGAGATGCCGCCCGCCTCGAGCGGGCTCGACCTCGTGCGCTATGCGGCGCCGAGCGGCCAACTGTCGGCGTACGTGACGCGCGATCCCGGCGATGGCGTCAAGCACCCTGCGATCGTCTGGATCACGGGCGGCGACTCGAATTCGATCGGCGACGTCTGGTCTCCTAGCGACCGCTCCAACGACCAGACGGCCTCGGCGTTCCGCGAGGCCGGAATCGTCACGATGTATCCGTCGCTTCGCGGCGGCAACGACAACCCCGGCGCGCGCGAGGGCTTCCTCGGCGAAGTCGACGACGTGCTCGCGGCCCGCGACCATCTCGCGGCGCTCCCGTACGTCGACCCGAACCGCATCTATCTCGGGGGCACAGCACCGGCGGAACGTTGGCGCTCCTCGTTGCAGCCACCTCCGACCGGTTCCAGGCCGTGTTCGCGCTCGGCCCGGTCGCGGCGCTCGAGCACTACGGTGGCGCCTTCACCTACTGCGATCCGTCGAACGAGCGCGAGATGGAACTCCGTTCGCCGATCCACTGGCTCGACGGCGTCGCACGCGACACCTACGTGATCGAGGGCGCCCGCAACGGCAACTGGGAATCGATCCAGCTGATGAAGGACGAGAGCCGCAACCCGCGCATCCGGTTCTTCGCCGCCCCCGGACACGACCACTTCACGATTCTCGCGCCGCTCAACGAGCTCCTGGCCAAGAAGATCGTCGACGGCAATGTTGCGATCACCGAGGCCGAGATCGCCAACCTTCGCTGACGAGCGCCGACGGCCGCTCGGCCGTCGTCATGGGCATGGCCCCCACGCCCCGAGGAGCGTGCCCAGGTCCGCGCCGCCGACGGTGCCGCTTCCGTCAAAGTCCGCGTTGCCGGCGCCGCCCCATTGGCCTAACAGCGTGCCGAGGTCGCTTCCGCCGACGCTGCCGTCGCCGTCGAGGTCGCCGAGACATGGCGTCGACGTCTCGACGTCCGCGATGCCGGCGTACAGCGACCACGCCGCCGGATACTGGACAAACGACGTCACGACGCCAGTCCTCCGGTCGTGGAGATTCACGCGCTTCGTCAACGTGTCGAGCGTGACGATGTGATCGCCGCGGACGATCGCGTCGTCGACCGCATTGAAGGTCGGGCTGAACGAAAGGTGCACGATGAGCGACGACGCGCCGCCCGGATACGTGACGTTCAGAAGGTCGACGTAGTCGGCGCCCGGTCCCGGCTCGCGATTGACGCCGACGAAGACGCCGCTCGCGGGATCGAGGCCGAGTCCGTCGAAGTCGGCGTCCGCGCCGTACTCCACGAAGGCGCTGGCCGCACCGTCGAGCCCGACCGTGGCGATGGTGTTCGACGATGCGATGCTCGCCGCGCCAGGCCGCCAGATCGACACGACGAGCTCGCCGCTCGGCGTTGCAGCCATCGCCTCGATCGCATTCGGCGCGACGGCGCCGTTGACGGTGATCACATGGTCGGAGAGGATCGCGGCCGTCGCCGGATCGATCTCGATGAGGCGTGACTGCGTCGGATACTCGGAGACGAGACCGAAGAGGCGGCCGCCGAACGACGCGAGGTCGACGACGATTCCCGCCCCAGGATCAAGGGGACCGACTTCGGCGACCGCGCCGGTCGTCGGATCGATGGTGACGAGCTTCTTCGCGTTGAAGTCCGAGGCATACACCACGGAGTCCGCGGAGGCGACGCTCGCCGTTGCAGCCGTCGCGATCGCCGCGACGGCCGACCTGAGCACCGCGCGCCCGCCCTTCGCACAATGTCCGCACCGACCTCGTCTCTGCGTCATGGCGTTTCTCCTCGTGTCAGTCCACCCTAACGATTCGCCGGGCGCGAGACAAGGAGTATCGGGCAATCGTGGACGATCGTGCTTGATGGGCGAGCGCTGGTCGCGTCCGACGGGGCGAGCCGGTCAGTACGACTTTCCTCGCTTGTTGAGCCAGAGCGCCGAGCTGAGCGCGGCGGCAACGATCGCAGAAAGAACCGTGGAGAAGGAGAATCGCCCGTGCCCGCGGGAGCTCGCCGCATCGTTCGTCGCGATCGCGGTCGACGAGGGCGACGCGCCCGTGCCGGCATCCGTCACCATGATGGTTCCGTTCGCGAAGACGCGCGTGCCCGTGGGCAAGTTCTCTGTGGTCCCGAACTCGGCGGCCATGTTGACGTTCGTCGACGCGCCGTCGTCGCCGGGCAGGAGATGAAACTCGAACGTCGAGCCTGCGAGCGGGCCGGCCGCGACGCAACTCGCGTCGATCGTGCGCACGCCCGCCTCGACGAGCCACGCGCCGTTGGCGAGTTGTCGAAGCGACGTGGCTTCGTTCGTCATGAACGGTGTTCCGTCCGCGCCGTACAGGGTGCGCCGCACGGGAACGAAGCCCCGATCCACCACGAGCCAGAACTGCATGCGGAGCTTCCCGGAATCCGCCGGGCTATCGAGGACGACACAGCGCCAGTCGCCCACGTCGACGAGCGACGAGTCGATCGTCACGTTCGGATCGTCGATGACCATGGCGAGATCGTGACGATTCGCCTCGACCGTGTCGCGGTTCATGGTCGGGAACCAACTCATCGCGCCGAAGAATTCGCTTGCGGTCATGTCCTTGTGGAAGCGCTCGAAGGCATAGTCGTCGGCGGCGATCGTGGCGCTTCGGGTCACCGACTGATACGTCATCGAGTCCTCGGCCGGAAGCCCGAAGGTGCACGCGTCGGTCACCAGCGGGCCGGATCCGTCGACATGACCCCCAAGCGTGCAGGTCCACGACACGCGCGGACCGCTCACGACGAATCGTTCGCGCGCGAACGCGACGACGTCCTCGGAGCTTGCATAGCTTCGCGCCTCCCACTCGAGCGCGACGTGCGAGAGGAGTTCGCGTTGCGCGAGAACGCCTTGCCGGATCGCGTCCTTCGTGGGCGCATCCGCGACCGCGTTCGCCGGGGACGGCAACGCACACCAGACGACTCCGACGGCGATGAGGGACATGGGCGACATGCGACGCTCCTTGGGTGGCCGTGCCGGGGTCGATGCGAATGCGCCTCGAGTGCCCCGACGGCCTCATGCAACGTGGAGCGTACCCCCTTCGCCCGCCAAGGCAACGTGGAGCGGGCTGCAACGACGACTGATTTCTCTCCGGAAACGCCTGAATTCACGGTCTCGAACCGGCCTAACACAGCCGCCATGCCGACGCCGGCGAGCGGTACACTGGCGACAACGACGCTTCGCCCGCATATGCGTGCGGACCTGCGAGCGCCGGATCGGCAACTGCATGCGGAGACGACCATGCGTCGCGCGGCTCTTCTTCCACTTCTCCTCCTGCTCCCCACCCTGGCCGGCTGCGCGTCGAATGCCCAGGTCGAATTCCGGGCCGCAAGCCTGACCGACACGCCGGGTTCGATGAAGCTGACGGCCGAGGGGTTGCCGCGCCCGGTGTACGTGTCGCCGACGGTCATCATCTCGAACGACGACATCGCGTCGGCCGTGGTGGACGAGACCTCGGACGGACAACGCTCGGTCCATGTGACGCTCAACGATGCCGGAGCGAAGAAGTTTGAAGCCTACACGTCGGCGCACCTCGAGCAGCCGATCGCGATCTTCGTCGACGGCGAGTTCTACTCCGCGCCGATCGTGAAGAGTCCGCTGAGCCGCACGGCGATCATCACGGGCGGCCCCGGCGGCCTCACCGAGGCCGAGGCGACGCGACTGGTGAAGAGCTTGAACGGGTAAGGCGCGAACGTCCGGTGCATAGCGCCGGGTGCTGCGGCTCAAAGGCACCGCGCGCACGAGTCTGGCGAGTCGAGGTTCCGGCCGCACTTCGGCACGCGTGTGCCCCAGGCGCCCACGGCCAGCGTCTGGTCCGCCATGTCCGTGTCGCCGTCGCCGTCGCGGTCCCCGAGCGTGATGCCGTATGGGACCCCATAGCTGAAGCACCGCACACACTCCTTCAGGAGACCGCAGCCCGTCATCAAGGCCACCACGTCGTACCGCCAGTTCCGGCAGTAGTACAGCCGCCTCGCCAGCGTCCCGTCGTACGAGATGTCGTGGCTAAAGAAATCCATGTCCGTATCCAAAAGACGGCCGAGATCCATCGTCCACCGGCTCTTCGTCGCACGGCCGAATCGGTCGGCGCTCGGCCGCGTGCCCGGCGTCACTCCGCACGTCCATCGCGACACGTCCGGTTGAAGGTACGCACGACTTGCACCTTCCCCAAGCCAAATCCACGGAACGGGCGAGGCTCACCATGGCCTACTCGTCGTTGCAGCCATGCGATCCGTCATCGATTCACGACGGTCCACCCGGATCCGGTGGTGCCGATCGCGCCGCCGCTTAGCTTCGTGAGCCCGTCCATCATCCAACCGTTCACCTGCGTCGTCGTCCCGTTTCTCCACACCAGGTCGCCCTTGCCGTTGCCGTCGAGGTCGGCGCTCGTCTCGAGCGTCCAGTCGAGTGCGATCGCGCCGATCGAGCCGCCCGCCTTGCGGACGAGGCCGTCCATCAGCCAGCCGTTGACCTGGCCGTCCTGCGTGTTGCGCCAGACGATGTCGTCGTTGCCGTCGCCGTCGAGGTCGCCCGTGGCCTGCACCTGCCAGTTCGACGCGATCGGGTTTGCGTTCGTCACGAATCCCCCGCTGAACGCCGTTCCGTCGAGGAGCCAGAGGAACACCGCGCCGTTTTCGGTGGTTCGGAACGCCAAGTCCACGTTGCCGTCGCCGTTGAAGTCGCCGCTCGCCGCGAACGTGAACCCGTTCGCCGAGCCGAGCGTTTTCGTATCGATGCGGTGTTGTGCCCGCATCATCCATGCGTGCACCGTGTTCGTCAGCGGATTGCGCAGGACGAGGTCGGCCATGCGGTCGCCGTTGATGTCGCCGATCGCGAGGATCGACCACGTCTTCGGTAGCGCGCCGGCGCCCTCGATCTCCGTCGCCTCCATGACGAGCTGCCCCACGAGGAACCAGATGACGAGGGCGCCGGTATCCGTGCGCCAGAGGATGTCCGCGTGCCCGTCGCCGTCGAAGTCGCCGAGCCCCTCCGCTTTCCACTTCGTCGACGCCGCCGTGAGGGAGACGGGACCGCCGCCGCTGACGGCGAGGCCGTTCATGAACCACACGTTCACTGCCTTCGACGTCTTGTTATGAAAGACGATGTCCGATCGCTGGTCCTGGTTGCAGCGATCGCGCGTCGGTGCGCCGAGGTCGGCGAGCGCGAGCGCCCACGACGTGACGCCGGCTGCAACGGCGAAATACGGTCCGCCGGTCAGAGGCGGCGCGAGAAGCCCGTAGGCGTCATACCCCCACGCGACGATCGACCCGTCGGCCTTCACCGCCACGGTGTAGAACCCGCCGGCGGCAACGTCGATGCAGGGGCCGAGGCCGGAAGGCGGCGAGCACTGGCCATATGTGTTGCTTCCCCAGCAGACGACGGTGCCGTCGTTGCGAAGCGCCACCGTGTGACGGTCGCCGCACGCCACCTTCGAGCACGACGGAAGGCCGCTCGGTACGGAGCACTGTCCATAGGAGTTGCTTCCCCAGCACTTCACTTTGCCGTTCACGAGTAGCGCCGCCGAGTGCGACTTTCCGGCGGCCACCTTGAAGCACGGCGCTAAGTTTGACGGCGGCGACGCCTGCCCGTACCCGTTGTAGCCCCAGCCGTAGACCTTGCCGTCGCTATCGATCGCGAGGCTGTAGTTGTCGCCGGCTGCAACGTCGATGGCAACGTCGAGATTCGCCGGGACGTTGCACTCGCCGTGATTGCTGAGGCCCCACGCGTACACCTCGCCCGTCGCAGCCAAGGCGACGGCGTGCCCCATGCGTGCGCTCACCTTCACGCACGAGTCGAGGCCGTCGGGCACGGCGAGAATCTCGTCAAACGAGCTGCCCCAGGCGACGACGGACCAGTCGGGACGAATGCCGACGGCGAAGTCATAGCCCACCGCCACCTGGACAAGCGTGCCGAGGTCGAATGCCGGCTGCTGTTCGTTGCTCGGCAACCCCCACGCGACCGCGTGACCGGGCGTGAGGTCGGCATGCGCCACGGCCGCCGTGCAGCCCCCCGTGAGCGCGGCCGCGGCGAACGCGAGCATGCGGGTGGTTCGGGCCAAGGTCGGATGGATCTCGATTCGTTGCATGGGAAAGCCTCCTCAGGGGCCGAGGGGCCGACGCGGCCCGCTCGAACCCCCGGTCGAACCCTAGAGAAGCGAGTGGGTTCGCCCCGTGTGACGCGCCCGCGGACTCGACCGACGACGCAGCCGTTTCCACAGAGGCGGAAACGGGGGCGCCGCGGTCTCGCGGGGCGCCGCCCCTGTCACCGACCGCGGCGTGCGGCGAGCCCGGTGCGAGCGTCGGAATGCGCGCACTGGTCTGGCCAGTGCGGATGGGGTCCGCGCACGGGTGTGGCCAGTGCGCCGCGGCGACCGCGCACTGGTCTGGCCAGTGCGCTCGCGGATCCCTAAGCCGAGCTACGGTCGCACGCGTCTCTCACCTGCCTGATCTGCGTTCATCTGTGTTCATCGGTGGTTCCTTCCTCCTCTCGGCGGTCCGCGCACGGGTGTGGCCAGTGCGCCCCGCCGCCACTGCGCCCCGCCTCGGCGGTCTCCCGCTTCCCGGGCGCGAGCGTCGGAACGCGCGCACTGGTCTGGCCAGTTCGGATGCGGTCCGCGCACGGGTGTGGCCAGTGCGCCCGGGTCGAAGGAAGCCCGCGAACCGCCGGCGCACGCCGCAACCACCCCCGCACCCCTTGCGGCGGGCGGCGGCGATCTTCAGGCAATCTCACGGCCGGCTGTGATTCGCACGTGCCTTCGGCGAATCACGTGGGACCGGCGTCGGGCGCGTGGCCCCGCCGGTCCGAGATCATGCCCGACGTGCCCCCGCAACCTGCGACTCCACCCCTTCGCGAGCGCTTCGCCGCGCTCCTCGAGAGGCATCGCGGGATCGTCGGCAAAGTCGCGTTCGCGTATGCGTCCACGGCCCACGACCGCGACGACCTCACGCAAGAGATCGCAACCGAGTTGTGGCGATCGTTCCCCCGCTATGACGACCGGCGTCCCTTCTCGACCTGGGCCTATCGCGTCGCGCTCAACGTCGCCCTCTCATACGCCCGGCGCGGGCGACACCGCCCCAAGCCGCTCGAGCGCGAGCCCGCGACGGCACCGCAGCCCGAAGCCGATCCGCGGATCGAACGACTGCGCGTCGTGATGGAACGACTCCGTCCGCTCGATCGAGCGCTCCTCGCGCTCCATCTCGACGACCGCAGCTACGCCGAGATCGCGGAAATCCTCGGCCTCACCGAAACGAACGTCGCCACGAAGCTGAGCCGGCTGAAGGACTCGCTTCGGCGCGACGTGTCCGACGCGAGCTCGCACTGACCCCTGCCAAGGACTTCCCCATGGACCTCGACGAACTCAAGACCGCATGGCGCTCGCTCGAACGGGAGCTCGCCGCCCACAATGCCTTCGAGCGCCGTGCCGCACAGCGAGCCGGCGCGCGAACGGCGGTCCGCGCCCTTCGCCCGCTCTTCGTCGGCCAACTCGTGCAACTCGTCGTTGCACTCGCGCTTCTACCCGTCTTCGCGAGCTTCTGGGTCGCGCATCGCGACGCGCCGGCGCTCCTCGTCTCCGGCATCGCCATGCAGGCCTACGTGACCGCGCTGATGGGCCTTGCGATCCGCGAGCTGCACATGATCCGCTCGATTGACTGCGGCGAGCCGGTGCTCGCGATCCAGCGCCGCATCGAGGAGCTTCGTGCGTGGCGCGTGCGCATCGGACCGTTCTACGCGATCTCCGGCTGCTTCATCTGGATCCCGCTCATGCTCGTCGTCTTCGGCGCGCTCGGCGCGGACGTCTGGACGCACCGGCCGGCGGTCGTCCTCTGGTTCGCGGCAAGCGCCCTCGTCGCCCTCGGCGTCGTCCTCCTCATCCTTCGATGGGAACGGCGCTCCGATCGGGACCGAAGCGCGATCGCGGGCGCCAGCGTCGCTCGCGCCCGCAAGGCGCTCGCCGAGATCACGGCGTTCGAGCGGGACGGCGGCGGAGCCTGACGCCGCGCGTCTATCGTCTAGACCTTGCGAGGCCGGCGCGACGACGATCGTCGCGTCGGTGCCCGACGCCAATCCGACCGGAGGAGCTTCACGCTCGGCGGCGACCTCACCGACCCGCGCGCGATCACGGCCAAGGGAATACTGCTCCTTCTCTGCGCCGCCGTCGCCGCAGCCGCGATCATCCTCGAGAGCCCGTCGTGGCGCATGGCTGGGCTCGTCGCGATCCTCGTGTGGGCCACGGCGCGCTCGTACGTCTTCCTCTTCTACGTGCTCCATCAGTACGTCGACCCGCGACTCCGCTACGACGAACTGCTCGGGCTGCTGCGCGCGATCCGGGCGAAGCGCCTCGATGAGTAGCGCTCGCACTGGTCTGGCCAGTGCGGTTCGTTCGAAGCGATCCCTCGCGTCCTTCGTCGCTCACGGCCGAAGCCATGTTTCCATGGCGCCTGGTCCGCCCGACGAGAAGGACCGCTGCGAGCGATTCGTCACAGCAATCGAGGACTCTCCGTGTGGCCCCATCCGCTCGCCTCGATCAAGGTGGCGGATACGCCCCTTGGAAGGACTCGTACTCGGCGAAGGGGATCACTCGGCGACAGTCACCCCGGAATCGCGGAGTTGCGAGTTGACTCGAGCAGCGGTGGACGTTGCGACCTTGCCGGATAGGGTGATGTCTGGAGCCCAAAGCACCAGAGTCCGAGGACTGGCGGAGTCGGTGAGAACCACCTCGTACTCGCTCCGCGGACCGAACTGAGTCCTGACCCTCCGCTCCCGGACGATCGCCCGGGGCGAGCCGTAGAGCTCGATCGATCGCCGCCGTAGCCGCATTCGGCGTCGTAGAACCTTTGCGTATGTCGACACTGAGGCCGTGGAACCAGAGAGGCAGAGATGTTTCTCAAGTAGGAGCCATGCAACTGGGACAAATGTGTCACGGCAAAACCAGAGGAAGAAGATCAGTCCCACACTCCAGTCAAACTGCTTGTGACCCGTCCACCAGCCGAAGGTGCCATTGAGCGCGACGAGGCATGCCATAGCCGCCATCACTGGCAATCCGGACCACAGCAGGTTCCGACCTGGAACGTCCAACACGAGGCAGGTGAAGCCGATGTGGGAGCTTTCGTCGTTCGGCGAACTGTCGCTCGCAGTGTTCTTCATCTCTATCCCGAATGCTCCCTGAAGCGTCGGCGGTGCTCGACCTCGTCCGGGTTCGCGTCGGTGTCCCGGAGTGGCGCCACGATACGCCTCCGCTCGTCGTAGCTCCATCAGTACCTCGTCTCGCCAATCCGCCCTACCTCGCATAGATGGGTTCCTGGCACCGAAAACCGCGCACTTCCCTATCACCAACGCTGTCGCGCGGAACACTCCGCGCCATCGAGCACCCTCTCGACGTTTCAGGTGGCTTCTCCCACCCGCGTCGCGAAGGAGAACAGGACGCGTGCACGCGCACTGGTCTTGGCGCGCATTGGCCTGCCCAGCGCCCTCGGGTGCGTCCTCCGTGCCTGATCTGTGTTCATCCGTGTTCATCTGTGGTTCACTCCTGCATGGGCGATCGCGCACTGGTCTGGCCACTGCCCTCCGATTGGCGCCGCACTCGGTAGCCTGTCGGCCGCACGACCGATCGGCCCAGCCGTCAGCCTGGGCCCGGAATGGAGGTTCGACATAGGTACCCGTCCTACGGCGGCAGCTTCGACGCTCGATCGCCGCGCCTTCGTCGGTAACGCGCTCGCGGCGGTCGGCGCGTCCAGCACCCGCTCGGCGGCGGCCGCGACGCCGCCACGGCTTCGCACCGCGCGGCTCGCACACCTCACCGACATTCGCGCGTCGCGTGCTTTCACCCTGACTCCTGAATCCTGACTCCTGAATCCTGAATCGCCCGGCCTCCGGCCGCGCCGACGTCATCGCGGCCTCCGATCGAGCAGCCGATATTGGATCGCCTCCGCCACGTGGTGCGGCTCGATCGACGTGACGCCCTCGAGGTCGGCGATCGTGCGCGACACGCGGCGAATCTTGTCGTAGGCCCGCGCGCTCAGGCCGAGGTCGGCCATCGCGCGGCCGAGGAGTTCGCGCGAGGTGGCGTCGAGCGCCGCGTGACGATCGAGGTCACGGCCGGGAAGCTGCGCGTTCGGAAGGCTCCCCTGCCGCTCGCGGGCGCGATCGCGGGCCGCCTTCACCCGGGCCGCCAGCAACGCGGAGTTTGACCCTCGCGACGCCGACGCCAGCTCGCCGAACGGCACCGCGCGCACCTCGACGTGCAGGTCGATGCGGTCGATGAGCGGCCCCGAGAGCCGCCGCAGGTACCGCTCCTGCTCGCGCTGGCCCTCCTCTCCGGCGCTGCGGTCGCCGCGGTGCGTCGGGTTCATGGCTGCAACGAGGAGCGTGCGCGCCGGGTAGCGGATCGTGCCCTGCATGCGCGAGACGGTGACGAAGCCGTCTTCGAGCGGCTCACGCAAGCCTTCGAGCACCGTCCGCTGGAACTCCGGCAGTTCGTCGAGGAAGAGGACGCCGTGGTGCGCGAGGCTCACCTCCCCCGGCTTCGGCACCGTGCCGCCGCCCACGATCGCGGCGGCGCTCGCCGAATGGTGCGGCGTGCGCACCGGCCGACGCGTGATCAGGCTCGCGCCGCGCGGGACGGCACCGATCGCCGAGAAGACGCGCGTCACTTCGAGCGCCTCGTCGCGGGCGAGCGGCGGAAGAATGCCTGGAAGCGCCCGCGCCATCATCGTCTTGCCGCTGCCCGCAGGACCGATCAGGAGAACGTTGTGCATGCCCGCCGCGGCGATCGTCATCGCGCGCTTCGCCGCCTCCTGGCCCCGCACATCGGCGAAGTCGAGCTCCGCGTTGCCGGCGGAGAGGAGCGCGTCGGCGTCGATCGGCGGACTCCGCTCGAGCGTGCCGTGGCCGTTGAAGAAACCGACGACGTCGGCGAGCGTCGCGGCGCCGTAGACCTCGATGCCGTCGACGACCGCCGCCTCCGCCGCGTTCGCGACCGGCACGACCACGCCCCGCTTCTTCCGCCGCTTCGCGAGCATCGCGAGGCTGATCACGCCGCGCACCGGCCGCACGCGCCCGTCGAGCGCGAGCTCGCCCGCAATGAGGAAGTCGTCGGGATCGGGCCGGTCGCCGCCAGGGCCTTCGTCGATCGCGTCGCCCAGGAGAAGGAGCGCCACGGCAATCGGGAGGTCGTAGACCGGCCCCTCCTTTCGGAGATCCGCCGGCGCGAGGTTGACGGTCACGCGCCCGAACGGGTGCGCGAACCGCGACGAGAGGATCGCGCTCCGCACGCGCTCGATCGACTCGCGCACGGCGGCGTCGGGCAGGCCGACGATGGTGGTCGACGGGAGCTCGCTCCGCGTCAGGCCCGCCTCCACCTCGCACGGCACCGCCTCGATGCCCGCCAGGACGAATGTCGCGATCCGGCTGATCACGCGCGGGAGACTACCGCCGAAATCGGGCACCCCCGCCACAACCGACATTTGCGCAGTGCCTCGGATTTTTCCGATGTCGCGCGCACCTCTACGCTGGCCGCATGGACGACCGCGCCACGCTCACTCGCTTCGAGGGTCTCGCCTCGACGTACGACCGCTTCCGCCCGACGTATCCGGCCGCCGTCTTCTCCACGTTGCTGCCGGGGCTCGGCGCCTCGCCGCTCGTCGCCGACGTCGGATGCGGCACCGGCATCTCGTCGCGACTTCTCCGCGTTGCAGGCGCGCGCGTCATCGGCATCGACCCGAGCCAGGACATGCTGCGGCAGGCGCGCGAGCGTTCGGGCGGCGACGGACCGCCGATCGAGTTTCGCCAAGGCACGGGCGAGGCGACGGGACTCGCCGACGGCTCGGTCGACGTCGTGCTTGCGGCGCAGGCGTTTCACTGGTTCGATCCGCCGCGGGCGCTGGCGGAGTTCCATCGCATCCTGCGGCCCGGCGGCCGCGCGGCGCTCCTCTGGAATCTCCGCGTTGCCGACGGCGGCTTCACCGACGACTACACGCGCATCGTCGTGAGCGCCGCGGAGTCGCTCGATCCTTCCGCACGGGCCGGACGCGAGAGCCTCGACGCGCCGCTGCGGGCGTCATCGCTTTTCCGCGACGCGGTCGTGCATGACTTCGACAGTCCGCAGACGCTCGACGAGGAAGGTGCGGTCGGCCGCGCGACAAGCGCGAGCTACTTCCCGCGCACCGAGCCCGAACGTTCGGCACGACTCGAGGAGCTTCGCGCCGCCTTTCGGCGCCACGCGACGGATGGCGTCGCGACGCTCGCGCATGTCGCGCGGCTCACGATGGCGACGCGCGTGCCCTGACGATGAACGGGCGAGCGTTCAGCGCTTCCAGTGACGCTCACGGAAGTCGTTGGGCTTGCCGTCGGCGTACTCGTACACCGTGACGTCCAACGTCTTCACGCCCCACTGGATCGCTTCCTCGTGGGTCGCGAACAGGACGTCCAAGCGATTGCCCTTGATCGCGCCGCCGCGATCCAACACGGGAACGACTTCGCCGGCGTCGTATCCGGGAACGGCGATCATCGAGCCCAAGGGCAAGATCGAGGTGTCCGCGGCGACCATGCGGCCGCCGTTCGTCAACACGCTGTAGCCGCTCGCCGTGATGCCGTCGGCGCTGTCGCCGCACGAACGCTCGTCGGGGCTGTACGCCGTCACGGTCATGCGGATCGTGCGCACGGCGCGCACGGGGCGGCCGTTGAAGCTCGGAACGTCGGCCGGCACCGCGGCGGGCGCCGCGGAGACGTCGGCTGCAACGTCGTCATGGATCTCGGAGGTCGGCAACGTGGAGTGGAACGTGACGCGCGTCGACGTCATGTCGGCGGCGATGGCGGAGGTCGCGGCCGCGACATGCGACGCGGGCAACGTGGAGGCGTGGGCCGGACCGTTCTCGAACACCAGCGGCAACGCCAAGACGGCGCCGCACGCGAAGGCGGCCACCGCAGCGGCATGCTTCGTCATCGCACCACGTTGCCACGACGCGATGCGCGTGATCATGGCGTCGCACGAATGCGACGCCATCGCAATGGGGGATCCAGTGACTGTTCGACGCATCTTTGGTTGTCTCGATTCGCGGTCGCCGTCGCTCGATGCCCCCGGACACGACTGCATGCAGCCTACCCCGGCGTGACGATCTTTCGAGTTTCTGCCGCGAAAACAACGCGCAACGCGAGACTTCCGCTCAATCGTTCCGCACAACCCGCACAGACCGAACGCACACGTGTCGCGACCGTCGTTCCGCGCAACTCCTGCCGATTTGCGACGTGAGTCATCCGAGCCATCGAGCGCGCCCGGTACAGTGCCGACCCCATGCTGCTCGCGAGCCTGTCCGTCACCGATCTTGCGCTCACGGTGGCGATCGGCTTCGTGGGCGGCGTTGCAGGCGGGCTGCTCGGGATCGGCGGATCCATCGTGATGATTCCGCTCCTCGGCCTCGCCTTCGGGCCGAACCAGCAGCTGTATCAGGCGACGTGCATGATCGTGAATGTCGTCGTTGCCGCCGGTGCGGTGCACCGCCACGCGAAGGCCGGCAGCGTGCGCCGCGAGTGCGTCATCTGGATGCTGCCGCTCGCCGGGATCTTCGTCATCGTCGGCGTCCTGCTCGGCAATCGGATTCCGAGTCGACAGCTCCAGATCGCGTTCGGCATCTTCCTGCTCTACACCGCCACGGCCGAGCTCGTGCGCAGTCTCCGCCGCGTGCCCGACCACGACGCCCCTGCCGCACCGGTCCGCATACGCCGCGTCGCGCCGATCGGCGCGGCCACCGGATTCCTCGCGGGGCTCCTCGGGATCGGCGGCGGCACCATCGCCGTCCCGCTCTTGCGAACGCTGGCGCGCCTGCCGCTCCGGCAGGCGATCGGCACGAGCTCCGCCGTCATGATCGCAGCGTCTGCGATCGGGGCGATCGCGAAGAACGCGTCGTTGCCCGCGCTCACCGCGCCCGACGGCTCGCCGCTCCGAATCAGCACGAGCCTCACGCTCGCCGCGGCCCTTGCGCCCGCGAGTCTTCTCGGTGCGGTCGTCGGCTCGCGTCTCACCTACCGACTGCCGCTTGGCGTCGTGCGACTGGCATTCGCTGTGCTGATCGCGATCGCGGGTCTTCGGATGACCGGCCTTCTCGGCTGATCGCTCGCAAGCCGAGCGAGCCACGTCCGAAGAAGATCCGGACTGAGAACTCCGTTCGCTTCGTTCCCCACGACTCGCACCGCATCCGACAGCCTCGGATCGGACGAAGTCAGTCGGGCCCTTACCTCACACTCCGATGGTCGCATTCACGAACAACCTCAAGACTGCGGTGCTCCTCGCCGCCCTCTTTGGCCTCATCGTCTTCGTCGGCTCCTTCTGGGGCGTCCAAGGCATGCTCGTCGGCGGCGTCATCGCCGTCCTCATGAATTTCGGCGCCTGGTTCTTCTCCGACAAGATCGCCGTCGCGTCGATGCAAGGCCGCCAGGTCGACGAGCGCACCGCCCCCGAACTCGTCGCGATGGTCCGCCGCCTCTCGGAGCGCGCCGGCCTTCCGATGCCCCGCGTCTACGTCTGCCCGCACGACGCCCCGAACGCGTTCGCCACCGGACGGAACCCGAAGAACGCCGCCGTCGCGATCACTGAAGGCGCGCTGCAACTGCTTGATCGCCGCGAGATCGAAGGCGTCATGGCCCACGAGCTCGCGCACATCAAGAACCGCGACACGCTCACGTCGACGATCGCCGCCACCGTCGCCGGCCTCTTCTCGATGCTCGCCCAGATGGCATTCCTCTTCGGCGGCGGCGGGAATAACCGCGAAGGAGGCCATCCGTTCGCGGCACTCGGCGTCATCCTGCTCGGCGCGTTCGGCGCGGCGATCCTGAAGGCGATGATCAGCCGGTCGCGCGAGTACGTGGCCGACGCCGACGGCGCGTCGATCGCGGGATCGCCCGACGGCCTCGTCTCCGCGTTGCAGAAGCTCGAGGCCTACTCGAAGCGCATCCCGCTCCACCAGCCGAACCCGGCGATGAACAACCTCTTCATCATCGAGCCGTTCAGCGGGATGTCGACCCTGACGAACCTCTTCGCCTCGCACCCGCCGACGCAGAAGCGCGTCGCGGCGCTCCGCGGTCGCTGAGTGACGGCATTCGCCAGGCCGCCCCACGCCACCTTCAGGTCCCCCTGCAAGCCGACGAGTCAACCGCCCGTGACGGGCGCGAGATCCTTCGGCTTGTCTTCTTTTGGGGCCGCCTTCGCGTCGGTGGCACCGGCGCTCGGGGGCGACCAGACCATCGTGCGCGGATCCGCGGCGAGCGGCGTGAGAAGTCCGAGGCACCCGTCGTGCCCCTTGGGCGTCACGAGGCCGAACACGGCGATGACCTGCGAGCGGCGCTCGGTGCGGATCGTGATTGGGGCGTAGAGGATGCCCGCGAAGTCTTTCGGCGGGGTGATCTCGGCGTACGCCGTGAGATACTCGCCGCGCACCTCGGGCTCGCCGACCCAGCGCACCGTCGCTCCGGGCAACGTGGTCTCGATGGCCGTGAGCGGCTCGCCTTCAAGGAGTTCGTTGAAGTCGACCTTGAACTTGCCGGTGCCGTTTGACTCGATCGGGTCGAAGCTGCAGCGGTACTCGGCGAGCTTGAACTCGGGGCGCACCGGATTCGTCGCTTCGTGGCGGAAGAAGACGTCGACGAGCCGACAGTCGGGGTGATCGGTCTCGATCGCCAGATAGCGCGGGATCTCCTCGCGCTTGAATTGGCGGGCGTCGTACTGGAGGACGTACTGGTTGCGCGGCTCGTCCTTCGCGGGATCGAAGCCGACGAAGACCGGCGCGCGGCCGTGCACCGAGCAGACGCGGAACGGCTTCTTGTCGAGGCTCTCGACCACGAGGCGACCCGACATCGACTCCTCGCGGATCGCGTTGATGTAGGGCGGCATCACACGGATCGGGAGCGAGGTCTCCATCCGAAGCTGGACGTTCGTGACCCGCTCGTAGTCTTGGAACCGGATCTTGATGTCGGCGCGGCGCTCGGACACGCCGGCTTGCGCCCGCATCGACGCCTCGAGTTCGACGGTCGCGCCGGGAGCGATCTCGGAACCGACGAGATCGTTGACGGTCGTGCACTTGCAGCTCGGCTGCACCGCGAGAACGAGAAGCGGCTTGTCGCCGACGTTCTTGA
Organism: Phycisphaerae bacterium; assembly: GCA_016795035.1. Lineage (GTDB taxonomy): Bacteria > Planctomycetota > Phycisphaerae > Phycisphaerales > SM1A02 > JAEUIT01. Next base: position 82,173 of record JAEUIT010000003.1, on the reverse strand, counting down.
TCGTGACCTTTTTGCTCGGCGCGTCGCCCGGGCGCACGAAGCCGAAGTCGCAGATCGGCGGATCGAGTTCGACCGGCGGAAGCGGACCTTCCTCGATCGCCGGGCGCGGCGTCGCCCCGGCGGGCCGCGCCGGACGGGCGGTGTCGCGGGCCCCGTCGCGAGCCCCGTCGCGACCGGGCGCCGTGGCGGGGTCGCGCGTCGGCGGCGGCGTCGCAGGTCGCGTCGCGGGTGGCGTGGTGGTTGGCGTGGTGGGCGGCGTGGTCGGCGCCGTGGTCGGGGCGGTGGTCGGGGGCGGCGGCGCCTGCTGCGAGGCGAAGGTCGCCGGCACGAGCGCTGTCGCGAGGGCCAGGGGTGCGAGGAGCGAGCGCGATCGGAGAAGGATCCGGAACGGTGCCATAGTGTGTGATCGGACCTGCGAGAGTCGCGAGAAGCCCGCGCGAAACGATCGCGGGCACGACAGCCAACGCCACTGTCGGCTCGACGTTTCGGACGCCCGCAGGGTCTCGCGCGAAAACTGGGCGAAAGTGTACGTGCGCTGCGACCCGTGGCTCCGCTTCTACGTATGGACGGGTCCACGTTGCCCGGTCCCACAACCCTCGCGTCCATCGGACGAGGCGGGCATCGCGAGTTCGACATCTGAGTTCCGCCGACGGTCGGATGGCCTCACCAGCCTGTGTCACCGTCTTCGCCGAGAGATCGATCGGCAGTCCCGCCTGGAAGTTCCCTTCCTGCGGCCCCTCTGCTTTGCGTTCCTCGCAACACCCATCCGGCCGATCGCCTCGTGCGCGACGGCGACTGCGTCGTGGGCGCTTGTCTTTTAAAGATTTTGCCTCACACGCGCGTTGCACGTTGAACGGTCGGGGTTATATTCCGCCTGTCAGGCCGCGAGGCCCGGCATGCAAGGAGCGGGAGTCCAGTGCCAATGTGAGTCCGGTGGCGAACAGGCCCTTCAAAAGGTCCCCCTGTCGGTATCAGACGATCAGAAACCAGTGACCCCCGGGGTGTTCGAACTCGCGAGAGTTCAGTCCACGCTTTGCAGGCCGTGGCTGGCTTGGCGATCAGTCTGTCTTGCCGTTGACCCGTCCCTTGGGAAAGTCTTCGGCCGCCAGGTTGGTCCTTCAGGAGCCCTTTTCCCTCCCTCCGCCCCCGGCCTCGTGCCGGGGGTATTTTTTCCGTCGTTCTGGCGTCGTGGACCCTCGCGGACTCTCCGTTGCCGCTGCGCGGGCAGCGCCATGATCGCGGCATCGGACGGGAGTTCGTGTCGCCGCCCGATGCCGGATCGAGCCGCGCGATGGACCGCTCAGCGGCCGTCGAGCGATCGCGCGGCGTCGCGCGGAGTGCGATCGGGGACTGCCCCGCTCTGGCGGAGGCGCTGCGCTTTCGCGAGGTACTCCTCGCGCGCGTCGCGCTCCTCATCCGGAAGAACCCGCGCCATCGTCTCGTAGGCATCGCAGAGGGTCGCGGCCGGCGCGCGGCCGCCAGCCTCGAGCGCCTTCACGTTCTCCCGCGCGAGCTCGCGGGCCCGCCCGAGGTCGCCCTTCTGCGCGCAGTAGCGGCCGATCGCGTCGCGCACTCGATAGAGATCGAGATCGTCCGCAGGCACGCGACGCAGGTAGATCGCGTAGGCGCGCTCGAACATGTCGAAGCCCTGCTTCCGCTGCGCGTCGTCCCCCATGTGCATGAGGACGTTCGCGATCTGCGTGAGAAGCCGCGCGGCGGCCTCCGACTCGCCCTCGGCCTCGATCATGACGCGCACGGCCTCGTTACCCGACTCGGCGGCGCGACCGAAGTCGCCGGTGCGGATGTGCACCGTCGCGAGGTTCGCGAGGAGGTGCGCCCGCCCCGAGAGTTCGTGCGGCGCCCCCTCGAGCGTCGTGAGCCCCTCGCGGAAACTCCGTCGCGCGTCGTCGATCCGATCGGCGGTGTAGTAGGCGGCGCCGAGGTTGTTGAGCGCCTCGGCGACGGTGTCCGGCCCCGATCCCAGGCGGCGATACGAGGCGAGCGACATCTCGAGGAAGGGAATCGCCTCGGGCGCGCGATCGAGCTGCCGGAGCGCGGTGCCCAGGCGCGCCGCCGACTCGACGGTGGCCGGGTCGTCGTCGCCGAGCGCCGCGCGGCGGAGTTCGTAGGCCGTGCGGAAGTGGGTTTCGGCGGCGTCGTGGTAGCCGATCTCGCTGTATTGGATGCCGAGCGCGTGATGCACCGCTGCCGCGATGTCGGGCGTGTTCGCGGGGTCGAACGCGACCTGTCCCTTCACCTCGTCGAGGGCCTGCTTGAGCGTGAGTTCGTTCGAGCCCATGCGCGACGGGTTGAGCGCCCCGATCACGCTCAGGAGCGAGCGGTTCACCTGCTCGTAGCGGGTGGCGTCGATCGACGCCTTCCGCCATCCGAACGCGGCGACGATCGCGACCGCGACGAGAAGGACGAACGCGCCGCTCATGACCGTGACCAGCAATCGGTTGCGCGCGGCGAAGCGCCCGACGCGATAGCCGACGCTCGCCGGCCGCGCGGAGATCGGACGTCGATCGCGCACCGCGCGCAGGTCTTCGGCGAGCGCCGCCGCGCTCGCATAGCGCGCGCTCGCTTCCTTCATCGTCGCCTTCGCCACGACCACGCTCAGGTCGCGCGGCACGTCGGCCCGGATCCGCGCGAGCGGCTGCGGGTCGTCGTGCGTGAGTCGCTCCAAGGCCGCGGCGATCGAGAGGCCGCTGAGATCGAACGCCGGCCGGCCGCCCATGAGCTCGTACGCGATCATGCCGAGCGCGTAGACGTCGCTCCGGGCATCGACCTCGTCGACGCGCCCGCGCACCTGCTCCGGGCTCATCCACCCGAGCGTGCCCACCAGGTCCCCCGCCATCGTGTGGCCGCCGCGCAGCGTCGCCGAGGCCGCATCGGTGCCGAGGACCCGCGCGACGCCGAAATCGAGCACCTTCGGCTGGCCGCTCGCGGTCACGAGGATGTTCGCGGGCTTGAGGTCGCGGTGGACGATGCCGCGGCGGTGCGCGTGGTCGACCGCGTCGCACACCGCCGCCATGAGTTCGATCCGCGCGTCCATCGAGAGCCCCTCGCGATCGGCCCAGGCGGTGATGCGCTCGCCGTCGACGAACTCCATCGCGCAGTACGGAACGGGCGCGGCGCGGGGGTCGTCCGGGTCGGCGGCGGCGCCCGCCTCGAACACGGTGGCGATGCCGGGATGCTGCAGCCGACCGAGCAACTCCGCCTCGCGGCGAAAGCGCTCGAGCACGTCGCCCGACGCGAGTTCCGGCCGAATGAGCTTCACCGCGACGACGCGATGCGGGCGATCCTGCACCGCTTCGTACACGACGCCCATGCCGCCGACGCCGATCCGCCGGGTCAGCGTGAACGAACCGACGCGCCGTCCGGACTCGAGGCCGTCGAGCGCCGCGAGATCGTCGGGCAGGCGCGCCGCCGACTCGAGGAAGGTCTCGTCGGGCGCGCACGCGGCGAGGAGGTCGCGCACTTCGGCGCGCACGTCGTCCTGGATGGCAAGCTCCGCGAGCGCCCGCGCCCGCGTCGCCGGCTCGAGGTCGACGACCGCCGCGAAGGCCTCTTGCACGGCGCGGAAATCGGCGCGCGACGCCGGTGTCGCGCCATGGGTCATGCCGCTTCACCGTCGAGTTCGCGCTTGAGCCACGCGCGAGCCAGCGACCAGTCGCGCTTCACCGTGGCCGAGCCGACGCCTAAGATGTCGGCCGCTTCCTCGACCGACAGTCCGCCGAAGTACCGAAGTTCGACGGTGCGGGCCAGGCGCGGTTCGAGCGACGCGAGACGCGTGAGCGCGTCATCGAGCGCGACGACGTCGACGCCGCCGTCGTCGGTCGACACGTCCACCGCGTCGAGATCCACGCGATCGCGGCCGCCTCCCCGTTTCACGCGGCGCTTGCGGCGGGCGTGGTCGACGAGGATCTGCCGCATCGCCGTGGCCGCGATAGCCCAGAAGTGCGAGCGGTCGCGAACGGTCCCGCCCGCCACCGCGAGGCGCATCCACGCCTCGTTCACGAGCGCGGTCGGCTGGAGGGTGTGCGACGTCGCCCCCCGCATCTGCCGCCGCGCGAGATCGAGGAGCTCGGCGTACACCATCGGAAAGACGCGATCGAACGCGGTCGAATCCCCCCGGCTCGCGTCGGCGAGGAGTTGGGTCAACTGCGTGCGTTCCGCCTCGGAAAGGGTGTGTGCCGGGGGTTTGGCGGTCATGGCGAGCTCCCACACCTCGCAGACGGACAGAAAGTCGTTCCTCCGTAGCATGCGTCGAACTCTCGCAGGAGACAACCGACAATTTCGGCCATGGTCCGCACCGCGTCGACCGCGAACGGGCGGCCACGACGCAGCGCGACCCGCCCGCGAGCCCATGTCTTGAGCCGTCTGCGGCTCTCCAGTAGACTGCTCGGCTCGCTCAAAGGGCGAGATTCCTTCGGTTGGGGCCCTCCGTTAGGGTCCCAGGGGGTCGGCTCGTGGGAGCCGCCCCAACGGCGGGCAGCCGCCGTCACAACCCTCGTCCGGTTCGCCGGACGGGATTCGACACAGGTCTGGGCCTGCGACGCGACGGCTCTCCGGCGCGACGACCCGCCTTCACACTCTTGCCCCTCCCGCGGGGGGCGCACTTCAGGTAGACGCATGAACAGCACCGACCTCCGCCCGGGCATGGCGATCAAGATGGATAACAACCTCTTCTTGATCACCGAGTACACCCACGTCACTCCCGGGAACCTGCGCGCGTTCGTGCAGATCAAGATCCGCAACCTGAAGACCGGCTCGATCATCGACAAGCGCCTCCGCTCCGGCGAAGAGGTCGAGCAGGTCGACCTCGACCGTCGCGGCATGGAGTACCTCTACAAGCAAGGCGACAAGTTCGTCTTCATGGACTCCGAGAACTACGAGCAGGTCGAACTCTCGACGGACATCCTCGGCGACTTCCCGCTCTACATCCTCCCGAACACGCAGATCATCGTCCTCTGGTGCGACGGCAAGGCGATCTCGGTCGAAATGCCGAAGACGGTCATCCTCGAAGTGACCGACACGCCGCCCGGCATCAAGGGCGCCACCGCGACGAACCAGCTGAAGGAAGCGACCTGCGAGACCGGTCTCAAGACGCGTGTCCCGCCCTTCATCAACATCGGCGAGAAGATCATCATCTCGACCGACAGCGGCGAGTACAAGAGCCGCGCCTGACCGGCCGCTCGACGGAAACGATCACGCGGCAGGCGAACCTTGGCTTGCCGCACGACATTCGATGTCGAGCGCCGCGAGGCGCTCGTACAGCGCGATGTCCGTGCGCAGCGGCCACCAGTCGAAGAGCAGCACTTCGACCGGCCGCCAGAGGATCACCCACGCGATGATCGTGATGCTCTCGGCGAGCGTCGAGACAAACGTGCGCTCGTAGCTGCGCACGAGGAGCTGCGCGACGCCGATCAGGCCTGCAACGGCGAGAAGTCCGATCGCGAGCGACAGAAGCCCAAGGCGACGCAGCCGGTGCATCGCCTGGCGCGTCGCGACGGCCGACCAGGCGAAGTGCCGTCGGATCGCGGCGACGACGGCGTCGGCGTGCGCCATCTCGGCGTCGGGCAGATGCACGACCACGCGCACGCCGAAGTCGCCGGAGACGTCGCGCAACTCGGTGTAGAGGTAGTCGGCCGCGGTTTCCGAGAGGTCGCGCCGCGCGATCGGCGAGGGATCGAGCGGGTGGAAGAGTTCGTCGAGCGTGCGTACGCGCAGTTCGACGATCTCGATGCCGTCGACGATCGCGCGCGGCGACCGCTCGCGCGGCACGGCGACCGTGGGCTTCCGAACCTCGGCCAATCGCTTCGCCTGCATCAGGACGCCTTCGGGCCCGTGGACTCCTCGAGGAGGCCCGCGCGCTTGAGGGCCGCCCGCGCGCCGTACGAGAGACACATCGCGACCGCGATGGCGACGACGATGAGGACGACGAGCGTGGAGGGGTTCTTCGCCGCGAGCGCCTGGAAGTCCGGCTGCCCTTGCGACGCCGCCGCCGCGCCGATCGACGCCGACACGAACGTGCGCGGCGCGAGACCGACCGCGGTGCCTAACGCATAGGCGACGTAGTGCACGCCGCTCGCGCTCATCGCGAGGTTCGTGAGCGCAAACGGCGAGTTGAGGCGAATGAGCGCGACGGTGCCGAAACTCTTCCAGAAGCCGCTCTCGACGAAGGCTTCGCGCACGACGCGCGTGCGCGGCCGCGCGTCGAGCCAGGCGCGGAAGCCGTCGCCGGCGACGAGCTTCGTGATCAGGTAGCCGATGGTGGCGCCGCCGACGAATCCGACGAGTCCGCCGAACCCGCCGCGCAGGAGCCCGAACGCCCAGCCGCCGACGATCGCCTGCGAATAGGTCGGGAGAAGGCCAAGGCCGCTAAAGACCGCGAAGAGGAGGATGTAGACAAGGAGCCCCTCTTCGTTGTGCGACTTCAGCCACGGCGCGACGCTGCCGATCTTGAAGAGGAGCGCCGTGCCGAAGATCGCCGGCACGGTGCCCCAGATGATCGTCAGGATGCCGCCGCCGAACTTCGCTCGCGGGGAGAGCGGAGGAAGCGGAGGCCGCGAGGCAATCGATTCGGCCACCGCAAATCCACACTCTGGGCATTGCGCGTCGACGGCCACTCCACGTAGCTTGTACGAGCATCGAGCGCATTGAAGGTCGTCGACGACTCGAGGAGACGTGCCTTCAAGCGGCTGGCCGGACGGGTCCCGAGGTGCGTTGGTCGGTTCGGTCATTGTGCGGTCGGCCGTTTCGGCGTCGAGTATACGGGAACTCTCGAGACCACTCCGTGTGACCACGCCGACGACTCCATCCGCTCGTCCGCGCCCCTACCGGCGCCTCGCGATCGCGTTCGCGTTCGGCCTCGCGGCGACCGTCTTCTTCATCCTCGCAGGCGCCCGCGACGCGCACGTGCATCCGGTCGCGCAGCGCGCCAACGGTCCGCTGCCGCACGACGCCAGCAACAGAGAGTTGCCGTTTGTCGTCGTCGAGCGCGACTCGACGCGCGATACGTGGCGCGTCGAATCGGGGCGCGTCGAGTCTGGGCGCGTCGAGTCGGGCCGCACGCCGATTGACGACGACACCGCGCGGCGCGCCGGGCTCTCGCCCGCGTTCCGCGCCCTCGCCGACGGCGACGTGCGCCGCGCGGAACATCTTCGCGCCGGATGGCCGTTCCGCGCCGCCGAAGCGTTCTCGTTCACGCGAGCGGACGGTGAGGGCCCCATTGCCGTCGGCGGGCTCATCGCGCCACGGTCGCTCCTCGATCGCCGCCACGAACCTGGAACGCTGCTCCTCCCGTTGCGGCCGCTCGCCGGCGGATTCGCGGCGGACGTCGCGCTCTTCACGGCGCTCGCCTTTATGGCGCTCTCGTACCGCGCTCATCTCCAGCGCACGATCGCGTGGCGCTGGTCGTCGCTCGTCCGCCTCCTCGCGCTCGGCGTTGCAGGCGGCGTCGTCGGCACCTTCGCCGTCGCCTGGTGGGCCGGTGCGTACAACGACGCCGAGTCGCATGCGTTCTTCGAGAAGGACGTGATCGGGTTCGGAAGCGGCCGACTTCTCCTGAAGTCAAAGCGCGGCGCCACGCGCGTCGCGTGGGATCCGATCGCCGAATCGTGCATGGTGCATCCGCCGCCCGCGCCTGACGCCCTCGACCACGATTGGCTCGCGATGTCGCCGCTCCCGGACGAGATCACGCTCGAAGCGATCGCGTCGCCGCATCGAGCGTTCGTCGAACTGCGCGGCTGGCCGTGGCCCGCGCTCGCGGCCCGAACATCGGCGGAGTTCGACGCGAAGGGACGCGCCATTCCCGAGTCGATTCGCGTGTCCGACGCGATCGTCCTCGAGACGCGCGCGAACCCCGACGGGTTGCCGACGCTCGACGCCGGCCGCGACCAGAGCCTCGCGCGGTTTCTTCCGCTCCACGTGCTGCCGCGGGGATTCGCGCTCGATGTCGGCTTCTACGGGGCGATCACGCTTCTCGTCGTGTGGCTTCTCGACCCGCTCTTGCCGCTCCGCGCGTGGCGGCGGAGGGATTAGGAGTTTGTCGCCGGGATCTCCGGCGCCCACAGCGCGAGCGATGCCGGCTCGACGTTGCGCGAAAGCCGCAACGCGGAGAGCGCGACGAGCCAGCTCACGACGAATCCGACGAGTTCGGCCACGAACGAGAAGCTCTCCGCCAACCGATCGCCCGGGGTGAGCGGTACTTCTGGATTGAACGCTTCCATGCTGAACGGCGTGCCGGCCATGAACGCAATCGCCGCCGCACACCCCGCGAGAAATCGCACGACGAGGAGGACGGTCACGATCCGCGGCCACGACGCGATCCGATGCAGCGCCGACGCCGCGGCGACGAGGTAACGCAGAATCGCGAGATCGATCGCAAGGCCAACGGCTGCGCCGACGACGATGGCGATCGCGAACGCTTGCATGCGCAAGGAGACTGCGATGAGGATTGTGAGAATGGTCGCGACGACGATTGCGACGATCCCAAGAACGATCGCACGTACGAGATTCCTCGCCGCGCGGACCAGACTCGGCCAAGCACGAGTGGTAGGACGACGAACGAGTCCAACGATGGCGACAAGGAGGAAGAGGGCACTTCCGAGACCGAGGATCTGCACGAACCACTCTGCGGCAACGTAGGCAATGGACTTCTCGTCCAGCACTTGCACGCGGGGCAGTTGACGGACGATTGCCGAGAGGATGCCCGCGATCACAAATGCGATGGTCGAGAACGCATAGCGCCGCAAGCCGACGGCAAGCCGCTGCATCCCCACGTATCGGTCGCGCACGGAACTGTCGACGGTCAATCGCGCAGCCATCCCGCACTCGGGGCAGTTGGCATTGACGTCCGCTCCGGTCAAGTCGTAGCGGCATCCGACGCAGCGTGGATCGGCGGTGGCGTTCGACACGTGTTACTCCATTGCGTTGCAGCTCACCGAGACGGGAGCGTCCGCGTCCGCGTGTCCGCTCCAGAGGAGCCGAAGCGCGGCGTATCCGATGACATAGAGAATTGGCACGCCGACGACGTATGCAACGGTGGCGCACGCCTCGAGCACGCTGCGCGCCGGTCCGTCGGCGAACGGAGCGCCGGACTCGCTCATCAACGCGTTGCCCGCGCCCACGAAGGCGCAGACCGTCGCGACGATCGCGCCGAGTGCGACGAGCTTCAGACGTGGCACGGGCTTTCCGCACGCTCCTATGAGGGATGCGGCACCGAGAACGCTTGTGAGTGCGACGATCGCGAGGAGCGCCGGCACGAAGAAGATGGCGTTAGGCCAGAGCGCCTGAAACGGCGCCATGGCGACGAGGACAAGAATGCCGCCGGCCAACTGCCACAGTGCGAAACGAATCCAGCGCGCGGCCACGAATAAGGCCGGGGTCGAGCGCTCCGTCGCCACGTAGCCAACATAGAGAATCGCCCCGAACGCGACGAGCGTCGACAGCCACACGACGCCGAACGATGACTCGACGAAACCGCGGCCCAGGATGGGCGCGTCCGGCGGGAGATACGGGTTGCCCTCGCCGAGGATGTCCGTCTCGGTCCGGTAGAACGCGAAACTGATCAGTCCGAGCGTGACGGCAACGAGGGTCGCCCCGCCGAAGATTGCGAGCGGCACCCGAAGGTGGAGAGGACCGGCGGAGCCGTCGCGGTCGTTCGTCATGAAGGGCGATGGTACCGCGCGTCTCGAGAAGGCACGCGTTCTCTGTTGCAGGTTTGGAGCGTGCGTGGCGCTCTCATCGTTGCAGGCGAAGCACCCCCACCGCCGGCTGCGCCGGCACCTCCCCCACGCTTCGCGTGGGGGAGGAACGCGAGAGCGCCGCCTGCGCGGCGGGCCCACGAAACGTGGGGGAGGATTGCGAGGGCGCCGGCTGCGCGGCGAGGCCCACGCTTCGCGTGGAGGAGGAACGCGAGAGCGCCGGCGCAGAACAAACTCCTCCCCCGACTCTGCGAGTCGGGGGAGGTGGCGTCGCGCGGCGACGACGGAGGGGGCCGCCTTCGTCTGTCTCCGTCTCCGTCTCGGCTCTCTTCTTGTCTCCGCGCACTCGAATCGTCTCGGTCGCCGCTTTCCTATCTCGGAACTCCGCGTTGCAGGCGAAGCGCCCCCACCGCCGGCTGCGCCGGCACCTCCCCCACGAAACGTGGGGGAGGAACGCGAGAGCGCCGCCTGCGCGGCGAGCCCACGAAACGTGGGGGAGGAACGCGAGAGCGCCGCCTGCGCGGCGAGCCCACGAATCGTGGGGGAGGATTGCGAGGGCGCCGGCCGCGCAGCAAGGTCCACGCGTCGCGTGGTGGACGAGTAGAAGTGCGCCCGCCGCGCAGCAAGACCACGCGTCGCGTGCGCTCGCCCCCAAAGCTCGCACCCCAAACAAAAACCGGAGCGCCGCACGCGGCGCTCCGGCAGGTTTGCTTTGGGTACTTCCCGGCTCGCTTACGCCGTGACCGGCACGCGGTCACCGGACTTTGCGGCGGCCTTCATGTGCTTGATCATCTCGTTCGCGAAGCCCGAGCACGACACCAACGTCGCGCCCGGCATCATGCGCTCGAAGTCGTACGTCACCGTCTTCGCGTTGATCGACTGCTCGAGGCCCGTGATGATGAGGTCGGCCGCCTCGTTCCAATTCATGAAGCGGAACATCATCTCGCCCGAGAGGATCACCGAGCCCGGGTTCACCTTGTCGAGGTTCGCGTACTTCGGCGCCGTGCCGTGCGTGGCCTCGAAGATCGCGTGGCCCGTGACATAGTTGATGTTCGCCCCGGGCGCGATGCCGATGCCGCCGACCTGCGCCGCGAGAGCGTCGGACAGGTAGTCGCCGTTCAGGTTCATCGTCGCGATGACGTCGAAGTCCTTCGCGCGGGTCAACACCTGCTGCAACGTGATGTCGGCGATCGAATCCTTGAGGAGGAGCTTCTTCTTCCACTTGCCCTCGCCGTGCGTCGGCCAGAGCTTCATCGCAGTCTCGACTTCGGCCACGATCTTCTTCTGCTGCTCGGGCGTCATCATGTCGTAGCCCGGGTCGATCATCTTGGCGTTGGCCTCGTTCGTGATCGACGGGTTCGCCTCACGGTTGCCGAGGATCCACGACTCGCGCTCGGTGACGACCTGGTCGCGGAACATCGTCGTGCCGACCTTGTAGCCCCAGTCCTTGAACGCGCCTTCGGTGAACTTCATGATGTTCCCCTTGTGCACGAACGTGACCGAGCGGCGCTTGTGCTTGAGCGCGTACGAGATCGCCGAATGCACGAGGCGCTCGGTGCCGAGGTAGCTCACCGGCTTGATGCCGACACCGACGCCGAACGGCGCGTCGCGGTGCGGCGCGCCGACGCCTTCGAGCGCCTTCTGCCACGCGTCGCACGCGGCCTTCGTGCCGAAGCGCACCTTCGCGAAGTCCTTCGAGAATTCCTTCGCGAAGAAGTCCAACACCTTCTGCGATTCCGGCGAGCCCGAGAGGTACTCGATGCCCGCGTAGATGTCTTCGGTGTTCTCGCGGAAGATGACGGTGTCGACGTCCTCGGGCTTCTTCACCGGGCTCGGAACGCCCGCGAAGTAGCGCACCGGACGGAGGCAGACGTAGAGGTCGAGCATCTGCCGCAGCGCGACGTTGAGCGACCGGATGCCACCGCCGACCGGCGTGGTCAGGGGGCCCTTGATGCCGACGAGGTGCTTGCGGAAGGCGTCGAGCGTGGCGTCGGGCAGCCAGTTGCCGGTCTTGTTGAACGCCTTCTCGCCGGCGAGCACTTCGAGCCACTCGATCTTGCGCTTGCCGCCGTACGCGATCTCGACGGCCGCGTCGAAGACGCGCACGCTGGCCCGCCAGATGTCGGGGCCGGTGCCGTCGCCTTCGATGAACGGGAGGATGGGGTGATCAGGAACCGAGAGACCCTGCGGGGTCATCGTGATGGAGGTCGCCATGGAGAAGTCCTTCCGCGCGCCGGCCCCAAGGACGAGCGAGGCGCTGGACGCTCTGCGCCTCCGACCATCCCCTGCCGGGGTGCCGAAAGGTCGCGAGTATACGGGGTTGAGGCCTTCGCTTTGGCGGCGGGATCGCGGCCCGAAACCGGTCACTTGGGAGGCACGCCTGCCTTGAGGTCTTCGATCTCCTTCTTCAGCGTGAGGATCTCCTTCTCCTGTTCGAGCGCGGACTTCTGCATGCGGAACCCCGCGTCGAGGCCCGTCGCCGCCGACTTCGATGAGGCGTTCAGGCCTGCCGCGAAGCCTGCGACCGGCGACGTGCCGGATCGCGTGAACGAGATGAACCGGCCTGCGGCGTCGAACCCGACGGCGAGGCTCTGCGTGGAGAACGCCTTCTCCTCGCTCGTCAGTCGATACGCGGGCGTGGCGGGGTGGAGCAGGTTGAAGACCCCTTGCGACTGAATGGTGTTGGGTGACGGCACCGGCCCGGAGGTCTGTGTCCGTGTCGCCGCCGCTTCGGCCTTCTTCTCCGGAATCCACTGCGCGCCGTACGTCCAGACTGTGATCGTGAAGGGGCGGGTCGGCCGGTAGAAGACCTCGAAGGGCTCGTGCGTGAGCCCACACGTGCAGTGCGGCGGCGGCACGCACGCCATCGGATCCGCGCTCACCGCGATCCCGCACGCATCGAACATCGCCTTCATCGAGGCGCTGCAGCGCGGCAGGTCCGACGACGCCGGCAGCTCCTCGATCGGAAAGACGAACCGCAACGTGCGCGTCTCTCTGTGAATCGTCTGATCCTTCTCGTCGTCCGTCCCTTCAAGCCCTCGCACGCCGATCGCGGCGCCAGCGACGCGGGCCGCGAACTCAAGCACGTTTCCGAGGATCTCCGCCGAACGGTCGGCGCTCGTCGTGCCGATCGATGACGGCGTTCCCGACGGCACGACCTTCACGTCGAGCGTGTGGTCCATCGTGCCGCCGGGCTCGACGTTGACGAAATACGTTGTCGAGAGATCGGGAATCGTCTCGACGGAGACGACCCCCACGGCCGAGCGACCCAGTTCGTCGAACGTCGCCGGCGGAGCCTTCCCGTCCGGCGCGGCCTTCCTATCGCTCGGCTTCTCCACCAAGACGCGCGTCACCGTGACATCCACGACGACGACGTCGCGCCCGAGGTGATAGCGCACGCCCGGCGTCGTGACGTCGGACGGATCGATCTCTCCGCCGATCATGTGCGGCTGCGTGCAGCCGCCGACGAAGACTGCCGCGGCGAGCGCGGCAACGACGAGATTCCCCTCACGAGTCGAGCGCATGACGACCTCCGAGGGTCGCATGCTACGTCCCGATTCCACTCACTCGGGAAGGTCGACCGGCGGCTTTTCCGGTGAGCTCGGCGTTGCAGGCGCAGGTTCTGCGCCGCTCGGCGTTGCAGGCGCGGGTGTCGGCGCCACATTGGAGGCGGCGGTGGGAGCGGCGGGCTCAGGCGCGGACGGCGCCGGCGGCGGCGTCATCGCATTCGGTCCGCCGAGGAGATCCCAGACCTGCTTGAAGTAGTTCTCGCGTTGCTCCCAGCCGTGGCTCGGGACGCACATCGACCGCACGTCGAACGTGGCCGAGGGCGGATCGGTGTCGAGGAGGACGATCGTGAAGAGCCACTCGCTGTCTTCGAGCCGCGCCCATTGGTTCTGCTTGTCGTTGTAGCGCCGCAGGAGCCGCCACACCTCGATGCGGCTGTCGGCGTCGTACGCCCACGCGTCATTCTCGATCACGTGCCAGTCGCTGTAGACCGGGTTCTCGGCGGCGCGGACCATCGCGGTCCAGACTTGCTCGCGCGACTTCCCCTCGAACGTCTCGGTGTGCGAGGTGCACCCGACGCTCGAGAGTAGGACGGTGACCAGGGCCAGGCGGCACGGAAGGGCGAACGACATGCGGGCAGTATCGGCTCCCGGGCGGGAATTTCGACACTTGCCCAGGAAAGACCATGCAGGCCGGCGGGATGCTGCCGGTACGTTGGGTCGGTCGTCGGCAGCGTCGTCCGCCCTTCCCGTTCGAGCGCATCGCATGCGTCTCCCCTCGCTCGCCATTCTGGTCGCCGCCCTCGTGGCATCGACTTGGCCGCCCTCGTCGGCGCACGCGGCCGTGGACGCATCGGTGCCGCCGCACCCCGCGTTCGCCGCGACCATTCCGGATCTGGACGGCGCGCCGCACACGCTCGATTCACTGGCCGGAAGGTCGGCGACCGTCATCGCCTATACGAGCGGGACGTGCCCCTTGTCGCGCAAGCTCGCCCCGGAGCTCGAGCGCATCGCCGCCGAATTTGAGCCGCGCGGCGTGCACGTCGTGCGCGTCGCCGCGCGCGGCGAGGATCTCGAAGCGCTCCGAGCGACGCTCGAGGGCGCGCGTTGTCTCGTCGACGGCAACGACGAGTTGGCCCGGGCGCTCCGGCCGTCGAGCACCACGGAGGTCTTTGTCTTCAACGCCGATCGCGAGCTCATCTATCGCGGCGCGATCAACGACCAATACGGCGTGTCGTATGCGCGGCCCTACGCCCGCAGCCACTACCTCCGCGCGGTCCTCGAGGCGACGCTGCGCGGCGATCGCCCGCTCCTCTCCTCGACGATCGCGCCCGGCTGCGCGCTGGCGATCCTCCCCGACGGCTCGGCTGCAACGACGACCTACGAGAAGGACGTCGCGCCGCTCGTCGCCCGCCATTGCCTCGAATGCCACCGCACCGGCGGACCGGCGCCGTTCGCGCTTGAACGCTACGACGAGGTCGCGGGCAAGGCGGCGATGATCCGGCAGGTCGTCGCCGAAGGCCTGATGCCGCCCTGGTCCGAGGCGCCGCTTGCGGACGGCCACGCGTCGCGCTTCGCCAATGCCCGCATCGTGCCGCCCGATGAACGCGCCGCGATCGTGCGCTGGGTCGATGAAGGCGCAGCCCGCGGCGATCCCGCGAGCGCCAAGCCATTCACGCGCCCAGCCGCCGTCGAGGGCTGGCAGATCGGCGAGCCCGATCTCGTCCTCCAGATTCCGGCGCCGCAGACGATCCCCGCCGAAGGGGTGCTCCCCTACCGCATGGTGAACATTCCGACCGGCCTCACCGAGGATCGTTACGTCGAAGCGATCGAAGTGCAGCCGACGAGCACGCTCGGCGTGCACCACGTCCTCGTCTTCGCGTTGCCGGGACCGGAGGAGACGAAGGAGATTCGCCGACGGAATCTCGAGCGACGGCGAGAGGCCGCCCGCGGCGGCAACGTGGAGTCGGCGCCGCGCGAGCGTGCCGAGGCCGCCGCGGCCTCGGGACCGGAGCTCGGCATCGACGGCTCGCGCGGCTACTTCGCGGCGTACGTGCCGGGCAACGCGGCAGTGCGCTATCCGAAGGGGACGGCGCGGCGCCTGAGCGCCGGCGGTTCCTTCACCTTCGCGTTGCACTACGTCCCCTACGGCGAGGAGACGACCGACCAGACGCGCATCGGCATCGTCTTCGCGAAGGACAAGCCCTCGCGCCTCATCGAGTCGGCCGGCATCTCCGACCGCTCGCTCCTCATTCCGCCGCACGCGCGCGAGTTCTCCATGCGCTCGACCGAGCGCTTCGACGTGCCGGTGCGGCTCGTCGCGTTCCTCCCCCACATGCATCTCCGCGGCACGCGCTTCCGCTACGAGGCCGAGTATCCCGACGGCCGCGTCGAGCGGTTGCTCGACGTGCCGCGCTACGACTTCCGTTGGCAGCACCGTTATCTCCTGCGCGAGCACGTCGCGCTGCCGGCCGGCAGCCGTCTGCACGTCACGGGGTGGTTCGACAACAGCGTGGCGAATCCCGCGAATCCCGATCCGACCGTGGCGGTGCCCTGGGGCCCGCAGACGCACGAGGAGATGAACGTGGGCTACGTCGAGTACTACGTGGATTCGTCGGTGCCGGGCGGCAACGACGAGAAGGGAGCTGCGCCATGATCGCGTCGACGCCGCGCTCAACGGCACGGTGGGCGGCGCCGACCGCGCGGTGCTCTCGGGCGCGTGGGGATTAGTGCCGGGAGAAAAGGGTTCAGGGGTCGGGGTTCGGGGTAAAGGCAGACGATGCCGATGAGGCGAGCCGTGGGCGTGCGAACGCTCGGTCCCTTTACCCTGAACCCCGGACCCTCAACCCTCACCCCGTCCCTCACACCGTCACATCACGACGCTCAAGATCGAGCTTCATATGCGTCATCTCGATCGATCGACCGTCGACGCGCATGGAGTCGGCGTCGCGACCCCAGGCGACGAAGCCCGCCGACTCGTAGAGCGTGCGCGCCGGGATCATCGCGCTATTGACCGAGAGTTCGATGAAGCGGACGCCCTCCCACGTGCGAGCACGTGCGATCGCGGCGCGCACGAGCGCGCGGCCGGCGCCGCCGCCCCGCGCCGACGGGTCGACGTACATGCCCCAGACGAACGCGACGTGCGCGCGCTTGCCGCCGTTTCGGATGAGCCCGAGCATGCCGACGAGACGCTCCCCGTCGCCGGTGTCGCGATAGGCGCCGAAGGTCACGCGCGGACCGGTGTCGGCGAGGCTCTCGCGCACGAACGCGAGGTCGCGGAACTTGTCGTCGTCGGGCGACGCGCAGAAGGCGTCGGGCTCGGCCTGCAACGACGAGAGGCGGAGCGCCTGCAACGCGGAGGCGTCGGCGACGGGCACGGGTCGAACCACGACCTCACCCGCGGCGGATGGAGAAGGTTGCGAACTCATCGGTGGCGACTCCCGGAACAGTCTCGACATCGGCGATGTTGCAACGCATCGCGTCATGCACGGCTTCGAGGAAGGCGTCGAGCTCGCTTGGTTCGCCTTCGGCGACGCAGAGGACTGAGCCGTCCGGCTCGTTGCGCACGAAGCCGGTCACGCGGAAGCGCGCCGCGATCTGCCGGGTCGTCGCGCGGAACCCCACGCCCTGCACGCGGCCGCGGTAGGTGGTGGATGCTCGAAGCTTGGGCATGCGTCGCGAAGCGTACGGTGGGCGCAGGGTCTCGTCACGATCGCGACGCCGGTTGGGGCAGCCGTCGTCTGTCTCCGTGTCCGTCACCGCTCTCGTGATTCTCGACTCGTCGTTGCAGGTGAAGCACCCCCACCGCCGGCTGCGCCGGCACCTCCCCCACGCAAGCGTGGGGGAGGAGTCAGGGAGCGCCCGCTGCGCAACGAGGCGCACGCGGAACGTTGGGCGGAGTCCGCGTCGGCGTTGGCAGCGCCCCGCGCGTCACTCGACGTCGTCGGCGATCTCTGCGTTGTGGAAGACCTTCTGCACGTCGTCGTGGTCTTCGATCGCGTCGATGAGCTCGAGGAGTTCCTTGCTCGCATCGACATCGAGCGCGACCGTCGACTGCGGCGAGTAGGTGATCTCGGCGGACTCGAGCGCGAACTTCGCGCCTTCGAGCGCGGCGCGGAGCTTCTCGAAGTCGGCGGGCTTGCAGGTCACCTGCACGTACTCGCCGTCGCTCGAGACGTCGTCGGCGTCGGCCTGGAGCGCGACTTCCATCACGGCGTCTTCACTTCCGCTCGAGGTCGGGATCAGGATCACGCCTTGCTGCGTGAAGCCGAACGCGACCGAGCCGGGCACGCCCATCTTGCCGCCATTCTTGTCGAGGATCGTGCGGATCTCGGCCGCGGTGCGATTCGCGTTCGCGATGAGGAGATCGATGAGGATCGCGGTGCCGCCCGGACCGAACGCCTCGTAGCGCGTCGCCTCGAATCGCTCGGTGCTTCCCTCGCCCGTCCCCTTCTTGATCGCCTTCTCGATCGTGTCGCGCGGCATGTTCACCGCCTTCGCCTCATCGACCGCAAGACGAAGCGACGCGTTGAACTTGATGTCGCCGCCGCCCCTCTGGGCTGCAACGATGATCGCGCGGCTGACCTTGCTCCAGATCTTGCCGCGCTTCGCGTCAACGGCGGCCTTCCGCCGTTTGATGTTCTTCCATGCGCTATGACCGGCCATGTGGGGGAGAGAAGAAGAGGAAAATGGAAAGGGAGAATGGAAAGAGAGAAGAGCTTCGCTACGAGTCCTTGCGCGTCGCGATCGGCGGCGGGTCGCCGCGCGCGACGGCGGCGAGCTTGGCCTTCACGCGCTCGAGCGCGTTTCCGTATTGGCGCCGCCAGAGCGCTTCGGCGTCGATGACGACGACGCCATGCTCCGCGCGCTCGTAGCCCGCGACGCGTTCGACGATGCGATCCTTGGGCGAGTTCGTCTCGATCTCGCGCTGCGCGGCCTGCCACGCCTTGACCGCTTCCTTGTGATCGCCGGTGCGCCAGAGCGCGTCGCCCAAATGGTCGAGCACCTCGCCGCTCGGCTGGCCGTTACTTCGATCGACCGCGCGGCGGAGGAGCGTGATCGATCCGTCGCGCCCGGCGTCGTCGGTGTCGAGGCCTTGCAGGTAGCGCAACCATCCGACCGTGTCGAGGATCGACGCGTCGTTCGGGTTCGCTTTGTGCGCCCGTTCGGCGAAGTCGATCACCTCGGGATTCACCACGCCCGACTCGAGCGCGTCCCACGCGAGGTTGTTGAGGCTCATCGCGTGATCAGGGTCGCGCTTCAGGCTCTCGCGCAGGATCTCGAGCATGCCGCGGTCGTCGCCCACGAGCGAGTAGAGGTTCGCGAGCGCCTGCAACGCGTCGGCGTCGGAGTTCTCGGGGCGATCGTTGCGGGCGAACGGGCGCACGCCGCGCGAACGAAGGAGATCGAGGATCGCGATGGAACGCTCGGCGCCGCCGCCGGCGGCGGCATCGAGCGCGAAGCAGGCCCGCGCGAGCCGCGCCGATGCCGTCGTGTCGATGCGCGCCTCGCTTCGCAGGAGCGCCGCGAGGAAGGCGGCGCCGTCCTCGTGCCGCGAGCGGTCGGCGAACGACTGGCCGATCGCAAGCCACGCCGGAACCTCGCCGGCATTGACCTCTTTCGTGCGGCCGACGGCGGTCTCGATCATGCGGCGCAACTGGCCCTCGGGATCGTCGCCCGGATCGCCGTCGAGCGCGATG
This sequence comes from Phycisphaerae bacterium, assembly GCA_016795035.1. Lineage (GTDB taxonomy): Bacteria > Planctomycetota > Phycisphaerae > Phycisphaerales > SM1A02 > JAEUIT01. Next base: position 63,258 of record JAEUIT010000003.1, on the reverse strand, counting down.
AGCGCCGCCGCCCGCGCGACGGCGACGGTCTCGACCGCGGGATCCTTCGCGGCAGCTTGGATAAGCGCGCCGGCGAACGCGTCGACGAGCGGACTGCGGCTCACGCGATCGCGCACCCGCGAGGACAGCTCGGCGGCGGCGAGGAGCTCGATCGGCTGCAACGCGGAGACACTCGACGTTGCCGCATTGAGGGTCTTGATGGCGGTGACCTCGTCGCCCCGCGCGAGCGCCTGCGCGGCGCGCTCGAGCGAACGCCGAGGCGACGCGGGAAGCGACTCCGCGCGCGTCGCCGCGATGGCGTCGGCTTCCTCGCCGCGGTCGAGCGACCGGAGCGCGAGTTCCGTGAGGCGCACCGCGATCGGGTCGCGACGATCGCCGTCCATGCGCTCGCGCAGCCGCTCAAGCGCCTGGTCGGCGCGGCCGGCGGCGATCGACGCTTCGGTCCAGAGTTGCCACGCGGCGGCGTCGCCGGGCGTCGCGGCGAGGCGGGCGTCGAGATAGGCGAGCGCCGTCTCGAACGCGCGCTGGCGCACGAGTTCGCCGACGAGAAGCTTGAGGAGCCGCGACTCGCTGAGGTCGGCGGCAGAACACGCGGCGGCGGCCTGCGCCGCCTCGATCGCGGCGCCACCGGCGATCCAGCGCTCGATCGCGGCGCCGCGCGCGACGGGCCCGCGCGGCATCGCGGCCTGGAGCCGTTCCAGCGTGCGCTCGGCTTCGGCACGGAGCGCCGTGTTGTCGTTGCGGTCGCCGCCGCTGAGCGCTTGCCAAAGGAGGACGAGGACGGTCCACGCGTCCTCGTTCGACGGATCGAGTCCGACGGCCGTGGTCGCGGCCTCGACGGCGGACTGCGCCAGGGCGACGCTCGCCGTCCGCGCGGCCGAATCGGCTCGCGCCTGGGCAAGCGCGACATGCGCCGCGGCGGCGACGACGGGCGAGGCGCCCGAGGCCACCGTACTCACCTTCGTTGCGGCCTCGGCGGTCGAGATCCCCTTGTCGATCAGGCCGACCGAGCGATAGGCGGCGGCGAGATCGATGAGGGTGAGCGCGTCGTCGTCGGCGACATCGGCCGCAAGCGGCGCGACCAACGACGCCTCGCCGAGCCGCGCCGCGGTCACGAGCGCGGCGCGGAGGATCGCGCGATCTTCGGGCTTCGAGCGCCGGGCCTCGCTGATCGCGGCCCATGCGGGGCCGACGTCGTCGAGCGTTCCGAGGAGCCGGGCATAGAGCGCGGCGCCTGCAACGCCGAGCGCCCGTGCCGCGTCGAGCGTCGCGGGGGCGTCGGCGCCGTTCCGCAGGAGCGCGTCGACGATGGCCACCGCAGCTTCGGGATGCGCCGCGAGGACCTCGTTCGCGGCCTTCACCGCGGCATCCGGCCCTCCGGTGCGAAGTCGGTCGGCGAAGAGATCGCGTAAGGCGCGCCGATCGGTGCCGCAGCGCTCGATCGGCACCGGGGCGAGCGTGATCGCACGGGCGAGCCGCGTGCGCTCGAACGCGGCGTTCCCCGTTGCAGGCGCCTTCGTGAGGTCGTCCCCGAGCGCCCGGAGCGCGGCGTTCTTCGGTGCGACGTCGCGCAGCCACGCGGCGATCGCGACGTCGATGTCGGTCGTCTCGTCGTTCTCCGCCCGCTGCCGCAGGCGCGCGACCGCCTCGTCGGTCCGGTCGAGCGCGACGAGGCCCCAGGCGATGCGCGGTTCGAGGATCGCCACGTCGAGCAAGTCGCGCGCCGGCGCGCCCGATCGCCACGTGGCCACGGCGGCGGGAATGTTGCCGCGTCGCGCGTAGGTGTCGCCCAAGGCGCGGATCGCCTCGGCCTCGGCGCGGCCGGTCGTGCCCGCGACTGGGGCCCGACGCGTCGTCCGCTCGAGCACCTCGATCGTCGCGGCGTCGGCGCTCAGTCGCCGCAGCGAACGCGCGAGCGCGAGCTCCGCGAGCGACTCCGCTCCGGGCCGCATCGCCGCAAACGCGCGCACGCGTTCGGACTCAGGCAACAGGAAGATCTGGCCGAAGGCGTTGACGACCGCGATGTCGTCGCCGGTCTCGATGGCGCGCCAGCCGGTCGAGACGAGCGCCTCCGCGTTCGCCGGATCGAGCCGCAGCACCCGCTCGCGCAATTCCGCGGCCTTGGCGGGGTTGCCCACGCGCTGGTAGGCCCGCGCGAGCGACGTGAGGATGTCGATGGAACCGGGATCCTGCTCGAGCGCGCGCTCGAGGGCACGGACGGCGATCAGGGTGCGGTTCTCGGCCAGCGCCGTGCGCCCTTCGATGTAGGCGCGACGCGCGTTCGCCAGCGCCTCGGGCGACGGCGGCGGCGGCGGAGGGACGGCGGCGGGTTTCTCGGGCGGCTCCAGCGCGTCAAGCACGTCGGCGAGCGAGAGCCCGGCGATCGGCTCGTCGCGGGGGTCGAGCACGCCCGGCAAGATCATCGAGGGCGGCGCCGGCCCGTCGTCGGCGACAGCGGTCGCCGCCCACGCAGGCACGAGCGGCGCGGACGGCCACGCGACAAGGTCGCCGGTCGCGAGGAGACTCGCGCCGAGCGCGATGAGGGCACCGCGCACCGGCCGCGGGCCCCTGCCGCTCACTTCTTGCCCTTCTTGTCGACGGGCTTCTCGGTCGATGCCTTGGCCACGACGGCCGGCTTCGCCGACTTGCCGGAGGCCTTGGCGTCGGGCTTCGCGGCCTTCGCGTCGGGCTTGGCGCCCTTGGCCTCGGGCTTGGCGGTTTTGGCGTCGGGCTTCGCGGCCTTGGCGTCAGGCTTCGGCGACTTCGCGTCGGGCTTGGCCGCCTTGGCGTCGGCCTTTGCGTCGGGCTTCGCGGGCTTGGCGTCGCCCTTCGACGGCTTCGCATCGGGCTTCGCGTCCGCCTTCGTCGGCTTCGCCTCGATCGACTTCGCGGCGGCGCGGGCCGCCTTCTTCGCGGCGGCGGCAGCCTTCTCCTCTTCGACGCGCGCCACTTCGGCGCGGACGCGCTCCTGCCGCGCGGCCTCGTCGCGGGCCTTCGCCTCGCGCGCCTCGGCGGCCTTATGCATGAGCGTGCGGACCTTCTTCGCCTTCATCAGCGAGTTCGGATCCTCGCTCCACACGGAGTCGGCCCACGCCACGAAGGCGTGGTGCATCTTGGTGGCCTCTTCGAGCGTCGTCACCGACTTCGAGAGGGCGGCGCCGAGATCGCTCGCGGTCACGTCGTCGCGCGAGAGGAGCTTCGCCTCGCGGAAGAGATCGACGAGCTGGTCGTCGACCGGCACGGCGGGCTGACCGAAGTGGAGGACGAGAAGCCGCGACGCGACAAACGGCACCATGCCGTCGAGGTTCTCGAGGTAGCTGCGCTGCTCGCGCTTGCCGGCGTTCGCGACGTGGTCCAGGCTGACCTTGTGCTCGCGGCGGTAGATGTCGTTCAGGGCGCGGCGCACGCGGGTCGCACGCTCTTCGACGTACGGGTAGCGCGGGCCGAGCATGCCGGCGATCTCTTCCGGCAGGCACACGCGGAACTCGTTGAAGTCGACGCACTCCTTCGAGATGCGCTCGAGCGCCGCCGTCGCCTGGTGCGTCGACGCTTCCCACAGGAGGAACGCGTAGATGAGCGCCGCGATGGGATCGGTCGACTGCGCCGGCGGCGTTGCGGCCGTGTGGCGCTTGAGGATGGCGGCGACCTTCGTCGCGGAGTAGATCGGTTGCGAGGAGTCAGTCTTCACGGACGGTGAACCTCAGATGGAATCGCCCGGCGTCTTGCCGCCGTCGGGCGTGTCGCTCGTCGGAGGGGAGGTGAGGGAATCGGACGCGTCGTCGTCGTCGGGGGCCGCAGGTCGCACGCTGTCGAGCGCCGCGTACAGCGCCCGCTCGCGCTTGTGGGCCTCGTCGATCTCGAAGCTCAAGCGCGGCACGCGCCGGAGTTCGGTGCCCTCCCGGAGCGCCGACTCGAGATGCCGGGTCGCGCTGCGCAGGCCGGAGAGCGTGAGCCGCTCGCGATCCTCGGGCAGGACCGAGATGCGCACCCTGGCCGACGAGAAGTCCGGCGAGAGATCGACCCCCACGATCGACACCATGCCTTGCACGCGAGGATCGTTGAGGCCGCGGGCGAGCCGCTCGCGCAGGACTCGGCTCACGAGCGCCTCGATCTGCGCGTGCCGCGGCGAGCGTGCGCCGCGATCACGCTCCCCCGCCCCGTCACACGGGATGAAGGGCATGCGCGGAACGTCAGGCCGGGATTCGCCGGCGTCGTCGCTTCGGTTGTCGATGGTCGGCTTCACTCGCGGGTTGGGATTGACGGCTGCAACGGAGAAAAACGGTCGCGGTGCCCGGATCTCGACGACCCGGGCACCGGCGACGATGCGTTAGAGCGAACGTGCGACCTGGACGGTCTTGTAGCACTCGAGGATGTCGCCCGACTTGATGTCGTCGTAGCCGACGATCTTCATGCCGCACTCCTGGCCGGCGCGAACTTCCTTCGCGTCGTCCTTGAAGCGCTTGAGCTGCTCGAGACGACGGTCCTTCTCGATGACGATGCCGTTGCGGGTGACGCGGATCTGCGCGTTGCGCTCGATCACGCCGTCCTGCACGTAGCAGCCGGCGATCATGCCGACCTTCGAAATCTTGAAGACCTGACGCACCTCGGCGTGGCCGAGGACTTCGAGCTTGATCTCCGGCGCGAGGAGGCCCGAAGCCGCCTTCGTGACGTCGTCCTTCAGGTCGTAGATCACGTCGTAGAGACGGATCTCGGTGCCCTTCGTCTCGGCGAGCTGGCGAGCCTTCGAGCTCGACGTGACGTTGAAGCCGACGATCGTCGCCTTCGTCGCCACCGCGAGCATGACGTCGTTCTCGTTGATGCCGCCGACCGCGCAGTGCTTGACGACGACCTGCACCTCCTCGGTGCCGATCTTCGAGAGTTCGGCGCGGAGCGCCTCGACCGAGCCTTGCGAATCGGCCTTGACGACGAGCGCGAGTTCCTTCTTCTTGCCCTTCTCGAGGGTCGCGAAGAAGGAGTCGAGCGTGACCTTCGGGGCCGCGAGCTCGCGCTCACGGTCGAGACGGCGACGCTCCTCGGCGGCCTCTTCGGCGGCCTTCAGGCTGTCGACGACGAAGAACTTGTCGCCCGCGTCCGGGAGAAGGTCGATGCCCGAGATCGCGACCGGCGTCGACGGGCCCGCTTCGGTCACGCGCTGTCCGCGATCGTTGACGAGATCGCGCACGCGGCCGAAGCCACGACCGACGACGATGAAGTCGCCCTTCTTGATCGTGCCTTCCTGGACGAGCACGTTTGCGACCGGACCGCGACCCTCTTCCATCTTCGCCTCGAGCACGGTGCCCCGGGCCGAGCCGCCGAAGTCGGCGGTGAGGCCGAGGAGATCGGCCTGATAGTCGAGGATGTCGAGCAGGTCTTGGATGCCTTCGCCCTTCGTCGCGCTGGTGCGGACGACTTCCGTCGTTCCGCCCCACTCGACGGGGTTGAGCTCGTGCTCGGCAAGCTGACCGAGGATGCGGCGGATGTTCGACTCCGTCGCCTCGGGCTTGTCCATCTTGTTGAGCGCGACGACGATCGGAACTTCGGCCGCGCGAGCGTGCGCGATCGACTCGATCGTCTGCGGCATGACGCCGTCGTCGGCGGCGATCACGAGCACCGCGACGTCGGTGACCTTGGCACCGCGCGAACGCATGTTCGTGAACGCCTCGTGGCCGGGCGTATCGATGAAGGTGACGACGCGATCCTTGTCGCCGGCGTGCACCGGGACGGTGAAGGCGCTTGTCTTCTGGGTGATGCCGCCCGCTTCGCCCGACGCGACGTTGGCGTTGCGGATCCTGTCGAGAAGACTCGTCTTGCCGTGGTCGACGTGACCGAGGATCGTGACGACCGGCGCACGCGGACGCGCGTCGACCGCCTCGCGCTCCTCGAATCGCGACTCGATGATCTCGGCCGCCGACTTCGACTCTTCCACGATCAACTCGATGTCGAAGTCCATCATGACCTCGACCGCGGTCTCGCGATCGATGGCCGAGTTGATGTTCATCACCGTGCCGCCGAGGAAGAGCCGCTTGAGGATGTCGGTGGCCTTCACACCGGTGGCCGCCGAGAGATCCTTGATCGTGAGCGGCTCGGCGATATGCACCGGCGCCGACTCGTCGCGGCCGGCCGGGCGCTGCTGGCCGGGACCGCCCGGACCGCGCGGGCGCAGGCTGTCGCGCTTGTGCGTCTTGAAGAAGCCGTCCGAACGCGAGAGGCGATCTTCGCGCTCGCGAAGGTCTTGCGGACGCCAGGGTTCGCCGGGCGTTCCGCCCGCGCGGGCGAGACGGCCGCTACGGCCGGTGGGATCGTCGCGACGGCCGGGCGTCGCGCCGCGACCGCCGCGGTTACGGTCGTCGCGTCCGACGGGACCCGCACCTGGGCGATTGACACGCACAGGACCGCCGGTGCCGCCGGTCGCGCTTCGCGGGCGCGGCGTCGGCAACTGCTCGGGCGCTTCGATACGGATGACCTTCGGACCGCTCATCACGGTCTTCGTCGGGTTCTCGAGCCGCGGGCCGACCGGCTTCACGATGTCCGGGCGCTTCGGCACGTTCATCGTGGGCGCCACGTACGGCGCGAAGTTCGGTTCGTTGCCCGAGGCGTCGCCGCTCGAACTGGTGTCGGGCCTCGAGTCAGCCCGCGAGTCCTGCGTGCGGTAGTCGGCGGTCGCGCGCCCTTCGGGTCGGGCCTCAGGGCGCGTCGGCGCCTTCGATTCGGCGCGCGGTGCCGGACGCGCGTCGGCTCGACCTTCCGGTCGGGCGTCGGGGCGCGATTCGGCGCGAGCGTCGGGACGCGGTTCAGACCGCGCCTCCGGTCGGGCGTCGGGGCGGGCGTCGGGACGCGAGGGCGTACGCACCTCGGCGCGGGCTTCGGGACGAACCTCCGGCCGCGCGACGCGCGGGGCTTCGGTCGGTCGCGACTCCGGCGGCCGGGTGTCGGCGGGGCGCGCTTCCCTCGGCTCAGGGGCACGCGTTTCGGCCGGGTGGTCGACGCGGGCGGCGACGCGCGGCGCCTCGGGGCGCGCAGTCGGCGTGTGGGTCTCCTGATGGCTCGGCGTGCGCGGCGCGGGCGACGGCATCACCGGGCGCACGGTCTCGACCGACGGCGCGGACGGCGCCGGCGCGGACGAAGGAGCCGGGGCTCCGGGCGCGGAGGGCGCGGGCGACACGCGTGTCGAGCGCGGCGCGGCGGGGCGCTCGCCGCCTTCGGACGCGGGCTTCGCCGGCTTGCGATGGGCCTTGCCGTCCACCGTCGAGGTCGACGCCGCGTTCGACGGCGCTGGAGGTGCGGCCTTCGGGGCCGGCGCGGGCTCGGGCGGCGCTTCCGTCGCGGTAGCCGTTGCGGGCGCGGCGCCAGCACCGCCTCCGAACCATTCCCGGATCGTCGCCGCGAGACCCGCGGAGACGGGCGAGAGGTGGTTCTCGATGCCTTCGATCTCTTCGGACTTACATCGCGCGACGATGTCCTTCGAGTTCACGCCGAGCTCTTTGGCCAACTGATGGACTTTGAGCGCTGCCTTCTTGATCAAGCGAATCTCCTGGCCGTTCCTACCGATCCCGACTCCTACTCCTGCCTCGACCGTCCGACCGACGTACGAATGGACGGCGTTCCGCGTACTGGCTGACTACTGACCGCCGCCGAGGATCTTGTCCGCGGCGCGGTCGCCTTCGGCGTCGGCGGCCGGCGGCGTGGTGCCGCCAGAACCCGCAACGCCGAGGATGCTGTCCGTCGCCTCACGATCGGCGGCGACGCGAGCGTCGTTCTCCGCCTTGTCGCGTGCCTGCTGCTCGGCGACTTCCTTCGACCGCTCGGAGCACGTCGCGACGACATGCTCGGCAAGCTCCGGCGTGAGGCCGAGTTCCTGCTCGAGGACGGCCACGCCGACTTCCTCCACGTCGAAGACGCTGATGATGCCGAGGGCACCCATCTTGTCGAGCATCTCGTTCGAGATGCCTTCGATGCCGCGCACAGTCGACTCGAGGATCTCAAGACCCTTGGCGAACTCCGCGGGCGTGAGGATGTCGATGTCCCAACCGGTGAGACGGGCCGCGAGGCGCACGTTCTGGCCGCGGCGACCGATCGCGAGCGAGAGCTGGTCTTCGCGCACGATGATCGTCGAGCGACCGAGCTCGAAGCAGAGGCTGACCTCTTCGACTTCGGCGGGCTTGAGGGCGTTGGCGATGAGCACTTGGCTCGACTCGTTCCAACGGACGATGTCGATCTTCTCGCCGCCGAGTTCGTCGACGATGTTGCGGATACGGCTGCCGCGCACGCCGACGCACGCGCCGACGGCATCGACCTTCGAGTCGACGCTCGCGACCGCGAGCTTCGTGCGGAAGCCCGGCTCGCGGGCCATCGCCTTGATTTCGATGACGCGCTCGGCGACTTCGGGGACTTCCGTCTCGAAGAGCTTGCGGATGAAGTCGGGGTGCGAGCGCGAGAGGACGATCTTGACTTGGTTCACCGCGTCGCGGACGTCGAGGATCAGGCAACGCACGCGATCGCCGGGCTGGAACTGCTCGCCTGGGATCTGCTCCGAGCGCGGCATGAAGCCTTCGGCGCGGTCGATCTGCACGATGAGCGCGCCGCCTTCGTAGCGCTGCGCGACGCCGGTGACGAGTTCGCCCTGGCGCTTCGCGAATTCGTCGAGGAGCGAGTTGCGCTCGTCCTCGCGGAAGCGCTGGATCATGACCTGCTTCGCGGTCTGCGCCGGAATGCGGCCGAGACGCTCGAGCGGAATCTCCTCGCGCTCGGTGCCCGCGCTCGGGTCGTCCGGATCGAGCGGAAGGTTCCGCCAGAGGACGATGCGACCGGTGAGGCGGTCCATCTCGCAGCCGAACTCTTCGGTGTCGAGCGAATTGAAGTGCTTGCGAGCGGCGCTGATCATCGCCTGCTCGAGGTCACCAATGAGAAGCTCGCGATCGATGTTTCGGTCGCGGGCGATCGAGTCGAGGATGCGGAGCGTTTCGGAATTCATGGGTGGAGGAGATTGGTTGTTGGATTGTCAGGATGTCAAAACGAAAACCACGCGGGCTCCTGCTCGCGTGGTCTGTCGCCGTCGAACGGCCGATCGAAACTTGTCGAGGTGGATCAGAGCATGAAACCAAGCTCCGGACCACATGGCTCCACACTGCGAGCCGTGACAAGTGCCGACCGCCCGTCCCGTCCTCGCATCCAACCTGCGGCGATCGCCGACAGGCCGTACGCGAAAGACGCGCAGCCGATGCGCAGTTCGACCTTGACGCGCGGGGGCGTCATGGTTGGACCACGGATCGATTCGACACCATTGCCATGGGGCAACCGTGCGAACCGACGAAGCTGAGTGCGAGATCGATCATGGAACGAGATCGCGAATCGCAACGACAGACTCAGACCCGTTCCGAGAACGCCCTCGGATGACAGGTCGGGTCGCAGTGTACGGGGTGGGGAGAAGGTCGGCAATGGAGGAGGAGTAAGGGTCGAGGATCAAGGAGCAAGGGTGGCGGAAGGAAGCCAGCCTTCTTCTGCACCCTTGATCCTTCCTCCTTGATCGTTGCTCCTTCTCATCCCACCACGGTCACGTAATCCTCAGGACCGATCGGTCGGAGGATCCGGATCGCGCGGGAACCTCGGCTCTGGCCGACCGAGGCGAGGAACTTCTGGCGACCCTCGACATTGAGAATGACGGGCGCCGCCGCGGGTTTTCCGGTCAGGATGAGGTCGCCGGGCTCGAGGGAGCGGAGTTCGCGAAGGGTCATGGTCGTTTCCGCCAGGACCGCATCGACGGTCACGCGGGCGGCGGTCAACTCCTTGGTGATCCGCTCGCTCCAGCGGACGCCGTCGTCGCGGGCGCTCGTGACGCTCCAACTCTGGGCGCTCAGACGGTCAAGAATCGGTTCAATCGTGTTCGACGGGATGCACAGGCTCATCGTGCCGGCCCGGTTGCCGAACTTCACCTCAAACGACATCACGACCACGACTTCGTTCGGCGGGACGATCTGCACCAGCTGCGGGTTCGCCTCCATGTCGCCGAGTTCGAACGCGATCTCGGCGGCGCTCGACCACGCCTCCTGGAGGGTCTGCATCGCGCGATGGAGGAGCTTCTGGATGAGCTTCTGCTCGATGTGCGTCGGCGGCCGCTGCGGGATGAAAAGCTCCTTCCCGTTGCCGCCAAGCAAGCGATCGATGATCGGATAGACCGTGAGCGGACTGACTTCGAGGCAGAACGGGCCCGAGAGCGGCGGCGCCTTCACGAGGTTGAAGGAGGTCGGCACCGGCAGGCTCGAGATGTACTCCTGGTAGGTGATCTGCTCGGCCTTCGTGACCCGGATCTCGACGATCTGCCGCAGGAAGCCCGAGGCCGCCGCACCGAAATTACGGGCGAAGGTCTCGTGCATCGTGTGGAGCGCATGCATCTGATCCTTCGAGATGCGCTCGGGACGCTTGAAGTCGTAGTCGCGGATGTCGACCCGCTCCTTGTCGCGTCGGAAGCGGGAGAAGATCTGGATCTCGGGGCCCTTGGCGTCGCCGGCCCCGTCGTCGACGGAGTTGAGGAGCGCGTCGATCGCCGCTTGGTCCAGCAGTTCCTGGGAGAGTTGTTCGGGCACGGTGCGCCTCCTGCGCGGGGCCCGGCCGCACGCGGCGGGCGCCAGTCGAGTATCCCGAAGGACTATCGGAAGGGGCTCCGCTCCGCCTTGAAGTCCTCCGACTCCGCGTTGCGGCGAACTCCCGGTCGGGCCCAAGGGTTCGCGTGGTCGTCCGAAACGGAGAACCCGTTACCCTGACGAGTCGTCTCACCTCTCTCGGAAGGACCGATGCTGAACCTCCGCCGCTCCCTCGTCATTGGCCTCGCGATCGCCGCCGTCGCCGCGCTTCTCCCCTCCTTGGCCATCGGCCGGCCGCAGGACGAGGAACCCAAGGCCCAGGTCTCCGTCCTCCCCGGCACCAACAAGGTCAAGCCCGGCCAGACCTTCCCGGTCGCCGTCGTGATCGACCTCGAGACGAACTGGCACATCAATACGAATAGCCCGGTCGTGCCCAAGGAATTGGGCGAGTCGGAGGACTTCATCCCGACGACGATCTCGGCCTCCCCCACCGCCGACGGCCGCCTCGTTCCCACGCCCTCGGCGACCCAATGGCCGAAGCCGGTGATGGTGACGGCGAGCTACGGCGGCGCCCCGGCGGAGTACGGCGTCTTCGAGGGCCGTGTGATCGCGTACCTCCCGGTGACCGTTCCTGCGAACGCGACGACCGGCCTGAGCGAACTCTCGATCGATGTCGGCTACCAAGCCTGCAACGACCGGGTCTGCCTCGCGCCGACCCGGTCCACCCATCGAATTTCGGTCGTGGTTGATCCGTCCGCGGCCGGGTGGCCGACCGAGAAGCTCTACCCCGAGTACTTCACCGGCGTCGATGCGTCGAAACTTCCTGCGGCCTCGGCCGAAGTCTCGTCGCCCGCCGCGGCATCAGAGGGTGGCAGCGGCATCTCCGCACTCACTTTGAGCATGATCGTCGCCGGAGCCGCGTTGGTGGCGGCCCTCGTCGGGTTCATACTGGTCAAGAAGGTCCTTTGAGACTCCTCGCCATGCGCCTCTCCCGCCTCCGCACGGTCGTCCTTCTCCTTGTCGCCTCGCTGACCTGCGCGGCCACGATGATTGCGTCGCCCGCCGTGGCGCAGTCCCCTAGCGTCGGCAAGCCGCCGTTTCCGGGTCTCCCGGGGGGTCTCCCCGGCGGAGCGCCGGCCGCGAGGCCGCCGAAGGCGATCTCCGACACCGCGAGCGCGGTCGCGATCTCGACCTACTTCAGTTCGACGAAGGTCACGCCGGGACAAGACCTCGTCTTCGCGATCGTGATGGACATCGACCCCGGCTACCACATGTGGACAGCGAAGGGGCAGCCGCGCATCGAAGGGACGAGCGAGTTCGAGGACGGCATCCGACCTGAGTTCAAGGCGACGCCGGTCGCCGGCGTGACGTTGCACCAAGGCTTCGCGCAGTGGCCCGAGGCGCACGTCGTCGAAGCGGCGCTCGACGGCCCCGAGAAGCAGAAGTTCGCGGTCTATGAAGGCATCGCGACGCTCTTCATCCCGATCACGATCGACGCGAAGGCAGCGCCGGGACCGCGCACGGTTTCCGGCACGCTCACGATCCAAGTCTGCGACAGCTCGACCTGCCTCGCGCCCTCCGATGTGCCGATCAGTGCGACGTTCGAGGTCGTGCCTGCCGGTACGACGCTCACGAATTCACCCGATCCGGTGTTCAACGGCTTCAAGACCGACGTCTTCGCGAAGATCCGCGCCGGCGAGAAGCCGCCGCAGATCGTCGAATTCAACGTCTTCGGCTGGAAGTTCTCGATCGACGCCAGCGGCGCCGGCCTCATCCTCCTTCTCGTCGTTGCAGCGCTCGGTGGCTTCCTCCTGAACCTCACGCCCTGCGTCCTGCCCGTGATCCCGCTCAAGATCATGGGACTCTCGGCCTCGGCCGGCTCGCGCGCCCGCACGTTCTTCCTCGGCCTCATGATGTCGGCCGGCGTCGTTGCCTTCTGGATGGCGCTTGGTGTCGCGGTCTCGAGCATCAAAGGCTTCACGAGCGCGAACCAACTCTTCCAGTGTCCGCTCTTCACGATCGGCGTCGGCGTCTTCATCGCCGCGATGTCGATCGGACTCCTCGGGCTCTTCTCGTTGCAGCTCCCGCAGTGGGTCTTCATGATCAACCCGAAGCAGGAATCGGCGCCCGGCGCCTTCGGCTTCGGCATGATGACCGCGATTCTCTCGACCCCCTGCACCGCTCCCTTGATGGGCGCGGCGATGGCGTGGGCGACGACGCAGAGCGTGCCGACCGTGCTCGCCGTCTTCGCGGCCGTCGGCTTCGGCATGGCGATCCCCTACGCGATCCTCGCCGCGTTCCCGCAGCTCACCGCGAAGATGCCGAAGTCCGGCCCGGCGAGCGACCTCATCAAGCAGCTGATGGCGCTTCTTCTCCTCGCCGCCGCCGCGTTCTTCATCGGCGCCGGCGTCAGCGGCCTCATGGTGAATCCCCCGGACCCGCCGTCGAAACTCTATTGGTGGGTCGTCGGCGGCATCTCCTTCTTCGCGGGCATCTGGCTCCTCGTCCGCACGATCGCCATCACGCCGTCCTTCGGTCGTCGCGTCGTCTTCGGCGGCCTCGGCGCCTTCATCATGGCGGCGGGACTCCTCATCGGCTTCACGCAAACCGCGAAGGGGCCGATCGCGTGGACCTACTACACGCCGGATCGCCTCGCGAGCGCGAAGTCGAAGGGCGACGTCGTCGTCATCGACTTCACCGCGGAGTGGTGCCTCACGTGCAAGACGCTCGAGTCGACCGTGCTCAACGTGCCGAGCGTGGCGTCGATCTTGAACGGCAAGGGCGTGTCGCCGATCAAGGTCGACATCACCGGCAACAACGTGGCAGGCAACGACCTTCTCAATAGCTTCGGCAGCGTGACCATTCCGCTCCTCGTCGTGGTCGCTCCCGACGGCGAGACGATCTTCAAGAGCGAGGCCTACACGCCGAACGACGTGCTCAAGGCGATTGATGCCGCACGCTCGCGCGGCGCGACCCCCGCGGCCGGCGCGGTCGGAGAGTGACATGGAGCTTTCGTACGTCGTGCACGCGACCTTCCGCGATGCCGCGGTGCTCGACGAGTGGATCGCGTGGCTGCGCGGCGGGCACCTCGCCGACGTGATGGCGGGCGGTGCCCTCACCGCCGAGGTCGTTCGCTTGGACGGCGAGGCGATTGCCGCCGAAGCGCGCTATCGCTTTGCATCGCGCGACGCGTTCGCCCGCTACGAGCGCGAGTTCGCGCCGCGGCTCCGCGCCGAAGGCATGGCGAAGTTCCCGCCGGAGCGCGGCGTGACGTATCGGCGCGCGACCGGCGTGGTGGAAGCGGAGCGAGGAAGAGAATAGAGAGGGAGAATGGAGAGGCGCGCGCGGGTTAGCTCGACGGCGCTGATGCGCTACCGGCGCTGATGCGCGATTCGAGCTCGCGGCGCTGCGCTTCACCGAATTGGACGAGCGGGTCGAGCGCGAGGTCGGCATCGATCGCGAGGGCCCGTTGATACGCCTCGATCGCCTTCGCGCGGTCGCCGCGGAGTTGGTGCAGGTCGCCGAGATCGACGTAGAGCCGCGGCACGCGCGGCTGTCGCTCGATCGCGGCCTCGACCGCGGCGATCGCGAGCCGCGTGGTGTCGTCGTTCGGTTCGCCGCGGGCGAGTTCGAGGAGGAGATCCGCCAGCATCGCGTGGAAGCGTGCGCCGGCGAGCGGCATCCGCGTGCGCTCCGCGCCGCGCGCCGCGAGATCGATCGCGACGCGGTGCAGCATCGGCTCGACGACCTCGGTGCGGCGCGGTCCGACCGTGCGACGCCCCGCCGCCGCAAGCTGCTTGATCGCGGCCTCGAGCGCCGTCGAATTCTGGGGATACGCGGCGTCGGCGGCCTGCAGAAGGTCTGCGGCCTTCGCGCGACGGTCGGCGTCGAATCGCCGTAGGACGCGCACCACCGCCGCGACGCGCGTCGGCGCATCGCTTCCGGACGCGATCGCGGCCTTGAGCTGCGCGGCCATCTCCACGCCGCCGGCGTCGGTCACTGTCGCCACGAGTTGCTGCGTACCGATGCCCGGCTGATTCGCCGCGAGTTCCTTGGCGGCCGTCGGCCACGAGCCGCGGATCTCGGCGATCGGCGCGACGACCGCGGCCGCCTCGTCGAACAGGGCGTCCTGCCGGAGTTGGGGAATGACGCCGATCATCGTCACCGCGCCGGCGGCGAGGAGCGCAAGCGCGCTTCCGATCCACGCGGCGCGACGACTCGACGTTGCAGGCGCTCCGGCGACCCCGGCGTCGAGCGTGAATCCCATCACCGCGCCGAGCGCGACGAACGCCCAGATCACCGTGCCCGGTTGGAAGAGCACCATCTCGAGCTGCGCATGCGCGACGACGGCCACGACCGCGGCCAGGACCGCGACGTACGCGCCGCGCGGGCCGAGCACGCCGAGCGTGCCATACACGAGGACGAATGCCAATCCGAATCCCATCGCCGACACCGTGCGGGCGATGAGCCACCAGGTGTCCATCGCCGCATGCTCGGCGTAGCCCTGGAGCGCGAAGACCGCCGCCGCGAGAATCACTGCGACCGGCGCGATCGACGGTTCGTTGGCGTCGTCGTCCGACAGGTCAGCCGTGGGCGCGCGGCCCGCCACGCCGCGCACGACAAGCGCCACCCACGCGAGCGCGAGCGGCCCGAGCATCACGAGCCAGTCGATCGCCATCGCGTGCGCGCTCACGACATCCTCCGGGCTGCGCGCCGGCTTCACCAGCATGTACGCGGCCTGGAACGAGTTCGGGCCGATGCCGAAGGGCAGCGACTGCGGCAGCATCGCGAGCGCGCCGGCGAGGTACTGCGAGCGGAAGAGGAGGCTCTTCTCGCCGGCAAAGTCCTCGGGCAAGAGACCGCGCAGCGCCGGCGCGCAGGCTGCAACGAGGAGCGCCGCGCACGCGACGAGGCCGGCGCGCGACGGCCAGCGCCACGCCACGAGACCGACGCCCGCACCGAGCGCCGTGGCGCCGATCGCGCCTTTCGACCCGTTCAGGATCAGGAAGCCGGCGCACGCGATCGCGCCGAGCGCAAGAAGCGCGGGCAATCCCTTCTGCTCCACCCGGCGGAACGACGCGACCGCGAGTCCGCCGAGCGCCAACGTGCCGAACGCCATCACGCACGAGAAGAGGTTCGCGAGGCCGAACCAACCGACCGCCTCGAGCTGTTCGAGGCGGCGTATGAATCCCTTCGCCGCCGGGCCGTCGGGCGCCCAGCCGCGCTCGGCGAAGAACTCCGTCTGCCGCGCGCGAAACGCCGCGACGGTGTCCTGATGTTCGAACGTCGCCTGTTCCGCGCCGCGCACGAGGAGCGGGACGACCGCGGCGATCATCGCCGCGAGGAAGAGGCGGCGAAGCGAGGAGTCGCGCGAGAGATGTGCGACCGCGACGCACGCGACGGCGCCGGCGAGCCACGTCGCCCCCCTGAAGAGCGCGACCGCGTCGACGGTGCCGTGGAAGAGGACGGGGATCGCGGGCACGATCGCGCAGGCGACGAGCCATCCGCGCACGCCGCGGCCGCGGGCGCAGGCCGCGAGGCCGGTCGCGGCCGCAACGAGGAGCATGACGTCGAGGACGAGGCTCGCCGCCGGGCCGAGGCCAACGAAGGGGTCGGGGTTGATCGCGGGGTCGGTGTCGAAGCGGACCTGCGGCTGGATCGCGACCACCATGCGGGCGACGGCGATGACGGCGATGGCGATCGCGGACCAGCGCGCCGCGGGACTCGTCGTTGCAGCCGTCTCGTCGATCGGTTCAGCGCGTGCCATCGGATCGGCCCTCCGTCCTTTCGGGCTTCCGTGCCGTGTGCACCGCGCGCTCGAGCGTCGCGACGATCACGAGCGCCAAGACAAGCTGCATGCCGACCAAGATCGCCTGCCACGGCGGAAGGCGGCCGAGCACGATGCCGGAGATGCCGGTCATCGCGCCGAGCATCCAGAGAATGCCGACGGCCTGCGGCCGCGAGAGGCCGAGATGCACGAGGCGGTGCGAGAAGTGCTCGTCGCCGCCGACGAAGGGGCTCTTCCCCTTCGCGAGCCGCACCGCGCTGACGGCGATGATGTCGTAGAGCGGGATCGCGAGCGCCGCGACCGGAAGGAACACGCCGTACCACGCGGTGCCGAGCGCGAAGTCGGGGTCCGAGGTGTCGACAAACGTGGTCCGCGCGACGAGCGTCGCGAGGAGAAACCCGAGCGGCAGCGAGCCGCCGTCGCCCATGAAGATCTTCGCGGGCGGGCGGTTGAAGACGAGGAAGCCGAGGAGCGAGCCCGCGAGGAGCGCGAACGCCGCGGAGACGAACCACTGCTCGTTCACGATCGTCGCGGTCATGAGGACGAGCGCCGCGATCATGCCGAGTCCGCCCGACAGGCCGTCCATGTTGTCGATGAAGTTCATCGCGTTCGTGATCAGGACGATCCAGAGGACCGTGATCACGACGCTCACGACTTCGCCGCCGGGGAACCATTTCGAGAGGGCCGAGAGAAGCTGCACGTCGAAGACGATCGTCACCACGGCTGCAACGCCGAACTGCGCGCCGAGCTTGACGAACGGCCCGAGCGCGCGGCGGTCGTCGACGAGTCCGAGGATGTGCAGGACAAACGCGCCGCCGGCGATCGCCCAGAAGGTCGGCAACGACGAGTGCAGTCGCTCGGCGAATGGCTTCGCGCTCGGCGCGAGGCCGAGGATCGTGTCGGGCATGAGGGACAGCGCGAGAAGCGCCGCGACGAGCGGCGCGAGAAATCCCCACACGATGGCGACGCCGCCGATGTTCGGCACCTTGCGCAGGACCTTCACGTGCCCCTTGGAACCAGCCGAATCGAGCGCGCCGACGCGATGACCGAGCCGGACCAAAAGTCCGGTGAGGGGACACGACACGGCGAATCCGATCGCGAGGCACGCGAGGACGTACGGGATCACGGGTGGGAAGGTAGCGGAAGAGAAGCTATTGGGAGTCAGGAGCCAGGAGTCAGGAGTCAGTGGCCGATGCGCGATGCGTTGCTGCGCCTGCCTGTACCCTGACTCCTCACTCCTGAATCCTGACTCCTTCTGCATGCATTCCATCACCCTCTACTGCTCCGCCTCGACCGCGCTCGAGCCGCACTTCGCCCTGGCCGCTCGGCGCGTCGGCGCCGAACTCGCGCGGCGGCGTCTCACGCTCGTCTACGGCGGCGGCTCGATCGGCCTGATGGGCGAGGCGGCCCGCGCCGCGAAGGATGCGGGCGGGCGCGTCGAGGGGATCATCACGCAGCAACTCCTCGACCTCGAGCAAGGCTGGGACGGCTGCGACGACCTCGTCGTCGTGCCGTCGATGCGCGAGCGGAAGCGCCTCCTCGAAGAACGCGGCGACGCCTTCCTCGTCCTCCCCGGCGGCCTCGGCACGTTCGAGGAGTTCTTCGAGATCCTCGTCGCCCGCTACCTCAACAACCACGGCAAGCCGATCGGCGTCGTCAACGACCACGGCTATTACGACCCGCTCGTCGCGCTCATCGAGCACGGCATCGAGCACAAGTTCATCCGCCCGTCGATCCGCGACCTCCTCACGATCGGCCCCGACGCGCTCGAGGTGCTGGCGGGGATCGTGGACCCCAAAACCTGACGCGTTATCGACGTCGGTCGAAGAACCAGCACCCGGACGGCCGGCCTCCGGTCGTCTGAAGACGCCGCGTCGATTCTTGAGCGGCCCCAGCCGACATGTAGACCCAACCAACGTATAGACTTTGTATTGACGATGTGTCACCATGTCACCACCAGCGCGAGGAGAGCCCCCATGGTCAAGACCCTCACCAAACACGGCAACAGCTACGCCCTCGTGATCGACAAGCCGATCCTCGATCTCCTGAAGATCCGGCCCGAGTCGCCGCTTGAAGTCACGACCGACGGCACGGTGCTGATCATTCGGCCCGTCAGCGCGCCCGGGCGAAGCGCTCGTGTGGCGAAGTCGCTTGAGAAGGTGAATGCGCGGCACGGCAAGGCGCTGAAGAAGCTCGCGGAGTAGCTCGAGATGGAGTACCTGACGGTCCACGACGTCCTTGCGATCCATGCGGATCAGATCGCGCGGTACGGCGGCGACGACGGCATTCGCGACGCCGGACTGCTGGACGCGGCGGTCGCAATGCCTCTCGCGTCGTTCGACGGCGTCTTGTTGCACGCCGACGCCTTCGCCGCCGCGGCCGCGTATCTCTATCACCTCGTGCAGAATCACCCGTTCGTCGATGGCAACAAGCGCGCCGGGACCGCTGCGGCGCTGACGTTCCTTGACCTCAACGGCATCGAGATCGACGTGCTCGACGACGAACTCGTCGAGCTTGTGGTCGCGGTCGCGTCGGGTGCCGCAACCAAGGCCGACGTAGCCGCGACATTTCGAGGGCGCGCCCGAGCGTAGAGCGAAGGGTCCCGTTGGCGGCACTCCCTATAGGGCGACCGAAGGCGAGCCCGCTCCATCTCCTCCCCCGCCGCGCGGTCTCCTCGTGACGCTCTCCCGCGGGGGAGGACCGCCGTCGCCGATCGAGGCAACGGCAGGTGGGGGTTCGCGACCAGCGCGTCCGCCGCGAGGCGCGTCGGCGGGGACTCGCGCTTACCCCGCCGCCTCGCTCCCCTTCCCCGCAAACTCCGGCGCGTCGCTCGGCAGGCGCGCCACGCGTTTCGCGTACCACGCGAGGCCCGGCAACGCGGAGAGGCCGTGGGCGAGGATACTCAGGAACACCGTGACGATGGCTGCAACGCGGATCGTCTCGTCGCCGGCGAGGCCCTCGGCTTCCTCCATGTAGACGAGGGCAAGCACGATCGACGCGAGCCCGCGCGGGCCGAACCAGCCCATGAAGAGGACGGTCGGCGCCGAGAGCCGCGCGCCGAGAAGCGCAAGCGCCACCGGCAGCATGCGCACGACGGTCAGGCTCAGGACGGCGTACACGACGTGCTCGACGCCGATCGCCGAGACGTTACGGGCGACGACGATGCCGAAGAGGAAGAAGATGCCGAGGTTGAAGAACTGGCCCCAGTCCTCGGCGAACTCGACCGCGTGATCGCCCGCGTCGCGGAAGCCGATCTGCACCGCGAGGCCCGCGACGAAGGCGGCGATGAACATGCTCGCGTGCGCGACCTCCGACGACACCATGCAGAGGATCGCAAGCGCGACGATCGCAAGCTGTTCGAACGGCGACACCATCCAGCCTCGGCGTTTCGCGAGGCCGAGCGCGAGGCCGCCGACGAGGCCGATGGCGCCGCCGATCAGGGCGCCGTATCCCAACTGTTCGACGATGAATTGCCCGAGGCTTCCGCCGTGCGACTCCGCGTTGCCGGCGGATGCGAGCGCAGAACTCCCCTCGCCGGAGGCGAGTGCGGCGCCCACAAAGAAGAGGAGAAACGGCACGCTGAGTCCGTCGTTGAGCCCCGCCTCGACGTTGAGCGCCTGCCGCACGCGAAGCGGCGCCTTCTCGCTCGTCACGATGATCTGACCCAGGCCCGCATCGGTCGGCGCGAGCACCGCCGCGAGGATGCCCGCCTCCCACACGCTGATGCCGCGGAAGACGACGAGCGCGGCGACGAGGCCGAGCCCGAGCGTCAGCAGCATGCCGACTGTCAGCAGCCGCGTCGGCAGGCTCGTCATGCCTTTGCCCTTGAGCGACGAGAGCCGCGTCCGGCTCGCGTCGGTGAAGAGGAGCATCACCAAGCCCGCCTCGGCGAGCGTGAGATACGTCGAGAAGTGTTGCGACGGATCGTGCAACTCGGGAACAGCGAGCGTCGCGACGAACCCCGTGAGCGTGAAGAGAATCGGCCCGGTCAAGACCGTCCGCGCGAAGACGCCGGAGAGCGCGCTATAGACGAGAAGGAGGACAAGAAAGAGGACGAGCGGTGCCATCAGACCCGTGAGGGTTCTCCCGCGAGCCAAAGCCCGGCGCGCCGCTCGGCGTTGCAGGCGTCATGCCCACTGAGGAACGGCTGCAACGTGGAGGAAGAACGCCAATCGCGTCAGTTGCACGAGCCCCAGCCGCCGAGCAGGATGCCGAGGTCGCCTGAATCGACGACGCCATTGTCGTCGAGATCGGCGCTTCCCGCCGTCCCCCATTGACCGAGAAGCGCACCCAAGTCTTGCGCGTCGACCGTGCCCGAGTCGTCGAGGTCGGCGGGGCACGGATCGAGCGCCGGCGCCGATTCGAAGGTCACCGCGAAGTTCGCGACGCCGTTGCAGCCCGAGCCGAGCCCGAAGTGGCTCCACGCCTTGCCATCGAAGGCGCAGGCGTTCGTCGTCGCGAAGCCGTTGAGCTGTCCGTTGCAGTTCGAGAGTTGAAACCCGAGGCACCCGGGATACGCGAACGTCGAAACGCGGACCGACCATCCGATGTTGTTCGCGCCGCCCGCGAGCGCGATGTCGGGCAACGGAATGGTGAGATCGAAGTAGCTCGACGTCGGATACGGCGCGGCCGGCAGCGCCAAGCCGGGGATCGTGACTTCGTACAGCGCGGCACCGCTCCCCGGTCCTAGGCCGGTGGGATCGCCGTCGTGCAACGTAAAGACGAGATCCGCGCTTCCCGCCGTCGAACTCAGGAAGGTCGCCATCTTCATGGTGACCGAGGAGAGGACGATCGGGTCGGACGGTTCGCTCGAGATCCAGCCCGCATCGCCGTAGCCGACGGTCGCCCAGTTGTTCGGATTGAAGGGAACGACGTAGCCGTTGTTCGCGACCGCGCAGAAGACGACCTCGCCGGAAGCAACGCGCTCGAGCGCCGCCGACGCGGCGAAGGCAAAACCAAAGGCGGCGGTCGGCGTGATGAGACGACGTACGTTGCAACGCGATGCCATGCGAACCTCCACGCTTCGGTGCGTGCATCGTGCCGTCATCTCGTAGCGCCGCCAGCGGAAACCCGGAAAGTTCGTCAGGGATGCGTCCCTCGTCGGGCTCGGCCGTCGCTCTTGTCTGTTAGGCCGCCCCGCGGGGCCGCCCGCACTCCGTGCAATGGTCCGAATCCCCGAGCGGGTAGCCGCAGTGCACACAGCGCGACGCACGCCTTCGAAGGCGGCGCCGCACCGCGCCGAGGATTGGAATCGGCATGAGCACGGCCGCCGCGATCCCGGCGTTCGCGAGGTAGCCCGGCCACAGCGGGACGATGGGGAGCGGGAGCCCGAGGAGCCGTGCGCCCTCGATGCCCCTCGCCGACTTCGGCGCCTCCGTCATCCGCAGACCGGCAGCCCAGGTCCGGCGAAACTCAAGCGTCTCGACGGTTGGTCCCTCGCCGCTCGCTCGAGCCACGAGCGCAGCGAAGGGCCAGCCTGCGAGCATCTCGACTTGGCCGACAGATTCGATGGCGTCGTTCTTCACGAATGGCCTCTGTCTTCCGGAGAATTCCGCAAGCGTATGCAACGGTTCTTGCGCCGCCACTCCTCGCCACGTGACTCCGATTCCTTCGGGACCCAAGGTGATGTAATTGGGCCATGGCCAATCGTCGGGCGCTTCGAAGTACCAGTCGTAGTCGCCGAGTGTCCCGACTTCTGGGATCGGGGGGTGATAGGTGTACGTGCGGCGTGCGTTCGCCGGTCCGAGCGGCGAGAAGAGCACACACCCCCATGCGACGAGCAACGGAGAGATGCCGACGACGATCGCGGCGATTGCAAATCGGGTGACGCGCTTCATCGCAACGCGACTCCGTGACTTCCTTGGCGAGCCCACGCAGCCGACGCGTGCGCTTCGCCGCCATCCTACATCGCCGGAGCGATGTCGGCACCAGCGGCCTGTTAGGCCACGAACCATCATCCCCTCGCTCGAAGGATCGTTCCCTGCTGCAACGCGGTCACTCCGCCTCTTCCGCCAACCCATAGAACCCCGGGCCTGCGCGGCGAAGCTTGCCCGCGTCGGCCAAGGCTTCCCACACCGCCAGCGGGTATTCGCGCGGCGCGCTGATGGCGTCGATCCCGTGCTTCTTGCCGCCGCTCATGGGGCCGACGCCGAGTTTCGATTCAGCGTCGAGCCGCATGACCTTGAGGCGATGGCGAAACGCCTTGAGCGCGAGCCTCATGGTGTCCTCGTCGACCGCCTCTCTCGGCGTTGCAGCCGGCGGCGCGATGGTCTCGACAGGGTCACCACGGAGCGCCGTCAGCAGTCGGCGCAGCCCGTGGAGATCCCGCCCGGCCACGAGCGGCATGATGTCCGCGGGCGGAACCTTGGCCTTGAGGAGGAGTTTGTGCATGGCCCCCCACTGCGGGCCGGCCGCGGCCGGCGCCGACGCCTCGACGCGCGCGACCTGGGCTTCGATCTCGCGCAGGGTCGCGGCGTCGAGCGCTCGCTTCGGCGCGCCCGAACCGCCCCCGCCATCCGACGACCGCCAAGGCATAGGTGACCGCATGCGCGTAGGCTACGCGACGAGGTGCAAGCCGCGCAGGCGCCATCCGTCATCGGACTCATCGCAGGGCAAGGCCAATTGCCGATCCTCTGCGCGAAAGGCATGCGCGCGGCCGGCCGGCGCGTCGCATGCATCGGGCTGCGCGACCAGTTCGTGCCGGAACTTCCCGCTCTCTGCGACGACTTCGCGCAGGCCGGCATCCTGCAGCTTGGCCGCTGGATCCGGCTCGCGAAGAAGATGGGCGTCACCGACTGCGTGATGGTCGGGCGCGTCGAGAAGGCGCGCATGCACGACCCCTTCCGGGCGTTCCGCCAGCTGCCCGACTGGCGTGCCGCGATGCTTTGGTATCGTCGGCTTCGACACGACCATCGCTCGGCGACGCTCCTGACCGCGGTCGCCGAGGAGCTCCTTTCCGGCGGAGTGCGACTCATCGACTCGACCGCGTTCATCCCCGACCACATGGCCACGACGGGCGTGATGGGTTCGGTGCGCCCCTCCGCGTTGCAGGAAGGCGACATCGCGTTCGCGTGGCCGCTTCTCGAAGGCTCGCTCCGCCTCGACATCGGCCAATCGATCGCCGTGCGCGACCGCGACGTGATCGCGGTCGAAGCCGTCGAAGGCACGAACGCGATGATCGACCGCGCGGGCAGCCTCTGCCGCGCCAAGGGCTGGACGCTTCTCAAGAGTTGCCGCGCCGACCACGACATGCGGGCCGACGTGCCGACGATCGGCGTCCACACGATCGAGCACATGGCGAAGAATGGCGGCGGCTGCATCGCGATCGGTTCCGGCCGCGTGATCCTGATCGACAAGCCCGCCGTCCTGGCCGCGGCGAACCGCCTCGGCGTGGCGTTAGTCGGCGTCGAGCCGTCGGAGCGTTCGCCGGGACCGGCGTCATGACAAGCGAGTCAGGCGCGGCAAGCGGGCCTGGCGCGCCCCGCCGATTCGTCTCCCGCGCGGGTGAAAAGATCGACGCCGCGCTGGAATCCTTCGCGCTCGACGTGACCGGCCTCGCGTGCGCCGACTTCGGCTGTAACGTCGGCGGCTTCACCGACTGCCTCCTGCAACGCGGAGCGGCGAGCGTCGTCGCCGTCGACACTGGCTACGGCACGCTCGCGTGGACGCTCCGCAAGGATCCGCGCGTCGTCGTGCGCGAGCGGACGAACGCGCTGCACGCCGAGCCGCCGGAGTCGCTCGTCGACCTCATCACGATCGACCTCGCGTGGACGCCGCAGCGCCTCGCGATTCCCGCCGCGCTCCGCTGGCTCCGACCGGGCGGACGGATCCTCACGCTCGTCAAGCCGCACTACGAAGTGAACGACGACGATCGCCCGTTTCTCACCGCGGGCTTCCTCGATCCCGCACGAGCGCCGCGTGTCCTCGAGCGCGTGCTTGCGGCCATGCCCTCGTACGGCGCGACCGTCGTCACCCACATGCAGAGCCCGCTCCGCGGAGGGAAGACGAGCCGCGCGCGCGGGGTGGAGGGGAACATCGAGTACGTAGTACTCGCGGTCGCTTCGACAAAAGAGTCAGGAGTCAGGAGTCAGGAGTGAGTGAACAAGGCACTGCATCTCAGTAGCGCCGCTGCTTTCCCACTGACTCCTCACTCCTGAATCCTGACTCCTTTTTCCTGACTCCCACTTCTTCCGCCGCGGGCGTCAAAACGCTCATGTTTCCCGCGTCTTTTGGTAGACTCCACGTCCCCCAATGGCCACTCCTCCCGACAGCGCGGCTCCCTCATCCGGCGGCGCCGATTTCGACCGCATCTCGAGCATCGACATCGAGCGCGAGCTGCACGATTCGTACCTGACGTACGCGATGAGCACGATCATGGATCGTGCCCTTCCCGACGTGCGCGACGGGCTGAAGCCGAGCCAGCGACGCATCCTCGTCGCGATGAACGACCTCAAGCTCGCGCCGGGCAAGAAGCACATCAAGTGCGCCAAGATCTGCGGCGACACGTCGGGCAACTACCACCCGCACGGCGAGTCGATCGTCTATCCGACGCTCGTGAACCTGGGGCAAGACTGGAAGACGCGGTACCTCCTCATCGACAAGCAGGGCAACTTCGGCTCGATCGAGGGCGATCCGCCGGCGGCCATGCGGTACACCGAAGCGCGCATGACGGGCGCGACGGTCGCGATGCTCGAAGACCTCGACAAGGAGACCGTCGACCACAAGCCGAACTACGACGACCGCCTCACGGAGCCGATCGTCCTTCCGGGGAAGTTCCCGAACCTCCTCGTGAACGGCTCCTCGGGCATCGCGGTCGGCATGGCGAGCTCGATGCCGCCGCACAACCTCCGCGAGATCTGCAACGCGATCGTCGCGCTCATCGACGACCCGCAGCTTCCGCTCGAGCGCCTGCTCGAGATCGTGCCGGGACCGGACTTCCCGACCGGCGGAACCATTTGCGGCCGCCGCGGCATCGTCGAGGCGTACGCGACCGGGCGCGGCCGCATCGTCCTCCGTGGCAAGGTGCACCACGAGAAGACGCCGGAAAAGGGCGGCCGCGACGTCATCGTCATCGACGAGATCCCCTACCAGGTCGTGCAGAGCTCGCTCATCGAGAAGATCGTCGACGCGAGCAAGGGCGACAAGATCGCCGACATCGCCGACGTGCAGAATCACTCGGGCCGCGACGCCCGCACGCGCATCCGCATCGTCCTGAAGAAGGGCGCCGATCCTGCGGTCGTCGAGAAGCAGCTCTACGAGTTCACGCCGCTCCAGTCGACCTTCTCGATCATCAACATCGCGCTCGTGAACAGCCAGCCGAAGACGCTGACGCTTCGCCAGCTCCTCCAGTGCTTCATCGATCACCGGAAGGAAGTCGTGCGGCGGCGCACGCAGTTCCTTCTGCGCCACGCGAAGCAGCAGGCCCACAAGTTGGAAGGCCTGATCTATGCGGTGTGCGACATCGACGAGGTCATCAAGATCATCCGCTCGTCGCGCACGCGCGAGGAGGCCATCGAGCGCCTCCAGGCGCGGGCCTTCCGCATCGGCCTCGACCATCCGCGCGCGAGCGTCGTGCCGCCGCGGCTTCTTGATCGCGCGAGCGGCGACGGCGTGATCCTCACGCGCGTGCAGGCCGAAGCGATCGGCGCGCTGCGCCTCATCCAGCTCGTCGGCCTCGAGATCGAGCGTCTCGCCGGCGAACTCAACCAGCTTCTCGACGAGATCCAGGGCTACGAGCAGATCCTCGCCGACGAGCGCCTCGTCCTCGACATCATCAAGGAAGACTGCATCGAGATCGCCGAGCGCTTCGGCGACGATCGGCAGACGACGATCGAAGAGGGCGAAGTCGACGACTTCGCGTTCGAGGAGCTCATCCAGGAGCACCAGGTCGTCGTCACCATCTCGCACCAAGGCTACGTGAAGCGACTTCCGGTGGACACCTATCGCTCGCAGGGCCGCGGCGGCACCGGCATCAAGGGCTCGGAGACGAGCGACGACGACTTCATCGAGCAGCTCTTCGTGAGTTCGACGCACGACGACCTCCTCTGCTTCACGAACACCGGCCGCGTCTTCCGCATGAAGGTGTGGCAGATTCCCGAACTCTCGCGCACGAGCCGCGGTCGCGCGATCGTGAATCTCCTCGAACTCAAGGACGGCGAGAAGATCCGCGCGTTCCTGCCGATCGCCGACTTCGAGAAGAGCGAGGACTACCTCTTCTTCGCGACGAGCGAAGGCAAGGTGAAGCGGACCAGCCTGAAGGATTACCGCAACGTCAATCGCGCCGGCATCATCGCGATCAACCTGAACGAGGGCGACCGACTCGTCGGCGTGCTGCAGACGACCGGCGACGATCACGTGCTCCTCGCGAGCGCGTCCGGCAAGGCGATTCGCTTTGAGGAGAACGACGTGCGCGTGATGGGCCGCGCCGCCGCTGGCGTGAAGGGCATCGAACTCGCCGAGGGCGACGAAGTCGTCGGCGTCGTGCGTTGCGTCGACGGCGCCGACCTCCTCACCGTGACGAAGAAGGGCTACGGCAAGCGCACCGACCTCGGCGAGTATCTCGTCCAGAGCGAAGACGGCTCGACGCGTCCGCAGGGGCGGGGCGGCCAGGGTCGCATCGACATCCAGACCACCGATCGCAACGGGCCGGTCGTCGACATTCGCGTCGTCACCG
Organism: Phycisphaerae bacterium; assembly: GCA_016795035.1. GTDB lineage: Bacteria > Planctomycetota > Phycisphaerae > Phycisphaerales > SM1A02 > JAEUIT01. The sequence goes on along the minus strand of JAEUIT010000003.1, from coordinate 36,221 downwards.
ATCGCGACAGCCTGATGTTCATCTCCTCCGGCGGCATGCTCGTGCGCGTGCCGGCGGCGGAGATCTCGCGCATCGGCCGCAACACGCAGGGCGTTCGCGTGGTTCGACTGCGCGACGACGACACGCTCATTTCCGCGGCCACGGTCGCGGAGGGCGAGATGTCGACGGAATCGCCGACCGATCCAGCCGGCGAACCGCCGGCGGCCCCCGGCAACGAACCGACGGCCTAACGGAGGGTGCACGGGCACCGCGTGTCCCTGGGCGTCCGGGCGCATCCTCAGAATGGCTTTTGGTACGTTTCCCGGCATATGCCCGTGCAACGCTGGTCGGACGACATCGCGATCGTCGAGTTCGGTGACGAGCCTCAATTCTCGGAGGACGCCGCCGCGATCTGGCGGCTTCTCGACGACGAGCAGGGCTTGGAGCCGTCGGTCGTCCTCGACATGACGCGCGTGAGCTACCTGAACTCGTCGAACATCGCCCAGTTGCTTCGCCTTCGCAAGCGCTTGGCGAGCGTCGGCAAGTCGATGCGGATCTGCGGCGTGCGCGACACCGTCTGGAGCGTGCTGATGCTCGCGGGCCTCGACAAGCTTTTCCAGTGCACGCCCGACGTCGCGACCTCGCTTGCGTCGATACAGATCGAGGGCTGAATCTCGCGCCGTGTTCGACCTTCCGGGCCCCTTCGCCCCGGCCAACCACCTATCACGACTGAGGAACGTCCGAGCGAAGTCCCGCCGCGGACGTCACGACTCCGGTGACCACGCGTCGCACCAACGCCCCTCTCGCGAAGAACCGCGGCCCGAAGAGCCGCGGTCGGTCGACGCGCCCTGATCCGAAGTGGGCCGCGGTGTTGGCCCTTCCGGCGCCCGCGCGGGAGGGAAACGACACCGCGATTCTCCTCGTTGCAGCCGTCGCGGTGTCGCTCGGCATCCACGTGTCGCTCCTCGTGCCCGAGCTTCCGGCGCGGATCCTGCGGGCCCTGAGCGCCGACCACGCGGCGAATGTGCTTGCGCCGCAGTCGGGCTCGGAGCTCACGGAGGAAGAGCGTGCGAAGCTCGAGGAGCTCGAACGCGAACGGCAGCGCGAGCTCGAGCGCCTTCGCGAAGAGGCGGAGCGTCTTGCCCGCGAGGCCGAGGTCAAGCTCGGCATCGCCGACAGCGACAAGACGAGCATCAACTGGATGGGCTTCAACGAGTACGAGGAGCACTTCGCGGCGCAAGCCGTGAACGATCAGCCCGCGCTCCGTCTCGTGGCCGCGGGCGACGCCGGTCGTGCGAACGAGCCGACGCAGGGACCGGCCGGACCCGATCCGATCGAGTCGACCGGCGCGCCGACGCCCGCCACCGCGGCGCGCCCCGACGCAGCACCCGCCCCGATGCCGGCAGCCGCGCCGGCGCCGACTCCCCCGCCGACCGCCGAACCGCTTCCCGCACCCACGCCGACCCCGACGCCCGACGCGCCGCCGGCCGCGACGCCGCCCGATCCGCTGTCCCATCCGGCACCCGAGCCGACGCCGCTGCCAGAACCGAAGCCGGAGCCGAAGCCCGAGCCGAAGCCAGAACCGAAGCCAGAACCGAAGCCCGAGCCCGTCCCCGAGCCGAAGCCCGAGCCCAAGCCCGAACCCACGCCGAATCCCGCGCCCGAGCCGAAGCCCGAACCGACTCCGGTTCCGGTGCCCGATCCCGCGCCAGAGCCGAAACCAGAGCCGAAGCCAGAGCCAACGCCGGACCCGGCGCCGGAGCCGAACCCAGAACCGAAACCAGAACCGAAGCCAGAACCCCAACCGGAACCCAATCCAGAGCCCCAACCAGAACCGAAACCGGAACCGACACCGGAACCGGCACCAGAGCCGACTCCCGATCCGTCGCCCACGCCGGTGGAGCCTTTCGGTCCCCCGCTTCCCGATTCGACGACCGCGCCGCCTGAGCAGCCGGCGGCGCCGCCCGTGCCAGAGAGCACGTCCTCGATGAGCGAACCGACCGAGGAGCCTGCAACGGAGAGTGGCGACGCGCCGCCGATGAAGAAGGACGAGCCCGCCGGCGCCGCGCCGTCGCAGCCCGCCGCCGCAGCCCCTGCCGGTCCGCGGGCGCCCGATCCCGTCGGCCAAGGCGACATCTCCGATCGCGAGTCCGACCCGACCTCGATTCAGTCGGTGCCGCCGAACCAGTGGCGGAACGGTCGCCCGATCGCGTCGCAGGGCCTTGAGATCAAGACGCGCAAGCCGCGCTTCACGACGCTCACGATGGTGACCGTGCGTCCACGCAATCCGGTCGTCGCCATCGCCTTCGACGGCGAAGGCAAGGCGACCGGGATGACCTTCATCCGCTCGAGCGGTCACGAAGACATCGACGGCCCGATCCGCGATGCGGTCCTCGGCTGGCGCGCGAGCGGCAAGCCGCTCACGAAGCTCAAGTCGGGCGACACGCTGACGATCAAGCTTCGGCTCATCCTCGTCCAGTGAGCTGCGCTCGAGCAGTTCACGAACACGCGTAGCGGCCGACGCACTCGGCCGCGGGGCGTTGGCGTGGCGCTCCTCTAGCGAGGCGTCAGTCGCTCGCGCCAGACCTCGAGCCGACCGTGGTCGGTGAGGTCGTAGCTCAAGGGCGTCACTGTCACGCAGTGTTCGGCGAGCGCCTCGACGTCGGTGCCGGGCCGCGCGTAGACGAAGTCCATGCCGCTTCCCTTCGACCAGTAGTAGATCTGGCCGCCGGGGCCGACGCGGCGTTCGTAGCCGTCGGCGCCGGCCGCGGTGTTCATCGAGACGACCTTGATCGGAGGCATCGGCGCGTCGGCCGCTTCGATCCGCGGCACGTTGATGTTGATGACGGAGTGGGCGTCGATCTCGTACTTCAGGACTTGGTCGATCGCCAAGCGGCCGATGACCGCGGCGCGGTCGAAGTTGGTGCGCGTCGCGCGGCCGTAGTGCAGGCTCACGGCGATCGCGGGCACGCCGAGGAAAGCGCTCTCGACCGCCGCCGCGACCGTGCCGGAGTAGATCACGTTGATGCCGACGTTCGCGCCGTCATTCATGCCGCTGATGACGAGGTCGGGACGCGACCCTTCGCCGTAGCGTTCGGGCCAGATCGCGCGGCACGCGACCTTCACGCAGTCGGCGGGCGACCCTTCGATCGCGATGCCCCGCATGGTCGGGTTCACCTGCACTTCGCGCGTCATCAGCGGCGTGTGGAAGGTGATCTTGTGGCTCATCGCGCTCTGCGCCGACGCGGGAGCGACGACGACGATCTCGCCGAGCCCCTGCAACGCGGAGTGAAGCGCCTGAATGCCGGGCGCGGTGATGCCGTCGTCGTTCGTGAGGAGGATGCGGAGCATGGAAGAGGAGCAAGGATAAAGGATCGAACATGAAGGAGTCAGGAGTGAGGAGTCAGGAGCCAGTGAGAAAGCACTCGCGACCTCGGCCGCGCGTTGACCACTGACTCCTCACTCCTGACTCCTGACTCCTTCCGCACCTATCTCGGCTCAAGCACATACTGCCGTCCGCCCCAGCGCACCGGGCGGCGCGCGGCGAGGTCGCCGGCGCCCGACCAGAGCGCCCAGGCGACGATCGCGCTGCCGAGCGGGAAAAACGGCACGCCGCTCAACGGGGCGCGCGACTTCTTGTAGATCGCGCCGAGCGCCACGAGCTGCAGCACGACGCCGATCGCGACGACGGCGACCGCGAGCCAGAGGATCCAGCCGCCTTCGGCCACGCCGTGATAGATCGCGCCGGCCTGCGCGACCGGCGCCAAGACGCCCGAGGCCAAGACCCGGAGCGCGTTGCCGCGCAGGCGTCCGATCTTCCGCTTGCACGCCTCGATGAAGATGCGCTTCCACCCTTCGCGCATCGCGCGGAAGGAGGGATACATGTGGACGACGAGGAGATCCTCGGCGACGGCGATGCCCACGCGCTCGCCGGCGGCGTCGACGAGCCGTGCAAAGGCGATGTCCTCGAGAAGATCGTCCTTCGTCGCGGCGTGGCCGCCGACCTTCTCGTACGTCGATCGCTTGAAGAGGAGGAACTGTCCGTTTGCGAAGGGCCGCGAGCGCTCGTCGCGATTGACCTTGTCGATCGGATACATCCGGAGGAGCGTCATGCCCGCGACCGGCTGCACCACGCGCTCGTACCACGCCTCGTGGACGAGGCTCGGCAGGAGCGAGAGGAGCCCGCGGTCGTCGGCGACGAGCATGCCCACCGCGGCGCGGACGAGCTCGGGGGCGAACTGCACGTCGGCGTCGGTAAAGAGGAGGAGATCCCCCGTCGCCCGCTCGGCGCCGACCCGGGCCGCGTTGCACTTTCCCGCCCAGTCGGGCGGACAGGCGCCATTCTCGACGATCGTCAGACGAGGATCGCGCGCCGCATGGGGCCGCAGGAGTTCGAGCGTGCGGTCGGTGCAGCGGTCGAGGACGACGATGACCTCGAGCGACGGATAGTCGCTCGCGAGAAGGCTCGCCGCGCACGCTTCGATCACGCGCTCCTCGTTGTGGGCCGGAACCACGATCGAGACCCGCGGCCACTCGCGCAGGTCGGCCGCCATCGCGAGCCCGTCGCGGATCGTGGGAATGCGCGGAAAGAGCGAGAGGAGCCGAAGCCCGACGACCGCCCAATAGCCCGCCGGGATGGCGGCGAGCGCGACGAATAGCCAGGCGGTGACGGGCATGGAAGCCGGGGAGTGTAGTGAGTCGCCACAACGCCGTTGAACCTGCGACAATCCCGACCCGAGCCCGGGGGCGGCGACGTGCCTAACACCGCGCTTGAGCCGAGCGCGACGGCGGCCGCGAGGCTGCCCCGCTCTCTCGGAAGAATCCATGCGCACATTGACGACCGCGGCCGCTCGAGCGCTCGACCGGGCCGCGCAGGAGAGGTATGCGATCCCCGGCATCGTTCTCATGGAGAATGCCGCGATCGGGATCAGCGCGCTCGCCCGCGGCATGCTCGGCGACGCCAGCGGCGCCCGCGTCGTCGTCGTCTGCGGGCCGGGCAACAACGGCGGCGACGGCTACGCGATCGCGCGGCACCTCCAGAATGCCGGCGCGGTGGTGTCGATCATCCCGGTCGGCTCGCCGCGCGAGGGAAGCGACGCCGCCACCAACGAGCGCGTCGCCTTCCTGATGGGCATGCCGCGCGTCGATCTTGACGCGCTCGCCGCCGCCCCCGACCTGATCATCGACGCGGTCTTCGGCAGCGGGCTCGACCGGCCCGTCGAGGGTGCCGCACTCGCGGCGATTCAGGCCATCAATGCTTCGCCCTCGGAGGTGCTGGCGGTCGATATTCCGTCCGGCCTCGACGCCGACACTGGGCTGCCTCTCGGCGAGGCCGTTCGCGCGACGGTCACCGCCATCACGATTGCCGCTCGACCCGCGTGCCGGGCTCCCCACGCCAAGGCGTGGCTCGGTACTTGGCGAGTGATCGACATCGGCTGTCCGCGCAGTCTCGTGGCCGAGTTCGCCACCCAGGCCACGACGGACTGAGCGTCGCCGTGAGGTCGATCTCGTACCATCCTCGCCCCACTTCGATCGGCCTGCGCTGATGTACCAAGCACTGCTCGTATTCCGCTACCTGACGTCGCGCATCATTCCGCTGATCGCGGTCGCGGCCGTGGCACTCTGCGTGACGCTCGTCATCGTCGTCGTCAGCGTCATGACGGGCTTCCTCGACATGCTGCGGAGTTCCGGCCGCACGCTCGTCGGCGATGTCATCGTCTCGCACGACCTCGTCGGCATCCCCTACTACGAAGAGCTCATCACCGCGATCGAGAAGGTCGACGGCGTCGAAGCCGCGGCCCCGGTGGTCGAGACCTTCGGCCTCGTCTCGATGCCCTACGGCGTGCGCGGCGGCAACCGCGTCGAGATGCTCTCGATCTGGGGCATCGATCCCACGCGGCTGCAACGCGTCGTCGACTACAAGCGGATGCTGTACTGGCAGTACCCCGACGACGAGCTCATGCCGACGCTCGCGTCCGACGACCCGCGCCTCGACCGCTCCTTCGACGCGCTCGACCAGGCGATGGAGATGCGCTCCCCGGAAGGCGCCCCGGGCATGGTGCTCGGCATCGAGATCTCGCCCTTCAACCAACGGCAGCGCGACGGCAGCTACCGCACCGCGCCGCGCTTCGGAGCCCCGCAGAACCCCGACTACTGGATGGTCGGGCAGAACGTCTCGCTCACCGTCGTCCCGGTGACGAGCGGCGGCACCCTCAAGGCGGAGAACCGCACCTCGATGCGGATCGTGAACGAGTTCCGCACCGGCGTCTTCCAGTTCGACAACAACCGCGTGCTCGTCGGGCTCGCCGAACTCCAGAAGATGCTCAGCCTCGACGAGTCGACGCAGCGGGATCCGGTCGACGGCACCGTGCTCGGCGTCAAGCCGGCGCGGGCGACGACGATCCTCGTCCGCGCGAAGGAGGGCGTCGATCCGAACGTCCTCAAGGACCGCATCGCGCCGGTCGTCGACGAATTCCTCGCGGCGAAGGCCAGCGATCCCGCGGTGCTCAAGGCGCAGGTCATCGTGCCCGCAGGCATTGAGGTGAAGACCTGGGAAGAGCGACTCGAATCGCTCATCGGCCCGGTCGAGAAGGAACGCGCCCTCATGCGCACGCTCTTCTCCCTGATCTACGTCGTGTGCGCCGGACTTGTCCTCGCGATCTTCTGGGCGATCGTCGCCGAGAAGACGCGCGACATCGGCATCCTCCGCTCGGTCGGTGCGGGGCGGGTGGGCATCCTCGCGATCTTCCTCGCCTACGGACTCGTCATCGGCGTCCTCGGCTCGGGCGTCGGCCTCGGCCTCGCGGCGCTCGTCGTCGGCCACATCAACGAGATCCACACCGCGATGGGACAGCCGCCGCCGGCCGCGATCGCCTTCGCCGCCGCCGCGGCCGCGTTCGCCGCGATCCTTGCGGCCGTCTACTCGGCGCGGCGCGGCTCGGTCCTCTACACGCTCCTCTGGCTCATCGTCGCCGTGATCCTGGGCGGGCTCGCCTTCCTCTTCAACTATCTCCGCCAGACCGGCGGCTTCACGATCTGGGATCCGCGGGTCTACTACTTCAGCCGCATTCCCAGCCAGCTCGATCTCGCCAACGCGCTCCTGACGATGGCGTTCGCCACGCTCTTCAGCGTGATCGGCGCCGCAGTCCCCGCCGCGAAGGCCGCCGACACCGACCCCGTCCGGAGCCTCCGCTATGAGTGAGACGACACCACTCCTCTCCGGGCGCGGCCTCCGCAAGACGTATCGCCTCGGCCGCGTGAACGTGCCGGTCCTGAAGGGCGCCTCGCTCGACGTTGCAGCCGGCGAATGGGTCGCGGTCGTCGGCTCGTCGGGGTCGGGGAAGAGCACGCTCCTGCACCTCCTCGGCGGCCTCGATCAGCCCGACCGTCTCGACGGCGGCACCGTCCTCTTCGAAGGCCAGATCGTGAGTTCGCTCGGGCCCGGGGCGACGAACCGCTACCGCAACCGGAAGGTCGGCTTCGTCTTCCAGTTCTATCACCTCCTGCCCGAACTCTCGGTCGTCGACAACGCGACGCTTCCCGCGATGGTCGGCCGCTCGCCGTTCGGATGGCTCGGCGCCCGCGCGATCCGTCGCCGCGCGAACGAACTTCTCGGCGCGTTCGGCCTCGGCCATCGCCTGCATCACCGCCCGAACGAACTCTCGGGCGGCGAGCGCCAGCGCGTCGCGATCGCGCGGGCGCTCGTGAACGATCCGCAGGTGCTCCTCGCCGACGAACCGACCGGCAACCTCGACGCGAAGACCGGCCAGGAAATCCTCGACGTCGTGCGCGACCTGCATCGGAAGGGCTTGACCATCGTGATGGTCACGCACGATCCGACGATTGCGGCGCAGGCGGATCGACGCGTGGCCTTGGTCGACGGCGCGATTGCGTGAGATGGAAGGGTTCAGGGTTTAGGGTTCAGGGTTCGGGGTTCGGGGGCAATCCGTGCGCGGAGATACCGCGCTGTCGAGCAGTGACTTGGTTGCCCCTGAACCCTCGACCCTGAACCCTGACCCCTCTCCCCTCTCAATCATTCGTGCGGTAATACCGCCGCGCGAAGTCGGCGAGGGCTTGCGGGGAGAAGCCGAAGTCTTCCGTGAGCGCCTGCGCCCACGGCTTACCGTTCTTCACCGCTTTCAGCCATGCCTGGAAGCGCGCCGGCTCCTGCTCCGCCATCAGGCCCGCGAGCAGGAACCCGACGTTGCGGCCGAGGCCGTTCGCGCCGGGCCAATTCGAGTCGTACGTCGCGCGGAGCACGTCTTCGATCGAGCCGCCATTCCGCACGAACGCGAGCCCGGGCTTGCGCAACTCCGCGTCGGTCGACTTCGCCGGCGGATACATCGCGACGAGCCAGTCGACGACGCCTTCGTTCGCCCACGTCGGCAGGCGCACGGCGCTCACATGGCGATGCAGGATCGCCCGGCCGATCGCGCGATACATCGCCGCGGCGGTGCGCGTCACGTCGATCTGGCGGCGCACGACGACGTACGCCTTGCCGCCGTCGTAGTGGGTGAACGCCTCGTCGCTCGGCGTCACCGCCTGCTGAAACGCAGAGGCTTCGAGGAGGCGGAAGCGGTCGTCGCCGTCGACGACGATCACGACGACCTTCCCGAGGAAGGGCTGCGTCTCCTGATCAATGCCCAAGCGCGGCAGCGCGTGACGCACGAAGCGATCGATGTCGATGCCGCGCACGGCGGCGTCCTCGGCGCCGAGATCGGAGTAGACGATCGCGTTCCTGCTCTCGATGGCCGTGAGCTCGCGTCCGGCGCCCGCCAGTTTGGCGGCGGTCGCGACCTTCAACTCCGAAACGGCCTTGTCGCGATCGGCCGGCGTCTGCGGTCCCCAGAGCGCCGGGTCGAAGGACGCGGCTTCGGGCGACGTCGTCTTGAGCGCCGCCTTCGCCGCCGTCACCGACTTCGCGATCATCTCGGCGCGGCGCTGCGCACCCGCCGTGCGCGCGGTCACGAGCGCGGCGTCGTCGGCGCCGAGCGCTTTCGCGTCGCGTTCGGCCCGCTGCGTCGCATCCTTGTCCTCGACGCTCACGCACCACGCCACGAGGTCGAGCGTTCGCCCGAGTCTCTCCTCTTTTGGAGCGGCGTCGATGAGCCGCTTGCGGACGCGATAGGTTTCGAGCGGACGAAAGTCTTCCCATTTGAATCGCCGCGGCGTCCCGTCGAGAAGCATGTCGAAGCCGTCGTCGTCGAAGCGAGTCACCGTGCCGCCGATCGAACTGCCGTCAAGCAGTGATGCCTTCAGAGGTTGCGGCTTCTCGAAGGTGAGCGGCTCGCCGGCGTACGCCGCGGACCCGACGGAATATCCGAAGGCGAGCGCGACGACGGCAACGCGAAGTGCCACAGCACCGCGAGCCGCCATTCCGGCACGAACCGATGGGAGACGCGCGACCGCGGGCCGGCCCGGTCGCGGCGTCCGCGGCAGGTCACCGGCGAAAATCGATCGAGAAATCTCGCGAAGCGTGGCGGAGATCGGCATGGGTCGGAACTCAGGGTCGAGTTGGCGCGAAGAGAGTACGTAGAAAATCACCTCTTGATGCCGGCTTTCGTGTGCCGTGCATCCGAACTCGCCGACAACACAGATTTGATGGAGACCGGCGCGAGTAGCGAGCGCCGGAGGACATGCCGCGTCGTCGCGGCATGCGTGGAGGCCGGTTTGGGTACGAGGCTTGCTCTCGTCGCCCGAACCCTTCACGCGTACCCCCGTCTGGTACACCAACCGGTACCCCAACCGGTACTCTTACCGGACGGCTACGCGTGGCCCGGCGACGAGCCGGGTCCCACAAGGGGAGCCCGTCACGCGGACCTGTCCGCGGACATTGAGAACGGAGACCGCTATGTTCGAACGGCTGACCGATCGTGCTCGCAAGGTGATGGCGCTCGCCAATCAAGAGGCGCAGCGATTCAACCACGAATACATCGGGACTGAGCACATCCTGCTCGGCCTGGTGAAGGAAGGGTCGGGGGTCGGGGCGAACGTCCTGAAGAACCTCGACATCGACCTTCGCAAGGTTCGCCTCGAAGTCGAGAAGCTCGTCAAGAGTGGCCCCGAGATGGTCACGATGGGCAAGCTTCCGCAGACCCCGCGAGCCAAGAAGGTCATCGAATACGCCATCGAAGAGGCTCGCAACCTCAACCATAACTACGTGGGCACCGAGCACCTCCTGCTCGGCCTTCTGCGCGAGCACGACGGTGTCGCCGCGCAGGTGCTCATGAACCTCGGCCTAAAGCTCGAGGAAGTCCGCGAAGAGGTTCTGAACCTCTTGGGCGCGGGCGTCCAGAACGAGCAGGAAGAGCAGCCGCAGGAACCGCAAGAGCCGACGCAGACGCCGGACCAGGGTCCGGGCGCGTCGCGCCGCGCCGGCAAGAGCAAGACCCCTGCCCTCGACAGCTTCGGCCGCGACCTGACCGAACTGGCGAAGGCCGGCGAGCTCGACCCGGTCATCGGCCGCCACGACGAGATCGAACGTCTCGTCCAGGTGCTCTGCCGTCGTACCAAGAATAACCCCGTCCTCCTCGGCGAGGCCGGCGTCGGCAAGACCGCGATCGTCGAAGGGCTCGCGCAGCGCATCGTGTCGCAGGAAGTCCCCGACCTCCTCTTCGACAAGCGCCTCGTCGTCCTCGACCTCGCCATGATGGTCGCCGGCACGAAGTACCGCGGCCAGTTCGAAGAGCGCATCAAGGCGGTGATGAACGAGGTTCGCCGCGCGAAGAACGTGATCCTCTTCATCGACGAGCTGCACACGCTCGTCGGCGCCGGCGGCGCCGAGGGCGCGATCGACGCGTCGAACGTCCTCAAGCCCTCGCTCTCGCGTGGCGAGATCCAGTGCATCGGCGCCACGACCTACGACGAGTACCGCAAGTACATCGAGAAGGACTCGGCGCTCGAGCGTCGCTTCCAGTCGATCCCCGTCGAGCCGCCGTCGCCCGAGCAGACCTTCGAGATCCTCAAGGGACTGCGCGAGAAGTACGCGTCGCACCACCGCGTGAAGATCACCGACGGCGCGCTCCGCGCCGCGATCGAACTCTCGGGTCGGTACATCCCCGGCCGCGTGCAGCCGGACAAGTCGATCGACGTGATCGACGAGGCCGGTGCGCGTCTCCGTCTCAAGAGCATGACGAAGCCGCCGGATCTCGCCGACCTCGAGGAGAAGATCGAGCGCCTCGCCATCGAGAAGGACGAAGCCGTCAAGAACGCCGACTACGAGCGCGCGGCCGAGCTGCGCGATCAGGCGGAGAAGCTCCGCAAGGAGAAGGAACGCGTCCAGCTCGCGTGGCGCGAGCGCATGAACGAGATCCATGCGACGGTCGACGAGGAAGTCATCGCCGAGGTCGTCAGCAAGATGACCGGCGTGCCGCTGACTCGCCTCGAGAAGGCCGAATCGCAGCGTCTCCTCCAGCTCGAAGCCGAGTTGCACAAGACCGTCGTCAGCCAGGACGACGCCGTCAAGGCCGTCAGCCGCGCGATCCGCAAGGCCCGCTCGGGCCTCAAGGATCCGAAGCGTCCGATGGGCTCGTTCATCTTCGTCGGACCGTCGGGCGTCGGTAAGACGCTCCTCGCGAAGGCGCTGGCCGAGTTCATGTTCGGCGACGCCGACTCGCTCATCTATCTCGACATGAGCGAGTACATGGAGAAGCACAACGTGTCGCGCCTGATCGGCGCGCCGCCGGGATACGTCGGCTACGAAGAGGGCGGCCAGCTCACCGAGCGCATCCGCCGTCGTCCGTACGCCGTCCTCCTCCTCGACGAAGTCGAGAAGGCGCACCCCGACGTCTTCAACATGCTCCTCCAGATCATGGAGGAAGGCCGTCTCACCGACTCGTTCGGCCGTCACGTCGACTTCAAGAACGTGATCCTGATCATGACCTCGAACCTCGGCGCCGACGTCATCAAGGGCGGCGCCCAGTTCGGCTTCACGAAGCGAGCCGAGGTCCAGGACTACGAGAAGATGAAGAAGTCGCTGATGGGCGAGGTCGAGAAGTTCTTCCGACCGGAGTTCATCAACCGTCTCGACGACGTCATCGTTTTCCGTCCGCTCGTGAAGGAAGACCTGAACTCGATCATCGAGTTCGAGTTGGGCAAGGTCCGCAAGCGCCTCGAGGAGAAGGGCATGAAGCTCACCCTCGACGCGGCCGCGAAGGACTTCATCATCGATAAGGGCTACAACCCCGACTTCGGTGCTCGTCCGCTCCGCCGCGCCCTCGGCCAGTACGTCGAAGATCCGCTCGCCGAGAACCTGCTCTCGGGCGACTTCGTGGCAGGCGACGAGATCCTCGCGACGCGCAACCCCGATCAGGAGTACCTCACGTTCACCGGCAAGCGCGGCGATCAGCCTCCGGCGGAAACGCCCGCGCCGCAGCCGGCAACGACGAGCTGACGCCCGCAGTGATCGAAAGGGGCCAGGGTTCCAGGGTGCAGGGTTGAAGCGGGTTCGCTTCGACCGGTCCCCCAGAAGCCTGGCCCCTTTTCCTTGGCCCCCGCCCTTCCTTTACACTTCGCCCCGTTGCGGTTCCTCGCGCCGATCCTTCTCGTCCTCGCCGTCCTCGGCTTCATGCCCGAGCGAGCGGTCGCATGCGGCGACGACCACGGACCGCGAAGCTCGTCGTGCGCCCGCGGCCCGCGCTCGGGCGACGTCGAAACGGCCGACGCCCCCGCACGGCCCGCCCGCGCCGCCGCGCCCACGCCGTCGCACGGCCACTCCGCGAACGAGTGCTGCGAACTCTGTTGCCCCTGCAAGCCGACCGTTCCGGTGTCGACGCCGCACCTTGCCCGCGTCGTCGTGCCCGAACCGGTCCGTCTCGCGTGGGCCATCGCCATTGCAACGTGGAGTGAGGGCACCGGCCTCGACTGTCTCCGCGTTGCCAGCCGACCGCCGGCGACCGCGCCTCCGCGCGGCCCGACGCTCGCCATCCTGGCCTCGACCCGTTCTCGCGAATGACGGCCCGCGTCGACTGACGCCTCGTCCGCCGTCTCCTGTCGCCCGCGCCTCGCGCGGTGCCTCGTCGCGACCCTCACGGGATCCTCCGAATGTCCATCCGATGTCCCCTCCGCCGACGGCATGTCGTCGGCGCGGTGACGCTTCTCGTGCCGCCCCTCCTCCACGGGTGCGCCCAGTACCAGCCTCGCCCGATCGATCGGGCCGAGACGGAGTCGGCGTTTCTCGCCCGCCTCCCCGACCCTGCCGCCGCCACCGAACTCTTCGCCGCGACGGCGCCGCTCGACGGCGCCGGCCCGAGCGCCTTTGACCTCGCCGACGGCCTCTCGCCGCGCGAGGCGGAGGTGATCGCGCTCCTCCTGAACCCGCGCCTCCGCACGGAGCGCGCGAAGCTCGGAGTGACGCTCGCCAACGCGACGTACGCCGGCCTCTGGGACGACCCGGTGCTCGGCACCGACATCATCCGCTACTTCAACAGCTCGGAGAACCTCTGGCAGTGGAGCGCCGCGCTCAACCTCACGCTGCCGATCTCCGGTCGGCTCGAGGCGGAATTGGAGCGTGCCGGCGTCGAGCACGCCGCCGAGCTTCTCCGCGTTGCAGCCGACGAGTGGAAGGTGCGGCTCGACGTGCGCGACGCCTGGGTCCGCTATTCGGCCACCCAAGCCCGCATCGAGCTGCTCGACGCGCTTCTCGTCAGCGTCGACGAGATCGTCGGCAACGCGGAGCGCCTCGAGGCGGCGGGCGAACTGTCGCGCGTCGAGACGAGCCTCTTCCGCATCGAGCAGTCGGCTCGCCGCGCCGAACGCATGCGGGCCGAGACCGAGTCGCGGACGGCACAGCTCGCGCTCCGCACGCTTCTCGGCCTTCCGCCGTCGGCGGCCGTCACGTTCACGCCGTCCCTCGAGGCGCCGATCGAGCCCGCGCTCGCCGCGGCCTCCGCACGCCGCGTGCGCGACAACCCCGAGATCGCGGTCGCGCAGGCGGCGTACGAGGTCGCGGAGAAGAGCCTCGCACTCGAAGTGCGGCGCCAATACCCCGACGTCACGATCGGCCCGGGCGGCGGCGACGACCAGGGCGACCCCAACGTCCTCCTCGGCGTGAGCCTGCCGATTCCGCTTTGGAACCGCAACCAGCGCGGAGTCGCCGAAGCGACCGCGCGGCGCGAGGTCGCGCAGCGCGACGTCGAGTCGGCGATCCAGACGGCCATCGGCGAACTCAGCGTTGCCGAGGCCGCGCTCGTCGGCGTGCGCGCCGAGCGCGAGCATCTCGAGACGAACCTCGTCCCGCTCGCCGACGCGGAGATCGCCGACGCGAAGAAGCTAGCGGCGCTCGGCGAGATGAACGTCGTCGTCCTCGTCGACGCGGTCGTCCGCCAGCTCGACGCGCACCTCACCCTGCTCGACGCCCGCGAGCGCGAAGCTCGCGCGGCGTTCGCGGTCCTCCGCCTCGTCGGCCCCGAGTCGCCGACCTCCCCAGTCCCGGAATCGACGCCATGACCGTCGTCACACGCTTGATCATCGCCTACGTCCTCGCCGCGCTCGTCGTTGCAGCCGTCACCGGCTGCACCCGCGACGCCGAACCGGCCCCCGCCGCGAAGGCCGAGGAGCCGAAGGCCCCGTCCAATCGCATCGACCTTCCCGGCACCGTGCGCCGCAATCTCGGCGTGACGTTCGCGACCGTCGAGTCGCGCCCCGTCGCCGCGACGCTGCGCGTGCCCGGTCGCTTCGAGCTCCTCCCCACCGCACGGCGCGAGTATCGCGCGCCCCTCGACGGCCGGGTCGAGCTCCTCGTCTCGCAGTATCAGCGCGTCGAGCGCGGCACGCCGCTCTACCGCATCGACGCGCCGGAATGGCGATCGCTGCACGAGAGCATCATCGCGACGCACGCGAAGGTCGCCTCGATGGGGCCGCTGCGCGAGGCGCACCGCGTCCACGAGGAGAGCCTCGCCGAGAAGGTGAAGATCTGGAAGGCGCGCATCGTGCAGCTCGAGAGCCTGCGCGAGGCGGGCGGCGGCAGCGCCGCGCAGCTCACCGAGGCGATGGCGACGCTCAACGCGACGCAGGCCGAGCTCGCGGACGTCATGGAGAAGGACGCCGAACTCGCGGCCACCGAGGAGATCGCGTCCGCCGAGCTGCGGGCGCTCGAGTCGCGCCGCGCGATGATCCTCGCCGCCGCGGGCTACGACCCGGGCGAGATCACGCCCACGAACGGCTCGATCGAGGTGCGCGCGGTGGCGCCGGGCGTGGTCGAGGCGCTCGACGTCACGACCGGCGGGCTGGCGACGACCTCGTCGCGCGTCCTCTCCACGTTGCAGCCGGAGGCGATCCGCTTCCGCGCCCGCGGACTCCAGTCGGATCTCGGGCGGCTGCGCGACGGCCTCGCGGCGCGGATCGCGCCGCCGCAGGGAGGTGCGATCCCGCTGCAGTCGACGATGAAAGGCCCGTTGCAGCTCGCGCTCACCGCCGATCCCGACGAGCGCACCGTCGATCTCCTCGTGCAGCCGAGCTCGCTCGAAACGTGGGCCCGCGCGGGCGTCGCGGCGCATCTCGAGATCACGCTCGAGGGCGGCACGCCGGAGCTCGCGATCCCGCTCGCCGCGGTGCTGCGCGACGGCACGACGCCGATCATCTTCCGGCGCGACCCGAAGAACCCGGACCAGGTGATTCGGCTCAACGCCGATCTCGGCGTTTCCGACGGCCGTTGGATCGTCGTCGCAAGCGGCGTGAAGGAAGGCGACGAGATCGTCGTGGGCGGCAACTACCAGCTGCTCCTTGCGACGAGCGGGTCGGCGCCGAAGGGCGGCCACTTCCATTCGGACGGCACGTTCCACGAGGGAGAACATTGATGCTCTCGAAACTCATCGAGTTCTCGCTCAAGCAGTCGTCGCTCGTCCTCGTCGCGGCGGGTCTCCTCGTCCTCTTTGCGGGCCTGAAGCTCAAGGAGATGCCGGTCGACGTCTTCCCCGAGCTGAACGCGCCGACCGTCGTCGTCATGACCGAAGCCGGCGGGCTCGCCGCCGACGAGGTCGAACTCAACGTGACGTTCCCGATCGAGACGGCGGTGAACGGCCTGCCCGGCACGCGCCGCGTGCGCTCGGCGAGCGCGACGAGCCTCTCGATCGTGTGGGTCGAGTTCGACTGGGGCACCGACATCTACCGCGCCCGGCAGCTCGTGTCGGAACGGCTGAGCGCGGTGCGCGACGCGCTTCCGCCCGAGGCGCACGCCGAGATCACGCCGGTCACGAGCATCACCGGCGAGATCATGATCCTCGCGCTCTCGTCGCCCGACGGTCGCGTGAGCCCGCTCGACCTGCGCTCGTTCGCGGAGTTCGATCTCCGCACGAAACTCCTCGCCGTGCCCGGCGTCGCGCAGGCGGTCGCGATCGGCGGCGAGCTGCCGCAGTACCAGATCAACGTGCGGCAGGAGGAGCTCGCGCTCTACGGGCTCTCGATCGCCGACGTCGTCGAGGCCGCGCGCGGCGCGCACAGCACCGCAAGCGCGGGCTACGTGCCGAACGTCGAGAACCTCGAGCTACCGATCCGTCAGATGGCCCGCGTGACCGGCCCGGACGACATCCGCAACACGCTCGTCCGCTATCACATGGGCGCGCCGATCACGATCGGCCAAGTCGCCGACGTGCGCCTCGGCCCGTCGCCGAAGCGCGGAACCGCGGCGGACCACGGCATTCCCGCGGTCGTCGTGAGCGTGCAGAAAAGCCCCGGCACGAACACGCTCGAACTGACGAAGCGGCTCGACGCGGTCCTCGACCAGGTCGAGAAGACGATGCCCGGCGGGGTCGTCCTCAACCGCGATCCCTTCCGGGCCTCGCGCTTCATCGAGCGGAGCGTGCACAACGTGGTGCGCGTCCTCGTCGAGGCGTCGGTGATCGTCGCGGTGATCCTGATCCTCTTCCTCCTCAACGTGCGGGCGACGATCGTGACTCTCACCGCGTTGCCGCTCTCCCTCGCGATCGCGCTCCTCCTCCTCTGGGCGTGGGGGCTCTCCGTCAACGTGATGACGCTCGGCGGGCTTGCGGTCGCGATCGGCGAGCTCGTCGACGACGCGATCATCGACGTCGAGAACGTCCTGCGCCGGCTCAAGGAGAACTCCGCGTTGCCGCTCGAGGCGCGCCGCGACTTCGTGACGGTGATCCTTGATGCGAGCAACGAGATCCGCTCGTCGGTCGTCTTCGCGACGATCATCATCTGCATGGTCTTCGTGCCGCTCCTCTTCCTGCAAGGGCTCGAAGGCCGCTTCTTCCAGCCGCTCGGCATCGCGTACATCACGTCGATCCTCGCCTCGCTCCTCGTCGCGCTCACAGTCACGCCGGCCCTGTCGAAGATCCTCTTCCGCCGGCCGTTCGGCGGCGAGGGTTCGCACGGGGCGGCGCACGGGGAGCACGACGGCGGCCTGGTCCGCTGGCTGAAGCGCCGATACGAGCCGCTCCTCCGCGCGAGCCTTCGTCGGCGCGGGCTCGTCCTCGGCGGCGCGGGCGCGCTCACGGCGCTCTCGATCGCGCTCATGGCGTCGTTCGGCACGTCGTTCCTCCCGTCGTTCAAGGAAGGCACGTTCACCGTCTTCCTCATGGCGCCGCCGGGCACGTCGCTCGTCGAGAGCAATCGGCTCGCGCACGGCATCGAGACCCAGCTCTCGGAGATCGAGGGCGTCTCGAGCGTGACGCGGCGCACCGGGCGCGCCGAGCGCGACGAGCACGCCGAGCCGGTCAGCAGTTCGGAGATCGAGGTCACCGTGAAGGACGGCGCGAGCCAGGACGCGATCCGCGCCGAGATCGATCGCATCATCGCGAACGTGCCCGGCGTCACCACCATGGTCGGCCAGCCGATCGAGCATCGCCTGAGCCACGTCCTCTCCGGCACGCCCGCGGCGATCGCGATCAACGTCTACGGCGAGGATCTCTCGGTCCTGCGGAGCGTGGCGAAGGAGATCGAGTCCGCGTTGCAGGCGATCCCCGGCACGCGCGACGTCGCGGCGAACCGCGAAGTCATGATCACGTCGTTGCCGATCCGCTATCGCGCCGAGGACCTCGCGGCCGCCGGGCTCTCCCCCGCCGGCGCGGCGGAACAGGTGCAGCAGGCGCTCTACGGCGCGACGGTCGCCGAAGTGAATAAGGGCGTGCGCCGCTACGAGATGGTCGTGCGGCTCGCCGAGCCGGAGCGCGAGCGCATCGACCAGATCGCCGATCTCCAGCTGCGCGGCGCGGGCGGCGCGCTCGTGCGGCTCCGCGACGTCGCGGACCTCGGCCCCGAGCGCACCAGCAATCTCATCGCCCGCGAGAGCGCGCAGCGGAAGGCCGTCATCTCGACGAACGTCGCCGACGGCTACAACCTTGGCCAGCTGGTGCGCGAGGTGCAGGCGCGCGTCGACCCGATCGTCGCGAAGGCCGGCTGCACCGTGCATTACGGCGGGCAGTTCGAGGCGCAGCAGTCGGCGAGCCGGACGATCTACGGCATGGGCGCGATCGTCGCGATCGTGATGTTCCTCCTGCTGCAGCTCTCGACCGGCAAGAGCCGCGTCGCGCTCCTCGTCATGCTGAATCTCCCGCTCGCGCTCATCGGCGGCATCGCGGCGGTGTACCTCACCGAGTCGCCGTCGATCGTCGGCAACACGCTGGCGCTCCTCGGGCTCTCGTCGGCGCGCTACGTCGCGCCGGTGATCTCGATCGCGAGCATGGTCGGCTTCGTCACGCTCTTCGGCATCGCGGTGCGCAACGGCATCCTGCTCGTCAACCACTACGACCACCTGCAACGCGAAGAGGGCGCGTCGATCGCCGAGGCGATCGTGCGCGGCTCGATCGAGCGGCTCGTGCCGATCCTGATGACCGCGCTCACCGCGGCGCTCGGCCTCTTCCCGCTGGCGCTCGCCCGCGGCAATCCCGGCGCGGAGCTCCTCGCCCCGCTCGCGATCGTCGTCCTCGGCGGGCTTCTCTCCTCCACGTTGCTCAACCTCTTCGTCGTGCCCGTCGGGTACGCGCTCGCCTTCCGCGTCCCCGCCGAGGCGCCGACCCGGCCCGGCGTCCTCACGCGACTTCGAACCCGTTTCGGCCGCCGTCCGGCGGTCTCCCCCTGAACTCCACGTTTCGTACGCTCTCACTCACGAAAGGACCCATACCGATGAACCGTTGCTGCACACTCGCCTCGTCGCTTCTCCTCGTCGTCGGCGCCACGCTGGCACCGCTCGGGTGCGACGCGAAGCCCGCGCCGTCCACGGCCGGGAAGGCCGACGATCACGGCCACGACCATGACCACGCCGACCATGACCACGGGGACCACGACCACGGGGACCACGACCACGCGCACGAGAAGGCCGGCGACGCGGCGAAGACCACGGACGAACACTCTGGCGAAACAGTGAAGCTCGGGACGGTCGCGCTGAGCGGCGTCGAGATCACGGTGTCGCAGGTCGGCGCGCTCAGCGCCGGCAGCGAGGCGCACTTCGACCTGCTCCTCGCATTCGACAAGGTCTCGATCACCGCCCTTCGCGCCTGGATCGGCACGGAAGACGCCAAGGGCTCGACGAAGTCGAAGGCCGACGTCCACGAAGGCACGGCCCACCTCCACGCCGAAGTGCCGAGTCCGCTGCCCGCCGACGCCAAGCTGTGGCTCGAGATCGAGGTCGAAGGCCAGCCGAAGGCGAAGGGCGCGGTCGAACTGAAGAAGTGAACGTCGCATCGATCGTGAACCGGTCGTCGACGATCGGAACGCGGAGAGCGGAGACGACGCCGGTCGCTCCGCTCTCCGTTTTCGCGTCTCCATTCCCGTCGCCGCTTTTCCGCTATCCTCCGCCCCTCTCGCTGTCGCCTCTCGACCGATTGCGGTCGATTCCGACGGCCAGAGCGTCGACATGGAACTGATTCGAGGAATCGCTGTCGCTCCAGGCATCGTGATCGGTCGAGCATTCTTGCTCGGCGAGTCGGAGCAGCACGTCCCGCATCGAACCATCGCCCCGACCGAAGTCACGAGCGAGATCGCCCGCCTCGATGCCGCGGTCGCCGCGGTCATCGACGACCTGCGCGGACTCAAGGAGCGCACCGAACGGCAGCTTGCCGACGGCGTCGGCACCGAGGCCGCGAAGATCTTCGAGTTCCACATCGGTCTCCTCAAGGACCGCACGCTTCTCGTCCCGATGCGCAAGCGCGTCGAGACGAAGCTCGTGAACGCCGAGGTCGCGGTCGCGGAGGAGTTCCAGAAGCTCGCGCAGCAATTCCGCTCGATGGGCAACGAGGTGTTCCGCCAGAAGGCCTCCGACGTCATCGACCTCGACCGTCGTGTCCTCGCGAAACTGATCGGCGAGACGGAGAGCCGACTCTCGAACCTGCGCGAGCCGGTGATCCTCGTCGCGCACGAGCTCACCCCGGGCCAGACCGCGAGCATGGACCGCAAGAAGGTCCTCGGCTGCGCGACCGACCTCGGCGGACGGACGAGCCACACGTCGATCGTCGCCCGCGCGATCGACATCCCTGCGGTCGTCGGCTGCCAGCGCGTGTCGAAGGTCGTCGAGGACGGCGACACGATCATCGTCGACGGCGACACCGGCATCGTCGTGGTGCGCCCCGACGAACGCACCATCGAGCAGTATCGGCTGCAACAGGAGAAGTTCAGCGAGTTCCGCGCGTCGCTCCGCGCGCTGCGCGACTTGCCTGCAACGACGACCGACGGCACGCACATCCGGCTCATGGGGAACATCGAATTCCCGCACGAGGCGGAGAGCGTGCTCGCGAACGGCGGCGACGGCGTCGGCCTCTATCGCACCGAGTTCCTCTTCCTCATGTCGGACCGCGAGCCGTCGGAAGAGGATCACTACAACGCGTACGTCAAGACGATCGAGCTGTTGGGCGGCAAGCCGCTCACGATCCGCACGCTCGACCTCGGCGCCGACAAGTACACGCAGCAGCGCGCCGCCGAGCCCGAGCGCAATCCGTTCCTCGGCCTTCGCTCGATTCGCTATTGCCTCCAGAACAAGTCGATCTTCAAGACGCAGCTCCGCGCGATCATGCGGGCGAGCGTGCACGGGCCGGTGAAGGTCATGTTCCCGCTCGTCTCGACGATGATGGAGCTCCGCGAGGCGAAGCTCATCCTCCGCGACGTCTGCGAGGAGCTCGACGAGGAAGGCGTGAAGTACCGCGCCGACGTCCCGATCGGGATCATGGTCGAGGTGCCGAGCGCCGCGCTCATGGCCCGCACGTTTGCGACCGAATCGCAGTTTTTCTCGATCGGGACCAACGACCTGATCCAGTACACGCTGGCGGTCGATCGCGGGAACGAGAAGGTCGCGCACCTCTACACCGGTGCGCACCCTGCCGTTTTACAGCTCGTGAAGGGGGTTTTGCGGGCCGGCCGTCGCGCCCGCATCGATGTCTCGATCTGCGGCGAGATCGCCGGCGAGGCGCTCTACACGATGTTGCTGATCGGCCTCGGGTTCCGTACACTTTCGCTCGTCCCGAGCCAGATCCCGCTCATCAAGCGGATCGTGCGCTCGGTCGACGTCCCCCAGTGCGAACGGTTGGCCCGAAAGGTCGGCTCGTTCGATTCCGAGCGGCAGGTCGTTACGTACCTCCGCGACGAACTTCGAAAGATTGACCCCGCGAACGTCGGCAGTTGGCTTGCCGAGTGACCGGGACCTGAACAACAAACCAACGGGCACGGCTCATTCGCCCCTTCGACACGCATGCCGCGATCGGCTCGTGCCGACAGGGCCCGCGAAGCCTCGAGTCGCCGAGCGAAGACCGGATTCTCCGGTCCGACGCGCGAACCCGGATCACCGACTGACGACCGACATGCCGCTTCGAATGCTGCCCTCTCCCGCGACCCGCGCCGACCTCTTCGGTCCGCGTGCGTTCGTCGGCCGCGCAGCGTGCGCCGTGTCGATCGGACCTTCGTTCCGTGATCTGTCGCGCGAGGCGTTCGGATCGAGGCATGCGGATGCAGACGTTGCCCGAGCGACGACATGGTCGTCGCGGAAGGAACGTAGTGACGATGTCCGACCTGCACGCTGACGAACGCCCCGACCACTCGAGCGACAACGAACCACAGGAACAGCCCACCGGCGGCGATGCGTCGACGGGCCCGGCCAACGACGATGGCAAGGGCGGCCGACGCCGACGGTCGCGACGGCGCGGCGGGCGCGGTCGACGTCGCGACCGCGACGGCAATGACGAGAAGGATCCGGGCGAAGCCGCGGCGCCACACGGTGGAAAGGGCGGCGGCGATGAGGCCGGCAACGACGAGCGCGACGAGCTCGCGGAGACCGCGGAACGCGCCGAGGCGAGCGACGGGCAAGACGACGACGGCGACGACGCCGAGCGCGTGGCGTTCGACGTGGCCGACGGCCCCGAACGCGGGCCGCGCGACGAGGCCGACGAGTCCGACGACCCCGACGCCCCCGACGACTCGGACGAGTCCGGCGACGCAGACGATTCGGACGAATCCGGCGACGCCGAGGACTCGGCCGCGCCGGAGGGTGACGACGAGGGCGAACCGCGCGAAGGCCGCGGCGAGCGCCGCGACCGTGGCGAGCGCCGCGGACGGCGCGAGCGTCACCGCCGCGACGATCGGCGCGACACGCCGACCGAGGGCGAGCGCCGGCACATCAAGCCGGTCGGCAAGCAAGTGATGCTCGTCAACGACGTGCCCGGCGAAGAGTGCCGCATCGCGGTGCTCGAGAACGGGCGGCTCGAAGCGCTCTTCATCGAGCGCGAAGGCACGACGACGAACGTCGGCAACATCTACAAGGGTCGCGTCACCAACGTCGAGCCCGCGATCCAGGCCGCGTTCGTCGACTTCGGCGAAGGCCAGAGCGGCTTCCTCCACATCTCCGACCTCCACCCGAAGTACTTCCCGGGCGAAGAGCGCACCGAGCGCGTGGGCCGCAAGATCCCGCGTCGCGAGCGCCCGCTGATCCAGCAGGCGCTGCGCAAGGGCCAGGAAGTCGTGGTGCAGGTTCTCAAGGAAGGCATCGGCAGCAAGGGCCCGACGCTCACGAGTTACCTGAGCATCCCCGGCCGGCTCATGGTGATGATGCCGGACATGGATCGCGTCGGCGTCTCCCGCAAGGTCGACGACGAGGATCAGCGCCGCGCGATGCGGAAGATCCTCGACCAGCTCGACCTGCCCGAAGGCTTCGGCTTCATCCTCCGCACCGCCGGCTTCGATCGCACGAAGACCGAACTCTCCCGCGACCTCGCGTATCTCAAGCGCCTCTGGGAAGTCATGCAGAAGCGCTCGAACTCGACGGGCGCGCCGTGCATGCTCTACAGCGAAGGCGACCTCCTCATTCGCTCGATCCGCGACATGGCGGACGAGAACGTCGAGGCGATCGTCGTCGACAGCGAGGAGGCGTTCCGAAAGGCGAGCGCCTTCCTGAGTGTCGTGGCCCCGCGCAACGCCCCCACGATCCGCTTCTGGTCGAAGACCGACGCGAACGACAACGCCTCGGTGCCCCTCTTCCACGCGTTCGACGTGGAGCGCCAGATCGCGCAACTGCACTCCCGCGAAGTGCCGCTCCCCTCGGGCGGCGCGCTCGTGATCGACCAGGCCGAGGCGCTCGTCGCGATCGACGTCAACTCCGGCCGCAGCCGTTCGGCGCGCGACAGCGAGACGAACGCGTATCAGACGAACGTCGAGGCGGTCGAGGAGATCGCGCGGCAACTGCGACTGCGCGACCTCGGCGGCGTGATCATCAACGACCTCATCGACATGCGGTCGCCGAAGCATCGGCGCGACATCGAGGATCGATTCCGCGCCGCGCTCCGCCGTGACCGCGCCAAGTCGACCACGCTTCCGATCACCGACTTCGGCGTGATCGAGATGACGCGCCAGCGCATGCGTCCCAGCGTGCGCAAGACGCACTTCATGGACTGCCCGCACTGCCACGGCCTCGGCGAAGTGATGATGCCCGAGACCGTCGCCGCGGATCACCTGCGCGAGATCGAGTACCTCTGCTCGTTCGACAAGGTGCGTCGCATCGAGGTCGTGTGCTCGATGCGCGTCGCGTCCGTCCTCCTCTCGGCCAAGCGCCGCGCCCTCTATGAGCTCGAGGCGAGCTCGGGGCGCCGCCTCGACATCCGCATCAGCGAGGCGATCCCGATCGATCGCGTCGACCTCTACGCCTACGACGAGCGCGGCTCGGACATCGAGATCGCGCGCCTGCCGCGGCCGTCGAGGCCGTCGCTCGACGCGATCCCGACCCTGATTCCCGAACGCGACGAGGACGACGACGGCGACGAGATCGAGGCCGAGACTGGCGGCGGCCGACGCCGACGTCGCCGACGCCGCAAGCCCGCGCCGGCCGACACGACCGCGATGATCCTGAGCGGCAGCTTCGCCGACCTTCCGTCGGCGCATCCGAGCGACGACGAGCCGACGATCGCCGAGGCCATCGAGGCCGAACGTGCGTCGCAGCGGTCCGCGCAGGAAGAGGCGTCGCGCCTTGCCCGTGAGGGCGGCGACGACGGCGAGCAACGCGGAGACGGCGAAGGCGGTCGGCGCCGACGCCGACGTCGACGTCGTGGCCGCGGTCGCGGCGGCGACGGTGCCGACGGCACGGCTGCAACGCAGAGTACGGGCGAACCCACGACGGACGAGGTCGAGGTCGACGAGGTCTCGGCCGCGCTCGTCGAATTCGCGCCGCCTCCCCCGCCCCCCCCGCCGTCCGAACCGACGCTTCTCCATCTCCTCGCAAAGGAGCTCTCGGTCACGAGCAAGGACCTTCTCGCGAAGTGCCGCGAAGGCGGCATGGACGTGAAGTCCCACATGACGAAGCTGACCGGCGAGCAAGTCGACATCATCAAGGCGTGGTACGCACCGCCGCCGCCTCCGCCCCCGCCGCCGACGGCGCGGCCGGCGCGCCCGGCGCCGCGCCCAACTGATCGAGGCGACGACGACGCAAACGGCGACGACAACGGCGGCGAGGCCGGTGCCGGCGAAGGCGAAGGCGAAGGTCGCCGGCGCCGACGACGGCGCCGCCGACGCGGCCGTGGCGGCAACGGAGAGGGTGCGCAGACTCCGGCCGGCGGTCCGCCGTCGCAGCCGCGCCCGCCGGCGCCGCAGCAGCAACAGCGCCCGCAGCAGCAGCAGCAGCGTCCGCCGCAGGATCGCGAGGGCAACGCGGAGTCGGGCGACGGCGAACGTCGCGGTCGACGCCGACGTCGCCGTGGCCGCGGCGGCGGAGGTGGAGGCGGCGAGGGCGGAGGCCCGCGCGAGCCGCGTCCCCGATCGAGCGGGGAGTCGGGCGGTTCGTCGAGCGGCGACGCTCGGCCCGCGCCGCCGGCAACCCCGACGCCGCCGCCCTCGGCGCCCCCGTCCGGCTCGTCCGGCAGCGCGCCGGCGCCGATGCCGCGCCGCAGCCTCTACGGCGGTCGATTCCGCAAGCTCGGCTCGGGCGGCGCCGGAGAACGCGACGATGAGTGACGCGACGCGTCGACTCGTCATCCTCGGGTCCACCGGTTCGATCGGCACGTCGACGATCGCGGTCGTGCGGCACCTGAACGCGCTCCGCGCCCGCGAAGGCAAGCCGCCGCGCTTCACGATCGTCGGCCTCGCCGCCCATGCGAACGGCGAGCTCGTGCGCGAACAGGCCCGCGAGTTCGGCGTCCAGAAGACCGCGCTCGCGCAAGGCTCGAACGGCGACTTCACGCACGTCGGCCCGAACTCCGCGTTGCAGCTCGTCGAGGATGTCGCCCGCCCCGGCGACATCGTGATGGGCGCGATGGTCGGCGCCGCCGGACTGCCGGCGACGCTCGCCGCGATCGAGCGCGGCTGCGACATCGCGCTTGCGAACAAGGAGACGCTCGTCGCCGCCGGCTCGATCGTCATGCCTGCGGCGCGGTCGAAGGGCGTCGCGCTCCTCCCCGTCGACAGCGAACACAGCGCGATCGCCCAATGCCTCCGCGCGGGCACCGCGCCGCGCGAGGTGCGTCGGCTCGTCATCACGGCGAGCGGCGGCCCCTTCCGCACGTGGCCGATCGAGCGCATGCGCACCGCCGGCCCCGCCGACGCGCTCAAGCATCCGACCTGGTCGATGGGCCAGAAGATCACGATCGACAGTGCGTCGATGATGAACAAGGCGCTCGAGGTGATCGAGGCCCACTGGCTCTTCGACCTGCCCGCCGAGAAGATCGACGCGATCATTCACCCGCAGTCGATCGTGCACAGCTTCGTCGAATACGTCGACGGGTCGACGATCGCGCAGCTCTCGCCGCCGGACATGAAGCTGCCGATCCAGTGCGCCCTCACATGGCCCGAGCGGCTCGAGGGTTGCAGCCCGGCGATGCCCTGGTCAACGCTCCGCGGCCTCGACTTCGAGCCCGTCGACCACGAGCGATTCCCCGCCATCGGCCTCGCGTGGCAGGTGATCCGCGAGGGCGGCACGGCGGGTGCGGTCCTCAACGCGGCCAATGAGATCGCCGTCGCGTCCTTCCTTCGAGGCGAGATTCCGTTTCTGACGATCTCAGAGACGGTGGCCGAGGCGCTCGCTACCCTTCGGCCGCGTCCGGTGACGACCCTCGACGACGTCCTCGAGGCCGATCGCCAGGCCCGCGCCTGGACTGCGACGACGCTCGCCCGCACGTCGCGCGCCATCGCCCACGGTTGAGTCGTCGGCAACGTGGTGTTCCGCCGCCGGCCGAATCCAGATCTTCGATCCCTCGAGTCTCCTCCCCAATGGACCTCCTCGTCACCGGCTCGAATCTGCTGCTGATCGTCGCCGGCTTCTGCATCCTCATCGCGATCCACGAGCTCGGGCACTTCCTCGCCGCCCGCTGGGCCGGCATTCGCGTGCACGAGTTCGCGATCGGCATGGGCCCGACCGTGGTGTCCTTCCGCAAGGGCATCGGCGTGCGCGCCGGGTCGACCGATCGCACGCTCGCCGCGCGCTACGGCCGACCGTCGCACGCGTTCTCGCTCGACGAGCTGAAGACGCTCGGCATCAGCGAGACCGAGTACGCGCTTCGCGCGCTTCCCCTCGGCGGCTTCGTGAAGATGCTCGGCCAGGAAGACGCGAACCCCGAAGCGATCTCGCACGACCCCGGCTCCTACCAGCGCACGCCGATCTGGAAGCGCATGGTCGTCGTGAGCGCGGGCGTCATCGCGAACATCGTGCTCGCGGTCGTCCTCTTCCTCGTCGCATTCCTCGTCGGCGTGCGCTTCCCGGCGCCGGTCGCGGGCTTCGTCCCGCCGGACGGCCCCGCCGGCGGCGCCGTCGCGACGAACGCGGCGGAGCTCGGACTGACGCCGGAGCAAGCGACCGGCATCAAGCCCGGCGATCGCGTCGTCTCGATCGACGGCGAGACGGTCCGCAACTTCATGGACATCATGATCGCGGGCGGCCTGGCCCGTCCGGATCGCGCGGTCGAGGTGGTGGTCGAGCGCCCGGGACTGAAGGCGCCGCTCCGCTTCGAGCTCACGCCCGCGAAGAGCCGCGAGCTCGGGCTCCTCTCCTTCGGTATCGGCTCGGCGTTCAGCACGACCGTGACGAACGAACGCGAGAGCCGCGACCTCGTCGACGAGATCCTCACCGAGTGCGGCGCGAAACAGGAAGGCGTGGGCCCGGGCGATCGCATGACCGCCGTGAACGGCACGCCCGTCTCGACGGCGCAGGAGCTGAATGCGATCGTCGAAGCGTCGAACGGGCAGCCGCTCGTGACGACGTGGGTGAAGCCCGACGGCTCCACGTTGCAGGCGACGATCGCGCCGTCGCTGCAGTTCGGCGCGCTCCTGCCCGCGTCCGAACTCAGCCGGCCCGAGGACGATCGCTTCGCCGAACCGGCCATCGCCGGTCTCCTGCCGCTCGTGCGCGTCGACTCGATCGATCCCTCGAGCGCGAACGCCGACGTCCTCCAGCGCGGCGACGTCTTCCTGAAGGTCGGATCGGTCGACGCCCCGAGCATCCGCTCGCTTCGGCGCGAGATCGCGAACTACAAGGGCGGCACCGTTCCGCTCGTCGTACTCCGCGACGGCCGCTCCGTCGCGATCACCGGCGAGGTCAACCGGCGCGGCCAACTCGGATTCGCCCCCGCCCCAAGCGACGGCGAGCCGATCCTCGCGGGTGCGGTCGCCGAGCGCGCGGTCGCGAGCAAGGCGGGACAGGCGCCGGACATCGTGCCGACGCCCGCGGCGGGACTCGACGTCTTCCCGCGCTCGACCATTGTCCGCGTTGCAGGCACGCCGGTGCAGACGTGGGCCGACGTGCGCACGGCGCTCCAGAAGGCGACCGACTCTTCCACCGGCAACGTGGAGGTGGCGATCGAGACGCTCCCGCCCTTCGCGAACGCGCAGCCGGAAACGCAGACGCTCCGCTTCAGCCCCGAGGACATCAAGGCGCTCGACAAGTTGACGTGGTCGACGCCGATACTCGACACGTTCGATCCCGAGTTCATCACGCTCCGGGCGTCAGGCCCGATCGAAGCGATCTCGATGGGACTCTCGCAGACGAAGCGCATGGCGTTGCAGGTCTATCTCACGCTCGATCGCGTCCTCCGTCGCACCGTGAGCATCGAGCAGCTGAACGGCCCGGTCGGCATCCTGCACGCGGGGGTGAAGGTCGCGGACCAAGGGTTCATGTTCCTCGTCTTCTTCCTCGCCGCGATCAGCGTGAACCTGGCGGTGATGAACTTCCTGCCGCTCCCGATCGTCGACGGCGGGCTCTTCCTCTTCCTGATCTACGAGAAGATCCGCGGCCGACCGCCGTCGATCGCCTTCCAGAACGCCGCGACCGCCGTCGGACTCGTCTTGATCGGGTCGATCTTCCTGATCACGTTCTTCAACGACATCCGGCGGTTGGTGGGATAGCCACGACGGTTGGGAGTCAGGAGTCAGGAGTCAGTGATGGACGACGGCACGACGCTGGCGCCTTCTCACTCGATCCTGAATCCTCAATCCTGAATCCGTTTCTTCTCGTACTTCCAATTCCTCGCCTTGCCGTCGGCGAGCTGTTCGAGCGTCTGCGCGATGCGGCGCTCGCGCGTCGCGTCGGTCTTCGCTTCGCCGATCCACTCGACGTACTCGCGCTTGTGGCTCGGCGAGAAGGCGTCCCAGGTCTTGTGCGCCGCGGCGTTCTTGGCGATGCGGTCGCTGAGTTCCTTCGGGACGCGGAGCGGCGGCTTCTTCTTCGTGACCCGCGCGACCTTGACGCCTTGGTCGTTGAGCTCCTTCGCCTGACGGATGAGCGCGACGAGCGTCTTCTCGTCGGGCAGCTCATCGAGCGACGTGATGCGCCCGAGGTGTCCCATGGCGGTGCGCTCGTTCGTCTCGAGAATGCCATTCGCGTCCTCGAGCAGCGCCGCTTTCCAGAAGCCGAAGACCGCGTGCGCCTTGAACGAGGCCATCGAACAGAACGGCCCCTTGTAGTCAAAGTTCGGGAACGACCACTTCATGACCTCGACGCACTCGGGGCACGCCTTGTGCACCGCCGCGCGGAGGCGCTTGAGGATCGGTTTC
Source organism: Phycisphaerae bacterium (assembly GCA_016795035.1). Lineage (GTDB taxonomy): Bacteria > Planctomycetota > Phycisphaerae > Phycisphaerales > SM1A02 > JAEUIT01. Next base: position 6,842 of record JAEUIT010000003.1, on the reverse strand, counting down.
GCGAACGGCTGCGCCTTCTCGATGTAGTCGTCGACGGCGGGGTTCTTCGGCATGCGGAGTAGGATCGAGGATCGAGGAGTAAGGATCAAGGGTGTCAGATGGAAGCCGATTGGCTTCACACCCTTGATCCTTGATCCTTCTTTCACGCCGCCTCGCGGCGCTCGCTCGTTCCGTAGTCATTCCGAAGCTCGTGCTCGGCGATCAAGCGTCGAATCGTGGCCGCCTGCTCCGGCGCGAGCTCGGGAAACGAAAGGCCGATCTCGTGGCGGAAGAGACCGCACCGGCGCGTCCAGACGACGCGCGCCGCGCAGCTCACCGAGCCGTGCGTGTCGCCGACGATGAACGCGATCGTCCCTTCGGGGCCGGCGGTTCGGCTCACGACGAGCGCGCCCGTCGAGGAGAGGTCGACGACCTTGCCGAGATTCGATCGGAGCGGTCCGCCCACGATGCTTCGTTTCGCGTGGCGGCCGTCGCCGGAGAGGGCGGGCTGCTTCGCGGGCGTGTGATGTCCGTGGTCGTTCGAGTCGTGCATGAGGTCTCTCGTCGGATGTCGTCCCTCACGCAGCGTCGCGTGCGGGATCGCATTCGTTGATCGTCTGACGGAAGCGATGGTCGGACGCCATGCGCTGCAGAAACGTGCGTCCGACATCGTCGAGCGGCGGGAACCGCACGCCGATCTCGTGCTTGAAGAAGCCAAGGCGTTTGCGCCAGGTCACTTCCGCTTCCGTCTCAATGCCGCCGTGGTCATCCCACAGGCGCATGATCACGCGCTCCGTGCGAGGCGAACGGCGAACCCGAATCCGCGCTCCTCCGAGCGAGAGATCCAAGAGACGACCGAGAGAGCACTGGAGCGACCCCTCCATCGGTACGCGACCGGAACGCCGAGCGTCCGCGCGGACAGGAAGGAGAAAACGTAGTTCGTCAAAGCTACGCATCGCGGACTAGGTATCGGCACGTATCTCCGCCGAGTGAAGCGGCGGTCGGAAGCCGGGCGAGCCGGACGGAGGCTTTGGCGCGACGCTGCGGATCGCTCGCGTCAGGGACTCGGCAGCGGGACGCATGCCCCCGTTTTCTCGGACCGCCGACCGCTCGCCAGATCGAGGACGACCTGCGCGACCGCCTCGGGGGAAAGCGTGCGCGCGGTCGGCAGTTTCTCTACAGGCATGAAGCCGCGAAGCATCGGCGTCTCGACCGCGCCGGGGTTCACCGCGAACGCGCGCACGCCGATCGCGCGGCCTTCGCGTGCGACCGAGCGGGTCATCGAGTCGAGCGCCGACTTGCTGGCGGCGTACGCGAGGAAGTTCGGGAAGGGATCGATCGTGCCGAGCGTCGACACGTTGACGACGCACCCCGAGCGCTGCGCCGTGAACGCGGGCCACACCTCGCGGATGAGCCGCGCCGGCGCGAGCGCGTTGAGCTGAAACGTGGAGTCGAGGATCTCGTCGCTCGTCTCGGCGATCGGAAGGTACGGCGCGACGCCGGCGTTATTCACGAGAAGGTCGACGCGCCCGAAGGCGCGCAACGTCTCGCGCACGACGAGCGACGCGGCCCGCGGTTCGGCGATGTCCGCTTCGATGACGAGCGTGCGCGCCGGTGCGCACGCCGCGGCCGTCTCGGCGAGCGCCTGTCGGCGGCGACCCACGATCGCGACCGCGAACCCTTCCTTCGCGAGGCCGATCGCGACCGCTCGCCCGATGCCGCTCGAACCGCCCGTCACGATCGCCACTCGACCAGTTGTCGTGTCGTCCACCGTCCGTCTCCTCTCGGCCGTGCGCTCACCGCCGTCGCGATGTCGCCCGGTCGATGTCGCGCTGGTGTGCCTTCTTCGCCAAGTCCTGTCGCTTGTCGACGGCGTTCTTGCTGACGCCCACGCCCACCAGCACCTTCGCCACGCCGCGCACGAAGTAGATCTTGAGCGGCACGATCGTGCCCTTCTTCGAGGCTGCCGCCTGCGCGAGCTTCGCGATCTCGCGCTTCTTCGCGAGCAGTCGTCGCGGTCGCACGGCAATGTGCTGACGCGCGCCCGCGGGCGGGAACTCGGCGACGTGGACTTGCATGAGGGTGAGCGTCAACGGGTCGTCGTCGACGCGGACCCAGCCTTCGCCCAGACTGGCCTGGCCGTTTCGGATGCTTTTCACTTCGGAGCCGAAGAGCTTCATGCCGCACTCGAGCGTTTCGGAAATGGCGTAGTCGTGGCGGGACTTCCGGTTCTCGATGACCGGATCGTCCGTGCCGCGGTCTTTCTTGGTCGATTTCGCCATTGGGTTCGGGCGCGGTTGGAGCGGGACGACCGTCGGTGATGGAGCGGTCGCTTGAGCGGCTCGCGGCGACCTCGCGTGCGAACCTCTTCCCATTCCGGACTTTCTGCTTGCGATTGTTTCAGATTTGGGAAGAATCGGGATGGCTCTGTCCCGCTGCCCTCCGGGCTCCGGAACGAGAGCCGTCGGAAGCCAACCGCGCGGCATCGGCCGCCGGACCCCTACATCGTGGTGGATTTGTGACAGGGCGCGGCGCGTGCAGCGGGCGGTTTCCTTCACTCGTTTTTGTCGCCACCGCTCATTTCCGGTCGGCGCCGACGATCTGACCTTCCGCGGTCGCCAGCGTGCGGCGCTCGCTACGACGGTCAACCCTATGTCCGCGAACGAACGGCTTCGGCCGCCTCTCACGCCGTTCGCGGACCATCGCCGACGCCGCATCTCATTTCCATCTCCATCGCACGCTCTGAGGACTCTCTGGTGACGAACCCCGTGCAGCCACGCCCCCTTTCCGTCGGAGGGGGACTCGTCAAGAGTGCCGCGCTCCTCGCGGCCATCCTTTCCGCCTCAGTCGCTGTCGCCTTGCCGCAGGCGGCGCCCAACGGCCTCGGGCAGCCGGCCCCGATCTCGGCCGACGTCCAGAACGCTCGCGATGCCTTCCTCGCCGCGAACCCCGGCGCCACCTTCTTCATGAAGGACCTCGGCGTCGGTCGCGTCTACGGCTCGGCGTTCTCGTCTGGCGCCACGCCGGTCGATTCCGCCGACGCGTTCGTCAACGCCCACGCGGGCGTCTTCGGCGTGAACGCCGCGGATCTTCTTCCGGTCGGTCCGTTCCCGTCGCGTGAGCGTCTCGTGCCGCTCATGTACGACGCGACGACCGGCTCGTCGAAGTTCACGCTCGTCACCTACTCGCAGTCGCTCAACGGCATTCCCGTCTTCCGCAGCGACCTCCGCGTCGTCGTGCGGAATGAGGCGACCTTCCCCGCCGTGCTCGCCTCGAGCACCCTCCGCGATCTTGGGGAATTCGCCGCGACCTTCAATCAGGCGGCGCCCGACCTCGCGTCGATCGACACGAAGAAGCTCCTGCGCGTCGTCGGCAACCAGTTCCGTCAGCGCCCGACGATCTCCGATCTCGAAGTGGTCATCTTCGCCGGCGCCGGCGACGCGATCGAGACGCCGCGCCTCGCCTACAAGTTCATCGCCGAGGGCGGACTCACCTTCCAGCCTGAGAACTACAAGAAGTTCCTCTACGTCGTCGACGCCGAGACGAGCAAGATCCTCTACCAGGAAGATCAAGTCTGCTTCATCGACGCGAGCGGCAACGCGGGCGGCATGGCGACGCCGGGCACCGGCGCCGACATCTGCGCGTTCGAGGAAGTCGCCGGCCTTCCCTACGCGAAGGTCACGATCAACGGCCAGACCTACTACGCGGACGTCGACGGCAACTTCTTCGTCACCGGCGTCGCCAGCGGCGCGCAGGTGACCTCGACGATCGGCGGCCTCTACTTCACGGTCGCCGATCAGGCGGGCCCGATCTCGTCGATCTCGCAGACCGCGGGCTCGGCCATGGCCTTCGTGCACAACGAGCCGAACCTCGACCCGCTTGTTCGGGCGCAGATCAACGCCTACATCCACGCGAACATCATTCGCGATCTCGTTCTCGAGCAGAACCCGAGCTATCCGACGATCGCGGGTCAGGTGGGCGCGTCGGCGATGACGATCAACGTCAACCTCGCCAACACCTGCAACGCGTTCTACAACGGCTCGATCAACTTCTATCAGGCCGGCGGCGGCTGCGCGAACACCGCGTTCGCGACGGTCGTGCACCACGAGTACGGGCACCACGTTGTCGCCTCGGGCGGCAGCGGCCAAGGCGCGTACGGCGAAGGCATGTCCGACTGCATGGGCATCCTCGTGACCGACGAGTCGATCACCGGCTTCGGCTTCTCGAGCAACTGCGCCTCGGGCATCCGTGACGCCAACAACAGCTGCCAGTACAGCGCCACGAGCTGCTCCGACTGCGGCAGCGAAGTGCACGCATGCGGCAAGCTCATCTCGGGCTGCGTGTGGGATCTCCGCGAGAACTGGGCGCAGCTCTACCCGAACGACTACCTCGAGCGTCTGAAGACGATCGTCGTGAACAGCGTTCCGCTCCACGGCAACACGTCGTCGATCGGCGCCGACATCGTGATCGACTTCCTCGTTCTCGATGACGACAACTCCGACATCAACGACGGCACGCCGAACTACGCGTCGATCGCCGACGCCTTCGGCCAGCACGGCCTCCCGGCGCCGGCGATTCAGCCGATCAAGTTCACCTACCCGAACGGCATCCCGTCCACCGTCGCGCCGACGGGGTCGACGATCCTCTCGGTGAAGGTCGAAGCCGTGGCGTCGCAGCCGCAGCCGGGCACGGGCCTCTTCTTCTGGCGTAACGGCACCAGCGGCTCGTTCACCTCGGTGCCGATGACGCAGGTCTCGGCGAACAACTACGAAGTCGCGGTCCCGGCGACGGTCTGCCTCAGCACCGTCCAGTGGTACGTCTCGGCCTCGACGACGTCGAACGTGGCGGTCACGAATCCGCTCGGCGCCCCGTCGACGGTCTACTCCTCAATCTCCGCGGCCGGCTCGACGGAGATCTTCAACAACACGCTCGAAGGCTCGATCGCGGGCTGGCAGCTTGGCGTCGCGGGTGACACCGCGAGCGTGGGCCAGTGGGTCCACGTCGATCCGAATCCGACCTCGGCGCAGCCGGGCGACGATCACACGCCCAATGGCGTCCTCTGCTTCGTCACCGGCCAAGGCACCCCGGGCGGCTCGCTCGGTGAAGCCGACATCGACGGCGGCACCACGACGCTCGTGTCGCCGACCTTCGACGCGACCGGCTACGACGAGGCCTTCATCTCCTACTGGCGTTGGTATTCGAACGATCAAGGCGCGAGCCCGAACGCGGACTCGATGCCGGTCCAGATCTCGAACAACAACGGCGGAACGTGGGTGACGCTCGAGACGGTCGCCACCAACGCGAACGCGTGGGTCTTCAAGTCCTTCCGCATCGCTGACTTCGTGACGCCGACCGCGCAGATGAAGCTTCGCTTCCAGGCGAGCGACCTCGGCTCCGGCTCGCTCGTCGAAGCGGGCGTCGACGACCTCGTCCTCACCGGCATCTCCTGCACGCCGGAGAATGTCGCCGACCTGAATGGCGACGGCATCGTGAGCGCGGACGACCTCGCCATCCTCCTCGGGGCGTGGGGCAACACCAGCCCCGGCGACCTGAACGGCGACGGCATCGTCGGCGCCGACGACCTCGCCCTCCTCCTCGGAGCGTGGGGCTAAGCCCAGACGATCGCCCCTCGCGGCGGTCTGACCTTGTGCAACGCATCGAACGGGCTGGCTCGCCGGAGCCAGCCCGTTCTCATTGGTCGGGTCCCCCGGAGATTCTCGCGGGCGAGGGCTTCCCCTTTTCAGAGCCTTCGGCTATTCTCTTCGGTCCCCAAGCGGTCGCGAGACCGCCGGAATCCATCAGCCCAGGTGGCGGAATTGGCAGACGCACCAGCTTGAGGTGCTGGCAGGGGTAACCCTATTGGAGGTTCGAGTCCTCTCTTGGGCATTCTCGATCGCCGCGGCGGATTCGCCGCGGCGATTTCGTAGGCGGACCTTCCTCGTCTCTCCGTGGCCATGACCTCGACGCTTCGCATCAACGAGATCTTCTTCTCGATCCAGGGCGAGTCGACGTGGGCCGGTTGCCCGTGCGTCTTCGTGCGGCTCACGGGATGTCCGCTGCGCTGCCGCTACTGCGACACCGAGTACGCCTTCCGTGAGGGGACGACGCGCCCGATCGACGAGATCCTCGCTGAGGTCCGAGCGTTCGGCTGTCCGCTCGTCGAGATCACCGGCGGCGAGCCGCTCGCGCAGCAGCGCGTGCATGACCTCATCCGTCCGCTCTGTGACGACGGCGCGACCGTCCTCATCGAGACCTCGGGAGCGATCGACATTCGCCCCTGCGACCCGCGCTCGATCCGGATCCTCGACCTGAAGACGCCGGGGAGCGGCGAGGCGGCGCGCAACCTCTGGTCGAACCTCGACGACCTCCGCCCGCGCGACGAGATCAAGTTCGTCATCACCGACCGCGCCGACTACGACTGGGCGGCGCAGGCGATTCGCGACCATCGCCTCGCCGAGCGCTGCAACGCGGTGTTGATGTCGGCCGTCTTCGAACAGAAGAAGGGCCTCGAGATCCTCGGGTGCCCCGCCCTGCATCCCCGCACACTCGCCGAGTGGATCTTGGCCGATCGACTGCCCGTCCGCATGCAGACGCAGCTTCACAAGCTGATCTGGGATCCGGGAACGCGCGGAGTGTGAGGGAGAGGAGTCAGGATTCAGGATTCAGGAGCCAGTGAGAAAGCAGTTGCGCTCACGCGCCGCGCTCTTTCACTGACTCCTGACTGGCCAGGTGACAGCAATAGGAGGTCACCCAACGCCGAAATTCTGTCATCGTGCAGAACTGACAGCAATCGGAGGTCACCTGTCGATGAACGCGCGGCGCGGCGGCTCGTAGCGGGTCTCGCGCAGGAGCGGCTGGTGCTC
>JAEUIT010000002.1 GCA_016795035.1 Phycisphaerae bacterium | reverse complement strand
TGGAGAGGGCGTGGGGCGGCGCTCGGCGTCGTCGGACGGAGCGCCTGCCACGCGGAGAATCGCCCGCGCCTTCGTTTACACCCTCGCGAGCGCACAGAGGCCACGGCGCTTTCAGGCGAGACGACAACTGCGTGCGTCATGTTCGTCGCCGGCGCGACACCACGAGAGCCGCACCGCAGATGCCTGAAAAGCGGGGATCAAGGAACCAAGATCAAGGAGTGAGGGTGAGAAGGCCATGACTGCCTTCACCCTTTTGATCCTTCGGTGCGGCAACATCTCTGTTGCGTCTTATCTGTGTTCATCCGTGTTCATCTGTGGTTCCCCTTCTTCGCGTTGCAGCAAGAAGGAGCCGCAAATGAACCACAGATGAACACAGATGAACACGGATAAAGCCATCAGACGCGCGATCGTGGGGCCTGCGCAAACCCGATTGCATCCTCCCTCGCTCAGCAGATTCCTCCGCTCAGCAGCCTCCCCCTCCACCAACGAAGAGAAGAGCTCCGCGCACGCAGCCCAACCGCGCGATCAAGTGTCCCGCAGCCCGAGCATCGCCCGCGCCACCGCGCACAACGGCTCCGGCCAGCGTCCCGGCTCGACGAGCGCACGATCCGCGTGCTCCCAGGCGTGCGCGTCGTTCGCGCGGTCCGCGCGCGGGCGGGCTTCGATGCGATGGATCACTTCCCAGCTCAAGGCGCCGGGGTCATAGAGAAACGCGATCGCGACCGGCGGCGCGATCGCCTCGTACGGCGTCTCCTCCGCGAGCTCGCGCAGCACCGCCCGCGCCGGGTCGTCGCCGGTCTCGAGGCCGCCGCCCGGGACGAACTCCCATTCGCCGGGATAGAAGGCGACCGAACGCGAGCGCCGCGCCATCGCGACGCGCCCGTCGACCATCGTGAAGGCCTTCGCGCCGAGCGGACGCACGCCGCAGTCGATCGGTTCGCCGCCGTGCGCGTCGCGCCCCGGGCGCTCGACCGCGTAGAAGCGGTAGCTCGTCGGCGCGACGTGGATCGTCACGCCGCCGTGGCCATTCCGCGAGTGGCCGAGGACGTGCAGGATGTCGCCGTCGAAGTAGCGCGGGTTCTCCGCCTGAAGGGCCTTCCAGCGCCGCTCGACGCGATCGAGGTCGACCTCGGGCACGAAGCGATCCGCGACGCGCGAGAGTTGCGGCGGACGGCGCAGGCGCACCGTGACCGCGGGAGTCGCACGTGGAGCGGTCATGGCAACGTGGAGCGCGTCAGGCCTTCGCGGCCGATTCGTCCTGGAGATACTCGCGCGGCTTGTAGAGGAGCGCGACGACGATGAAGACGACCGCCGCGCCGAGCATGACGTACGTGAAGAACCAGTAGTAGCTCGCGCCGGTGAGCGTCGAATTGCCGGCCTCGTCCGCGGTCACGCGGTTCACGAGCGCCGTGAACACGTTGCCCGCCGAGACCGAGAGGAGATAGAGGCTCATCACGAACGACTTCATCTTCGGCGGCGCTTGCGTATAGCTGAACTCGAGGCAGGTGATCGACACCATGACCTCGGCGGCCGTGAGGATGATGTATGCGAGGATCTGCCAGGCGATGCTCGGCTTCGCCCACGTGAGGACTTCGCCGGCGGTCGTCTTGAAGGCGCCGCCCGCGGCGAGGGCGTCGACGACGGGCTTCGTCGTCTGCGCGTCCGCGAGGTTCACCTTCGTGACGAGTTCGGTGAGCGAGTTTGCGAGCGCCTCGTTGCCGCCGACCTTGAAGATCTCCGCCGTCGCCGCGTAATCGACGAGACCGCCCGACACCGCGTTCGTGACGTGCGCCGCGGCGAAGGCGCTCGAGCCGTCGACGAGCCACTGCTCGATGACCGCCGAAAGGCCGAACGCGATCACCGTGAGGAAGAAGCCGATCGAGATCTTGCGGAGCGGCGTGAGCGGGAAGAACTTGTTGATCGCCGGATAGACGAGGTACGTGAAGATCGGGATGTAGATCAGGATGAGGAGCGGATTCACGGCCTGCACCTGGCTCTCAAGCCAATCGAAGCCGAGAAACCTGCGATCCATGCGATTCGCCTGCTCGACCCACGCCGAGCCCGACTGGTCGTACAGCGACCAGAAGACCGCGACGAAGATGTAGATCGGGATGATCTTCAGGAGGATCTTGATGCCGCCGCCCTCGAAGAACTCGTTGATGTAGCGGGCGACGCCGACCGGCGGGATGTGCACGAACTTCTTGCGTCCGGCCCAGAAGATCACCGTCGCGATGAACATCAGGATGCCCGGCACGCCGAACGCCCAGCCCGGGCCGTGCGTCTTGAGAAGCCACGGCGTCAGCAACGTGGAGAAGAACGAGCCGAAGTTGATCGAAAAGTAGAACCAGCCGAACACCTTCGACATGAGGTGCGCGTTCGACTTGCCGAACTGGTCGCCGACGTTCGCCGAGACGCACGGCTTGATGCCGCCCGAGCCGATGGCGATCAGGAGAAGACCGATCATGAGCCAGACCTTCGGCTCGAACGTCGCCTGCAACATGGGCGACGGAAGGTCGATGAACGCGAGCGAGAGGTGTCCGAGGCAGTAGACGATCGAGAGATAGAGGATCGTGCGGTACTTGCCGAGGACGGCGTCGGCGATGAGCGCGCCGAGCACCGGGAAGAAGTACGCGCTCGCGACGAACCAACTCGTCCACTCGCGCCCTTCGGTCGCGGTGAGGAACGCCGGCTTGCCGTCGGCGGTCAGGAGGTACTGCGTCATGAAGACGAAGAGAATCGTCTTCATGCCATAGAACGAGAATCGCTCCGCCGCTTCGTTTCCGACGATGTAGGGAATGCCCTTGGGCATCTCGGTCGAGGGAACCGGCGCGGTGAGATATTGGCTCATGGTGCGGCACAGACTACTCCAACTCGCGCGCGCCGTCCGCGCGTGACGCGGTCGAGGCGGTATCGTCCGGACGCACGCCCGCGCCAGCGCGCGAGCCGCATGGGTCGACCCTCGTGACGCTCCTCGCCCAAACGACCATCGAGAACGTGCTCGTGTGGCTCCTCACCGCCGCGGGCGTCGGTCTCGTCTTCGTCGGGGCGAAACTCATCCGCGGACGCTGGGCGTTCGGCGGCACGCGGGTCCGCGAAGCGCTCGATCGCCTCGACGCGGTGACCGAGGACCTCGCCTTCGCGGTCGTCGGGGTCGACGGCTCGATCGTCGACGCCTCGCGTGAACTGCTCCTCCTTCTCGACGCGACGTCGTCGGCGATGACCGCGATCGAGGACCTCGACGCCCGGCTGCACCCGGACGACCGCGAGACGTGGCTGCGCGTGGCTCAAGCCCGCCGCGAACGGACCGTGGGCACGATCGAGTTCCAGTGCCGCCTGCGCCGCGCCGGCGGCTCGTGGGCGTGGCTGCATGTCGTGCAGCGACCGGTCGGCGAGCGGCCGGAGCCCGAGCTCTACATGCTCCGCTTCGTCGACTTCTCGCTGCAGCGGGCCGCCGAAGATCGGGCCGCAAGGCTCAGCGAGATCGAGAAGGCGAAGTCGCTCGTCCTTGCGATGCTCGCGGCGCCGACCGATTCCGGCGCGGCGCTCCGGCGGGCGATCGAGACCGCCGCCCGCGCACTCCGCGCCGAGCGTGCCGCCTTCTGTGCGGTGAACGCCGCCGAAGGCCGGGCGTCGTTTGAGTTCGAATGGATCGACCCGCATGCGACCGGCGTGGCGAGCGTCCTCGCCCAGCGCCAGCTCCTTCCGCCGCATGCGGTCGTCTGGTGGCTCGACGCCTTCTCCGCCGGCAAGCCGGTCGTCCTCACCCGCGACGCCGCGACCATGGCCGATCCGGTCCGCGCCGCTCGCCTGCCGCCCGACACGCAGTCGATGCTCGTCATCCCCTGCTTCGCGCTCGGCCACGTGCGCGGCGCGATCACGATCGAATTCCTTCGCGCCCCGGCGCGCGTCCAGTCCGACGAGATGTCGCTCGCGACCGTGCTCGCGTTCGCGGCGTCGCGGGTCATCGAGCGCGGGGACTGCGAGCGCGAACAGCGGGCCCGCGGCCTCGCCGAGCGGCGACTCGCGCGCACCGAACTCTTCACGCAGCTCGGCGCGGCGGTCGAAGGCGAGCTGCGCGACGCGCTCTTCGCGCTGTCGGCGTCGCCGAACGATCGCGCCGGCCTCGACACGACGGTCGCCCGCGCGACGCACGCGGTGCGCGACATCGTCCTCGCGCTCGCCGAGGCGACGACGACCGACGACGACGACGAGGTGACGATCGACGCGGCGTCGGCGATCGACGACGCCGCGCGGGTCGCCCGCCGGCTCCTGCCCCGCGAGTTCACGCTCACGGTGACGAACGACGTGGCCCGTGGCGTGCGCCTGCCGCTCTCGCGCGGCGACGTGCGCCGCATCGTCGTCGCGCTTCTCGCGGCGGCCCGCGAATCCGCCGGCCGCGCGGGCTCGGCGCACCTCATCGCGGCGCTCGAGACCTCGGACGCTCTCGATCGCCACGCCTCGCGGCTCGTCCTCCACGTCGACGACAGCGGGGCGCCGCCGACCGACACGCGCCGCCCGCACGTCCTCGCGGAGACGCTCGAGGAGCCGTCGCGCGAAGGGCTCCTCCTCGCGGTCGCGCGGCGCATGCTCGACGACGCCGACGGCACGCTCGAGATCACCGTGGCGCCCGCCTCGGGCGGCAGACGGGCGACGGCGCGCGTCACGCTCTCGGACGACGAGGCGCGGGCGCCCTCCGCGCCGCGCCGCGCGGACGCGCTCCACGACCGCCTCCCCGACGTCGGCCGCGCGATCGTCGTCGACGCCGACCCCGAGGTGCGCTCCGTGCTCGCGCAAGCGCTCGAGGCCCTCGACATCGAGGTGCACGCGTTCGCCGACGCGAGCGACGCCGACCGCGCGATCCTCGACGGCCCGCTGCGCTACGAGCTCCTCGTCCTCGACATCGACTTGCCCGACGCGCAGGGCATCGCGTGCCTCGAGCGCCTGCGCGACCGCGGCTCGCTCATCCCGACGATCGTGACGACTGACGGCCGCACCGACGTGCACTCGGCGCTCGCGCCGCTGCGCATCCTGCGGAAGCCGTTCCCGCTCGAAGCGCTCCTGCGCGAGGCGCGAGGGGTGATTGACGATGCGCGAGCGTGGAGAAGGATCAAGGAGTAGGAGCCAGGAGTCAGGATTCAGGAGTCAGGGGGGAGAAACACCCGTGCGCGTCGTCGTGCGTGTCTTCCCACTGACTCCTGACTCCTGAATGGCCAGGTGACAGCAATAGGAGGTCACCCAACGCCGAAATTCTGTCATCGTGCAGAACTGACAGCAATCGGAGGTCACCTGTCGATGAACGCGCGGCGCGGCGGCTCGTAGCGGGTCTCGCGCAGGAGCGGCTGGTGCTC
>JAEUIT010000042.1 GCA_016795035.1 Phycisphaerae bacterium | reverse complement strand
GAACCATCCGTGGTTCGACGCAGGATCCGAGACGAAGGCTTGCACGTCGTCGACGAGCCCGGCGCCGGTCCAGACGTTCGGTCCCATGCTTTCGGTGCGAAGGCTCGCGCTCGGCTCGGGCACGAAGTCTCCGCCCGGAAGGGACCACGGCGTGCCTTCGTCCGGCGCGAGATACGTGGCGAAACTCCACGTGCAGTCGTTCGGCGCCGCCGGCGCGCCCTTGCCTTCGTTGCCTGACGGGTCGCTCGCGCCGGTCGTCCACGGCGAGAGCGCGCGATGCAGATGGAGGTCGCTCGGACCGCCCTGATACTGAACCAACGTGAGCGTGAGCGTCGCGCTCGTCACGACGGCGCCCTCCGGAATCGCGGAGAGGTCGAACCGGAGGAGCGCGCGGCGACGCAGGCCGTACAGGCCTTCGAACGTCCGTCCGGCAAAGAGGAATTGGCCGCTGCCATTGGCGAACGGCGCGTCGTTCGGCGCCGCCGGTTCGTAGAGGCTCGCGTCGGCCACGGGCGTGCACGACATCGAACCTTCGCCTGCAACGCTGAGTACGGCGAGCCAAGCCACGATCGGAAGGGCGAGGGGCGTCATGTGGGCCTCAGAGGGAACGGAGAAACGCGACGAGCGCCCGCCGCTCGTCGGCGGTGAGCGCCGCGAAGGCGTCGCGCGCCCGCTTCGCCTCGCCGCCATGCCAGAGGATCGCCTCCTCGAGCGTGCGGGCGCGGCCGTCGTGGAGGTAGCGCGCGTCGCGGTTGACCGTCTCGAGGAGCCCGATGCCCCAGAGGGGCGGCGTGCGCCACTCCTGTCCGCTCGCGTCGCCGTCGCGCCGGCCGTCGGCGAGGTCGGGCCCCATGTCGTGCAGGAGAAGATCGGTGTACGGATCGATCGTGACCTGTCGAAGCGCCGCGATCGGCGACGCGTCGCCGGTCACGAGTCCCGTGCGATGGCAGGCGTTGCAGCCGAGCGCCGCGAAGAGCCGCTCGCCGCGCGCGACCTCCGGGTCGTCGGCGCCTCGACGCCGCGGCACCGCGAGCGTGCGGCAGTAGTGCGCGAGGCGCTCGATCTTCGTCGCGTCGACCTCGGGATCGCCGCCCGACGGCGCCCGCACCGACTCTGCCTGCAACGCGGAGAGCGCTTCGGCGGGTCTCGCGGGGCTCGTGATGCCGAGGTCGCCGTGCAGCGCGGCGACGACCTGCGCCTCGATCGAGGGCTGCGACGCCTTCCATCCGAAGCGGCCCGCGCGCACGCGGCCGTCGGGGTCGCGCACGCGATGCGCCCGACCCGAGATGCCGTCGCCGTTCGCGTCGTCGGGATCCTCAAGCGCGAGGAGCGCCGCGTCGTCGAGCGCTTCGAGAAGTCCCATGCCGACGATCTGCTGGCCAACGCGCGGGGAGAGCCGAACGTCGCCGAGCGGGCCGTAGGCGGGGTCGTCGAGATGCACCTGCCAGGCGCGCAGCGCGTACGGCGTGCCGTCGGGGAACTGTCCGCGGCGCTCGATCGGCTCGAGCCGCACCCGCGCCTCGCGTCGCACGCCGGGAATCGCCTGGTCCTGGATCTGCCCGCCGTAGATCGGGTGCGGCGCGCCGTCGCTCGCCGCCGCGCTCACGAAGACGACCATGCCCGCGCCGACGTCGTTCGCGTCGCGCGGCGGCCGACCGCGCCCGTCGTCGGGGTGGCAGGCGCTGCACGAGGTCGCGTTGAAGAGGGGGCCGAGCCCGTCGCGCCCCGCGGCGCTCGCGGGCGCCACGACCCAACTGTCGCGAAAGAAGGAGTTGCCGACGCTGAACGCGCGGCGCTCCTCGCGCGACAGCGCGGGCATCGGAAGGCTGAAGGCCTGCGGCCCGTCGGCCTCGACCGTGAAGGCGCGGTCGGACGTCGCGGTAGCTGCAACGCGGACATCGCCGACGCCGAGGGCGACGAGGGCGACGCTCGCGATCGTCGTACTCATGGCACTGATGGCACTGATGGCACTCATCCGTGCGGCTCTGTCGGAAGCGACCAGCCGAACGCCGTGCCCGCGCGGCCGAGTTCCTCGGCGAGCGTCTCGAGCGCCTCGATCGCGGCCTTGAGCGCGCGGCGCTCGGGCGCGTCGTCGACCGCGCGGATCGCGCGGTCGAAGGGGGCAGGGATGCGATCGACCGCCGCGACGGCGGCGTCGAGCGCCCGCTCGAGCGCGGCGGCGCGGGCCTCGTCGGCGCGGCGAAGCGCCGCCAGCACGCCCGGCGCGCCCTCCCCGCGCAGCACCGCGTCGATGCCGCGAACGTTCGCGCGGAAGTCGCGGTCGGTGGTGTCGCTGAAGCAGCTGTGCTCCTCTTCCTGGTCGCGCGTCTCGTACGCCACGGCGAGCCGTTCGCCCGCCATCTCGAATCCGGCGAGGAGCGCCGGCCCGGTCACGATCGCCTTGAGCGCGCGGTCGGGATCGGCGACGAAGCGTGCGCGGAAGTTCGTCGCAGGCGCCGCCCACGCGGCCACGAGTGCGGCGAGGTCTTCGCAGAGGAGGTCGGTGATCTCGAGGAGGTACTCGCGCCGGCGATCGGCGAACTCCGCGCCCTCCTCGAAGTCGCGCCACGACCGGGCTCCCGGGCCGGTCTCCGAAAGGTCCTGCCCCCACAGCATGAATTCGATCGCGTGCCAGCCGGTGCAGACGTGCGTCTCGCCGCCGCGCTGGTTGTGGAGGCGGAGGATCGCGCGGCCGAGCGCGGGATAGGTGCTCGAGTCCCGCACGAGCCCGCCGCGCGGCGACTCGATGAAGCTCTCGTCGAGCGGCCACGCGTTGAGGAAGGTCTCGACGCCGCCGTCGCGCGAGTCGATCGGCCCGTTGCCGAAGCGAAAGACCTCGGTGCGGCCGTAGCGGTCGCGGGCGGCGATCCAGGTTTCCCGCGCTCGCGCGAGCCCGGCCTCGCTCGGGGCGGCGCAGAAGGCGCGGATCGCGGCCCGCATCGACTCGGCGGCCTCGAGCGTCGCGCGGTACTCGCGCTCGACGTGGGCCGCATAGCCCTCGACGACCTGCGTGCGGAGCGCCGCATCGGAGACGGGCGGCGCGTCGCCGGGTGCGGCGCGCGCGACCGTCGCGGCCGCGGCGATCACGAGGGTCGTGAAGAGGAGGCGTCGAAGGGTTCGTCGCATGGGCGCGATCCTACGGCTCGCGGCGGCAACGTCGAGACGTGCGCGACGCGGCGAACGCGAATCGCACGCGTCGTTTGCACGAGGCAAACGTGCTCGCGCGAGCCTCTCCCGCCATGCGCCGATCGATGATCCTCCTCGCCGCCTTCACCCTCCACGCGTCCGCGTTCGCGGAGGACGGAGCCGCGCTTCGCGACGCCGCCGCCACGCTCCGCGCCGCCGACGTCGCCCGACGCGAACTCATGCGGGCGGTCGCGCCGTCGATCGTCTCGATCACCGCGTATGAGAGGGTGCCCGACGGCGTGGCGTATGAAGGACGCTGGAAGCTCGCCGACGAGTCGCCGCACCCGCAACACGCGCGGCGAACGGTCGCGAGCGGGATCGTGCTCGACGACGAGGGGACCATCCTCTGTTGCCGCTCGCCGCTCACGCTCGAGGGCGACACGTTCGCGCCCGTCGTCGATGTCGAGTCGGCCGACGGCGTGCGCTTCGATGCCGAGATCCTCGCGAGCGAGCCGACGATCAACCTCGCGATCCTCCGCATCCGGCGGCAGGACGGGCAGTCGCTCGGCGACCTTCGCCCGGCGCGGTTCGGGAAAGCGCGGTCGGTCGCGATCGGCGACACGGTCTTTGCTGTCGGCGACCCGTTCGGCGCGTCGCGCACGTTCGCCCCCGGCATCGTCATGGCGCTGCCGACCGCCGCCTGCTACCAGTCCGACCTCACCGGAAGCTTCATCCATTGCAGCATGGCGATCGCGCCGGGCGCGGTGGGCGGCGCGCTCATCACGCCCGACGGCGAGGTCGTCGGGATGCTCGTGCCTCCGCCCTCGCTCACGCCCACCGACCGTCCGGCGCCGCACGCGTACGACACCTTCGCGATGCAGATCGAGACGGCGCTCGGCGTCGGCGAGGCGCTTCGGGCGAAGCGCACGAACGACTCGCCATGGCTCGGCTTCTCCGTGCTCGCCCTTCCCGAGCTGCAACAGAGAATGCGCGACGCGGCGGCGTTCGAGGCGATCGTCAAGCCCGAGCACGGGCTCTACGTCGACGACGTCTTCGACCCGAGTCCCGCGTCGAAGGCGGGCATTCGCCCGGGCGACTTCGTGCTCGAGATCGGCGGCCGCCGGATCGCGAGCGTCGTCGACTTCCAGCAGTCGCTCTACTACTTCAGCGGCACCAACGTGCCGATCACGTTCTTCCGCGAAGGCGAGACGCGCACGATCGTGACCAAGATCGAGCGTCGACCGCCGGCGGCGAACCGTCCGTGATCGCGCCGCCCGCAACGCGACCTGAACCGTCGGCGCTCACGTGCCGTTCGGATCTCGCTATGGCTCACGCGATCTGAACGCGACGATTTGCGCGCCGCACGCGTGAGACACGCGCAATCCTGCCGCCCTCCACATCGCCTGCAACGCGGACCTTCGCGCGGCGCGACGAGCATTCGCGTGTCCGATCCGGTCGCGTATCCGGTTCGGGCAGGGCTCGGATCCACGCAGGAGAAGCAGCAGATGGCTCGTTTCATTCTCGCAAGCGCCGCCGCCGCCATGACCATGGCGACGGTCGCACAGGCGCAGTCGTATCTCACCACCGGACCGTCGTCGTCGGCCACGCCGTACATCGTGCCGTTCCCCGGCAGCACCGCGATCACCGACCTCGTGTCGATCCTCACCGTCGGCGACTCGATCGACGGCTACCAGATGCTCGGCATCCCCGACGGCATGGGCGCCTTCCTCGCGAAGGACGGCACCATGCAACTGTTCGTCAACCACGAGCTCACCGCGACCGCGAGCGGCGTGCAGCACGCGCACCAGCCGCGCGGCTTCGCCGGCGGTTCGTTCATCGCGCATTGGAACGTCAACATCGAGGCGGGCGTCGACTTCCTCAGCGTCAACTCGGGCAACGACGCGATCCTCGAGAGCCAAGCCGTCACGAACGGCAGCGGCGGTTCGCTCTTTAACTTCGCCCGCTTCTGCTCGGGCGACATCGCGGATCCGATCGCGTACTTCGACAGCGTGTCGGGCGCCGGCACCACGCACCGCTTCTACACCTGCGGCGAGGAGTCGGGAGCGGCCGGACGCATGATGGCGACCGACCTCGTCACCGGGATTTCGTACCAGATGACCTCGCTGGATCCGGTGCTCGGCGCCTGGGAGAACGGCGTGTCGCGCCCCTTCGAGAGCGCGCAGACGGTGATGGTCGCCACCTCTGACGGCAATGCGAACCGCGTCTTCGTCTACGTCGGCACGAAGCAGACGGACGGCAATCCGGCGGAGCGCGCCGGCCTCCTCAATGGCGCCGCGTACGGCATTCAGGTCAATGTCGACGGTCTCCCCGTCTCGAACGAGACGCGTGAGTTCGGCTTCGGCTCGTCGAGCCTCGTCCTCTCCGCGCCCTTCACGCTCGCCCCCGCGGGCCAGGCCGCCGGCACGACCTTCCTTCGCCCGGAAGACGGCGCGTGGGATCCGGCGAATCCCGCGGACTTCTACTTCGTCACGACCGACCGCATGAGCACGACCTCGGGCGGCACGCCGCAGACGCACGCGAGCCGTCTCTGGCGCCTCCGCTTCACGGACGTGAACGACGTCCTCGCGGGCGGCACGATCGAGGCGCTTCTCGACGGCACCGACGTGATGGAGATGGGCGACAATCTCTGCGTCTTCAACGACCTCCAGGGCGGCACTCGCGTGTTGATCCAAGAGGATCCGGGCAATCACCCGCACAGCGCGAAGACGCTCCTCTACACCGTCGCGAACGACTCGCTTGAGGTCATCGCGCAGTCGGATCCGGCCCGCTTCGGCGACATCGGCCTCGCCCCGACCGCGCCGTACAACCAGGACGAGGAGAACTCGGGCATCATCGACGCCCGCGAGACGCTCGGCCTCGGCTGGTTCATTGCGGACATGCAGGCGCACTACAGCCTCGGCAATCCGCTCGTCGAAGGCGGACAGCTCTACGCCTTCTTCGCGCCGGAAGCGGTCGGCTCCTCGCGCAGCGACCTGTCGCGGCCGCTCGACGGCATCGTCGACGGCTCGGATCTCGGCATCCTCCTCGGCGGCTGGGGCTCGGCGGGGGTGAGCGACATCAATCGCGACGGCACCACCGACGGCGCGGACCTCGGCATCCTGCTCGGGAATTGGAACGCCAACTAAAAGGCACGTCGGTCAAGCCACGAAGGGGATGAGGCAGGGTCGCCTCCTCCTGTACGCCACGCCGCCGCCCCGGACGCTTCGGGGCGGCGGCGACGTCGCGCGCCGGCGACCGGTCGCCGCTTCGGCCATGATGTCCGCATGTCCACCAGGGAGCCGTCGCAGGGACGAAGCATCGCCACGAAGATCGTCGCGCTCGCCGTGTTCGCGGCGCTCGTCGTTGCAGCCGTGCTCGCGACCTTCGGCTATTGGGCCGAGACGACGGCGGCGAAGCGCGGCGTGGACGCGAAACTCCTCGCGCTCGTCTCGAGCGCCGACGCGCTCGTCGCCGACGACGTCCACGCGCGGGCGCTCGGGGGCACGCTCGACGAGGCCGCGTACGCGCCGATCGCGGCGCGGCTCACCGCGGTCGCCGACGAGGCGGGCGTCGAATACCTCTACACCTGCGTGCGCCGCGACGGCGTCGTCTACGTCGAGACGACGAGCCTGAGCCAGGGCGAGCGGGCGGAAGGGCAGAAGCCCGACCTCATGAAGGTCTACGAACGCGTGCCGCCCGAGGCGGTCGCGACGCTCGACGACGGCGTGACCCGCTACGCGAGCTACGAGGACGAGTACGGCCGCTTCCGCTCCGCGTTTCGCGCGGTCGACACGCCGAACGGCCGGATCGTCGTCGCCGCCGACGTCCGCCTCGACGACCTTCACGCGATCGCGCGGAAGAACGTCCTCTTCCAACTCGGCATCGCGCTTGCCGTCCTCGTGCCGGTCGCGCTCGTCGCGTTCGTCGTCGGTCGGCGCATCGCGCGGCCCATCGTCGAACTCGCCGAGGGCGTCCGATCCTTCTCGGACAGCGACTTCTCGAACGACGAGAGTTCCATCGCGGCGATCTCGCGGATCGCGACCGAGGAGCGCGACGAGACGCGCACGCTCGCGACGGCGATGCTCGAGATGCGCCGCGAGCTCGTGCGCCACATCGACGAACTCACGACGATCACCGCGGAGCGCGAGCGCATCACCTCGCAGTTGCAGCTCGCCCGCGACATCCAGCGCGGGCTCTTGCCGCAGCAGGCGCCCGATGCAGCCGGCTACGACATCGCCGGGTGGAGCGAGGCGGCCGACGAGACGGGCGGCGACTTCTACGACTGGATGACGACGCCGCAGGGGCAGATCGTCCTCGTCCTCGCCGACGTGACCGGCCACGGCGTCGGACCGTCGCTCATGGCCGCGGTCTGCCGCGCCTACGCCCGCGCGACGCTCGCCGAGGAGTCGCCGCTCGAACCGCTCGTCGATCGCCTCAATCGCCTCGTCCACGGCGACGTGCGCTCCGGGCAATTCGTCACCTTCTTCGCCGGCGTGCTCGATCCCGAGGCGGCGACCGTGCGCATCCTCTCCGCGGCGCACGGGCCGATCCTCGTCTATCGCGCCCGCGACCATCGCGTCGAGGAGTCGCCGACGCACGGCCTTCCGCTCGGTGTGGTCGAGGAGCTCGAGCCCGAGCCGGGCACGACGCTCTCGCTCGAGCCGGGAGACGTCCTCCTCGTCGTCTCGGACGGCTTCTTCGAGTGGGCCGGCGCGAGCGGCGAGCAGTTCGGACAGGCGCGCCTCGAGGTGGCGCTCCTCGCGGCTGCAACGTCGAGTTCGGCCGAGATCATCGAGTTCGTGCGCCAGGCGGTCTATCGCCACACGGCGGGCACGGTGCAACCCGACGACATGACGGCGATCGCGGTGAAGCGCCTGGCGTGAGGCGCGCCGCGCCGAGCGATCAGTTGCCCTCGTCGAGGATCGTCGTCGCACCTTCGGCGACTTCGCCGGTCTTTCCCGCGGCCGACGACGCCGTGAAGATGCTGAAGTCGAACGTCGTGCCGTCGGCGAAGGGCGTGGCGCCCTGGGTGATGGTGACCTGCACCTTCGTGCCGTAGGTCAAGGTCCACTGCGTCCCCGCGGGCACCTGCGCCTTCGCGTCGGTGGCCGCCGGATCGCCGCTCGTGCCGATGAGCGTCCATCGCCGCGCCGCGAGGTCGTAGATGGCGGTGAAACCTTCGGTCTTGGCGTTTGCGAGCAGCTTGGCGACGCACGATCCGCTGCCGGCCCCGACTTGGAAAGGCGTCGACCATTGCGGCTTCTTACCCGAGGTGTCGAAGATGCGCCGCGCGTTGTCGCCGCGCACGAAGTAGTCGACGTAGTGCCAGGCGACGTACGCCGACGAGCGGCTGCCTTCGCGGAGGTTGTTCCTGTTCGCGAAGGCGCGGTTCGCAAGGTGCACGCGCGTGTACTCGACGAAGTTGTTGCGCGTGACGTAGAACGCCTCGGAGGACGCGCGGGTGTCCGACGGAGCGTCGAACGAGTAGATGTGTTGCTGCGCCGGATCGTTGTCTTCGTCCGCCGCGCCGCCGTCGTCGTTGGGTTCTTCGGCCTGCGCCGGGAAGTCCCGCCGCCCGTCGTCGGTGAGCGTGCCTTGGCCGTAGTAGATCACCCAATCCCGATGCTCGAGCCGGCGCGTGACGTCCCATCGCACGCCGAGCGCTTCGACGCCCGCCGGCTTCGTCTCGAACTCGAGGAGGATGCGCCCGCCGCGCCGCGTGTCGTCGGCGCCTTGCTTGTCGAAAGTGCCGTAGCCGTAGAGCGAATCGTCCGCGGCCTTTCGTCCCTCGATGAGCGTCTTGAGCGCGTTGTCGACGTCGCCAGGCACGGCGTTGGCCGCGCCGGCGGCGGCGCGGGTCAGTTTCACGAGTGACTTGCTCGACCACGCGCCGGTGGCGCGGACGTCGTCGGTGGCCTTCTTGTAGGTCGAACGCAGATGGATGTCGCGCAGGGCGCCCGAGGTCGCCGTGGACTCGATCCAATAGGTCTTCGGCAACTGATTCACCGGAATCTCGAGCGGCAGCGCGAGCGGGTCCTTCTTCGTCGCCTGTCCCCAGAGCGCGCACGATCCGCCGACGCGCTCGAGCGTCACCGCGCCGCCGTTCGCGCCGATCGGCTTGTCGACGACGAGCTTCATGAGATCGATCTCGTCGATGCCC
This sequence comes from Phycisphaerae bacterium, assembly GCA_016795035.1. Classification (GTDB taxonomy): domain Bacteria; phylum Planctomycetota; class Phycisphaerae; order Phycisphaerales; family SM1A02; genus JAEUIT01. The sequence continues at coordinate 20,195 of JAEUIT010000042.1, read as the reverse complement.
TTCGGATTCATCGCCGCGGCCTTCACCTCGTCGTCCGCCTGGTCGACGATGCCGTCGCCGTCGGTGTCGTTCAGGTTCGCGACCGTGACGGCGCCGTCCGATTCCTCCTTCGCCTCGGCGATCGCTTGGCCGCCGGAGTGGCCATCAAGGCCGTTGTAGATCGTGAGGTTCGCGCGGTACGCGATCGCATGGATGGCGCACGCGACTCCGCCCCCGATGATGCCGCCAGAGAAGCCCGTCGACACCTGGGCGCCGGGCGCGCCGTCGACGGCGAAGACAAATGCCGTGCGCGGCGCGATCGCGAGGTCGAGCGCGGCGTCGGCGGCGTGCACCCATGGCACGGCGAACGCGGTCAAGGTGTATGTGCGGACGATCGACGCGCAGGCGCCGGTCTCGCGCACCGCGAAGAGGAATTCGATCGACATGGGCAGCGTGAGGTCCGCGGTCCCGCCGAACGAGGTCGTCTTTGTCGCGAGGAGCGTGCCCGGCAGTTGCGTCGCGACGGCGTGGGCCCACGCATCGACGGTGAGCGGGCCGTCGTCGCTCGAGATGGTGAACGTCGCGCGGCCGCCGAGCGAGAGTCCGGCAAGCTGCGCCGCAACGGCGACCGGCGCGCCGCCAGGACGGTCCTTCACGGTGAAGGGATCGGCCGCACGCTGGACGACGATCGACGCGTTGCCGATCGACGTCGGATCGATCGCGATCGCCGTGAACGCGAGCTCGCCCGCGAACGCCGCCGACGACGGCGCGAAGAGCCCGGCGGGAAGGGGATCGGCGGCGAAGCCGAACGTGAGCGTGCCGTCGGAGGCATCGCCGGTCGGGCAGAGCGTGAGCGCGTCGTACGGCCCGGCCGCGGTGAACTCGGTCCAATCGGGGACGCCGTTCGCGTTGGCGTCGCCGTTGGCGGCGCAGGCGAGGTCGCACGCGTCGAGCCGAAGGTTCGCGTCGCGATCGAGCTCGGGATGGCGGGCGAGGTCGCATTCGTCGGGAATGCCGTTCCCGTCGCAGTCCGCTTCGCACCCGTCGGGAATGCCGTCCGCGTTGCAGTCGCCGACGAGTCCTTGCGCGATCGCGCAGTGGTCGGGAACGCCGTCGCCGTCGCAGTCGGCGTCGCAGCCGTCGGGCGAGCCGTTGCCGTCGCAATCCTCCACCGCGCCCGACGCGATGGCGCAGGCGTCGAGGACGCCGTCGCCGTCGCAGTCCGACGACGAATCGAACGCGATGTCGCACGCGTCGGGGACGCCGTTGCCGTCGCAGTCGATCGACGGATCCGCGGCGATGGCGCACGCGTCGGGAGTGCCGTCGCCGTCGCAGTCCACGTCGCACGCATCCGGCACGCCGTTGCCGTTGCAGTCCTCCGCCGCGCCCGACGCGATCTCGCACGCGTCGGCCACGCCGTTGCCGTCGCAGTCTTGGCAGTCGTCAGGGATCAAGTCCCCGTTGCAGTCGAGGCTCATCCCGGCGGCGATTTCCGCGGCGTCGTCGAGCGCGTTGCCGTTGCAATCGCGCAGGACCTCGCACGGACCCCAACGCCCAAGGACGCCCGCGAGATCGAATCCGTCGACGGTGCCGTCGCCGTTGAAGTCGGCGACGGTGTCGCCCGTGCCCCACACCGAGAGAAGGAGTCCAAGGTCGGCGGCGTCGACGACGGCGTCGCCGTTCAAGTCCCACGGACAGGCGTCGCCGCCGAGGATGCCCGGCGATTGCGTGGGACCTCCATCCGCCGCGTGCGCCGCAGCGACATCGGCGAAGGGGAGCGCGATCGCCGCGAGCGTCGCGATCGATGCCATGGAGGAATAGGACGACAGACCACGAGATACGCGCGGTGCGAGCTGCCAAGCCATGCTCGAGTCTCCTTGGGTGGCCCCCGGCGCCGCGTCGCCGGTGACGGCGCGCGGCGACCCTAGGTGCCGTCGTACTCCGCACGCGCGCCATCGATTGTCTCCGTCACTCTGCCAACTTCCGACGAGAACCGCGACGGCACGGGCCGTCGCGGTCGTCGTCACAGGTCGTCGAGTGAGCGTCAGCGCGACGCGGACCTCAGCCCCACGCGCCGAGAAGGAGCGCCAAGTCGGTGGCGTCGGTCGTGCCGCCGCCGTCGATGTCGCCCGCGCTCGTGCCCCAGCCGCCCAAGAGGAGGCCGAGGTCGGCCGCGTCGACGGTGCCGTTGCCGTCGAGGTCGGCGGGATCGTTGCCGCCCTGCGCGGCAGTCCAGTCGATGCCGCTTCCACTTGCGATCGTGTAGTCGTTCGTGGGCGTCGTGCCGACGTAGACGGCCGAGATGCCGCCCCAGGTGAAGCCGTTGTCGAAGGTCGTCTGCGAGCTCGACGACCCGCCGGCGCCGCCGCTCGAACGCATCGACGCGCGGGCGTTCGCGTAGACGCCGAGCTTGAACGGCGTGCCGAACGTGAAGGGCACCGCGAACGTGACGGTGTCGTTCACGGTCATGCTCTCGGTCGGCGGATTGCCGAACGTCGCGATGGCCCAATTGCCGTACTGATACTGCTGTCCCCCGTTGATCGGCACCGAGTTGCCGATGTCGGAGAAGTCGTTGGCGAGGAGCTGCGCCGCGTCCTTGTACGCGGTGACGGTGCTCGCCGACGAACCCGTGAGGCCGGCGGCGAAGAGCGTGCCGTGCACGTCGAGCGTGAACTGCAGGATGCCCGATTGCCCCGTGAACGCGGGGTTCGAGATGACGAACGTCTCGGACCATCCGCCGTGCGCGATGCCGGCGGGGAAGTAAGCGGCGTCGGGCGCGTCGTTCGTCGCGCTCAACGAGATGACGCCGAGCCCGGCTTCGGCATGCGCGCCATTCGTGATGCCGTCACCTGCGTACGACGAAACGACCTCGCCCACGGTGTCGCCGGTGAAGGTCTCTTCGACGACGTTCGCGCCCGAGCCCGCAGCGAAGAATAGGAAGTGGTCGGCGCCCGGCCAGAGCGCGGCGCCGGTGGTCATCGGTCCCGCGCCCGCCTGCACGAATCCGCCCGGAGCTGGAGCGGTGAGAAAGGTCGCGTCGGCGACGGCCGGGGCGACCACGGATGCGCAGGCGAGAAGGGTCGTGGCGAGAAGGAAGACGCGCGGCGAGCGAGTGCGAAGCATCGATGAACTCCTGTAGGGACGGCTCTGGCGAAACTCTCACGAGGGCGTTCGCGACGATCCATGTCCTCGAGCCTGTGCCGTAGAGAAAGGACGGACCGAATGACGAGAACGCTCGTCCAGACTGGCGCAACCGGCTCCGCGCGGGTCCGACGAATCTCCCGCGAATCTGCGTTTCTCGCCGCGCGTCGGCACGAGGCACTGGCGCCACGGCTTGCGTTCGCAACGGGGATCTCTGGAAAAAGCGGGCATTCAGGTCCTGCGACCCTCTTGATCCCGGCACGGTCTTCCTTGATCCTCCGCCGCGTGTCACAACGATCCTTCCTCTCCGTCATCGAGCGCGTGGGCAACCGGCTTCCCGATCCGGCGACGCTCTTCCTGATCGGCTGCGGCCTCGTCGTCCTCGGCTCCGCGGCCGCCGCCGCCGCCGGCTGGTCGCTGCCGCACCCGACGAAGGCCAACGAGTCGATCGTCGCGAAGAGCCTCCTCGCGACCGACGGCGTGCAGTGGATCTTCGTGAATATGGTGAAGAACTTCACCGACTTCCACCCGCTCGGCGTGGTGTTAGTCGCGATGCTCGGCGTGGGCGTCGCGGAACGGAGCGGACTCATCGCCGCGATCCTCCGCCTCGTCGCGGTGATCACGCCGTCGAAACTCCTCACGCCCGCGATGGTCTTCCTCGGCGTGCAGAGCTCGATGGCCGCCGACGCCGGTTACGTCGTCCTTCCGCCGCTCGCCGCGCTCATCTTCGCGCGCTTCGGCCGTTCGCCGCTCGTCGGCATCGCCGCGGTCTTCGCGGGCGTCGCCGGCGGCTTCAGCGCGAATCTCCTCGTGACATCGCTCGATCCGCTCCTCTCGGGACTCACGCAGCAGGCGGCGCAGCTTCTCAAGGAAGACCGCCAGGTCCTCGCGACGTCGAACTGGTACTTCATGATCGTCTCGACGTTGCTGCTCACGCTCGTCGGCTGGTTCGTGACGAGCCGCTTCATCGAGTCGCGATTCTCGAAGGCCGACGTCGACGAGCAGCTCGCCGCGGGCCGCGCGTCGGGCGCGCTGTCGGACGAGTCGCACGCGTCGCTCAAGCCCGAGGAGAAGCGGGGGCTCGTTGCGGCGTTCGTCGTCCTCCTCCTCGGCTGTGCGGTGTTCGCGTACGCGATCGCGGTTCCGGGCGCACCGCTGCACGGCGACTACCCGAAGCCGCCGCGGAATCTCCCGGCGCCGGTGTGGGGCGACTCGGTCGTGCCCATGCTCCTCATCCTCTTCCTCTTGCCCGGCATCGCCTACGGCATCTCGACGCGGGCGATCAAGAACGACCGCGCGGTCGCGAAGATGATGGGCGACACGATGTCGACGATGGGCTCGTACCTCGTCCTCGCCTTCTTCGCGTCGCAATTCATCGCGTGGTTCAACTGGTCGAACCTCGGCTCGCTCGTCGCGCTCACCGGCGCCGAAGCCGTCCGCGACGCGAACGTGCCGAAGATGGCGCTGCCGTTCGTCCTCGTTCTCCTCGCGGCGTTCATCAACCTGCTCGTGTCGAGCGCGTCGGCGAAGTGGGCGATGATGGCCCCGGTTTTCGTGCCGATGATGATGTCGCTCGGCATCGCCCCCGAGTTGACGCAGGCCGCGTATCGCGTCGGCGACTCCGTGACCAACATGATCACGCCGCTCAACGCGTACCTCGTGATCATCCTCGTCTACATGCAGCGCTACGCGCCGAAGGCAGGCCTCGGCTCGATCATCTCGATGATGCTGCCGTACAGCCTCGCCTTCCTCGTCGGCTGGATGGTGCTCCTCGGCCTCTGGATGGCGCTGGATCTCCCGCTTGGGCCCGGCGGGGCGAAGATGTGGGAGTGACGGAGAGAAGGATCAAGGATGAAGGATCAGTCGTTGGCGAAAGAAGCGCCGGTGACGTCCCTCCTTGGAAGAGTCGCCTGGGTCCGTAGAGCGGGGGAAGGGACTTGAAGCCTCGACATCCACCTTGGCAAGGGGAGGGCGGGGAGACGCAACGTTTGAGCAGGGCGGGGGTTGTGGCTCGCGCGAATTCGGCTTGCACGGACGTCAGACGCGGGCTGGCGCGGGTTGGCAACAGGCGGCGTTAGGCTAAGGGGCGTGCTTCGCAGGTCCCAATAGATGGGCGTGGCTCAATGTGGGCCTAGTTCCGCAGACCACGGTGTGAAGGTGCGGGAGGAGGAGCATTTTGGAACAGAACGGACCTGGATTGAGCTCGCCGTCGTGCTCGATGTTCATCGAGCAAGTGTCCATCGCGAGACGCACTCGCTTCGGCTCTAGGAGGTAGAGGAGTGCCGTCTTCGTCATCCTCCCCTACATGAAGAAGCGGAAGTCGTATGGGGTGCTGCTCAGCGTGCCCAAGCGTTTCACCACGCGGGCGAGAACGGAGGCGTAGCTCAAAGTGACCGGCCTGCGGTCATAGAGAGAGTCGTTGTTCCAGTTCATCTTCGTCAGGCCAAGGAGCTCTGACGCCGAAGCATGGGCTCCGCCAGTGCCGAGATAGCGAGTGACGAGGAGCGGATGAGGGATGCCCTTTCCCTCCTTGAAGAAACTGCCCGAGCCGATGCCGGACGCGTTTCCTTGCGTCCAGAGGGCGTACTCCAGATTTCCAAGCGGTAGAACCGTGCCACGTTCGACGGGGTAGCCAGCGGGTTCCCCTTTCGAGCCCCCGCCCCTCGGCGCGTCAATCTTGATGGCATGCCACGGTGTGTCGGAGGAGACGGTGAGGAGCTCAAGGTCGTCAACTGACCCCAGAGCGTCCATGCATCCGTCAATCTCATCGTCCATGAACTGGGTTGTTTTGTGCACCACGAGCCGCGTCGGAGGAGCCCCCTTCTGTCGCTGATAGAGGTCGATGGTGCGGGCCATGACTCGTCGCATGTCCTGACGGCTGAGATATGGGTTGTCGCCCATGTTCATGCCGTCTTGGCTCTCGTAGAGGAGGAATCGGAGGTTGGTTCCCTCCGCGTCAAATATCTGGCTGCAGCACGTGACGAAGCGTGACTCGGTGCCCTTGCGGAGGCAGTAGCTCAAGCCCACGTAGGCGTGGCGGTTTTCAAATCCCGCCAGCTTCCAGGGGATGCCGCCTGCTTTCGTGTACATGGCCAAAGACAACCGCCAAGCGACGCTGCATCGGCACGGGTACTTGAGTGCATCGTCGTTTAGAAGCTGGACGGGAATGCCCTGTCCCGCACAAGCAGCCTTGAGCGTGTCGTGAAGGTCAAAGTCGCTGTTCGGGTCGTCCGCGGCACTGCGGAAGGCCGGAGACAACCAATCCGGGAGGTAGACCACAAGCACGTCGAAAGAGTGCTTCTTGGTGACGAGCTGTCGAACCCCAGCGAGGCAGATCTCGGTGACGTCCTTCTGCGGGTCGCCGGAGGCAAGCGATGCTTCAAGCCGCGATGTCGGGAGTTCATGAACTCGTTCGTCCTGAGCCTTTGCTGGGCAATCGAGTCCGACACCGAACACCTTCGCGAAGCCGTCGAACTCCTGGAGGTACTGCCTCCTCTCGCGAGGTTGCTGAACAAGGTGAAGCTCCCTGAACAACTGAGCCACCTTCGGGAATTCCCCAGCCGGACAGAGGATACCGACACTGATGGGGTCGCGGAATTTGAAGTTGTGACTGCGGGAGTACGGGCCGAACTTCTTCAAGCCTCGCAACGGATGAACGTCCGTGTCGTGCGGACGGTCTGGGTGGAAGAGCAAGGCTGGCTCGTTCACCGTGCGGAAAGCTGGGAGTAGGTTCGCCGTTTTAGTGGTCATGCCTTCCTCGAAAATGCGGTCACCGTTGAGACTGAGAACTCGGCTTCCCGTACCGCCTCAGACGGAAACGCGACTTTGAGCGGTGAGCCAAGATGCCGCTGCAGAAACCCAATCCACAACTGGAGAGCGTCGTTCCGCTGGCGGTTGTATCGAGTGACGAGAGGCTCTCTGGCGATGTCCGACCGGTCCGTTCCGCGATATGGAGCTTGACCGTCGGCAGTGACGACGATGGTTGGGTCGATGAGCATCCAGAAGCGGCCGTCTCGAAAATCGAGAGCCAACTCGAAACCTTCGTGCAGCGTGGCATCTGGGCGAAGCTGCCAAACGCCGCGAGACTTCAGGCTGCTCCATGTCGTGAGCTCTGCTGGCGTGAAAGCAGCTCTGTCGCGTGCGAAGAGAAAGCGTCCCCTAGAGTTCTGGGAACGAAGCAAGCCCGTCTTGTTGACGATGCCTTGAGCGAGTGCGTGATAGAGAAGCCCGAGCTCGGCAGACTCATAGCGGAGCCGCCTCTGCTCGATGCCGTAGCGGTCGAACGCCTTGGGCTCGAATGCGGCAAAGACTTCCTCGAGACGTGACCGTGCTCCGAAGGCGATGACGCCCACCTTCCGCCTAAGGGCAACCATCTCGGTAGCGTGAGGCTGCGTCAGCAGCTTCACCTCGGAGGTCTTTCCGACCGTCGCCTCGAACACCGTGCATGTCGCCGGGAAGCTGGTGACTTCCAGAGCATTCGTCCGGAGCACCGGCCAGTGGGCGGAGGACTGGTATGTGAGCGGAATCGGCTGCCGCTTCGGCCTCGCGGCCTTCACCAAATCTCTCACGTCGGCGAGAGAGTCTTGGTGAGGAAGGAAGAGGTCGGCCATGAGCTCGTCGAAGGTGTTCACCTCGATGAAGGCTGCCTGAGCTCCCTTGTCGCGAGTACGAGCGAGCAAGTCCACCACCGCGGGTACGGGAGTTTCGCCGGGGCGAATAAACCAGAACAAGCCGTGCGGAAAAGGGGCCCTGGCGTCTAGGGCCTCTGCAAGAGTCTTCATCACCGAAGCATCGCGGCCGCTGTAGCCGACAACTGCTAGACCTCGCCGTCCGCACTCTTCCGCCAAGTGGCGTCGAAGCGTCGCGTCCTGGCTTTGCAGCTCAGAAGTGGTGTTCTTCAGTTTGCGATACAGAAAATCACCGTGCAGCTTGACCAGCAACGGCCAAGCCTCGTCTCCAATCAAGTCGCTGGCCTTGTCCGGCTGGTCGAGCCCCGCCACCGCAAGCTGTCGCTTGAGCTTGTCCACGATGACTTGGTGAGAGCACGCTCGCTCGATGAGCTGGTCGAAGTTGGTCGTCCACACGATGCGCACGCTTCCAAGCGTCATCAGGGCGGCGAGGCATAGATGTCCGTAGGACGGCTTGCAACCTTGAAGCCTGGTGTCGAGAAACCGGCGCCGGTCCCGCTCGTCGGGCAGGTACGTCTCGAAGTAGGCCGAGTATTCCTCCTCGTGCCACTGCGGCGGAAGGCCGGATCTCGAGTCGAAGTACGACTGCACCAGTCGTTGGAACGCGGGGTCGTAGAGGTCGGGGAATCGGGACGGCGGCAGCCGTTGAGCATTGCAGTACAAGGCCCGCTTGAACTCCCACAAGAGCGTGCCGCCCGTTGGAAGACCTGCTCCCACCGACGCCCCGGCTCCGAGAAACCACATGAGATGTGGTCCGCGATGTGGGAAGAGGTTCAAGAAGTCGGTAAGGTCAAGCCGGTGCTCCAGCGGAATGCCTGGCAGAGTCACGCCTCCTTTTTCACATGCGGACAATGGCCTCGTGCTGATGAACCCCCCACGGGTTGAAACTAGCGAGAAATCGCTGCTTCCGATGGTATCTCACCTGTGGTTTTTTGTCTGTATTCTGATTGTTGCTGCCGATTTCGGTTCCGAGGCCCACGCTTCTGACCTACCTCGGGACTGAACTGAACGCGACCGTCATCAGCCGCTCCTTCAACGCGTTAATCATCGCGAGAGTCGGCGGCGTGGAGAACTCCCATTTAGCTAATCCCGGGATGGAGTCTTTCCAGGTTCCCATCAAGACCAAATCCGCGGAGTCTCCGCATTCGGGGAAAGAACTCAGAGCGGAGCTGCACTCGTCTGTCGATTGAGAAGACGGACAAGGCCGCTGCAATGACGGGGATGAGAGCGAACAACCAACCGAATATCGGGATGGCCATGATGAGGAAGAACTTCACGCGGCTGAAGAAGGAGCGTCGCGTGCGATCCCACTTCAACCAGTGTGGCGCGGTCTCTTGCTAGACACTGGTTTTTTTACCGCTCTCCTGCTGATCGCACCTTTCGCTCGGACAGTCCGGCGCATCCATCGCCGCCGAGCTGGTCGATGTCTGGAGTGTGGATACCAGTTGTACAACAGCAGCGAAAGCTGTCCCGAGTGCGGCCTACGGACCACCCGGGTGAAAGTGCCCTAGTGGTCCGCAGGCAGCAAGGCAGTCCAACCCCATAAGTGGGCCTGGCTCGATGTGGGCCCTCTCGCCGCTCCTCGCCGTTGCAGGTCAACGTGCTCGCTTCGCCACGAAGAACACGAACTCGCCGGCGGGCTGCTTCGACGTTGTGCTGCGTACCTCGAGCGCGCAGATCTCGAAGCCGTGATTTCGAAACCACCGTTGGATCGCGTCCGCGCCAAAGAAGTAGCCGTTGGCGGAGACGCCCGCGGTGAAGTAGTTCACTTCGGCGTATTGCTTCGCGCGATAGCTCTGACCTTCCGACGCAAGCTCCATCCAGTCCCCGGCGGGCGAGGCGTCGGTGGCACAGAAGCCGCCGAAGACGACGACGGGAGCGAGCGACGCAATGTTCTCGAGGAATCGAAACGGCGCGTTGCTGTGGTAGTAGACGCCGTGCGCGATGCAGATGTCGAACGTGCCGTACCGCGCAGCGGTCACCGCGTGGAAGTTGTCGAAGCGAATGGAGACCTGTCGCGCGCCGATGAGGTCGGCGGACAGGAGGGACTTCAGGTAGTTGTCGGGCCGGATCTCGATGCAGACGATCTCCGACGCGCCGAGCTTCGCGATCGCTGCGGTCTGCACGCCATCGAGCGGGCCGAACTCGATGACGCGCTTTCCCTGAAACGACTCGATCGCGTCCGCCTTCACGATCGGACGATCGAGCCTGCGCGACGACGTACCGGGCGCGTTGCGCATCAGGCCAAGAAGTTCCTCGGGAGTCACCAGATACTGGAACTTCGTTGCCATGAGGCTCACGAGAAGGTCTTGACGCAAGGCCTCCCAGACGAGCTGCACGCGCGGGCGTTGCGCGAGCGACGCGATGATCGCCCACGCGTCGGGTGTCGGCGAATCCTCGATCACCACAAGAAGGTCGTAGGACTCTGCAGGCAGCGCCGACGCCGCGGCGAGCGAGTAGCGCACGACCGGCCGTGCCTCAGGAGACGCGGCCAGCGCCGCGTCGATGAGCGGATTGCTGCCGGCGAAGACGACGCGGCGCGTGCCGTCGAGCGTGATCGCCATCCATCGCGCGATGCTGGAACGAAGGACGTCGGGATCGACGCCACAGTTGCGGAGGACGCTGTCCGAATCGAGGGTTGGCGCAGGGTGCGTCACGGCCGTGGGTCCTCTCCTCGACAGCGTCCTCGTCAGCCGGCGGGACGCGCCGCTGCCTGCGCCGTCACACGCCGTACACCGCGCCCGTACCTAACTCCTCCGCGATGCGGAGCAGCTGGTTGTACTTCGCGTTGCGGTCGCTACGGCAGGGGGCACCGGTCTTGATCTGGCCGCAGTTCAGCGCCACGGCGAGATCGGCGATCGTCGCGTCTTCGGTCTCGCCGGAGCGGTGACTCATGATCGTTCGATAGCCCGAGCGATGGGCGAGCTGGACGGTCTCGATCGTCTCGGTGAGCGTGCCGATCTGATTGACCTTGACGAGCACCGCGTTCGCGCAGCCGGCCTTGATGCCTTCGGCGAGGATCGACGCGTTCGTGCAGAAGAGGTCGTCGCCGACGAGCTGCACCTTCGCGCCGAGGCGCTCAGTGAGCTTCTTCCAGCCGGCCCAGTCGTGTTCGGCGAGGCCGTCCTCGATCGAGCGGATCGGCCACTTCTTCGACCAGCGCTCCCAGAGGTCGATCATGTCGTCGCTCGAGACGACCTTCTTCGGATCGCTCTTGAAGTAGCAGTAGCCGATCTTCTTGTCCTTCGGCTTCAGCGCCTTCGCCTCGTTCGCGAGTTCGCTCGTCGCGGGATCGAGCGCGATCTGGATCTGCCGACCGAGGTCGTAACCCGCCTTCTCGACGGCGACGGCGATCAGTTCGCACGCCTCCTCGTTCGTCTTGAGATCGGGGGCGAAGCCGCCTTCGTCGCCGACGGCGGTCGAGAGGTGCTTGTCGTGGAGGAGGTTCTTGAGCGCGTGATAGATCTCGACGCCGGCGCGGAGCGCCTCGCCGAAGTCGTCGAAGCCGACCGGCTGCACCATGAACTCCTGGAAGTCGACGGTGTTCGACGCGTGCTTGCCGCCATTGAGAATGTTCAGCATCGGCGCCGGCATGCGCCGCGCGGCGACGCCGCCGACGTATCGATAGAGCGGCTGGCTCGTCGCGCTCGCGGCCGCGTGCGCTACGGCGAGCGACACCGCGAGCGTCGCGTTCGCGCCGAGCTTCGACTTATTCTTGGTGCCGTCGAGTTCGAGCATCAGTCGATCGATCGCGACCTGCTCGCGGGCGTCGCCGCCTAGTAGTTCCGGGGCGATCTTCTCGTTCACGTTCGTGACCGCCTTGGTCACCGACTTGCCGAGCCAGCGCTTCTTGTCGCCGTCGCGGAGTTCGGCGGCCTCGCGTTCGCCCGTCGACGCGCCGCTCGGAACGGCCGCGCGCCCGGTGGCGCCGCCGGCGAGCGCGACTTCGCACTCGAGCGTGGGATTTCCGCGGGAATCAAGCACCTGACGCGCGTGGACGTATTCGATGTCGAACATGGGATCGGGAAGGTAGCAGAGGGAGAGAAGGGAGTCAGGAGTTAGGAGTCAGGAGTCAGTGTGTGGGCCTGCGCTCATCGCTTCGGGACCAGGGTTCAGGGGCAATCCTCAGCGTGCAAGGGATTGCCCCTGAACCCTGAACCCTGAACCCTGACACCCTTCACACCCGTTCATCGCCGACCGTTCGGCGCGCACGATGACCCTCTCCCCACTGACTCCTGACTCCTCAATCCTGACTCCTTCTCACTCCGGCCCACTCCACTCGTCCCAGCGCTTCACGTCAAAGATGAACGCCTCGCCGGCGGCGCCCGAGGCGGCGAAGCGCGAGCCGGTCGCGTCGATCGCGCAGCCGGTGAGGTCGCCGGAGCCCGCGGGTTCGAAGGAGAAGATGGCGCGGCGATCGTCGAGATCCCAAAGGCGAAGGACGCCGTCCGCGCTTGAGGCGAGAAGGAGCGGCTCCGTCGGGTGCCAGTGCACTTGGGTGACGAGACCCGCGATCCCGGTGAGCGTGTCGACGAGCGTGAGCGTCGACGCGTCGTAGATCTCGATTGTGCGGTGCCACGTGCCGACGGCGATGCGCTGACCGTCCGGGGAGAAGGCCGCGCTCCATAAGGAAATGCCGCGCGGCGCCGCGCCGATCGGGCGGCCGTCGCGCGTCCAGAGTCGCAGCACGTTGTCGCGCGCGGTCGTCGCGAGCTGTTCGCCGTCCGACGACCATGCAACGCTGAGCGCCTGCGACGGCCCGAGCGGCATGATCGCGGTGTCGGTGAGCGTGTCGACGCGCATCACGCGGGCGCTTCGGTCGGCGAACGTCGCGGCGATCGATTGGCCGTCGGGGCTGAAGGCGACCGACGCCGAGCTCGGTGCGTCGAGGCCGCCGCGCACGCCGAGGAGCGACCAGTCGCTCGTGCGATAGACGCGCAGTTCGCGATCGTCGCCGCCGGCCGCGAAGAGGCTGCCGTCCTTCGAGAAGGCGATCGCGCGGACGCGAGCCCGATGCCTCGGCAGCCAGCGCTCGACGTCGCCGGTCGCGGCGTTCGTGACGGCGATGCTGCCCTCGCCGTCGGCGAAGACGACCGTCTTGCCGTCAGGCGCGAGCGCGCACGCGGTGCGGCCGACGAGCCCGTGCGTGGGAATGCCGCCGCCCGGTTCGAACTGCCACACGCGCAGGCGTTCGCCGGCGGTGATGAACATGCCGGTGTCGATGAAGCCGCCCCAGCCGGTGCCTTCGCCGACGGTCGCCACGCGATGTCGCTCGACGAGCGCGTTCGACCAGCGATCGTTGCCCCACCAGCCCGAGGAGAAGAGGTCGCCGTTCGGGAGGAACGCGAGCTTGCGGATAAGGCCGTTGCGCCCTTCGGCGCTTGCGACCGGCGCGTAGTCGTCGAGGCGCCAGAGCTTGATCTTGCGGTCGTCGGACGAGGTCGCGAGCAGACCTTGCGACGGGTCGACCGCGATCGAACCGATCTGCGCCACGTGGCCGCGCCACGTGTGGATGTTTCCGTCGGCGAGTCGATGCACGTGCAGCGAGCCGTCGTAGCCGCCGACGATGAGTCGATCGTCGTCGAGCCATTCGAGGACGATCGGCAGCGGGCCCTTCGCCTGATACGTGCGCTCGCCCTTGGCGTTGAAGACCTCGATCACGCCGCTCTCGTTCGCGATCGCCACGCGGTCGCCGCGACCGGCGCTCAGGCGCGGCTTGTCGGTGGCCTTCGCGAACTCGCCGCGTGGTTCGACGTCGGGAAGGTCGTAGCGAACGAGCGATCCGTTCGTGAGCGGCACGACGACGAACGACGGTTCGTCGTCCGTGCCCGGATCCACGAGCGACGGGGAGCGGGGGATGCCGTCGAGTTCGGTGCAGCCGATCTCGTTCGCGCGGTCGTCGTAAGTGACGAGGCGTCCGTCGCCGAACGGGATGACGACCCGACGATGGTCGATCGGCACGAGGCCGACGGGCTGGCCGCCGGGGACGCGCGCCGTCGCCACGCACGGATGCCGGGCGACGAGTTCGCGAAGCGCCCACAGCGTGCCGCGCGAGGGGCGGTTCCGGTGTTCCGTCTTCGCCAACTGCGACGCCGCGGCGACGCTGCCTTCAAACGCGTAGAGCCGCGCCTGGTCGAGGCGGCTCTGCGCGAGCTCGCGTTCGAGCGCGAGCTGCGCGTTCTCCGCGGTCGTCGTCGCGTTGCGCGCCTCGGTTGCGACGCGTTCGAAGCGCTCCGCCTCGAAGATCGCGCGGACCGCGAAGGCGACGAGCGCGAGAAGCGCCAGAAGCGCGAGCGCGATCGGCCAGCGATAGCGGCGGAGGCGCCGGCTGAGGACGTAGAGCGCGGAGTCGGCGCGGGCAGTGATCGGCTCGCCGCGGATGTGCGCGCGGATGTCCGCCGCGAGTTCGGCGGCGCTCTGGTAGCGCCGCTTCGCGTCCTTCGCCATCGCCTTCGCGACGATCGCGGCGAGGTCGCCCGCAAGCGAAGGGTCGGCCTTGTCGAGCGGCGGCGGCGGCTCCTCGCGGATGCGGCGGATCGCCTCGGCGAGGCCGCATGTCCCGACGTCGAAGGGCCTCGCGTCGCCCAGGAGTTCGTACAGGATCACGCCGAGCGAGTAGATGTCGCTGCGCACGTCGACCGCTTCGGGATCGCCCGAGAGTTGCTCGGGACTCATGTACGACAGCGTGCCCACGACCTGGCCCGGGCTCGTGAGCGCCGTCATCGCGTCCCACGCGTCGCCCACCACGCGGGCGACGCCGAAGTCGAGGACCTTCGGCGTGCCGGGGAGACCGGCCTCGATCGCGGCGTCGTCGGGCTCGCCTAACAAAATGTTGGCGGGCTTGAGGTCGCGGTGGATCACGCCGCGCTGATGCGCGTACGCGACGGCTTCGCAGATCCGCACGTAGAGCGCGAGGCGATCGCGCCGCGCGATGTTGCCTTCGCGCGCCGCCTCGACGAGCGGACGGCCGCGCACCAACTCCATGGCGATCCACGCGGGGCCGGCGGCGTCTTCATCCTCGAAGCCGGCTTCGTACACCTGGGCGATGCCGGGGTGCTGCAGGCGCGCGAGCACTTCGGCCTCAAGCGCGAAGCGCTGGGCGAGTCGCTCGCTCGCGCCGGTGCCGCCGCGGAGGGCCTTGAGCGCGACAAGCCGGCGCGGCGACGCCTGCTCCGCCTCGTAGACCGTGCCCATGCCGCCTTCGCCGATGACGCGCAACAGTCGATAGCGGCCCGCGAGGGTGGGGGTGTGGGCCATCGGCGCCGGCGTGCGCGGCGCCGCACGCTCGCCCGCGGCGGTGAGCCCGCCGCCCGCCAAGATCTGCGCCATGCCCGCCCCGGGGGTGAGTGCGGCGCCGGCGCCGGTCGAGTCGGCCGCGAACATCGCGTCGACCTCGCGGGCGAGGGCGGGGTCGTCCTGCGCGAGCTCCGCGATCCGGATCGCACGGTCCGTCGCCGAAACGTCCGCGAGCTCGACGAAGAGGTCGAGCGCACGGCGAGCTCGCTCGACCGATTCGTGAAACTGCGCGGCTGGCGACGACATTGGGACGAGACGGATGGTCCTGTGGGGTCGGGACGGGCGATCGGGGCGCGCTCTCGGGAGGCTATCGGCGGAGGGGCCCGGCGGGGCAAAGCCGACGCGGCACTGATGATGCCCGCGCTCTGCGATGGATCAAAGCCAAAATCCTCCAACATCAAACCTTGGGTCGGTCATGCCCTTGCCGATCGCGACGAATCGGCACAAGATCCGCCACCATGGCGAAGGGCGGCAAGCAGCGTCCGCAGGAAGCGGAATTCGAGGGGGATGCAGCCCCGATGACGGGAACCCCCGCAGCGTTCGAGCCGGCGTGCCGCGCCGCTGCGGATGAGCTTCGTGCTGCGCTCTTCGAGCTCTACGGAAGCGTCAAGGCCGACCCGACGAACCCGCAGGAGGTCGCCCGTCGCTTCGGCGTGAACAAGACCTTGACCTGGACGATCTCCCGGGTCTTGGCGGCGCAAGACGCCGTCGAGATGGTCGCGACCGCGCCCGGCGCGGGCTCCATGAAGAGCCTGATCACGGCGATGGAGAAGGCGGGCGCAAACCCGACGATCGTCGCCCGCGTGTGGGCGGCCGTGCGGGCAGCGGACGAGACCGTCGCCTTCCACGTCGGCGATCGCTCGACCTTACAACTCATCGTCGACGGCATGTCGCCCTCGCGCGACGACCACCTCGAGGCGAGTCGGCGACTCGCCTTCCGCGGCAACAGCGGCCTCTGGGGGGTGCAGGCGCGGCTTCGAACGACGACGGCGTTCATCGCGCCGAACGCGACCGACGCGGCGCTCCTCGACATCGTCTTCGTCCGCGGGCTCGTCGGTCTGCGTCGCCTCCGCACGAACCTCTCGTGGCCGATCTTCCACATGCGGAATTGGGGCACCGAACGCCCGAACCCGCAGCCGCTCGACGAGCCGGCGCCGGGCGAACGGGCGAGCCCGATCCTTCGCCGCTTCTCCGCGCGCTCGGCGACCGACATCATCGAGACGCGCACCGCCGACGGCGCGATCTACACGCTCGCCCCGGGCCCGATCGGCAACACCGGTGCCGTCGACTGCTTCGCGGCCGACTTCGAGCGCGGCACGCTGCCGCGATTCGCGACCGGCGACGACAAGTCGGGGGAGATCGGGGCGAACGTCTCGGTGCCGGTCGAGAAGATCGTCATTGACCTCATCGCCCACGAAAGCCTGCCGTTTGTCCTGAACGCGACGCCGGACGGCTACACCGCGCTCTTCGGCGGTCCCGGCGCGACCGGCGGCCCGTACGGACGCATCCCGGTTCCGATCTCGACCCCGCCCACGCGATTGCCCGGTCCGCCGCTCACGGCGGCGTTGGCCGGCGTGCCGGCGTACACCGAGATGGTCCGCTTCGTCTTCGAACGCATGGGCTGGAACCCGAAGCACTTCTCGGGGCGACGCTGCGAATTTTCGTACCCGCCGCTCGGGGCGACCATCTCGCTCGTGTTTGATCTCCCGCCGAAGGGCTGATGTCGCCCACTCTGGGTTGGGTCGCAGGGGTTTTTCCTCGTTTCCTGGCGCTCGGGAAGGCGCGGCAACTTTTTTTCGCGCTTCTGCTGCGCCTTCGCCCCTTCCGCTGCGTGGAGGGGGGTGTAGTCTGCCGACGAGAGGAGTGACCCGTGCCTAACTCGTGGCGAGGCGATCGGCGCCTTGTGCCATGAACGGCCAGACGACGAACTCCCGGCGCGATGGATCGCGCTTCCTCCAATGCCCATTTCTCGTCATCCGCTGATGTCCGCCTCCGCCGCCCGCGGAATCCATACGGACGACGAGCTGGCGGATCGACTCGAGAAGAGTGCGGCGCTCTTCGGCGACCTCTCCAAACGACTCGTGCCGCGCTTCTATGAGCGGCTCTTCGCCCGGGCGCCGGGCGTGCGACGTCTCTTTCCGGCCGACCCGGTCGCCATGGACCTCCAGCGCGACAAGCTCGCCGCGAGCCTTCGCGCCGTCGTCGCCCATCTTCGACGCCCGGAAGTCCTCTACGGACCGCTTCGCGATCTCGGCAAGCGGCACGAGGGATACGGCGCGAAGCCCGAGCACTACCCGATCGTCATCGAGGAGTTGGTCGGGGCGATGCGTGACATCGCGGGCAAGGATTGGACCGCCGAGCACACCGCCGACTGGACGACCGCGCTCACGCTCGTCGCGAACGTGATGCAAGGGAAAAACTGAGCGTTCGAACGCCCCGCAAAATGAACCGGAGCCGACGAGACGGACCTGCGTCCGCCCCGTCGGCTCCGAGACTTCAATCGCCGATCGTTCGTCGCGCGCGTGGTGCCGTTATTCCCGCGAGCGCGACGGCGACTCTTACGGACCGGTGATCGTGAGCTTGAACGGACCGGGCACCGAGCCGCCCCAGTCGCCGGCGTTCATGACCGCGAGGTAGTAGCGCTGGCCGGGCACGAGGCCGTCGGTGTAGATCCAGCTGTAGTACGACGCGTTGCCGAACTCGTCGACGCAGTCGTCTTCGCTGCACGCGACTTCGACGAGCGCGCCGCACTCGCCGCTATAGAGCGACATGATGGAGTCGTTGAACGGTGCGGCGACGCTCTCGCAGAGTCGGATACTCACCGCGCCGATCGGCGGCGCGACGAACGAGTACCACACCGAGCTGTGCGCGGCGCCGGGATTCCCGTTCCACTGGCACGAGGGCGATCCGACGGGGAGGTCGGCGTCGTCTTCGAGCGAGAAGCGCGGCGGCGTGGCGTACGAGTTGTCGCCGAGGACGATCGGGCCGTCGATGAACGACGTGATGTCGATCGCGTCGGCGCAGGCGTCGTTGTTGACGCACGCCGAGGCCGAGCACGGCGAGTAGTCGCCGACGAACGTGCCGCCGGCCGCGGCGCACTCCTCTTCGGTCTTCTGCGAGCAGTCGCCGTCGACGCAGCACGCGCCGGTCGGCGCTGGGCACGGGCCCCACGCACCGAGGAGGGCACCCAGGTCGGCGCCGTCGGTCGTGCCGTCGCCGTTCAAGTCGCCGCTCGGGCCGCCCCACGAACCGAGGAGGGCACCGAGGTCGGCGCCGTCGACGATGCCGTTGCCGCCCGCCGGCGCGATGTCGCCGACGCAGGTTTCGACCGGATCGATCGTCACGATCCACGCGTTCGTGAAGAAGCCGCCGTGGCCGATGATGCGCGAGCCGTCGATCGAGATCGCCTGACAGACCTGAAGGAGGACGTCCTCGCTGATCACGGCACCGTTCGCCTCCGCGTAGGTGCGGAGATCGATGATCGGACCGGTGCTGCCCGGGCGAATCCATGCCCGGCGATTGCCGAGGAGGAGATCGAAGCCGACGATCGTGCCGTTGTTCGCCATGTCCATCGCGATGCCGGTCCAGCCCGGCAACGCGGAGCCCGTGCCGACGAGCGTGGCGACGGCGCCGCCGTTCGTCCACTGCATCGCCTTGCCGCCGGCGGTGCCGAGGAGCGCGGTGCCGGCGTCGTTGATGCCTTGCACTTCGCCGATCGTCTGCGCGGTCGGATCGACGAGCGCTCCGTCGCCGGTCGGACCCCAGAAGGCCGGCGTGCGATCGAAGACGCCCTGCGCGAAGCCGGCGATCACGTTGCCGTTCGACGAGACGACCGACGCGCGGTTGCCGCCGGTCCAGAGCGTGTCGAGCGCTTCCATGCCGGTCTCCGCCGTCCAGCGGAAGCCGCGGCCGGAGCAGCCTTCCCACGCGAGGCCGACGACGGTCTTGCCGTCGCCGGTGATCTCGTAGGCGCTACTCGCGAAGACGTCGCAGGTGTCGAGGTAGCCGAGCGACGCCCACGTGTTCGTCGACTCATGCCAGATCACCGCCGTCTGGAAGCCGGTCTTCGGATCGTTGATGTTGCCGACGATGACCGTGCCGTCGTCCGACACCGCGACCGCCGCGTTCACGGGGCCGGGCAGGAGGAGCATCGTGCCGGTGAGCGTGTCGTAGCGATACGCGCCGAGGGCACCGCCGCCGACGACGTAGCGGCCGTCGGGCGTGAGGTCGTTCGCCTCGTACGAGTCGGGGATGAACGTGAACGTCGCATTGCCTGCAACGGAGAGAGACGCGGACGCGAGGAAGGTCGTCGCGCCGACGAACGTGGTGAATCGGGTGTGGTGTCGCATGGGTTCGACCGGTGGGAGAAAAAAGCGGGAGCGGCCCGGAACCGCTCCCGCGTGAAGACCTGTCATCCGGCGTCGTCGCTCTTAGCGGGCGGAACGGCGGCGCGAGCCGCGACCGAACGCGAGGCCAAGGACCGCGATCGCGCCGGGCGAGGGGACCATCGACCACGACATGTTGTCGGCGAAGGTCTCGGGGAAGAAGCCGTTGCCCAGGATGCGGACTTCGTCGAAGACGGAGCCGTCCGTCGTCGCGATGTTGAACCACGTCTTGCCGACGCCGCCCCAGGCCGGCGTGAAGCTGCCCGCAGCGAGCAGTTCGCCCTGACGGAAGACGTAGATCGAGAGGCCGCCGCCGAACGGCGTGGCCGGACCCGAGGTGTCCCAGATCTGCGACGAGAAGCCGGTGAGGTCCGACGAGAAGTTCGCGAAGATGCCGTACGGCCCATACATCGCGTTGCCGCTGCCGACCCACGGAAGGCTGCCGGTGAAGTCGTTGACGATCGCGGCGCCGTCGCCGGCGATCACGCTCGACATGCCGTACGAGGCGAAGGCGTTCGAGGCGACCGGACCGGTCGGCGTGCCCGGCTCATCGAAGTTGAGCGTGGTCGCGTAGGTCGGCGCGGGCGCGGTGGTTTGCGTGATCGTGATCGCCGCGAAGGCGTTCGACGAGGCGAGCAGGGCGGCGAGTGCGAGAAGCGAACGAGCCATCATCAAATCTCCAGAGGGGTACAGACGTGAACGGGAG
>JAEUIT010000025.1 GCA_016795035.1 Phycisphaerae bacterium | reverse complement strand
AACGGCGCAAGATCGGGCTCGACGAATCGCTCCTTCGCCTCCCATGAGGCGAGGCGCTCGCGCGAATAGAAGAGCCGCATGATGTGGCGGTTCGTCAGCTGCGTGTGGCAATCGAGAAACGCGTCGGCATTCACGTCCGTTCCGAACGTGCGCATGGTGGCGTCGACCACGCGCATCCACGCTTCCGTCAACGTCTCGTGATAGCCCATCTCTTTCCCCTCCGGCACCGCATTGGCGGCGTTCAGGGCTTGGATGGCCGTGCGCATGCGACCGATCGCCTCGGACAGCGGATGGCGGCGCAGCATGAGATACGCCGCGCGGACGTGCGCGCGGTGCGTCCACTCGGCGCGGGGAATCGCACGATCGAGGAAGCGGGCGAAGAAGCGATCGTCGTCGTCGGTGGCGGCCGATGGCATGCGGCGGGAGCGTAACGTCGCAGTCACGGACGGCGCGCGAAACGCGGCCCGTCATGCGACGATTTCCGACGCCGATGTCCGCCGACCCTCCCACACCGACCGGCGTCGAGCCTCGACTGCGCGCTCTTGTCGCGACGCCACGGCGGCTCGCGCTCACGCTCCTAGTCGTCCTCGCGATTCCGATCATCGCGTCGTTCGCGTTGCTCGAGGATCCGCTTGCAACGTGGAGCGATGCCGCGCTCGCGGCGCAGGGGTCCCCGATGTCGATAGCCGCCCTGTGCGCCGGCCTTCTCGCGAGCGACATCCTGCTTCCGATTCCCTCGAGCGTCGTGGCGACATTCGCCGCCCGCATGCTCGATCCGACGTACGCCGTCGCCGCGATCGTCGGCGGAAGCGCCGCGAGCGCCACGTTGGGCTGGCTTCTCGGCCGCCTTCTCCGCCGCGCCGCACTCGAGCGCGTCGTCGGTGCCGACGCGCTCGAACGGGCCGACCGTTCGTTCGGCCGCTGGGGCCTGTGGGCCTACGCCTGCACGCGAGCGGTTCCGATCCTTGCGGAGGAACTCGCGATTCTCGCGGGCGCGCACCGTGTGCCCTTCTGGCGCGTCTATCTGCCGCTCACGTTGGCGGCAAGCCTTCCGATGGCCCTCTTCTACGTTGCAGCCGTCCGACTGCTGTCTCGAACCGACGGCGCCGATCCGCCGTTCTGGGCCTTGGCGCTCGTGGCAAGCGCGCTGCCCCTCCTCGGGCTCGTCGTTGCAGCCATCGGTGCCCGGCGCCGCACTCCCGACGCCGACCGTTGAGCGCCGCGTCAGCTCCAGGCGCCGAGCAGAAGCCCGAGGTCCGCCGCACCGACGGCACCATCGCCGTCCAGGTCCGCGTTGCAGCCGGCGACGCACGGCCCCCACGCGCCGAGGAGTAGCGCGAGGTCCGCCGGACCGACGGCGCCGTCGCCGTCGAGGTCTCCGAGCGCCGCGTCGTTCGTCACGGTGAGCACGGCGATGCCGCGACTCGGGCAGCTCATCCAGAGCTCGTAGCCGTCGGCGAGGGGGCGCACCTCGACGTCGGCGATGCTCGCGTGCGGCATGCCGCCCCACTGCGGCTGTCCCGCCGGCGGCGCTTGGAAGACGCCGACGTTCACGCGGTCGAACCAGCAGAGTCCCGCGTCGAAGCCGCCGAGCTTCGGGTCATATTCGCTGTCGAAGTGGAGCCACAGCTTTCCGTCGGGCGTGAACGCGACGGGTCGCACGTGCTGGCCGGGGAACGGCCAGCCCTCGTCGTAGGAGTACGACGTCCAGTCGCCCGTCGACGGATCGAGGCGAATCAGGGTGCTGCCCGTCTCGATGAAGGATTGCCAGGTGCCGACCCAGATCGCGCCGCTCGGCTCGATCGCGAGACCGGTGAACGTCGTCGACGATCCCGGGAATTGGTCGATGGTCCGGTGAAAGGTGTGCACGCCGTCGGTGCGCACGAGGTCGAAGTCGCCGACGGCCCAGACGGCGCCTGCAACGGCGAGATCGTTTCGCACGTTCGTGAGCGCGAAGCCGACGGGCACGCTCGTCCAGTCGTTGCTGTCGTGGTACGCGAGCCCGAGCCCTCCGCCGACCGCCCAGAGGCGACCGAGCGAGTCCTCCGTCATGCGCTTGGCGCCGTCGAGCGGCGGAAGCTGCGTGAACGACGAGCCCGTCCACTCGTGCACGCCGTAGATCCAATCTGACGGCGCGACGGCCACGGCGCCGGTCGAGGGTCGACATGCGATCGCGAGGCTGTTGTCCGTGAGGAACGGCCACTCGAAGCCCAGGCCGTACGACAGCTGCGACCAGCCTGTCCAGCGCTCGCCGTCGAAGCGCACCATGCCGCCGATGCCCGCGCCGGCGTTGGCGGTCGTGTAGACGTGTCCCGCGGCGTTGTCGAGCGCGATGTCGCCGTTGAAGAAGTCGAAGTTGCTCGTGTTCGTCACGCGATACCGCTGCCACTCGCCGCTCTCCGCGCTGCGTCGGGCAGCGCCGCCGATGCCGCATGCCCAGACATTGCCGGCCGCGTCGATGTCAAGCGAGTAGGTGAACGTTCCCGGGTTCCAGTTGCCGAGGCTCGTCCACGCGCGCCCGTCGAAGCGGAAGATCTCTCCGTTGCCGTTCGCCGCGAGCGCCTGCCCGTTGCCGAACGCCTTGAACGCCCAGAGATCGAACGCGAAGCTCGCATAGGGCTCCGGCGGCGTGACCCATGCGCCGGCCGGCGTTCGGTAGTCGAGACTGTTGAAGGCCCCGGGCTGCATGGTGCGGATCGCCCAGAGGTTGCCCGCATCGTCGACCGAGTCCTTGCCCGGCAGCCCGACGAGCTGCCCCGCGGGTCCTTGCGGATTCCAGACCGTGGTCGTCCACTGGCCGGTGACGCTGTCGTACGTCGAGACCGCATCCTGCGTCGGCGGCTGCGCCGCGGTCACCACGCGATAGCCGCCCGAGGACTTCGGCTGCACCGCAATCATCGCGCCCCCCTGCGACCACCGCGACCACGCACCGGTCGCGGGGTTGTAGCGCGCGGTCCCTTCGTTGGCGAACCAGATCGTGCCGTCGGGCGCGCGGTCGGCGTCCGAGACCATCGAGTCCTGCAACGTGGAGTTGTCGGGGCCGAATCGCTCGAGCGACGTCGGTCCGACGTTCGGGTCGAAGCGCAGCGCGCCGCGCCACGTCGCGACCCAGACCTTGCCTGTCGCGCCGGCGCCGACTTCGGGGAGGAAGTCGTTCACTCGCGTGGTTCCCACGTTCTCGGGAT
This sequence comes from Phycisphaerae bacterium, assembly GCA_016795035.1. Lineage (GTDB taxonomy): Bacteria > Planctomycetota > Phycisphaerae > Phycisphaerales > SM1A02 > JAEUIT01. The sequence continues at coordinate 114,299 of JAEUIT010000025.1, read as the reverse complement.
GTCCGATGATGGGGAAGTCGACGTTCGAGTAATTCTCCCAGCGGTTCTCGCCGACGACGAACCGCGCGAAGCCTCCCTCCTCGAAGCCGGGGTCGTAGCCGCCGATGAACGGATCGCCGGACGGCGGCACCCAGACCGCCTGGTTGTAGTCGCCTTGGATGCCCGTGTTCCCCGGCCGGTAATAGCGCCATGAGAACGTGTCGGCGGCGAAGACGGGAGCGACGAGGAGGGATGTGACGACGGCGATGCTGAGAGTCATGGGCAACGCAACTAGAGCTCGGATCCGGCGAGTGCGTACAGCGGAGGCCGGAGATTTGGCGAAGTCGCACGGTCCATCGAGGAGCGACCTTCGGTGATTGCTGCGGACGCCCTCGACTCCCGAGGATCCCTCGAGTGCGAGCTGGCGGCGAGCGGCAAGCGCACCTCAGCACGGCGAACGCTCGACCCCTTGATCTCCGCGTTGCAGGCATGGATCGCCGTCCGTCGCCGCGCGGGTCCGCTCCCGAAGCTCCCCGCCGCCGACGACGCCATGCGCGTCCCGCCCCACGTCGCCGGCGGCGGAACCTCCTTTGGGCCCCCTCGTTCGAGCGTGGGGAAACTCCTCCGTCGGCGGAGGTTTTCCCTGCGCCCGGGCGCCGAGCTTCGCGTGGAGGGGGCGACGGGCCACGTCACGCCCGAATCCTCACGAACTTCACTTCCGGACACATACAGGAACAGCCATGCGTCTCGACACGACCATCCTCGCCGCCATCGCCGCCGCCACCTTCATCGCGGTCCCCTGCCTCGCCGACGTCACGCTCACGAGCTCCGACGGCCGCTGGGTCGCGACCATCGAAGACACCGGCGGCGCCGCCGGCCAGTGCAACGGCATGAAGGACACGACCCTCGCGGCGAACCTCCAGAGCTTCGTCGCGAACACGCGGCACTACGTCCGCATGGGCTCGCCGATTGTCTTCTCGCAGTACACGACGCAGCGCGTCGAGAACCTCTTCTCGCTCGTGCGCTTCGTCGCCGACGAACAGACCTTCACCGCCGTCCTCGTCTCGAACGACTTCGCCGGCACGGTCCTCATGATCAACGGCGAGATGGTCGCCGGTGCGCAGGGCGGTCTCCGCGTTGCACTGACCTTCATGGACACGACGCCGAGCGCCACGCCGCTCCTCCAGACCGGCGTGCAGACGTTCGTCTACGCCAACATGAACGTCGACGGCGACATGCTCGGAAACGTGTGCGGTTGGGTCGGCGGCTCGCCGAACGGCCACTTCTGGCAGAAGCGCAACGGCAGCCCGGCCGCGAGCGAGCGCTGGTTCGTCGGCGCGAACGTGCAGGGCATCCAGGCGATGAGCGACTCCTTCATGCAGGAGTACCTCGACAACGGCGCGACCGCGCTGTCGAATCAGGTCTTCATGGGCCCCGGCGACGTCAACACCGCGATCGAGTTCGGGCCGAAGAACATCAACGAGTCGTCGCAGACCGTGCGCTACGGCCTCGGCAACGTCAATCTCTTCGTTGCACCGACCTTCGGCGACAAGCCGGACTTCCCCGTTGCAGCCCTCTTCAGCGAGGACATGCGTTGGCGCGCCGACGTCTACACGTCCCAGGCCAGCGTGAGCGAGCTCTCCGGTCAGCTTCAGGCCGTGACGGATCAGGCGTTCCGATCCCCCGCGAACAAGGTCTGTGACACCGTGTGGCAGTTCTACGCCGCCGATCCGCAAGGAACCGCCGCTCCGAACTACATGTCGGTCAACGCGAGCGCCATGCACATGTGGATCACGCCGAACTCGCGCCGCGCGAGCTCGATCCTCCGCCTCGCCACCCCCGGCATGTTCGCGGTCGTCGACAACCTGATGCTCGACGGCGAGAGCGGCGGATTCGCGTGCTGCACCTCCTTCGTCGACACGAGCGGCAGCGGCAAGGTCCTCCGCACCTGGCTCCAAGGCGATCCCGACGTTGCAGGCTTCATGCAGAACGAGGCCGGCTTCGAAGGCGACCACGTCTGGGTCTCCGCTCCCCAAGACGTGACCGGCAACGTCCGCTGGTTCCGCCCGACGTCGGTCGACTCGTATCAGGTCTCGCCGCTCGGCGCCGTCTGGACCAACATCCTGAACAACGTCGGCCTCACGAACACGGCCGCCGCCGGCGTGTACGACGTCGAGTGGGGCACCGGCTTCGCCCCGCACACCCTCTCGCACAACGTGCCGTACGTCTCCGGCTTCCTCGTCGGCAACCCGAACATCTCGATGCCCGCGTGGTTCTGCCAGCCGACCGCGACGAACCCGTGCATCGGTGACCTCACCGGCGACGGCAACGTGGACGGTGCCGACCTCAGCATCGTGCTCGGAGCCTGGGGTCCGTGGCAGCCGACCGCTCCCGACACCGACTTCAACGACGACGGCATGACCGACGGCGCCGACCTGAGCATCGTGCTCGGTGCCTGGGGCGCGTGCAACTAACCCATCGACGCTGACCGGATCAGAGAAGGAGCGGGACGAGTCGCGAGACTCGTCCCGCTCTGTTTTTTGCCACCATCCCGCTACCCTCCGCGTCACGAGATAGTGGACACGCTAGAGCCGACGACAGGACTGGACGACGACCACAGCTCCCTGGACCCCCGAGATGTTGCTCCCAGACTCCGATCCCGACGCGCACGCTGAGATCCTCCAAAATCCGCTCGTTCGTGGCGACGCCGAGTGGTCGACGCCGAACGCCGCGTTTCTTGCATGGCTCGAGAGGATCGGAGTTCCTTCGCAGCTTCGATCGCTTCTCGGCCTCGGCCTTCCCGAGGACCCAGTGGACTTCAGATTCTGGCGTCTCTCCGTTCCCGATCAGATCATGCGCGCCGAGGAGGAGGACGCGGCGCTCCTCACGGCGAAGCTACTGCCGGTGGGGTCCTGCCTCTGCGGCGACCCGATTGTCCTCGACTTCAGGGAGCCGTTGCTCGGCGCCGTGGGATTCGTCTCGCACGAGGAATACTGGGGCTCCGACGGTGAGGACCCGCGCGAGTTCGTGCGGTACGTGTCGTTCGACTGGACTGCATTCCTCGTCGGAATCGCGAAGGAAGCCCTGCCGATCGACGCAGGCGGAATGTGGTCCGAAGAGAACTGCGGACTCGAGTGAGGCTCGCGTGACCGTTCGCGCGGCGTCTGCCGACGGGATCGCGACGGCGCCCGTCGATCGGACGCGCGGGCCGTCGCTCCGCTACCGCACCTCCACCCGGCTCCACGACGTGTCCGGCGCGAAGTCGCGCAGTGACATCGCCGTCGATCGGGTCGACGCGCCGAGGTCGCGCTGCCACACGGCGCCGTCGAGGATCACGAACGTGTGGCGTCCGGTTTCGCCCACATCGGCCGGGAACGCGACGATCGCGACCGTCGACGACCCGCGCGTGCCGGTCGGCGGGACCACGCGGAAGAGGTAACCGTCGTAGGGTTCCGGCGAAGACCACGTTGCATCGGCAACGGCGAGCTCGACGCCGACGGGCGACTCCACGGCCTGCACGTCGTCCGTCCAAAAGAGGCCGTCGGTTGCCCCGCCGCTACTCACGATTCGCGATGCGAACGCCTTCACGCCGTCGCCGTCGGGATCCATGTCGAAGTACGCCGCCTCGGCCCCCGCAAGCGCGACGAGCGCGAGGATCGCGCGATCCTCGTTCGCGGCGATCCGCGCCTCGCGCACCACGTTGCCGCCGGCCGCGGTGTCGAAGTACCAGCGCGTGCCGTCGCGCACGATGGGAACTGGGAAGGTCCAGGCCCGTTCGCCGACGACGAGGGCCGCCTGCGTGTCGCTGACGGCTCGCACGGAATGGGCGCGGTCGTAGGCGAGCGCGAAGCGCTGAAGGTCGATGTCGTCCTGCGCGGCGTCGCCCGAGGAGAGGACAGCGATGTCGGGGCCAAAGATGCGGCGAAGCTCGTCGCCGTCGAGATTCGCGGCCGCGTTCGCGAGCGCGAGGCCGGCCTCCTCGGGACTCGCGAACGAGTACTGGTAGTCCTCGCCCGACGCCGCGGCGCCGCCCTTTGACGGCGATCCGCATGCGACCAGGACGACAGCCGCGGCGATCGCCGCGACAAATGCGGCTGCAACGTGGAGAAGGTGCTTCATGGTGGTGATCGTGCTGCAACGTGGAGTGTTGCGGACCGCGTACGCGCTCATCGACGGCCTCCGAGGCGGCCCCCGCCGAACGAGCCTCCGCCGCTGCCCGCGCCGCCGATCCGCCCACCGCCGCCGATCGGTCGCGCGGGCTGCGACGGCGCGGGCCGCATCGCCGGTCGGCTTTGGTTGCCGCCTCCAATGCGATTCCCCTGTCCGACGCTCGATCCTCCGGACGGGAACGAGCGATTCTGATCAAACGCGCCGCCAGATCCCGAAGGCCGATTGAGGTTCGATCCGCTCGGTAGCGACGGACGATTGCCGCTCGGACCGCTCGGCAAGGAGGGCCTATTCGCTCCGCCCGCAGGTGGCGACGGAACCGCCGGCCGATTCGCCGGCAACGACGGGCGCGAACCGCCCGCCGACGGAACGCTCGGCCGAGCGATCGGCGTGTTGCCTTGGCGACCCGGAATGCGCGGCGCGGACGTCGCCGAACCGTCGCCGACGCCGCGCCATCGATCGACCGCGCCGCCTTGGCGATTCAGGAAGTCGCGGCCCTGCCCCGGTCGATCGGGCGCCGGTCTCCACGTTTCACGGTCGCCGCCCGGCCGCGGCCATCCGGCCGACGGCGGGCGCGGATTGTTGATGTTGACGTTGATGTTCGTGTTGTTGCCGCCGCCATGCGGCGGCCGATTCCAGCACCGCGAGCCCCAGCAGCCGCTGATGCGCCAATTGCAGCCGGAGTTCGCCCAGATGACGCCGCCGACCACGATGCCGACGCCGAACCCGATGAGTGCCACGGCGACCGGGTCGGGACGCGGGCGCGGTCCCACGATGACGACCGGCGCGTAGATGACGTGCGGATTGAAGACCGGCACGTAGATCACTTGCGGATTCGCCGGTTGGATGATGATCGTCTGCTCCTCGCGCACCACGACCTGCTGCGGCGTCGTGAAGAGCGCGCCGTTGTCCCACGCGCGGCGACGCATCTCCTGCACCGCGCCCATGAGCGCCTCGCTCTGCGTGAGGAACGCCGTGCCGAGCGCGGCGGCCCAGTCGCCGTAGTCATGAAGCATGGCGAGCGCGTCGGGGATCGCGACGAGCGCGATCACCGCCTCGTCCCAGTCCCGCTGCGCGGCCTGCTCGGCCGTGCCCCCCGCTCGCACGAACGCCACGGCAGCTGCAACGTCGTCCGGGAAGAGGCTCGCTTCGAGCATGATCGACAGGAGCGGATCCGGATACACCGCGATCGGCGCGACAAGCTCCTGGAGGTCCTCGTCACTCAGGCCGGTGGGCGCATTGCCGGGAATGCGATCGGGCAGCGTCTGCGCCGTGCCTGCCGCGTCGGCGATCGAGTGGACGAGGAAGAGGGCCGCGAGCAGCGACGCCAACACGAGACGAATGAGCATGCGAGCGCTCCGGGTCGACGATCGAGAGCGCCGAACGGGGGCGCCGCGGACCGTCATGCGAATGCAGCGTCCGGCTCGGGCTCGCCTGCGTCAAGCGCGTGCACGCGTCTTCCGTCGATCGCGTGCGGTTGCGGACCGGAGCGGGTCACTGCGACCATACGCCGAATGCGCCGAATCCTCCCGTCACGCCGGTCGCCCGCGCTCGTCGTTGCACTCCTCTCCGTTGCGGGCGTGTCGTGTTCGCCCGACGCGCCTCCGCCGACGACCGTCGCCGCGCAGGCGATCTTCAACGGGCGAGACCTCACCGGCTGGGACGGCGACCCCAACCACTGGCGCGTGGAGGACGAGTGCCTCGTCGGCGAAACGACGGCGGAGCGGCCGATCGCCCACAACACGTTCGTGATCTATCGCGGAGCGGACGTCGCCGACTTCGAGCTCACTTGCGACTACATGATCGAGAGCGACTGGGCGAACTCCGGCATCCAGTACCGAAGCTCGCAACCGCCCGACGCGCCCGACGCCTGGGTGGTGGGCGGCTATCAGGCCGACATCGACGAGCCGGTGACCTACACCGGCATCCTGTACGGCGAGCGCGACCGCGGCATCCTCGCGGAGCGCGGCCAGCGCGTGACGATCGAGAAGGGCGGCGCGCCACGCGTCACCGGAAGCCTCGGCGATCGCGCCGAGCTCGCGAAGGCGATTCACGGCAAGGGCGCGTGGAACTCGTATCGCATCGTCGTGACGGGCAACCGCGCGGTGCATGAGATCAACGGCGTGAAGATGGCGGAGATCGTCGACGACGACGTCGTGGTGACGGAGCCGGGCGCGAAGGGCGCCCGCGCGCGAGGGATCTTGGCGTTGCAGCTCCACACCGGCGCGCCGATGAAGATCCGCTTCCGCAATCTCATGCTGCGTCCGATCGCGGCGGAAAAGACGGGCGCATGACGACCCCACGATGGATGCGCCACTGGCTCGTCGCAGCGGGCGTCTACAACCTCGCGTGGGGTGCCGCGGTCGTCCTCGCGCCGGCGTGGACCGTGCGGCTGCTCGGCATCGCACCGCTCGACGTTGCAGCCGACGCCGAGCCCGTCTTTCGCGCGCTCTGCCAGATCTGGGGCTGCGTCGGCATGGTCATCGGCGTCTACGGGATCGGGTACCTGATCGCCGCCCGCGATCCGGCGCGACACTGGCCGATCGTGCTGGTCGGATTCCTCGGCAAGATCTTCGGCCCCATCGGCTTCGCCATCGCGGCGGCGCGCGGCGACCTCCCGTGGTCGATGGGCTGGACGCTCCTGACGAACGACTTCCTCTGGTGGATCCCCTTCGCGCTCATTCTGCGGCACGCGCGGCAGGCGTCGCGCTCCGGGCCGCCATCACTCGTCGTTTCAGCTTCTGGTACCGCCAGTTGAGGATGACGATGATCCCGACGACCACGGCGATCCCGCCGACGGTGAGCCACGGATTGTCGCGATCGAGATAGCGGTTGATCACGCCGGCGCCGACGTACATCGCGCCGCAGCCGAGCACGCTGCCGAGGAGAATCGCGAGGAACGTCGCCCGGCGCGTCATGCCGAGCAGGCGACCGAAGATCGAGCCTCCCACCGCGCCGGTCGCCGCGAGCGGGAAGAAGACGAACGCGACGAGGCCCACGAACGTCGCGCGGCGAATCCAAGGCTGATGCGCGAGGATGAACTGCCCGTCCTCGACCAGGCGGAGGAGCCGCGGCCCGACGAACGGGATGCGATAGATGAAGCTCGCGTGGTAGACGAAGATCATCGCGATCGACACGTCCATCCACACGACCATGAGGAAGAGTTCGCCGCGCGTGAGAAACGAGGCGACGTGCTCCTCGTGCGGGCCCGGGACGTCGGTGCCGCCGAGAATGACGAAGCGGCCGAAGAAGAAGAACGTCGCGACCGCGGCGGCGAGCAGCTTTCGCAGGAACTCGCCACCCTCGAAGACGAGCACCGAGAGGAGCGCGAGCCCTGTCCCGACGAACGGCGCGAAGAGCGTGAGCGCCCAGATGACCGGATGGTCCTGGCGAAACTGGTCCCGGAAGGCGTGCTCGTCGGCGAGAAGCGAGTTCTCGTCGTTCGCGGTGGACGGTGTGGCGGACGGTTCGGTCATGGCGTGACCGCGGGCGAGAAGACCTCGGTCGCGGGACGGCAGCGTATCGCCGCGCGCGCCGCGCTTGCGGCGGCGTTCACGAATCCGGAGGCGACGTCTCCGTTGCGGGCAGCGCGACGGCCCGCACCACGCCGCCGAACGACTCGTCGTCGGTCGCGATCCAGACGGCGTCACTCGTGCCGATGCGCGCGAGCCCCTCGACCTTGAATCCGCCGATCGTGGCGAGCGCCACCGCGCGCGGCGGACGACCGCTTCGCTCGCGTGCGGCCCCGCACTCGACGCGATAGAGCACCGACGCGAACGGGCCTTCGGACCCTCCGTCGACCGTCGCCGCGCCGAAGAGCACGCCGTCCGACGCCCACACGAGATCCGACGCGCAGCGAACGGACCCGTTGGGCCTCGTGCCGAAGATGGACGAGTCGACGACGTACCGGCACGCGAGCGTCGCGGGCACGGCGACGCCGGCGCCGAAATGCACCGTCACGCGATAGACGCTCACCGTTGCCGACGGCCGCGACGGACCGAGCGACGTCCGGTCTGCAACGAGGAGATCGGCGCGTCCCGTCGCCACGTCGAATGACTCGATAGCCAGCGACTCCGCGTTGCGGACGCGCGACGTGGCGTCGCGCACGTCGACCGCGGCGAGCACCGTCGGCGTCAGGGCGCCGTGGGCGTCGTGCGTCATCTCGAATCGAACGACGCGCCGCGGCGCTCCGGACGCACCGCTCTCGAGGAAGAGGAATTGGTCGGTCGCGTCCGGCACGGCGACAAGCGCCTCGACGTCCGAAAGCGGCGGATCGAACGCAGGAAGCGCGATCGGGCGATAGCCGTCGTCGATCCCCGGCGCCACCACGCCGAGCACATGCTCGCGCGAGCCCGGCTTCGCATCGTGGACGACGAGCAGGCGACCGTCCGCAAGCTCCGCGACGCCGCTCATCGAGGGCCACGGCGGCATGGCCGCGACGTCGGCTGGCGGCGAAACGGCGGGCGTGCTCGAGCATGCGACGCCGAGCGAGAGAAGGGTTGCAACACAGAGCGCGGACAGCACCGAACGCATGCGGACTCCCGCCGGCGCCGGACGCGACGCAACGGCGAGCGGAGCGTAGTCGCTGCGGGGAACGGCGAGGCAGACGGGCCGCCGTCAGTTGCCGATCGTCGCGGAGCCGCCCACCGACTTGATGAGGAGTTCCTTCGTGACCGTGATCGTGCCGGAGTACGCGCCGGGAACGAGCTTGATCTGCGCGCCGTCGAACGACGCGTTGTACGCCTCGGCAAACGTGTTGAACGGCGTCGCCTGCGCTCCGGTCTCCGGAAGGCCTTGCGGATAGGCCGCGTTCGCCCAGAACGTGCCGCCGACCGTGAGCGGAACGTCGATCAAGGGATAGGTCTCCTCGAACTCGCCGAAGTAATGCCAGTAGTCGTCGATCGTCGAGCACGTGATGGGCGGGTTGCCGATCACGTCGGTGCACGTGCCGAAGAGTTGCCCGAAGAGCTTGCCGTCATACGAGAAGATGCCGGAGCCGCTCGAGCCGGGCTCGGTCAGGCCAAGCACCGAGTTGTAGAACTGGTAGTCGGACGAGTCGGCGCACACGCCGCACGGGATGCACACGCTCACGTCGTCCCAGGTCGCGTAGCGCTTGAACGATCCCGCGGGATGGTGGAACGACTTCGCGAGCCCGGGAAGCGCGGTCGTCCAGCCGCAGAACGCCGCGTTCGGCGGGAGCGCGCCCGTGAGCCGGACGAACGTCATATCGTTGCCGCCGTCGGTCGGGTTGGTCGCGACGAGCTTCGAGCCGACGGTGCGCGGCAACGTGTTGTAGTCCGGCAGCGCGCCGTCGCACGTTGCGGTCTGCCAGAACCACACGACTTCGAGCGACGACGCCGACGCCTGCGTGCTGAAGCAGTGGTACGCGGTGAGGAACCACGGCACGAACGTCTCGCCGTCGAAGTCCGCGAGCATCGTGCCGCTGCAGACGAACTCGCTGCCGTTCTCGACGAAGTTCATCTGTCCGGTGGCGTCGTAGGCGATCTGCGTCGCCGCGTTCACGAAGCAGGTGGCGTCGAGGTGGCACGTGAGCGGGCCGCCCGCGACGCCGCCGTCGGACATCGGAGTCGACGCGCCACTGCCATTCGGCGTTGCAGGCGCGTCGGGTTGGCTCGACATCGTCGTTGCAGGCGGAGCGGCGTCGCGGTGGATCACGTCGACGAGTTCGAGCGAGGGCAACGCCGAGGCGACGACTTCGACCTGGATCGTGTCGCCCGGGACCGATGCGGTCCAGAGCTCCCCGATCTCGTCGACGCCGCTCTGATACTGCGCGGGTCGCACGATCTCTCCGTTGCCGTACGGCGCGGAGACGACCATCGCTCCGTCGGCGAGATCGACGTCGGCAAATCGCAGCCGTAGCCCGCTCGCGCCGGGCGAGGTGACGACGACGCGCACGAGGAACCGACCGTCGTCGAGGCGCCGCACGTCGAAGTCGGTTTCGGGCCGTGCCGCGCGGCCGAGCGTTTCCGCCACGGGACGCGCGAGGCCGATGCGTCGGCGTCCGCCCTTCCCGCGCGCTTCGCGTTCGCCGCAGGCGTCGCAGGAGCGGGCGCGGATGTCCGCAGCCTCGACCTCCGAGGCATCGAGCGTGCGAAGCCGAAGCATGCGGTCGGTCGGCGCGAGGCCGAGCTGGCGCGTGAGGGTCTCTGTGCGGTCGACCGGCGGTTCACCGACCTCGGCGAGGCCCGGGCGGCGCTCCCCCTCACGACTGACGACGGGAGAGCTGCCATCACCCTGTGCCGACGCGAGGTGCGCGACGAAGGACGTGCCGACCACGACGGCGGCGAAACGAAGTCCGGACGGGACGCGCATGGGCCTTGCTCCTCATGGGGCGCGCGGAGCGCCTCCATGGGCGTAGGCGCAGGCGAGCCCGACACCGCCCGCCGCAATCTCGAGATTTCGCACCCGGCGGTCGCGGACCGGGGTCGGACCCGTGCCCGAGCCGCGGTTTTCACCGATTTCGCTTCCGCTCGCCAGCACGGCTGTCGCAGAAGCCGGCGGAGGCGCCGTGGTCGCGCCGGTCTCGGAATCCCTCACAGAAGGCAAGACATGCTCATCGATGGTCGGAGTGCCGGATTGTCCACGTTGCCGCATCGCCCACGCATCGACCGCGCCGCAGTCCGGACGGCGCTCCTGGCGACGCTCGCGGCGGCGGGGTTCGTGATTCCCCTTTCGCCTGCGGCCGCGAACGACGTCTGGTGGACCGCCCCGCGCGGCGGCCTCTACCAGACCGGCGCCAACTGGAGCACCGGTTCGCCGCCAAGCGCGTTCGACCGCGCGGTGTTCCAGCTCTCGGGCGCCTACAGCGTCCTCTTCGACGCCCCCGCCGCCAGCGGCGGTCTCCTCGTTTCAGCCGGCCAAGTGACGTTCGACCTCGGTCGATTCGGTTTCACCTCCGGCAGCAACGTCGAGATCGTCCTTCCGGGAACGTCGCTCTCCCTTCTCGGCGACTACACGCAGACGGCGGGCTCGTTCGACGTGCGCGAGGGCGGAATCATCGACGTGGCCGGCGCCTTCAATTACACCGCCGACGAGAACCAGAACCTCTTCATTCGGGGCGCCGGATTCTCCGTCGGCGACCCCGCAGGAAGCGACGTTCAGGCCGGATACCTGCAGGTCGCATTCGCAAACGCCGCTCACTTCGACGACGTCACCGTGCTGCGAAGCGCCGACATCATCTTCGACGCGAGCCTCTCGCTCGTCGGCAACTACACGCAGACCTCGGGATCGCTCGACGTGCGCGACGGCGGAATCATCGACGTGGCCGGCGCCTTCAACTACACCGCCGACGAGAACCAGAATCTCTTCATCCGGGGCGCCGGATTCTCCGTCGGTGATCCGGCCGCAAGCTCCGTGCAGGCGGGATACATGGAGGTGTCGTTCGGAAACGTGGCTCAATTCAACGACGTCACCGTCTTGCGAAACGCCGGTGTCTTCTTCGACGGAGTCCTCCTGCTCCTGGGCGACTACACCCAAACCTCAGGATCGCTCGACGTGCGTGACGGCGGAGCCGTCGACGTGGCCGGCGCCTTCAACTACACCGCCGACGAGAACCAGAACCTCCTCGTTCGGGGCGCTGGATTCGCCGTCGGTGATCCGGCCGGAAGCTCCGTGCAGGCGGGATACATGGAGGTGTCGTTCGGAAACGTCGCCCAATTCAACGACGTCACTGTCCTGCGCGAGGCCGGAATCTTCTTTGACGGATCCCTCTCCCTCCTCGGCGACTTCACGCAAACCGACGGCACGTTCGACGTGCGTGACGGCGGCTCCGTCACCGTCGGCGGCACCTTCAGCCACACCGCCGGCACGGCGTGGATTCGCGGCCAGCAGTTCACGGCGCACGCGGCGACCTTCGGCGGCGACGGATCGCTCTGCGACGTTCTCGTGCAAGGCTCCGCGCCGGCGACTGTCGCGACGACGCTCACGCTCGGCGAGGCGACCAACGTGAACGTCGCGATCGGCGGACGTCTGCATGTCGGCAACGTGGTGAGCGCCGCGCCGCAGCCCGCGGTGCATGTCGGCGGCGGCGGATCGCTCCTCGGCGCCGGGCACGTCACCGGGAATGTCATCGTCGAAGCCGGCGGCAATGTGTCGCCGACGCCGAGTGGGGCATCGCTTGCCGTCACCGGCTCCTACACCGCGTTCGACGGAAGCGGACTCTCGATCGACCTCGGCGCGGCGAGTCCGCAACCGCAGCTCGTCATCGGCGGGACGGCGGACCTCGACGGCGCGATCACCGTGGCGTTCGAAGCAGGCTACGAAGTGCCGCGCGGCGAACTCGTCACGATCCTCTCGGCCGGTGCGATCAGCGGCGCGTTCGACGTCGTCAACCTTCCGAGCGGCCACGAGCTCGTGTACGGCTCGAACACGGTGTCGATCAAGCGAGCCTCCGCGCTCGTCGCGTTCTCGGTCGAGCTCGAATCGTCGGACGTGCCCGTCGGCTTCGGCACGCAGATCGCCGCGGTCGCGTCCTACGCCGACGGATCCGTCGCCGACGTCACCGCCATGACCACGTGGAGCTCGAACGCGCCCGCGATCGCGAGCGTGAGCGCGTCGGGCGTCGTGCTCGGCCTGAGCCCGGGCGTTGCGTCGATCGAGGGCACCTTCGGCGGCCTCGACGACAGCGCGACGCTGGCCGTCTCCGCGATCCCGCGCGACTGGACGACGGCGCGCGTGAGCGTCGATGCGTCGGGAACTGAAGGCAACGGACCGAGCGTCTCGAGCCTGTATTTCCCGTCGCTCTCCTCGGACGGCCGGTTCGTCTGCTTCGAGGGCACGTCGACCAACCTCGTGCTCGGCGACACCAACGGCTTCTACGACGTCTTCGTGAAGGATCTCGAGTCGGGCCTCGTCGAGCGCGTGAGCGTGGCGACGGACGGCACCCAAGCCAACGGCGCGTCGTACGCGTCGAACATGTCGGACGACGGCCGCGTCGTCGCGTTCACGAGCGACGCGACGAATCTCTCCGTTGCCGACGGCGCGCCGAACCGAGACATCTACCTGCGCGACCGCGAGACTGGCGTCACCACCTGCATCACCTCCACGGTCCCGGGCGCCGACAACCAGTACGGCATCCTCTCGGGCGACGGCCGCTACGTCCTGGTGACGACGACCGCGGCGCACGATCCCGTGGACACGAACGGGTTGCTCGACATCTATCGCTTCGACCGAACGCTCGGCACGTTCCAGCTCGTCTCGCGCGGCGTGGGCAACACGGCCGCGAACGGCGTCAGCGTCGGCACGGCCAACGCGATCTCGCGCACCGGTCGCTTCGTGCAATTCCGCAGTACCGCGACCAATCTCGTGCCGAGCGACACGAACGGCCGCCTGGACGCATTCCTCGCGGACCTCGAGACGGGCTCCTTGGAGCTCGTGAGCGTGGGGCCGGGGGGCGTGCAGTCGAACGGCGACTCGCTCGAGTCGTCGATCTCCGACGACGGCCGGTACGTCGCGTTCCTGAGCTTCGGCTCGAATCTCTCGGAGACGACGGATTCGAACGGCCAGCGCGACGCCTTCGTGCGCGATCGGTTCACCGGCGAGAACATCCGCGTGTCCGACGCGCCCGACGGAGCGCTCGGCAACGGCATCGTCGGCTCGCTCTCGATGACGCCCGACGGCCGCTTCGTCGCGTTCCGGTCGGCGTCGACGAATCTCCTCGCGGGAGACCGGAACGCGGTCAGCGATGTCTTCCGGCGCGAGGTCGCGACCGGCACGCTTGAATGGGTGAGCGAAGCGATCACCGGATTCGCGAACGGCGAGTCGTCGTTCGGCACGGACATGACGCCGGACGGAGGACTCGTCGTCTTCGGCAGCCTCGCGACCAATCTCGTTCCGTTCGACCAGAACGGCGTCGGCGACGTGTTCGTTCGCGGGCTGAACGTGCCGATCGGCGGCGACCTCGACGGCGACGAGGACGTCGACGGGGCCGATCTGGGCCTCTTGCTTGGCGCCTGGGGAACGGGCGACCCGAGCGCGGACCTCGACGGCAACGGGATCATCGACGGCGCCGATCTCGCGGTGCTCCTCGGCGCGTGGAAGTGATCCGTTGAGCCACGAACGACGACGCCGGCCCGGCGCGCGAGCGCCGGGCCGGCGAACAGTCGGATCGCCTCGCGGCGGGGCCGCGCGTCAGTGGCAGGTCCAGTTGTAGATCAGCTCGAAATCGCCGCGGGCGCCGTTGTAGCCCGAAACCCGAACGTAGTAGTAGCCGCCGCCCGGCGCGTCGAACTGCACGCGGCTCTTGCGGAAGTTCGAGCCGAGCTGGCAATCGGGATCCGCGAAGTCGTCGTTGCAGGCGACGAACGCGCCGAGGCTGCCGTCGACATTGGCCTTCCAGACCGAGATCGTCGTGTCGAAGTCGGTGTCCTCGCTGCAGGTCGTGAACGTCACCTCGGGCACGCCGAAGCAGCCTTCGATCCCGACGTAGTGCCACTGCGCCGCGGTGTCGCCCAGGGCGCACGGCGACTCGTCGTTGCCGTGGTCGTCGTCGAGCGTCGTGCCGTGGAAGGTCTCGCCGGGGAGGAGCGATCCGAGATAGATCGGATCCTCGGACGAACCCCCGATCGGATCGAAGTCGAGCAGGAGCGTGCCTTCACCGCTCCAGCCGAGATAGCCGCCCACTCGAATCTTGTAGTGGTAGCCCGGCAACGTGGAGAACTCGACCTGCGAACCGTTGCCGCACGGACCGTAGTCGTCGTTGCAGGCGACCTCGGTCGTCAGCGACCACTGCGCGGATGGGCAGTCGGCGATCGGCGACAGGACGTTCGCGTACACCGCGAGGCGCGTGTCCCAGGTCACGCCACACGTCGAGAGCGTGACCGTGCCGAAGTCAGGGGCGACGAACTCGTACCAGATGTCCGCGGTCATCGTGTCGTAGCCGAACTCGATGCAGCCCGAGCTCTGCGAGAACGGCGGCACTTCGGTGCCCGCGCCGATCGTGCAGAAGGGCGTCTCGCCGTCGTAGATCGGGAGCGCGTCCGCGCAGAGATCGTTCACCGGGGTCCCGATGCAGGGACCCCATCCGCCGAGAAGGACGCTCAGGTCGGCGCCGTCGGTGATGCCATTGCCGTCGAGGTCGTGCGACGGCGATCCCCAGGCACCCAAGAGCGCCGCGAGGTCGGCGCCGTCGATCATTCCGTTCTGGTCAAAGTCCGCGGGGCAGCCGCAGGTGGTGCCGGCGACGCCGCCACCGACGGGCTTCGTGGGTGCTGGTTCCTCGCCCTTTCCGGCGAGAGTCATGGCGGCAACGACGACGAGACTGGCAGCGGTGAGCATGGCGGGTTCCTTCTGTTGGACGGTTGCGAGCGCTGGACGAGGGCTCGACATGCTCCACGCAGACCGTGGAAGCGAGGCGCAGCGGAGGACCGTGACAGCCGGTCCCTTCTCCCACCGACGGGCGAGGCTGCTCGGTCCGGGAACGCTTCCCTTCTTCCCTTCGGGCTCATACGTCGCGCACACGGGCGGCGCGACGCCCGACGCACGAGCGCTCGTCTCGGTCGTGGAGCGATTCTCGATGGAAGATCGGAGCCGGCCGAATGGCGTTGGCCGCACGTCGATGCAACGCTGAGACGAGTCCTCGATCGGCCGAACGGAAGATCTCCGTGCGGCTCGCCCGCACCATCAGCGCGGCGTCGATCCAAGGACACCCGTGACCCGGGCCTCGATCGCGTGCGGATCGTCCTCGCGATCGTCAATCACGATCTCAACCTGGCGCGGCCGCTTGCCCGCCGGCTTTCGAAGTTCGAGCACCCACAGGTGTCCGGACCGCTTCTTGCGCGCAAGGGGCTGCGGAGTCCAGCCGTCCTCTCGTCCGTGAAACGTGGTGTTGCCGACGCGCGGCCGATGCTCGAGGCGCGAGCCGCCGATGATCCAGATGTCGTCAAGTCGCTTCCCGCGGAGGCGCGCGATGGAGATCGGAAAACAGAGCACTCCCACATACGTCATCGCCCCGAAGTTCGGAGGCTTGTGTCCCGCGACCAGGCCCACGATCCAGAGTCCGAAGAGTCCGAGATAGACGAGCGAGCCTGCGTGCGCCATGCGCCAGAGCCACGGCGACGCCTCGCGCAACAGAACGGTCCATTCGGGGGGCAACTGCGCCGCACCGCATTCCGGGCACTGAGGACTTGCGTTCGGATCGGATCGGTACGCGCACGCGGGACACGGACGCATCATGCAACGCAGTGTGACGCGCGATCGCAACCGGTGCACGAACAACGTCCAGAATGGCACCGCACTCAGGCGCGGCGCATCGTGAAGCGCCGTCAGTCCGTCGCTTCCGTCGGGCACGACAGGTTCTTGCCGTAGATCCCGGAGCGGTCGAAGCAGCACGGCCGTCGCTTGCCCTTCGCAAGCATGTCGCACGCCGTTGCGACGCGCTTGGTGCGCGTGTCCGCGAGCTTCGCGGACTCGATCCATTGGACGAAGTCGCGCCGCGCCGCCGGCGTGATGTCGTCCCAGGTCTCGCGCGCCTTGGGCGGCGCCGCCGCGAGCGCGGCCTTGAACGGTGCGGGAATCGTCGGCTCGGGCTCTTCCGTGACCGGCGCGAACGCAAGCGCGACGTCGTCGCCGTGGTCCTTCTTGGCGGCCTTGCGAAGCGCGGCTTCCACCTTCAGCCAGTGGCTTCCCTTGCCGTCCGGGTTCAGCGTTGCGGCAAACGCAACACCCGCGAAGGTGCCTTCGACCGACACCATGCCGCGCGACGGCAATCGCTTGCTCGCGGCGGCGGGCAAGACGAGAAACGACCATGTCGGCGGTCGCCCTCCCGCTTCCGCCGCCGGTCGCACCAACCGCGCGTCGCATTCGATGCGATCCGGCGGCGCACTGGTTTTGGGACGACGCTTCGCTTCCTTCGCCATGCGTCGCATTGGACTCGCGACCGCCCGGGCGTGACAAGTCGAACCTCCCCGCGGATCGACGAGATTGCTCGCATCCCGTCGCCCCGCGGTTCGTACGATCGCTCGACCGCGGGCGGCGCCGCGCCAATCGGCCCCCGGCGCCGTGGCGCCAATCGGCCCAGGGCGCCGTGGCGCCAATCGGCCCCGGCGCGTTCGCGCCGCGGGACTCACGATCGAATCACCGCCTGCTGCCCGAGGGAAACGCGTCGCGATGAGGTTCCACACGCTGAACGGATTCGGTTGGGAGTTGCTCGGCCGGCGGGGCACCGCACTCCTCGTTGCAGCCGCCGCGCTCGGCGCGTCGCTCGGGTTCGCGCCGCCGTCTCCCTCCGCCGCGCCGGCGGCGCCGAGCTTCGAAGGACACGATCGCTTCGACGACGTGCGATCGCTCAAGGATCTCCGGGCGCTCGAGCGCGACATCGTGGAGGTCACCGAGCGCGTGCGCCCGTCGGTCGTCCTACTCCGCACGATCGGCTTCGGCGGCGCGTCGGGCACGGCCGTCATCATCAGCCCGGACGGACTCCTCGCCACGTGCGGGCACGTCGGTCGGTCGCCCGGTCACCCCGTGACCGCGATGCTCCCCGACGGCACGAAACTCGAAGGCAAGACGCTCGGGCAAGCGTTCGACAGCCGCCTCGACTGCGGACTCGTCCAGCTCGACACGGGCGGTCGCACGTTGCCCGCCGTTCCGCTCGGCACGACGGAGGACCTCGCGGCCGGCGACTGGGTCGTCGCGCTCGGCTACACGCACGGGCAGCCGGAGATCATCCGGCCGTCGCTGGCCCGTGTCGGACGGGTGTTAGGCCTGGAGGAGCACGAGCTCTACATTGACGCCCCGATCGACGCCGGCGATTCCGGCGGCCCGACGTTCAACCTGCGCGGCGAGGTCATCGGCCTCAACTCGCGCTGCGGCCCCCAGAGCTGGCAAAACGTCGCGACGCCGATCGATCGGCTGGTCGAGCGCATGGACGAACTGAAGGCGAAGACGGACGCCGAGGAGGGCGAGCGCCGCGGGCGCGGCCGACGCATGGGCCGCGTCGCGTACCCGGCGGTCGAAGCGACGTACGGCAAGCTGGCGGTCGAGCGCGATGCGGGGCTCCGCAACGCGACCCGCAACGCGGAGTCGTCGCTCGTGCGTCTCTCGGTCGACGGAACGCCGATCGCGAACGGCATCGTGGTCGATCGTCAGGGCCTTGCCGTGACGAAGGCTTCGCAGCTCGCCCCCGACACGACGCTCACGCTCGAGACGCAAGGCGGCGCGCGGTTCCTCGCCCGCCAGATCGCGCGCGACGCGGCCAGCGACGTGGCGCTCGTGCGCTTCGATCCGGGGCGGCCGATCGCGGAGCCCCGAGGCGCACGGCGCGGAACGGGACTCGGCGTTGCAGCCGGCGGCGCGAGCGGCGCGGGCATCGGCATCTCCCGCGGCGCGGCACGCGACCGGGCGTCGCGCGCCGAGGCCGCCGCGGCACGGCCCAGGCCGTCGTTCGCGCCGGTCACGTGGTCCTCGGACGCGACCGTGACGCCGGGCGAGGTGATCCTCAGCCCGCGCGGGTTCGGGGAGACGCCGGCGCTCGGCTTTGCGGCGATCGAGTCGCGCGAGACGGAGTCGGACGCGGTGGACGGCCCGTATCTCGGCGTGCAGACGCGTCCGGCCAACGAGGACGAACTCGAGCGCGCGGATGCCGATCGCGCCGTGGTCGTCGAGCGCGTGCTCCCGAACACGCCGGCGTCGCGCGCGGGCCTCGCGCCGGGCGACATCGTCCTCGCCGTGAACGGCGAGTCGGTCGGCGACCCGACGGAGTTGCGCCGGCTGCTTCGGCGGCACAAGCCTGGCGACGCCGTGGAACTCTCGGTCGTCGTGCCCGACGGTCACGCGACCAAGAGCGCGACGTTAGGCACGCGCGGCGAGTCCGACGACAACGTGCGCCGCGGCAACACCGCGACGCCGATCTCGCGCCGATCGAGCGGGCTCGGCGCGCTTCTCGCACACGACGCCGTGACGCGACCGGAAGAGATGGGAGGCCCGATTGTCGACGACCAAGGTCGCGTGATCGGCATGAACATCGCCCGCTACGACCGCACGTCGACGCACGCGGTGAGCGCGGCGCGCATGGCGGAGATCACGGCGCGGCTCGTCGCATCCGTGCGTGCGGGCAACGAGTCTCCCGCGACGGACGCGCCGGAAACGCCCGACACGTCTGGCACGAGAGTCCGATGAAGCGTCGGTGATCAGGCCTCGGCAATTCGCGTGGAATTCTCCCGCGACACGTATCTCGCAGCCGGACTCGTGGTCCTATGGGAGAGGCGGCGGCAGCCGCACCACCTTCGAATCGAGAGTGTCCGATGACCCGAACGTCCCTTGTCGCCCTGACCCTCGCCCTCGCCTCCCCCGCCGTCGCAGCCGACGAGTACACCTTTGTTCTCGTCGACGCCTTCGCGACCGAGTACGGGCTTCGCGAGTGTTACCTCTACGACATCGACGAGTCGAACCAGGCGTGCGGCACGGCGACGATCACGATTCCGTGGGTCGGCGGATGGCTGACGACTTACACCGGCTTCTACTGGGATCCGGTCCTCGAGAAGACGCCGATCGCGCTCAACTGGCCGAACGGCATCTCCGACGCGGGCCTGGTCGCGGGCGTCGCCGCGGTCTTCGACATCGCGTCGGACACGTCGATCCCCATGTCCACGTTGCCGGGCACGTACTTTCCGCTCGTTCTCAAGGGCATCAACGACAGCGGCATCGCCGTCGGCTACGTCCAGACCTGCAACTGCTCGAATAGTGCGGGCATGCTCCAGATTCCGTACGTGTGGCATCCGGAAGAGGGCGCCTTCACGCTGCCGGTGCCCGGCGCGACCGGCGCCTCGCGCATCAACGGGCAAGGAAAAATCGTGGGTTGGATCGGCGGCAACTCGTCGCCGAACAGCTACGTGTACGACCTCGCGACCGACACGTACATGATCATGAGCACGGTGTTCGAGGGCGCGAACACCAAGACGACTGCGACCGACATCAGCGAGACCGGCGTGGTCGTGGGATCGCGCATGAGCTCGAACGGGCAGATCACGCACGGCTACACGTGGAGCCCGGAGACTGGCGTCACGCTGCTGCCGTTGCCGCCCGCTGGCTTTCAGAAGTACGTCGCGCCGGCTGGGATCAACGTTGCAGGCACGGTCGTCGGGACGATCGCGACCATGCAAGGCTCGCAGCGCGCGTTCGTGTACGACGCGACGCACGGCGTGCGCGACCTGAACACTTTGACGACGCCGGCCCCCGGCTTCGTCATGAACGCGGCGACCGCCGTGAACGACAACGGCTGGATCGTGGGCTGGGGCTCGGGGGGCGGCGGCATGACGCGCGCGTTCGTGCTGAAACCGAAGATCGCAGGCGATCTCGACGGCGACGGGACGGTCGGCCCCGCCGATCTCGCGATCCTCCTCGGCGCGTGGGGCACTAGTGGAGCTGGCGACCTGAACGGGAGCGGCGCGGTCGACGGCGAGGACCTCGGGACGCTTCTCGCCAGTTGGTCGCTCTGAGCGATCTCGACGCGGCCGCGCGGTCACGAAACCTGCCACAATCGAGGTTCGGCGTCGCCGCACGCGACGTCGAGCCCTTAGGCAGGATCGGCCGCATGCCCGACGTCCTTCTTCTCCTCGTTGCCATCCTCGCGCTTGCGTCGCTCGTCGTCGGCGTCATCACGCTGCTACAGCTCCGGCGCGGCCACGACTTCACGCCGATCGAATCGGAGCTCCGTGCCCTCGGCGAGGATCTTGCCCGCGCCCGCGAGGACCTCGCGCGGCTCGACCAGGTGGCCCGCTCCGACGCCGCTTCGCAACGGCAGGAGCTCGGCGGCCATCTCGCGAGCCAGCGCGCCGAACTCAAGGACCACGTTGCAGCCCTGCGCGAAGAGTTGCACAAGCGGCTCGACGCCGCCGCGACCGCGCAGCAGTCGCTGGCGACCTCGATGCAGACCTCGCTTCGCGACCAGCTCGCCGCCACACGAACCGAGATCACCGCCGCCGTGGCCGCGCTCTCGAAGGAGAACTCGACGAATCTCTCGGGCATCGCCGAGCGCGTCTCGGGACAGCTCACGAACCAGTCGAAGGACGCCAACGAGAGCCTCGAGCGCATGCGTTCGACGGTCGAGGTGAAGCTCGCGAGCATTCAGACGAGCGCGAACGAGCATCTCGAGCGGATGCGGGCGACGGTCGACGAAAAGCTCTCGGCAACGTTGAGCGCGCGGCTCGGCGAGAGCTTCAAGCTCGTGAGCGAGCGGCTCGAGGCGGTGCAGAGCGGCCTCGGCGAGATGCGATCGCTCGCCGGCAACGTCACCGACCTGCGCAAGCTGATGACGAACGTGAAGACCCGCGGCGTCTGGGGCGAGGTGCAGCTCGGAAACCTGCTCGAGCAGCTCTTCACCGACGAGCAGTACGAGCGGAACTTCCGGCCGCGGGCCCGCAGCGCGGAGAGCGTCGAGTTCGCGCTCAAGCTCCCGGGGCCCGACGCGAATGCGGGCCCCGTCTACCTTCCGATCGACAGCAAGTTTCCGGTCGAGGACTTTCAGCGCCTCGTCGAGGCGACGGAGAAGGGCGACGTCGAGGCGGCGCGCGAGTCGGTCAAGGCGCTCGAGGCGCGGATCTACGGCTGCGCCCGCGACATCCGCGACAAGTACATCAACGTGCCGGTGACGACGAACTTCGCCGTGCTCTTCCTGCCGACCGAGGCGCTCTATGCCGAGGTCACCAAGATGCCCGGGCTCATCGAGGAGCTGACCCGCGAGTACCGCGTGGTCGTGCAAGGTCCGACGACCTTCACCGCCTTCTCGATGGCGCTCCTTGCGGGCTTCCGCACGCTCGCGATCCAGAAGCGCTCGGCGGACATCGCGAAGCTGCTCGGTGCGGTGAAGACCGACTTCGGCAAGTTCGCGGAGCTTCTCGCGAAGGTCGAGGAGAAGCTCGACGACGCGAAGGACAACATCGGCAAGGCGCGGCACCGCTCGGCGCAGATCGCACGCAAGCTCGAGAAGGTCGAGGAGCTTCCCGCCGAGGAAGCGAAGCTCCTCCTGCCGGAGCCGGGCGTCGCCGATCTCGACACGCACGAGTGAGCCCGCCGGACAACGAAGAAGGGTCGCTCCGCCTGCAACGCGGAGCGACCCTTCGCTTCTATCGTCGACGTCCGTCTCGGCGTTTCAGCCGAGGCCGGTCACTTCGCGCCGATCGTGTCGCGGCCGAGGATGCCGTTCGTCGTGAGGATGTGGTACGACGTCCCGACGAGGAAGTCGTACGACTGCGCGCCGAAGTAGCCGTCGGCACCCCAGGGCTGACGATGCCAGAGCCCCTTCTCGACCATGCCAGGAACGTTCGCGTTGTTGCCCTTCGCGCGGGTGTCGCTCTCCATCGCGTCGGCGACGGCCATGATCGAGATGTGGCCGTCGAAGAAAAGCGTGGCCGGCGCCGAGTTGTAGCCGTGGTTGAAGTACCACGGTTCCGACTGGCCGGTCGCGCCGTTCGGACCTTGCGAGAAGTTCGGGTTCACGTTCGACTCGGCGTTCTGGAGCCACGCGTGCTCGAGCATGCGAGTCTTGATGTCGGGATAGCGCGCCTGGCCGACCGCCGGGCTGCGATAGCCGCCGGGAAGCGTGTCGGGATTCTTGAAGCCCTTGTCTGAGAGCACTTCGGGCGCCCACATCGCGGCCGGGCTCCAGCAGTACGTGCTGAACGCGCTCGACGAGCCGTCCCACGTGAATTGGTCGGGGAACATGAAGTACTTCTCGGCGCCGGCCATCGAGATCTTGTCCTTCGGCGCCCAGAAGACCGGGTCGTAATACTTGTTGTTGACGTAGCCGGTGAACGACTTCACGTTCGGCAATCGGAACGAGCCGAACTTGTCATCGACGCCGCCGAACGTGATGGGCTTGTAGACCGCCCAGTTCTCGGCGCAGCTTCCCGGGAACCCGGCGCACTTGCCGGTGCCGATGAAGTATCCCCACATCGCGCCGTTCGCCGCCCAGCCGAGCAGCTGCTGCGGCGGGCATGCGATGGTCGTCGTGTAGGTGACGCAGTTGCCGTTCACGAGGCCCGCGTCATCGGGGCACGCGGTGAACTGTCGATCGTTCCAGTCCGCGCCGTACGCCGCGTTCGCGGCGCCGAGGTTGCGGAGGTTGCCGAGACTCTGCGTCACAAGCGCCGCGTCGCGCGCCTTGCCGATCGCCGGCAACAGGATCGCGATGAGAAGCGCGATGATCGAGATCACCACCAGAAGCTCGACGATCGTGAATCCACGTGAGATACCCGTCGCTCGCGACTTCGTCGCGTCGACCCGTTCGCCCGAACCCACGCCACCCAAGACTCGAGTGCGTCGCATGACCACTCCTGCGGCACGCGGTGCCGCGCATTGCCACGGCGGGGCAAAAGATGAGCGCGCAGAGGGATCGCGCGCCGCCGCCCACACCAGGCTGTTGGCAAAGGGCCCCAAGACGTGCGCTGACCCTTCGATCGTCGGGCAGCGGCAACGGCGAGCCGTTCCGCTGTCAGCGACTCCATTGTGAATCGCGATCGCAGGCCTTGGCAACGGGCATCGCGCGAATTGGCGAAGAAACCCCATGTGCGGGGCGGTCAGGTCGCGGGCACGTCCGCGGCCGGCGACGTGAAGTCGAGGCTCACGCAATAGCCCGCCCGCCAGATCGGATACGCGACTTCGCAGCGGAAGCCCACGAACGACTCGGCCTCGAGCTCGAGCCGCGTGAAGAGATGTCGGGTGAGCTCGCCGAGACGCGGATACGCGGGGGTCGGCGGCGTGCGCAGGCCGGAGCCCAGAACTTGCAGGGTCGGGGCGTCGGCGAAGCGGGTCTGCCAGCGGTCGCCGACGTGCTGCGCGAAGTCCGGACGCCACAGATGTGCGTCGAGCGAGGGGATGCACGCGCGAGCGAGATCGCGGTGCAGATAGATGTCGAATGCGAGATGGCGGCACGGGAAGTTGATGAGCGCCCACGCTTCCTCGATCGGCGGCGACTGCAGCGCCGGATGCGGCACGACCGTGCGCGTCGCGAGCACGAAGTCGACTGGCCGGCCGACCGTCGAGGCCCGCTCGTCGATCGCCTGCACGAGAAACTCGTTCGGCTGCTTCGAGCGAACGAGCGGCGGCGGATCGGAGGTGAACTCCGTGAGAAGCGAATCGAGCGTGCGCCGCGACTCCGGCTCGCGAAACAGGCTCGCGAACGCGCCGACCGACTCGTCGGGCACGCCCGAGGACTTCGTCGTGAAGTTGTGCAGCGTGAGCGGAACGGCGTCGGCTCGCGCGACATGGCCCACGAGCCCGTGGGCGCGAATGAGTTCGACCTGCGCCGGCGCGCCATTCTTCGAAGGCAGCGGCCGGTAGATGTACACCGCCAACCACCCGTCCGACAAGCGGCCGGTGAGGTCGGCGGCGGCGGCGAAGAGGCGCGCGCGGGCATCGGCGCCGCTGTCCTTCGGCGCCTGCAACGCCGAGATGGCGGGCGTCGCCCGCAACGTGGTGTCGACGGCGACGGGCGTGCCTCGCGTGCGCGAGTCGAGTAGGCGCATGAGCGACGAGAGGCTTCCGCCTGCGTCGACCACGAGTTCCCGCAGCTGGTCGAGGGCGGCGAGCGCGCCCGCGGCGACGGCGTCGTCGATCGGCGGTTTCGCCGAGTGCGCGGCGTCGACGATCTGCTCCAGCGCGCGGAGGCCCGGCAATCGCGAGAAGAGTTCGACGCCCGGATAAGGCCGCGAGACCGCGAAGACGAGACGCTGGCACGTCGTGCGGTCGATCGCGAGATGGCGTGCGAGCCCGCTGGCGTTGCGCGCGTCGACGGGCAGTTCGCGGAGAAACGTGGAGAACTCGCCGTGCAGTCGCCGTGCGACGCGGTCGGACCGAACGAGGAGGTCCGCAGCACGTTCCGCGGGCGCCGCCCCCGCCGTCACGCCGTCGCCCGATTCGCCAACAGAAGGTGTCACGAGTGCGGGGAGCGTACTGACCACGATGCGCCCCCCACGCGAGCGAACCCCCGTCACCGGCATCGCGCCGGGTTTCTCGAGAGTTGCCGCGGCGTCTTCGGCGAGCGGTTCGTCGATTCGTTTTGCTTCAACTTCCCGGCTCGGTCTTGACATGGGGTACTCGTGAGCGAAAACTGGGACCTGTGTTCCGAACACTGTTCCGAACACTTCTGCACATCAGGCACAGCGTAGCCCAACTTGCTCACGACGCTCGTTCAACCTCAGAAATTTGGAGTACGAATGACCTCTAAGACACTCTCTCACAAGACCTTCCGCGCGGCGCTCGCCGCAGCCACCACGGGCATCCTCGGCGTCGCAGCGGCGGCGAGCGCGGACACGACGGTGACGTTCGACGGCGATGCGGCCGGCTGGTCCTTGAACGGCTGGGACACGGTCTCCCCGACCGGCGGCAATCCCGGCGGCCGGCTCCACTGGAACGACTTCGTCGACACCTTCGGCCTCGCCGCGCGGACCGACTCGAACGCCGCGTTCCTCGGCGACTACACGGCGAAGGGCGACGTCACCCTCTCGATCGACGTGCGGGTGCAGTTCATCAAGTTCTTCGGCTCACCGGTGCCGCGCGACCTTGTCGTGATCCTGATCGACGACGACGAGTTCAACGGCGCCGCGCCGGCGTCGGTCTGGGCGCCGCTCGGCACGCTGAACGGTTCGGGCATGCCGTGGACGACGTTCTCGGCGAACGTCACCGATGTCACGTCGGAGGCGCTTCCCGCCGGCTGGTTCGGCGCGGGCGCTGAAGATCCCGACACGTTCGAGCCGGTGCTTCCCGAAGGCCGCACCTGGGCGAACGTGCTCCAGGGCGTCGACCGCATCGAGTTCACGACCTACGTGCCGGGCTACTTCTACGGCTTCACGAACTTCAACCTGAGCGTCGACAACATCGCGATCACCTCGGCTGCAACGCCGTGTCCTGCGGACCTCGACGGCGACGGAAGCGTCGGCGGCAGCGACCTCGGTGCCCTCTTGGGCGCGTGGGGCGGCAGCGGCAACGCGGACCTCGACGGCGACGGCACCGTCGGCGGCAGCGACCTTGGCATCCTCCTCGGCTCGTGGGGCACCTGCCCCGAGTGACGGACCTGCAACCTCGACGGAATCCACACAACGCGACGCCGGCGGCCGACTCGATCGACCGCCGGCGTCGTCGTTTCAGGGCGCCGTGCGCCGCCTGGCTGCAACGGCGAGTTGCCGGGTGCGGATCAGCCCGTCCAATGCTCGAGGACGAACGCGAGGTCGGCGGCGTCGGTGGTGCCGTCGCCCGTCACATCGGTGAACCCCGCCGTGCCCCACGCGCCGAGCACGATCGCAAGATCGCGCGAGCCGACGCCGCCGTCGCCGTCGACGTCGCCGTCCGCGGCGCGCGCGAGGAGCTCCGTCAGGGCGTTCGCCGCGTTGATGCGGCCCCAGCCGGTCTTCACGTCGAAGCCGGGATCCTCGATGTCGTCGGCCGTCGCGACGATGACCGACCAGAGCCCCGCGGCGCTCGCATGCGGGTTCACGCCCTTGAGGAAGGCGGCAAGGCCGGTGACCTGCGGCGCGGCCATCGAGGTGCCGCCCTTGAACCCGAACCCGTCGGGCTTCACCGTCGACCAGATGTTCGATCCGGCGGCTGCAACGTCGAGTTCAGGTCCCGGATTCGACGACGACGACTTCTTGTCGAGGTTGTTCGACGACGCGATCGCCATGGCGTTCGCGTACTTCGCGGGATAGGCGACCTGCGTGTTGCTGTTGCCGGCGGACGCGACGATGAGCACGTCGTTGGCGAACGCGTAGTTGACCGCATCCTCCATGAGCGCCGAGTACTCGTAGCCGTGCACGCTCATGTTGATGACCGAGGCCCCCTGATCGACCGCCCACACGGCGCCGGAGGAGAGCGACGTCCAGTTTGCGAAGCAGCTCGTGCCGAACGCCTTCACCGGCAACAGTGAGGCGTGCGCGCCGAGACTCGCGACGCCGAGCGCGTTGTCGCTCGTCGCCGCGGCGATGCCCGCGACGTGCGTGCCGTGGCTGCCGCAGAGGTCGGACGTGTCGGACGATCCGTCGATCGTGTTCTTCCCGACGAGGAGGCGATCGACGTACTCCGGATGCGGATGGACGCCCGTGTCAACGATGCCGATCGTGACCGGCGCGAGCGGAAGGAAGGGCGCCGCGATCTCCCATGCCTCGGGCGCGTCGCAGTCGGCGTCGGCGATCCCCGTGAATCCCGCCACCGTCTGCCCCGTGTTGTGCAGTCCGTATTGGAGGCCGAAGTAGGGATCGCCCGGAAGCGGCGGCTCGTCCGTCCCCGCGGGCTCGACGATGCCCTCGCCCTCGACGACCTCGAAGACGACATCGAGATCCGCAAGCGAACGGCGGGCGGCCTGCGCGTCGGCGCCGGGCACGAGTTCGATGGCGATCCAGCGTTGCAGCCGATCGGCGCCGAGGCGACGCTTCGGCGCCACGAAGATCGGCTCGATGCGAACCACGCCGCGCGCCGCGAGCGGAGCGCGCGGCTCGAGAAGACGCGACGCCGAGTCGATCGTCCAACCGGGACGCAGTCGGGCCACGAGATCCGCGGAGCCGGTCGCACCGGCGGTGGCGCAGGCAATCGTCGCGGCGAGAGTCGTCAGCATGCCGAGAAGGTAGACGCGCCTTTCGGCTTTCGGAAGCGGGAAGGTCCGGGAGCGACGCCGAATGTCGCGCCCGCGCCGCGAGCCGACGCGTGCGATCGCGCGAGCGCCGCAAAAAAGCGAACGCCCCGCACTGGCGGGGCGCTCGACTCGACTGATTCGCCGCCGAACGGCTGGCGAATGGCCACTGGACGCGAACGATGCGTCACTTGCGGCGGGACTTCTTCGTCGCAGCCTTCTTCTTGCCGCCCTTTGCAGTGGCCTTCTTCTTCGAGGCCTTCGCGGTCCATTGGTTGGGCTGTTCGCCGCCAAGACCGTTCTGCTTCAAGAGCGAAACTTCCTTCGCGCTGAACACCATTTCAGAGCCGCCGTGGCGACCACTGTGCGCGAGACGGCCGATGTCCTTGCCGCGCTTGCGTAAACGATGCACGCGAGCGCGCACGCTCACGGTCTCGATACCAAGCTGTTTCGCAACTTCGAGAGTAGAAAACAATTTCGTCACACGTGCCTCCTGCCGGCTGCACTGGTTGCCGGCATGAACCCAATTCGTGTTGTCGCGAACCGCACGATTCGCGATCGGGAAGTCTCAATTCTCCACGAATTCCTCGTTGTGAGCAACTCGAAGGCGCGAACTTCCACGTTGCGGGCAAGAAAGATGCGCGCGCGGCTGCAACGCTGAGCATCCACGTTGCAGCCACTCTTCGGCGAATACCCTATGCGCCGACGTCCAATTGGCGCACGCGCGGCAACGCTCCGCGATCGCTCCTCGTCGACTGCGCGGTATCGTTTCGCCCATGAGCCTCGAACGAAACCCGCAAAGCTTGCAGGACCGATGGTTTGCCCGCGCCACCAGCGAGCAGAAGCGCGCCGCCCTCCATGTCCTCGTTGCCGTCGGAACGGGAGACGGCAAACTGACCGCGGAGGAGAAGCACGCGATCGCCCAAGCGTGCAGTCGCATGGGACTCTCCGCGTTCGAGGTGGCAGAAGGACTTGTGCGCGGAATGCCCGAGGCGATCGATCCGCCATCGACGCGTGAGGAGAGGATTCACCTCCTCCTCGACGCGGCCGCCGTGATGGTCGCGGATCGGCGCATCGACGATCGCGAGCTCGCGGTCATCCTCACCGTGGGGGCCAACCTCGGGTTCTCGCAGGCGGAGATCGAGACCGTGATCACCGAGGTCGTCCGCGCGGCGCAAGCCGAGGAGGATCGAGAGGCCGTGATCAACCGACTGCTCTCGACCTAACAAACTGCAAACATCCGAGGCGGACCGATGCCCTGACCTGCGTAATGGGACACAAACCGCCTAAGTTCTCAAGAAATCGAAGTCATGCGCCAACAATTGCGCACTCTCGGACGTATTAGCTAACGAGAGTCCGCCGACATCGATCCGCATCGGGGCGAACGCGCGAACGCCGCGGCCGCCACCAAACCGATTGCGGAATGAGCTTCGCCGAAGCGGCAGCCAGGCGAACCGGGGAAACCGGCGGACGCGTTCCTCTCTCTCTTCTCCCGTCCGGACCGCACGCGCCCACAGCACGTGCGGTCCGGCCGACTTTTGGGGCACTACGTGCGCCAAATAGAGCGGAGATCGAGCGACGCCGGCAACGACCGGCCCGGGATTCCGAACCACGGCACGTGGACGCCATCCTCGCTGTCATCGTCGGACTCGGACTCGCAGCCGCCTGCGGGCTTCGCGCGTTCGTTCCCGTCCTGGGCATCGCCCTCGCCTCGAAGGCCGGATTCGTGACCTTGGGCCCGTCGTTCGAATGGCTCGCGTCGTGGCCCGCGATCGCGGCGCTCGGCGTCGCCACCGCCGCCGAGATCACCTCGTCCCTCGTACCGGTCGTCGCTCACGCGCTCGATGCCGTGGCGGCGCCCGTCGCCACCGTCGCGGGCGGACTGGTGATGGCCTCGCAGCTCGGCGGCCCGATCGGCATCGACATCGAGGGAATGAACCCGATGCTCCAGTGGGGCGCGGGGCTCATCGCTGGCGGCGGCATCGCGACGGCGGTGCACGCCGGAAGCGCGACCGTCCGCGCTGGCTCGTCGACGGTGTCGGCGGGTCTTCTCGCGCCGGTCTATGGGGCGATCGAGACGGTGCTCGCGTTCGTCGCGAGCGTGCTCGCCGTCGTCGTCCCGATCCTCTTCGCGACGCTCGTCGGCGCGGTCCTCGCGATCGCGGCCGCGATCATCATCTACATCGTGCGACGCCGACTCGCTCGCCGCCCTGCACTCGCCACCGCCTGACGTCGGCGACCTTCCGCGACGCGGCGCGGTATCACGCGCCGCATGGAGACGGAAGAATCCGCGCCGCGCGTGGTGAGGCTCGTCGGACTCGTCGGCGGGCCGATCGGCGCCTGCATCGCCTACCTCGCGCTCCATGCGACGGCAGGGCATGCGCAAGCGACGGTCACGGCGCTTCTCGTCCTGATGGCGACGTGGTGGCTCACGCTCGCGGTCGACATGGCCGTCACCGCGTTGCTGCCGGCGATCGTCCTTCCCCTGCTTGGGGTCACGACCTTCGCGCAGGCGTCGTCGCCGTACGCCGACGAGGTGATCTTCTTCTTCGGCGCGGGCTTCGTCCTCTCGCGGGCGCTCGAGCGCTATGGGCTGAGCCTCCTGTTCGCGGAGACGCTGCTCCGCGCCGCCGGATCGCGGGCGACGCGCGTGATCGGCGCGCTCATGCTCGCGACCGCCTGCATCTCGGCGTTCGTCTCGAACACCGCCACGGCGGCAGCCATGCTGCCCATTGCGCTTTCGTTAGGCGGCGCGGTCGGCGGCAACGACGAGACGGCGCGACGCCGCGTGGTCGCCGCCGCGGTCCTCGGCGTCGCGTACGCCGCGAGCATCGGCGGCGGCCTGACGATGCTCGGATCGCCGCCCAACATGATCGCGGTGGACTTCGTTCGGAAGTCGTCGGGGGTCGATCCCACGTTCGTCGAATGGCTCGGCTACGGCGTCCCGATCGTCGGCGTGCTCCTGCCGCTCGCATGGTTCACGCTCGTGCGCGTGGTGTTCCCGATCGGCAACGTCTCGCTCGCCGCGCCGACGGCGGCGCGGCGCGAGCTTCCGCGCGGCGCGAAGCGCGTGCTCCTCATCTTCTGCCTGCTGGTGGCCGCGTGGCTCTCGCGCCCGCTCTGGAGCGCGCGACTGCCGGTCCTCACCGATGCCCTCATCGCCGTCGCCGGCGCGCTCCTTCTCTTCACCGTTCCCCGGACGGTTCGTCCGTTTTCGCCGCTCGTCGAATGGCGACAGATCGCGGACCTTCCGTGGGG
Source organism: Phycisphaerae bacterium (assembly GCA_016795035.1). GTDB lineage: Bacteria > Planctomycetota > Phycisphaerae > Phycisphaerales > SM1A02 > JAEUIT01. The sequence continues at coordinate 83,323 of JAEUIT010000025.1, read as the reverse complement.
AGTTCTCGTCCTCTTCGGCGGCGGCCTGTCCCTCGCGAACGCGATCACGCAGACCGGCGTTGCAGCCTCGCTCGCCCATGCGATGGCGCCGATCGGCGCGCTGCCCATCGTTCTCGTCGTTGCAGCCGTCGTGACGACCACGTGTTTTGCCTCGGAAATCGCGTCAAACACGGCGTTGACCGCTGCGGCGATGCCGCTCGTCGGCGCGATCGCCGCGACCACCGGCGCTCCGATCGCGCCGCTCGCGATCGCCGCCGCGCTCGGCGCGAGCATGGCGTTCATGCTTCCGGTCGGCACCCCGCCGAACGCGCTCGCCTTCGCGACGGGACATGTCCGTTCCGGCGAGATGGCCCGCGCCGGAATCATCCTCAATCTCGTGAGCGTGCTCGTGATAACCGGCGTGTGCACGATCGCTCTGTCATACGCTGCGCGCTGAGCGGACGCACACCGACGCGCGTGCGCCGCGCGAGGATCACCACCATGTCACACAAGCACGAACACGTTCTCACTCGTCTCTTCGCTCACCCCATGGACATGAACATCCACTGGCGCGAAGTCGTCCACATGTTCGAGTCGATGGGCGCCACGGTCGACCAGACCAAGCACGGCCAGCTCAAGGTCAAGCTGAACGGCAAGGAACAGACCTTCGGCGTCCCGCACCATGGCCACTCGCTCGACAGCCGCGACGAGATCCAGCGCATCCGGCACTTCCTCACGGACGCCGGCGTCGCCCCCGCGAAGGCGTGACCCCTTCGGCACAGGTCGAGGGTCGGGCGTGGGAGGTGCGGCCGCGCCGTACACTCCCCGCCCCATGACCGCCGCCGCCAACCCCGAACCGCTCGCCAACATCGCCTACGACCTCTTCGCGAAGCTCGATCTCCGCGTTGCCACGATCGTGAGCGCCGAGCCGCATCCGAACGCGGACAAGCTTCTCAAGATCCGCCTCGACGACGGGACGCCCGAAGGCCGCCAGGTCTGTGCCGGCATCAAGGCGTGGTACGACCCCGCGACGCTCGTCGGCAAGCAGGTCGTGATCGTGGCGAACCTCGAGCCGCGGCAGCTGCGCGGCGAGATCAGCCAAGGAATGATCCTCGCGGCGACCGACCTCAAGGACGGCGCGGCCGAGACCGGCGAGAAGTTAGGGCCGGAGGGGCGTGACGTCGTCGTCCTCACCGTTGCCAAGCCGGTGAAGGCGGGCAGCAAGGTCAGCTGACGCGCTCACACGACGACCATCACGTCGTCGAGCCGCTTGCGTCGGATGTCCGGCACGCGCGCGCCGTCGGCCGGGTATCCCACGGGCAGGAGCAGATACGGCCGCTCGTGCTCGGGCCGGCCTAACACCTCGCTCAAGAACCTCATCGGGCTCGGCGTGTGCGTGAGCGTCACGAGACCCGCCTGATGAATCGCGGCGATGAGAAGCCCGGTCGCGATGCCGACCGACTCGTTGACGTAGTAGACCTGGTCGCTCGCCCGCCCGTCGCGCTCGTCGCGCATCAGCTTGAACACGACGACGAGCCACGGCGCGATCTCGAGGAACGACTTGTCCGGATCGGTTCCGAGCGGCGCGAGATCGCGTAGCCACTCCTCGTTGGCGCGGCCGCCGTAGAACTTCCGTTCCTCGTCTTCCGCCGCCGCGCGGATCCGCCGCTTCACCTCGCGGTCACGCACCGCGACGAAACGCCACGGCGCCTTGTTCGCGCCGCTCGGCGCGGTGTTGGCGGTCGCGATGATCGACTCGATCGCCGCCCGCGAGACCGGTCGGTCGGAGAACTCGCGCACCGAGCGACGCAACGCCATCCGATGGAGGAAGGCGTCGGCGGCGGCTTCGGGCGTCGCCTCAGGCCGGTACGGAACGAACGGAATGGTGGGGTGATGGGACATGGGCAATGGTCACGGGAAGGGTGCGGGCGCGCAGTATGGGGGAGACGGCGCCTCGTTCCCGTATCCTCCTCCGAGCCCGCACCGTCCGAGGCAAGGCAATTCTGATGACCCAACCACTTCCCCGTCGCGACTTTCTCGCCGCCGGCGCCCTCGCCGCCGTCGCACCGACCGCCATCGCCGCGTCCGCCGCCCAGAACGAGAAGGTCCCGGTTCCGGTCGTCACCGCCGACGCCCCCGCCTTCGGCCGCATCAAGCACTCCGTGTGCCGGTGGTGCTATCCGTCGCTCTCGCTCGAGGACCTCTGCCGCTTCTCGAAGGCGATGGGGATCCAGTCCGTTGAGTTGTTAGGCGAGGACGAATGGAAGACCGTCGCCGACGCCGGCATGATCTGCGCCGTCGCGAACGGCCCGACGACGATCTCGAAGGGCTTCAACCGGCTGGAGAATCACGATGCCTTCGTCAAGGAGTCTGAGCGGCTGATCCCGCTCGTCGCGAAGGCGGGCATCCCGAACATGATCGTCTTCTCGGGCAATCGCGCCGGCATGGCCGACGAGCAGGGCCTCGAGAATTGCACGATCGGCCTCAAACGTGTCATGCCGATCGCGGAGGCGAACAACGTCACCGTGATCATGGAGCTCCTGAACTCGAAGGTCGACCACAAGGACTACATGTGCGACCGGACGCACTGGGGCGTCGAGCTCGTGAAGCGCGTCGGCAGCGACCGCTTCAAGCTCCTCTACGACATCTATCACATGCAGATCATGGAGGGCGACGTCATCCGGACCATCCGGGAGAACATCGACTCGATCGCCCACTTCCACACCGGCGGGAATCCCGGCCGTCATGAGATCGATCCGCTCCAGGAACTCAGCTATCGCGGCATCTGCACCGCGATCGCGGACCTGAACTTCAAGGGCTTCGTGGGCCAAGAGTTCATCCCCACGCGCGACCCCGTGGTCAGTCTCCGCGAGGCGATCGCGCTCTGTTCGGTCTGACGGAAACGCTCCCGGCTTCCACTACACTGCCCGGCTCGCGTTTTTTCCCGCGCGGCCGCCGAATTCGCGGCGCCGCGCGGGCCGATGTCACCGCCGGCGCTCTCGCCGGATCCCCACCATGACCACCCCCACGCGCATCGCCCTCGCCGCAGGCGACGGTATCGGTCCCGAAATCATGGACGCCACGCTCGCCCTCTTCCGAGCGGCGGGCGTCGACAAGCATCTCGAGTTCGTCCCGGTCGAGATGGGCAAGTCCGTCTTCGACAAGGGCGAATCGCGCGGCATGACCGATGCGGCCCAGAAGACCGTCGAGAGCTGTGGCATCCTCTTCAAGGGTCCGATGGAGACGCCGAAGGGAGGCGGCGGGAAGTCGATCAACGTCACCGCCAGGAAGATCTGGAACGCCTTCGCGAACTTCCGCGTGTTCCGCACGTTGCCGGGCGTCGAGACGACCTTCTCGAAGGCGGGCATTCCGATCGACCTCGTCGTAGTGCGCGAGAACGTCGAGGACACCTACGGCGGCGTCGAGCACCGCCTCTCGAACGACATGATCCAGTGCAAGCGCCTCACCTCGGCGCCGGGCTGCGATCAGGTGCTGCGGTACTCCTTCGAGACGGCGAAGAAGCTCGGCCTGTCGCGCATCGACTGCGGCCACAAGGCCAACATCATGAAGCTGACGGACGGCCTTTGGCTGGAGCGCTTCCGCACGATGGCGAAGGAGTATCCGACGCTCACCGCAGGCGACGTCATCGTCGACGCGCTCTGCATGAACCTCGTCCTGAAGCCCCAGCAATACCAGATGGTGGTCCTGCCGAACCTCCAGGGCGACATCGTGAGCGATCTTTGCGCGGGCCTCGTCGGCGGCCTCGGCTTCGCGCCGAGCGCGAACATCGGCACGCACATCTCGATTTTCGAGGCCGTCCACGGCACGGCCCCCGACATCGCGGGCAAGGGCATCGCCAATCCCGCCGCCCTCATCCTCTCGGGCCTGATGATGCTGCGGCACATCGGCCTCGGCCAGTCGGCGGCCGCGATCGAGAACGCGCTCCTCGCCGCGCTCGAGGAAGGCGCCCGCACCGGCGACTTCGGCGACAAGTCGAAGCCCGCCTTGGGCACGAACGACTTCGCGAAGCGCATCGCCGACAAGCTCGGCTCCGCGCCGAAGCACGTGCCCGCCGTGCCGGTCCCCGCCACCCCTGACGCGGTCACCGTGAAGCCGCCGGTGAAGCCGACCCACCAGGTCGTGATCCGGACCTTCACGAAGGTCGTGACCCGCGTCGTCGGCTGCGACGTCTACCTCGACACTCCGCTCTCGACCGTTTCGGTGGCCGAGGAACTCTCGCGCATCGCCGAAGGCACGCCGTTCCGGCTCGTCCTCATCTCGAATCGCGGCACGCAGGTCTGGCCGACCGGCTCGGCGTACACCGAGTGCGTCGACTACTGGCGAGCCCGATTCGAACTCCGCGACGGCGTCGACTCGAGCCTCATCGATCAGGCGAAGGCGATCTCCCTCCTCGATCGCATCGCCGAGAAGTTCACCGTCTGCTCCTACGAGCTCCTGCGGACGTTCGACGGCGTCAAGGGCTTCTCGATGGCGCAGGGCCAGTGATCCCGTCGTCGCGCATTCTCTGCGGCGCGACTTGTCGCGATCTCCAACTTCGCGCTTGAAGGCATCTAACGCGTTGTTAGTCTCCGTGCCTCATCGCAGGGAGGCGATCACATGGAACGAATCCGTTTCGGGACGGGAATGCTGTTGCTTGGAACCACGCTGGGGGCGACGTTGGCGTTCGGCTTCGTCGCGAGCGCGCAGGCGATCGGCAAGTCGATGGTGGCGATGCGCGAGTCGCGCACGGTCAAGGTGAAGGGGACGTCGGCGGAGGATCTCGCGAGCGACCGGGCGACATGGTCGGCGACCGTGTCGGTGAAGGCGCCGACGCTGAAGGAGGCGTACGCGATCCTCGAGCGCGACACCGGAAAGCTGGCCGCGTTCCTCGCGTCGCGCGGGTTCCCGGACGCGACGCTCGCGCGATCGTCGGTCTCGGCCGACGAAATCCGCACCGTCGATGCGAACGGAAACCGCACAAACGTCATCGAGGCGTGGCGGCTGACGCAACGGATCGGCCTCGCCTCGAACGACTGCGCCCAGGTCGCCGCGATCGCGCGGGACGCGACCAGCCTGATCCGCGATGGCGTCGAGATCACGTCGAATCCGCCGGTCTACACCAAGTCCGACATCGAGGCGGTCAAGATCCGCCTGCTCGCCGCGGCCACCGACAACGGCCGCGAGCGGGCCGAAACCTTGGCGAAGGGCGCCCACGGCTCGATCGCGAAACTGGTGAGCGCCTCGCAAGGGGTGTTCCAGATCGTGGCGAAGGACTCGACCGACTCCTCGGACTACGGCGTGTACGACACGTCCACGATCGCGAAGACCGCCAAGGCGGTCGTCACCCTCGAGTTCGAGATCGAGCGTTGATCCGCCCGTCCGGTCCAATTGCCCGCAACGCGGAGGATCGGCGCCGGTTGCCATTTTCAGGATTCCGGCGCTTTTCCGCGTTGACGCTCAACGACACCGGTAGTAGATTCCTACGACACAGGTAGTAGAGCCCGAGCCGCGCGGCTCGGCTCGACCCCCTGCCCCGACGACGTCGGGCACGAGGACACGGCGATGGCACGACGGGATCTCGAGATCGGCGATGCCGAACTCTCGGCGCTGCGGGTGCTCTGGGACTTCGGTCCGCAGACGGTGCGCGAGGTCATGGAGCATCTTCACGAGCGCGGCCGCAAGGTCGCGTACACGACGGTGCTCACCTTCATGACGCGCCTCGAGCAGAAGGGCTTGGTGCGCTCCGACAAGAACGACCAGGCCTACGTCTACCGGGCGAAGGTCACGCGGGAGAGCGTGACCCGATCGCGCGTGCGGCAGCTCCTCGACCAGCTCTACGACGGCGCCGCCGGCCCGGTCCTCGTGCATCTCATCGAGAACGAGAAGCTGACCGGCGACGACGTGCAGACGCTCCGCAAGCTGATCGACGACCTCGACGACAAGGCTTCCTGAAGCCTCGCCCACTCTCCTCCGCGGCCTGTCCACGACGCCTTCTGACGAACGAGCACCTCGTGACGACCTTCGCCTCCGCGACACTCCCTCTTCTCGCCAACGCCGCCAGCGTGCCCGATGCCGTGTGGGCCAACGTCTGGGCCGGCGGACTTGCCGCCACGCCGCTTGCGCTCGTGGCCATCCTTCTCTGCTGGGCTCGCCGTTGCCGCCCGGTCACGCGCCACGCGCTCACGATCGCGGCGCTCGTGTCGTTCATCACCCCTGCCGCCGTCGGCGCGATGTGGCGACCGGACTGGCTTCGCACCGCCCCGCCGCACGATACGACCGCCTCCACGTCGACCGCGCGGTCGCTCTCGATCGTTCCGGTCGAGTCCGACTCCGCGACCTGGCTCGGCCTCCTTTCCCCGACCACCGGCGCGACGTCGACCCTCTGCGGCGATCTCGCCACTCTTCCCATCGGCTGCAACGTCGTGACGCCCGCGTGCGGTGACGGCGCCGCCGCGTCCACGACGGATACGTGCGAGCGCTCGTGCGACATGACCTGCGCCGACGCCTGCAACGCCGAGTCGAACGTCTCGTGCGGAGGCCATCCGGAATCGCTGGCCGATGCGATGCCGGGTGCGGCTCCGCCGACGCTCGACGCCACGCCGACCGCGGGTGTCCCGAAGTCGGCGCCGACCATGGCTCCGGTCTCGGAGGGCGTCACGGCACATATCGCGGCTCCGGTGACCGCGCCCGTCCCGGCTTGGCGTGCCTCGCTCGAGCGACTGCGCGACGGCTGGCTGTCCGTGCCGCCGCTGCCCGCCGCCGTGTGGCTCGTCGGCGCCATCGCGCTCGGGCTTTCCCAAGTCGTTCGCCTCATCCTCGCGCGCCGTCTCGTGCGCCGCGCCCGTCCGGCGCCGGCCGACATCCGCCAGTCGGTCGACGAGGCCGCCGCCGCCATCGGACTCCGTCGCGCCCCGCACACGCTCGTCACCGATGCCCGTGTCTCGCCGCTCGTCTGGTGCGGCATCCGTCCGACGCTTCTCATCCCGGAATCGCTTTGGCGCACGCTCGACGAGAGCTCGCGCCGCGCCATCCTCCTCCATGAGCTGGCCCACATCCGCCGCGGCGATCACCGCTGGTGCTGGGTCGAGTGGTTCGTACTAACGATCTATTGGTGGCATCCGCTCGTGTGGCTTCTGCGCCGCTCGCTGCGCGACGAGTCGGAAACCTGCTGCGACGCCTGGGTCGTCGCAGTCCTTCCGACGGCGCGCCGCGCGTACGCCGAAGCGCTTGTCACCGCCACCGCCTTCCTCAACCGTCACGATCTCGTTTCTCGGGACGACCGCGAACCTTCGCTCGGTCTCGGCGTTCTCCCCGTTCCGTTTCTACGTTCGCCTCGGCAAGCAACGAAGCTTGCCCAACGTCTCGCCAGGAGAATCACCATGGTCATGACCGATCGAACCGCTCCGCGCCTCTCGTCCGTCGGCGTCGCGCTCGCGCTCCTCGCCCTCGGCGTCGGCGCCTTTGTCACGCCGGGTCTCGCCTGCCCGCCCGAGCAGAGCTCGGCGCAGGTCAAGCAGCAGAAGGCCCGCCTCCGCGACGTCGCGCGGGCGCAGAGCCTCGCTCCCGCGGCCGCCGCGCCCGTCGGAACCACGCTCCCGCGCGAGGCCGACTTCTTCGGAGAGGCCCCTGCCATCGAAGCGATGCGCCGCGCCGACGCCGAGAAGGCCGCAGCCGATGCCGCACTCGCCGAGGCTCGCCTCAAGTATGAGGCGGCGGCCTCGTCGCGAGCCTTTCCGCGCGGCGCTCGCGTCGACACGGTCCAAGGCGAGGTTGTCCGCTCCTACGAGCTGCCGGACGGCAAGCTCGAGGCGCTCATCGAGCTCATGTCGCGTCAGGACGTCCCGATCTGGATCGTCGCCCATGACGACCGCATCGACGTCACTGCGACGCCGGCCCAACACGAGGTCTTCGCGGCGTTCGTGAAGCTCATCCACCCCGAGGGCGGCCAGCAGCCCTCGCGGATCCCGCCGCGATTCCGTAGCTCGCTCGGCAACCCGATGAACGCCGATCAGCTCGCCGTCCGCGCCGACCTCGAACGCGCGACGGCGCAGATGCGCTCGCAGCTCGATCACCTGCAGGCCGAACGCGACCGCGTCGTCTCCGACGCCGAGCGGGCCCGCGCCGAGCTCGAGGCGCTCGAGGAGCGTGCGGAGCAGACCGCCGAGACTCGCAACAACATCGCGGAGCAGCGTGACGCCGCCGAGGACGACGCGGTTCGCAACGCCCTCAGCTCCGCGTTGCAGGCGCTCGACGCCCGCAGCAATTCGCTCCAGTCGATGCTCCAGAGCCGTTCGAAGATGGCGGCATCGCTTGAGGACCGGTTGAGCGCCGTGGAGGCGCAGCTCGAAGCGACGGAGGATCGCCTGCAGGCGATCGTCGAGAACCTCGAGGCGCGCCTCAACGATCTGGTCGATCAGGACGTTGCCGAGAATCTCGCGCAACTCGAAGCCATCACGACGTTCGAGACCACCGAAGCCGAGGACGCCGTGTCCGCCGGGGAACCGGTCGACACCATCGCGCCGGTCCCCACCCCGGTGCCCACCCCGGTCCCCGCCGCGGCCCCTGCACCGATGCCGGCGCTTCCGCCGATGCCGCCCTCGGCTCCGGCAACGCCCGCGCCCGCTGCCCCGCCCGCGCCGCCCGCGTCCCGCTAACCCGACGCGCGCCGCGCGTTCGCACGAACGCCCCCACACGGCCTTCGCTCGGTGAGAACTGAGCGGAGGCTTTCCGCAAGCACATCCGACAACTCTCGATCGGCAGCCCTCGCGGCCGCCGGATGTCCGACGTCGTCATCGCGATGACGCCGAGCGCTATCCCCTTGCCCGACCCGACCATGAACCACGAGACGCCAACCGCTCCCCGCCTGACACGCACGCTCCGCGTTGCAGCCGTCGCGTGCCTACTCCACGTTGCAGGCGTGGCCGCCGGCCAGGTCTCGACCGACGCCGACGCGCACTACCGAAGCGGCCTCGGCCTCGCCGAGCGCGGGATGCATGACCTCGCGATCCCCGAGTTCGAGGCGTATCTCGCCGCGTGCCGCGACGGCACCGCCGACTCGACCTACGCCGTCGACGCCCGCTATGCGCTCGCGGTCTGCCTCGAGCGTGCCGGGAAAGCGGGCGACGCGGCGAAAGAGCTGGACCGCGTGCTGACGACCGAGTCGTTCCAATTCCTCGGCGACGCGCTTCTCCTTCGCGCCCGCATCGCCTTCGCCTCGGAGCGGCCTCAGGCCGCGCTCCCGTTCCTCGATCGCCTGGCCGCCGCCGACGCCGCGCTGGCCTCGACGGAGACCGCCCACGTCCTTCGCTGCGAGGGGCTCGTCGACGCAGGTCGCGACGCCGACGCGGATCGTGCGCTCACCGCCGCGCTCGCGGCGTTTCCGCAGAGCGCGTCGGCCCCGCGCCTCCTCTATCTCCGGGCGCGAACCTCGGCGGCGCTCGGCGAGAACGCCCGAGCGATCGAACTCCTGGCGGCCCTACGTCGCGGCGGCAACGCGGAGACGAAGGCGGATCCCGCGCTCGCCGCGCACGCCGCGCTCCTCGAAGCGTCGCTTCGCCTCTCGAGCGGGGACGCCGCCTCCGCGCTCGCCGCGCTTGCCTCCGCCGAGCGCGGCGCACCCGAAGCGATTCGCGATTCGTTCGCGTATTGGATGGGCGCGGCCGAGCGCCGTGCCGGCAAGCCGCGCGAGGCCGCCGCGCGCCTCGATGCGGCCCTCCGCGCCTTCGCGACGAGTCGCCTTCGCCCGGACATGCAGCTCGAGCTCGCGGCCGCCCTCGACGACCTCGCCGACGAGCGCGCCGCCGACGCGTACGCCGCGTTCGTCGCCGCGGCCCCCGACGATCCGCGCGTCGCGACCGCGCAGCTGTCGGCCGCTCGAGCCCTCGCGGCCCGTGCCCGCTACGACGAGGCCGAAGCGCAGTGCGCCGCGGCCATCGCCCGCAACGCGGACCCGGCGACGACCGACGCGGCGCGACTCCTTCTCGCCGACTGCGCGTTCGCCCGCGGCGATGTCGCCGCGGCCGAGAAGGCCTATGCGGCGTTCCTCGCATCGAGCCCAGACAACAGCGGCGCGCCGAGAGCGACGGCGCGCCGTGGCGTGTGCCTCGCCCGACTAGGTCGTTCGGGCGAGGCGCACGTTCTTCTCTCGCACGCCGCGTCGGCCGACGGCGAGGCCCGCGCGATCGCGCTCGACGAGCTTCTCGAGATCGCCGTGCGCGACGAACGCTGGGCGGATGTCGCGACCGTCGCGACGGAAATCCTCGCGACCGAGGGCATCGCGCCCGCGCGGCGCGACGAGGTCTCCCTCCGTCTCGGCGTTGCAGCCTCGCGTCAGAACCGGTTCGACGACGCCATCGCCGCGCTCACGCCGCTCGCCCGTCGGGGCAACGACGGCGCCATCGCGGACCGCGCGACGTACGAACTCGGCCGTGCGCTCGTGGGCGCCGGCCGGCCCGACGACGCCCTCCCACTCCTCCGCCGCGCCGCCGAGGCGAAGGGCCTCGACGCCGACGCGCGATCCGCGGCGCTTCGCGAACTCGCCGCCGCCTCGGCGAAGGCCGGGCGCGCCGACGATGCCTCCGCCGCGCTCTCGACGCTCGCCGAGTCCTCTCCCGACGCGCTGCTCGAACTGGGCGCGCTCCGGCTCTCGGTCGGCGACTGGACCGCCGCGGACCGCGCGCTCGCCGCCTATCTCGAACGCACCGACGACCCGGTCCGTGCCGCCGACGCCGCGGCACGTCGCGCGCTCGCCCTCGTTCGTCTCAACCGCGACGCGGACGCGCTCGCGCTCGTCGCTCAACGTTGCAGCCGGATCGGAGACTTGGAGGCGAGCCTGCGGACGAGCCTACGGCTCGCTCTCGCCGAGGCCGCGCTGCGCCGCGGAGACCCGGCGGCAAGCTCCGAGTTCCTGGCCGCGCTCGCCGCCGACCCCGCCGCGACGGCGCAACGCGCCTACGCACTCGTCGAGCTTGCCCGCCGCGCCTACGAGGCGAACGACGATCCTGTCGCCGCGGCCCGAGCCGCCGAGGCGATCGCGGCGATCGCCGACGCTCCCGAATCCGAGCGCCCCTCGCTCGAGGAGCGCGCGCTCTACCTTCGCGGCTCGGCGCTCGCGCGCACCGGCGCCGTGGCCGAGGCCTCGATCGCGCTTCGCACGTTTGGCGAACGGTTTCCGAACTCGACGTTGCGGGGTCCGGCGCTGCTCGTCGTGGCACAGCTCGAGCTTGGCGCCGGACACGCCGCCGAGGCCGCGCGGGCGGCGGAGGCTGCGGCGGAAGCTTCGAGCGGCGCGACGCTCGACTCCGCGTTGCTGCTTCTCGGCCAGGCGCGTGCCGCCGAGGCCGACTGGGCGAGGAGCGAGGCCGCGTACGCCGCGCATCGCGCCCGCCTCCCGGAGTCGGAGCGAGCCATCCACGCCGCCTTCGGCATCGCCTGGGCGCGCGAGCGGCAAGGCTCGTTCGACAAGGCGATCGAGGCCTATCGCGCGATCACGAGAGACTTCACGAGCGAAACCGCGGCACGCGCGCAGTTCCAGATCGGCGAGTGCCTCTACGCGCTCAAGCGCCACGACGACGCCGTGCGCGAGTTCCTGAAGACCGACGTGCTCTTCGCGTACCCCGAATGGTCGGCGGCCGCGCTCTACGAGGCCGGCCGATGTCTCGCCGAAAGCGGACGCCATGACGACGCCGCCCGGCAGTTTGCCGACGTGATCCGCCGATTCCCCGACTCGCGCTGGGCCGAGTCGGCACGCAACGCCTCGCGCAGCGCCGCCGCGCCCGACCACGCCTCGCGTCCCTGATCCACGCCCGAAGGAGATTCTCATGCTCTCGCCGCTTGTCCTCGCCGCCACGCCGCCGAACAGCCTCTCGACGATGGGGACCATCTGGGACCTCACGCTCAAGGGCGGTCCCGTGATGATCCCGATCGCCATCGTCTCGCTCGTCGGACTCGCCATCGTGATCGAACGCCTGGTGTCGCTGCGGCGCGCCCGCGTGGTTCCGCCGGACTTCGTCGCAGGCCTTCGCGCCTCGCTCGAGTCCGGGCCGGACGCCGCGCTCGAACGATGTCGCGCCAGCTCGCTGCCGATCGCACGCGTGGCCGCGGCGGCGCTCGAACGCTGGGATCGGCCCCAGGAGGAGGTCGCCGACGCCATCGCCGAGGCGGGGGTGCGCGAGGCGGTCGGCCTGCGCAAGAACCTGCGCGGACTCTCGGTCGTCGTGGCGGTCTCGCCGCTCCTCGGGCTCCTCGGCACGATCTTCGGCATGATCGGCGCGTTCCGCACCGTCGCCGCGTCGGCCGAAGCGCTCGGCCGCACGGAGTTGTTAGCCGCGGGCATCTATGAGGCGATGGTCACGACGGCCGCAGGCCTCGTCGTCGCGATTCCGGCCCTTCTCGCCTACCACTGGATCTCGGCGAAGGCCGACGCGCTCTCGCTCGCGATCGACGCCGCGTGCGCCGAACTCGCGAAGGAGCGGGCCGCCCGCACGATCCGCTCCACGCCGCGACGCGCCACCGCGTTGCACGACCACGCGATCCCCGAGCCCGCACACGCCGGCTGACGCACCGACCGCAAGGAGCTTCCGATGATCCTCCGACGCATGCAGGAATCGGCCGCGACCGGGGCATCAGCCTCGATCGACCTCACGCCGATCATCGACATGGTCTTCCTTCTCCTCATCTTCTTCCTCGCCGCCACGACGTTCCAGCGTGACGAGCGCGAGATGCAGATCGCCCTGCCGGAGACGAAGGCCGCCGGTCCGATCTCGGGGCTCCTGCAGGAGTTCGTGATCAACGTGCGCAGCGACGGCACCGCGGTGGTCGCCGGCGCCTCGCTCGACGACGTGGCGCTCGAGCGTGCCGTGCGCGACGCGATCGCGCAGCGCGCCGACCGCAAGGTCGTCGTGCGCGGCGACCGTGCGGCGGCCTACGCCGCGATCGCCCGTGTCCTCGACATCTGCAAGCGAAGCGGCGCGAACGAGCCGTACCTCGAGACGACACCGACGCGTTGACCGCGCGCCATGTTGAAGGGAGTCGCCGTGAGCGCCCGAAAGATCCTCGCCGCCGTCGCCGTCCTGACGCTGCTCGTCCCTGCGGTCGCCGCGATCGTCGCATGGCGACAGTCCGCCCGCGACGCGCGCTGGACCGACGGCTCCGCGTTGCAGGTCCCGGTCGCCGACGCGACGGCACGCTCGGTGATCTGGGCCGCGCCGACTCGGCTCGACACGACAGGAGCGCCCGACGCCGACGCCTACGAGCCTCGCGCGAGCCCCGACGGCACGGTGCTGGTCTTCGTGCAACGGAGACCCGACGCCAACGCCGATCTCGTCGTGCGACGCTGGCGCCCGAGCGGCTGGAGCGAACCGGTGGCGCTCGCGAGCGTCAACACCGACGCCGACGAACTTGGCCCGGAGTTCGCGGCCGACGGCCGCACGATCTGGTTCGTGTCGAACCGCGAGGGAGGCATTGGCGGCTACGACCTCTGGTGCGCGCCGTACCTCGGCGAGGGCGACGCGATCGACGCCTGGGGTTCGCCGGTCAACGCAGGCGCCGCCATCAACTCCGCGTTCGACGAGTACGGCCCCGCGCTCACGCCCGACGGCAAGACGCTCTACTTCGCAAGCGACCGACCGGCGCCGGGCGAAGCCGACGTGTCGCCCGATCGGGAGTGGTCCGCGACGATGCGCGAACGCCGCACGCGCCGTGACCACGATCTCTACGTTGCAGGCATCGCCGGCGACTCGGCCCCGGCCCGACGCCTCGATGCGCTTTCCACGCCGCACGACGAGGGCGCTCCGGCGCTCAGCCCGATCGGCGACTTCCTCTACTTCGCGTCCGATAGACCGGGCGGCCGCGGCGGCTTCGATCTCTGGCGCTCGCGTCTCGTCGACGGCGTGCCCGGTGTGCCCGAGCGCCTCGACGACACGCTGAACGGCCCGTCGAACGAGCTCGATCCCGCACTCAGCTCCGACGGGTTCCGCCTCTACTTCTCGAGCGATCGCGGCGACGGAGCCGATCGCGAGCGGCGCTACGACCTTTGGCGCTCGATCTCGCGCGAGGTGTACCGCGACTCGGGCTCCTTCGGCGACGCGTTCGCCGCCGCCTTTCTCGCGCTCCTTCCGTGGACGATTCTCCTGCTCGCGCTCGCGCTCCTCGCGGCGCTCCTCTGGTGGCTCTTCGCGCGGACCACGCTCCGCGATCGCATGCGCGCCCTGAGTCTCCTCGGGAAGTGCCTCATCGCGTCGGCGCTCGTGCATCTTCTCCTCGCCTTCGCCCTCGCGTGTTGGACAGTGGGCACGAAGGTCGGCGAACTCATGCGCTCCGGGGGAACGCGCGTGATTCTCGCGAGCGGCGCCGATCACGGGTCCACCGCGGCGCAGATCCTGGCGCCGACAGTCGACGCGCAGACGATGGCCGACGCCGCGCCCACCGCGCCGAGCCCGCTCGTCGTTGCAGCCGCGCCGCCCTCGATCGAGCTCGTGCAACCGGCCGCGGTGCCGACGCCGCTTCCGCCCCGCACCGACGACGCGCGCCCGGACCCGGCGCCCGACACGGAACGACCGACGCTCGCGCTCGCGGCGCCCGCGGCCGACGTCGCGCTCCAACGTCCGTCGCTCGAGCCGGCCTCGCCGCGAACGCCCGTCGCGCCGCGGCCGACCGCGAGCCCCGAGGCGAGTGCCGACGCACCGACCGATCCCATGACGCCGAGCGCGACGCCGCCGACGACATCCGCCGCAACGGTGCCCGTCGCCGTCGCCCCGGCCGCACCGATATCCACGTTGCCGCCGCGCGAGGCCGAGACGTCGTCGACGGTGGCGACGGTCGAACGGCCCGACACGGCGCTGGCGCCCGCGCCGTCCGACGCGCCGCCGGCCCCGCAGGCGACGCAAGCGACGCACATCATGCCGTCAGAATCGCCGGCGCTGCCTGCGGCGCCCGAGCCATCGCGCGCCCACGCCACCGAACGCCCCGCGCTCGACCCCGCCACGGACCTCTCCCGGCTCGCGCCGCCGATGCCGTCGCGGCCGGTCGTTGCGGCCCCCGCCGCCCCGACGCTCCCCGCGCCCGCCTCGGCCCCGGTCCTTCCCGCGTCCGCGCTCGAGCGGCCCGCCGCGCCGCCGATCGATGGCGCGGCGGCGCTTCCCGCGCTTCCGCTCCCGTCGGCGCCGACCGTCGCCGCCCCGATGCCCACCGCGTTGCCGAGCGCGGCGTCGGCGGCGATGCCTCCGATCCCCACCCCGCGCGAGTCGTTCGAGCAGCGCGCGCCCGAGTCGCGCGGCGAGCTCGTCAAGTCGTTCGGCGGCAACGCGGAGACGGAGCGCGCGGTCGGCCGCGCCTTGGAGTGGTTCGCCCGCGTGCAGTCGTCCGATGGCCATTGGGACTCGAGGGCGCACGAGGCCGAGGCGTCGTGCGACACCGCGATGACCGGCCTCGCGCTCCTATCCTTCCTTGGCGCCGGACACACGCACCTGAGCGAGGGCCCCTATCGCGAGAACGTCGCGAAGGCGCTCGCATGGCTTCGTCAGCAGCAACGTGGAGACGGCGACCTTCGCAAGGGCACGGAGACCATGTTCGGACAGACGATCGCGGCCGTCGCCCTGTGCGAAGCGTTCGCGATGACGCGCGACCCCGAGCTTGCGGAGCCCGCCCGGCGCGCGACGAACTTCGTCTTCGAACGCCATGCGCGCGCGAGCGCGGCGCCCGATCGCCAGAGTCGCGACGTCGCCGTGATCGGCTGGCTCGTCATGACCGCCGAAAGCGCGCGGCGCGCGGGATTCGATCCGCCCGAGAGCGTCGCGCGAGGCGCGAGGCGCTGGCTCGACACCGTGTCCGATCCGCGCGGGACCGGCCGGTACGCGTACCGCGCGGGCGCGGCGCCGACGGTCGCGATGACCGCGGAGGCGCTCTTCGTCCAGCAACTGCTCGGCGCGCCACGGACGGATGCGCGAGCCGCGCGCTCCGCGCAGTTCCTCGCCGCCTCGGTCCCGACATGGTCCCGCGAGGCGCCGACGCACTCGTGGTACTACACGACGCTCGCCCTTTTCCAGCATCAGGGCGAGGCGTGGGAGGCGTGGAACTCCGCGCTCGCACCGCTCCTCGTGCGCGTGCAACGCACCGACGGCCCCGACGCGGGAAGCTGGGATCCGCAGGACGAATGGTCGCGCACCTGCGGCCGCGTGTACCAAACCGCGATCTGCACGCTGAGTCTCGAGGTGTACTACCGGTACCGCGTCGAGTCCTCCGATGCCGGGGTCGATTCGGCTCGCTGATGCAACGGCAAATTCGCGCGCCAAGGCTTGGTTTACGTCGAGAGACTCGCTACGTTGGGGCGAGAGTTGCCTTCCCTCGGTAACTCGTTCGAATCCCTTTCCGAGAGTTCCCTTCCCATGACTGTGTCCCCACGCCTCGCTGTTGCGGCGCTTGTCGTCGCATCGTTCGCCTCGGTCGCCGCCGCTGATGTCGTCGTCGGCTGGACGATCCCCGCCGCATTCCCAACGAACCCGCCGCCCACCGGCACCTCGTACTCGGTCGGTGCCGCCGACCAGGGCGCCAACGCGCTCGGCTCGGCGCTGAGCGGCTCGCACGCGAGCACCGCCACCGCGTGGACGTCGCCCGCCGGCAACGGCAGCCCGTTCTCCTTCTCGAGCAACAACTGGGCGATCGGCGACTACTACGAGGCGCGCTTCGCGACCACCGGCTTCACCGACCTAACACTGTCGTGGGACCAGGCGCGCAGCTCGACCGGCCCGCTGAGCTGGGAAGTGATCGTGAGCACCGACGGCGGCGCGAACTTCACGACGCTTCTCAACTATGACGTGCTCCAGTCCGGCGGCGGCGGCGCGCCTGGCACGTGGACGTCTGGCTCGTACAACCCGCTCTACACCACCTCGCTCGCGTTGAGCTCCGACTTCGGCGATCTCGCCGACGTGATCGTCCGCTTCCGCGCGCTCACCGCGCCGGGCGGCGTGTCGGGCTCGAGCCGCATCGACAACGTGTTCGTGAACGGCACGCTCATTCCGGCACCGGGCGCGATCGCGCTGCTCGGCGTGGCCGGCGCGTTCCGCTCGCGTCGACGCGCGCGTTGAGCACGCGCACGTTCCTGACGAAACGCAATCGACTCGCCGCCCGCATTCGTGCGGGCGGCGGTCGTTTTGGGGTGATCGCTCGACGTCTCCTCCAAATGGAAACGCGAGCGCGAGGAGACGCGCGCGCGTCGCGGACGACGAACTAACAACTGGTACGATGCGGCTGCGGTGCGGGATCTTGCCCCGCGACCCGCGCTCGTCGCCTCGGAGGATGACCCGTTGCGATCGCGGTCTCGCCCGCTTCACACGTGGGAGTTCCAGTCGTGCCAACACATCACCTCGACTCGGTCACCCGTACGCATCGCATCCTTGCCCTTCTTGAAGCGCAGAAGAAGGGCGGGCTCACTGGGGCTGAGATCGCGAAGCGTCTCGGGCTTAAGCCAACGGTCGTCCACCGATCGCTCTCGCACATGGTGAAAGTCGGATCGGTGAAGCCGGTCGGCGACAAGCCTCCGCGCGTGTACGTGCGCGGAAAGCACTGACACGATCCGCGTGATGACGGGCTTCGTCACAAGGGCCGATGTCGCGGCAGCCGGTCGACCTCTTCGCCGGCGGGCGGCGGGCAGTTCTGATTGATCCAGTCGATGACGGCGGACCATCCCGCACTCTCGACGTCGAACGGCAGATAGCCGCGAATCGGAGCCAGCACGTCCCATCCGTCGTGCAGGTGCGCGGTGAGCACGGGATCGACGAGCGTCCCCTCCTTCACGCGGGCGATGTAGGTGTCGGGCGGAAGCGCGTTCACGTACTTCCCGTACCCGGGCATGCGGCTCCCGCCGACCATCCGCCAGAGGCGACGTGCAACGGCGAGTTCGCGCGCCGCGAGCGTAAGCGCGCGGCCGATGCCATGGTGCTGGTGATTCGGATCGACGATGAGATCGGCGCCGTAGAGCGTCTCGCCGTGCGCGGGGTCGTGGTCGGCGAACGTGTCGCCGGCCGTCACCGTTTCCCACGAGTCGT
This sequence comes from Phycisphaerae bacterium, assembly GCA_016795035.1. GTDB lineage: Bacteria > Planctomycetota > Phycisphaerae > Phycisphaerales > SM1A02 > JAEUIT01. Next base: position 65,303 of record JAEUIT010000025.1, on the reverse strand, counting down.
CGAGGAAGAACGACTTCATCCGTACGATGAGCGTGAAGTGGCCGCCGACCGCGCGCTGCGACTCGTCGTGCTGCACGACGAATTGCCCTTCGGGGAAGACGCGATGGTGCGCGACTAACTCCGCATGGGAGTACGGCGGCTCGTTCGGATAGACGGCCTTGCAGATCGCCGCGATCGACGGGTGGTCGCGCTCCTCCATGACACGGAGCGAGTAGCCGGCGGGAAGATGCGTGGCAGGCGAAGTCATCGAACGCGCTACTCCGGATAGTGCCGACCGAGGACGGTCCGCGCCAAGTCCTCCTTCGATCGGCCAAACCACTCGTCCAATGCAGCGTCTCCGGCATCTGCAGCCGACGCGTCGGCAAGGAATCCCATGAACTTCGCGACCGGCCTGCGATCGAACCCGAACCAGCGAGGCCGACACTCGGTGGCGAGGAGCCGCGTCATGAGTTCGGCGGTGTCGTACGACGCTCGCTGCAGTTCGCCGTCGGCGCTTGAGAATCCGCTGCCGTCCCACAGCGGCTCGAGGCCGGTGCGGAGCCACACGTCGAGCGACTCCTCGCGCTCGCGCTCGGTCATCAGCGATCGCCTGGCGCCGCCCATGTCGACTTCGAACATCTGCGCAAGCCCCTCCTCGATCCACTGGGGAAGATCGGCGTCGGCGAGCGCCATGTGCACCATCTCGTGCGCGAGCGTGGCCGAGGCGGTCGCGACGTCGCGGATCGGCATCGCGATGTGCGGATAAGCGTCGGAGCGGATCTGCACGCCGCCCGAGCCGCCGTGCGCGCCGTCGTCGTAGTACGTCGCGATGTAGTCGTAGTACGAGTTCTCGGATCCGAGGCACACCACCACGATCTTTCCCGGCGACGGAAACGTCGCCAGGGCGCCGAGGCGACGGCGCAGCTCGACGACGCAGCGGTCGGCGAGCTGCCTCAGCGACTCGCGACCCCGAACCGCGGTTGGCAGCACGAGAAGCACTTCCTCCGACTCGACGGCCTCCGAAGGCTCCGGCAGCGCGTCGGCGAGATACTCGAGCCACGCACGGGCCGCGTCGGTCCACAGGCCGCGCCGCGCGCGAAGGTCGGAGACGTCGTCGATGCGATGCGCCACCGTGTCCCAGTCGGGGCGCGGCAGGCCTCCGTCTGACAGGAAGAGAAGGTGATCTCCGATCGGCATCGTCGCGAAGGGTACCGATCGTCGACGTGGACAACCACCGACTGCAACGCGGAGTTGCGTCGGCGCCAATCTGCGCGAAGGCGTTTGGAAACGCACGATCGCGCAGTATTCTTCCTGTTTGGGAAGAATACATGACCCGACGCCCTTCCGCCCCCCCACGCCGCACGCACAGGCCAGCCGACGCGCAGACGCCGCTTGCCGAACTCGGGCTTACGCCGCTCGAGTCGGAGGTCTATCGGTTCCTGCTTGGAGCCCCCGGCTCCACCGGCTATCGCATCGCACAAGCCACGGGAAAGCCGGTCGGCAACATCTATAAGGCGATCGAAGCGCTCGAGTCGAAGTCGGCGGTGCTCACCTCCGACGACGACGGCAACCGCACCGCGCGGGCCATCCCCGTGGACGAGTGGATTCGACTGCGGAAGCGTGCATTCGACGATGCCTGCGACGCCGCGGCCGCCGCGCTCGGCGACTCGGGCGACGGCGACCCCGAGCACGACGAAGCGCTGTACCGATTGCATTCGCTCGACCAGACGCTCGAGCGAGCGCGCACGATGATCGCCAACGCGACCCGCCTGGTCGTGGCGACGGTCACGCCCGGGCTCACCGGCGAGCTGGCGGCCGCGCTCCACGTTGCAAGCAAGCGCAAGGTCGGCGTCTTCGTGAAGACGTTCGCCAAGATCGACATCCCCGGCACCGAGGTCGTCGTCGATCCGCGCGGGCTCGACGCCGTCGAAAGCGCCCCGGGCGAGTGGCTCGTCCTCAACACCGACGGCCGCGAGTCGCTGCAGGCGCTCGTCGCCCACGACTCCGGCGAACTGCTGACCGCGTGCTACTCGGAGAACCCGCTCCTCGCGTGGACGCACTACTCCGGCCTCACGTCGGATCTCCTCCTTGCGTCGGTGCGACAAGGGCTCGCAGCCGGGGCGTCGCACATCGCGCTCACGAACACGCTCGAGCGGCTCAGCCGCTTCGAGATCGCCGACTCGTCGGGAAAGACGTCGATGGCCCGTCGCTATCGGCCGGCAGGCCGTCGCGGCCGCGCCGCACGCTGACATCCGCCACCCCGCACTCACCGAGGTTCCCATGCCTTTCCACGTTGCAGCAAGCGCCGTCGTCCTCGCCGCCGTCTCGTCCGCCGTCGTCCTCGCCGACGACAGCACGCTTGCCGTCTCGAGCTTTTCCGCGAATGCTGTGCTCACGTTCGACGCGGCGACGAGCGAGCTCCTCGGCTCGCTCGTCGGCGCCCCTGCCCTCGGCGGCCCGCTCTGCGCCCGCATCGGGCCCGACGGCCTTCTCTACGTTGCCAGCGAGGCGACGAACTCGATCCTCCGCTTCGACCCCTGCGACGGCGCGTTCGTCGATGTCTTCATCGGACCGGGCAACGGCCTGAACGGTCCGACCGGCATCACCTGGACCGCGAGCGGCGACGCGCTCGTGCCGAGCTTCAACTCCGATTCCGTGCTTCGCTATCACGGCACGACCGGCGCCTTCCTCGGCGCGTTCGTGACGACCGGGAGCGGCGGACTGAACGGACCGGACAACGGCACGATCGTCGGCCCCGACGGGCACCTCTACGTTCCCAGCTACTGGCAGAACCGCATCAACCGCTACAACGGCACGACCGGCGCGTTCATGGGCGCGTTTGTCGCCGCGATCGGCCGACCGCGCGTGCTGATCTTCCAAGGCAACACGCTCTACGTGACGACCGAGACGGGCGACGGCGTCCTCTCCTACAACGCGACGAACGGGCAGAGCCAAGGATTCTTCGTTGCAGCCGGCGCGGGCGGACTCGACCTTCCCATCGGCATGGCCTTCGGCCCCGACGGCGATCTCTACGTTGCATCTGGCTCGCAGCATCACGTGTATCGCTACGACGGCACGACCGGCGCCGCCAAGGGCATCTTCATCCAGGGCGGCACCGGCGGCCTCACGACGCCGGCCTTCCTCACGTTCCTTCCGCCGCGGCCAACCGAGGATCTCGACGGCGACTGCGTCGTGAACGGTGCCGACCTCGGCGTCCTGCTCGGCGAATGGGGCGGCGCGGGAACGGCCGACTTCGACGGCAGCGGCACCGTTGACGGCGCCGATCTCGGCCGGCTTCTCGGTGCCTGGTCCGTGGGCTGACGTCGGGTCGTGCACGGTCTCCGGGCCGCGTCACAATCCCCGCATGCCGACGATTCGTATCTCGCTCGATCCGCGCGACCACGACCTCGACGCCATCCACGCGATCCTCGCGGGCACCTACTGGTCGCCGGCGATTCGGCGCGACGTGGTGGAGGCCGCGCTCGCGAACAGCATCACCGCCGTCGCGATCGACGACGAGGCGCGACGCACCGTCGGCCTCGCGCGCGTGGTCACCGACCGTGCGACGTTCGCGTGGCTCTGCGACGTCGCGGTGGTCGAGGACTGTCGCGGCCTCGGAATCGCGCGGCAGCTGCTCGACGCGTTGCATGGTCACCCCGACTTGGGCACGTTGCGCCGCTGGTGCCTCGCGACACGCGACGCGCACGGCCTCTACGAGAAGTTCGGCTATGCGCCGGTCAAGCCGGGGCGCTGGATGGAGCGCGTCGCGCCGAACTCCGTCTGGCAAGACTCCGCGTTGCAGGCGCGAGGGACCTGACGCGACGAGCCGTCAGACGCGATCGATCTCGGCGCGGACGAGCGGAATGCGCATGCGCACCGGTGCCGCCGCGAGCCGCTCCGCGAGGCTCGTCTCGAGCGCGTCCATGAACGCCGCGACGCGGGTCGCGTCGCCCGAGGCATCGAGCGAGCCTGCAAGCGTCGGAAAGACACTGGCCCGCGAGAACGCCGCCCACGCACGTCCGAACGCCTGAGCGTCGCGCGAGGCCTCGAACTCGTCGTAGATCCGGTCGGCGGCGAGAAAGACCTCGGTGCGGCGGAGGCGCAGGTCACCGCAGCGACCGGCCTGGTCGAACGGCCGCGCGACGTCCTTCGCGCTTCGGGCCACGGTCGGAATCGCCATGTGCCGCAGCTCGTCGGGCGTGATCGCTCCGCATGCTGACATCTCGACGAGCGCGTCGTACATCGCGTCGAGGAGCTCGCGGTAGCCGAACGCGCCGTCGTCGTCGATCGCCATCGTCAGGACGACCATGCCGCCGCCGGGCAGCAGCTCGAGCGCGCGTGCGTCGAGAAAGGCTCGCCAGTCGGACGCCGCCTGCGCCTCATACGCGGCGCGGGCCTCCGCGTTCCGGGAGTACGCCACCTGCACCTGATCCGGAATCTCGCACGGCTGCCGGCTGAGCCACTGCACGGCCCACGAACTCCAGCCAAGGCTCACCGTTCGAGGCGGAAGCGTCGGGCCGTAGAACGACCGTCCGACGGCCACCGGAAACGCGGAGGGGTCGCTTCGGAGATAGCTCGCGGGATCATGGTCGAGCGTACGGAAGAGCCCGGCGAAGTCGTTCCCCGGGAGGTCCGTATGCGCGACGACGATCGCGCGATCGGCGCCGGCCCGCTCGCGCAGCGCCTGCAACGCGGAGCGCATCGGACGCATCGAGTTCCGCCCTTGCGACGATCCCCAGTCGGCGACCACGGGCACGGCCGGGGACGGAGGAATCGCCACGCGCCGCGCCGCCTCGACGAGCCATTCGACCGCGGGCTCGAGCCCCGAGGCCTGCACCTGCGAGTGCCGGTTGTACGCGCCACCGCCTTCCATCGGTGCGGGCGTCGGCCCCTTCTCCCGCGTGTCGTTCCGCAGCGTCATGCGGCGAGCATACCCCAACGCGCGAGCTGCCCCCCACGTGGTCGTCGGCCGGTCACCGTTGCAGGTCACGAAGAAGGAAATGCGTCGCAGGGAAGCGACGTTGTCGGCCGTCGCGCCTCGCGCGATGCCTCTCGTGACACACGTGAGACACAGGGGCCGCCTGACCTCAGTACGGTGAACGCCATGCATACGCACGTGATCGACTTCGCCCGCCCGTCCGCCCGATCCGCACTCCTCGTCGCATCGGGCATCCTCGGCGCGCTCTTCCTGCCGGCGGGCACGGCGCTCGCCGACGACGTCGCCGCCGCCCGATCCCTTCCGATTCGCGAAGTGACCTCGTTCAAGGACGGACACGCCATCGTCCTTCGCTCCGGCTCGCTCGCACCGACAAAGAGCGGCGCCTTCATTCTCGACGAGATCCCCCGGGCGACGATGGGCACCTTCTGGGTCAAATCCGACGGCGCGGCGCCCGTCCGCTCGGTGCGCGTGGAGGCGCTCGAGACGTCGGCACCGACGGCTGCAACGTCGATCGAGGATCTCCTCCGCGCGAATGTCGGTCGAACCATCCGCTTCCGCATCGGAAACGACGAGATGGCTCGAACGGCGACCTTGACGCGCCTCATCGAATCCGCACCGCCCCGTGCCGAGGAACCTGCGGCGCGGTGGTCGTCCCGCGCGGCGTTGCCGCCGGCGTCGCCAACTCTCACCGCGCTCCTCGCGGAAGGCGACGACGTCCTCGCCGTTCCGACCTCGTCGCTTCAGGACATCACGTTTCTCGGCGGCGCGCCCTCGCTGACGTTCCCGGCGCCGCGCGACGAGGAGCGCATGACGATCGCGCTTGACTGGGGAACGGCCGCGCCCGCACCGACGCCGATCTCGATCATGTACCTCGAGCGAGGGCTTCGCTGGATCCCGTCGTACCGGGTGACCATGCTCGAGGGCAACAAGGCGCACGTCGAACTACAGGGCACGTTGATCAATGAGCTCGCCGATCTCGACGGCGCGATCGTCCATCTCGCGATCGGCGCACCGTCCTTTGCCTTCTCGCAGACCCCCGATCCGATGGCGCTGCGCGAGTCGCTCAACGAACTTGGCCTCTTCTTCCGCCGCGCCACCGACGGCAACACGGGCGCCATGTTCGGCAACGCGATCATGGGCCAGACCACGCGCATGGGCGAGCGCCGCGTGGGCGGTGTCGAGCCTGACGCGACGATCGAGGGCTTCGCGGCGTCGGAACGCACCGAGGATCTCTTCGTCTTCACGCTTCGCGACGTGCACTTGCCGAAAGGCGCGCGCATGGTGGTGCCGATCACTGCGTACGACGTGCCCGCGGAGACGCTGTATCGACTTGACCTCCCGGCATCTCCGCCGACCTCGACGCTCGCCAGCGTCGACCCGAACGTGCTCCGCTCGATCGCCGAGGCGCAGGCACGGCCGATCGCGCGCACGATCCTTCGACTCACGAACGACAACGATCGTGGCTTCCCGCTCACGACGGCGCCGGCGCTCGTCCTCAAGGACGGCCGAACGCTCGCGCAGGGGCTCATGACGTACGCCTCTCCCGGCGCGCGAGTCGACCTCGACATCGGCGCCGCACTCGACATCGCCGTCCGTACGAGCGAGGAGGAGACCGGTCGCGATCCGAACGGCGTCACGTGGCAATCCGATCGCTTCGCGCGCATCGACATCGGCTTCAAGGCAACGTTGAGGAACCACAAGACGCACGCGGCGCACATCGAGGTGCGCAAGCTCGCGCTCGGACTTCCGACCTCGGTCGGGCAAGGCGGCGAGTCGACGGCGCTCAACGTCTACGCCGCAGACTTCGTCGCGACCGACGGCGTGCGCTGGTGGGAGAACTTCAACTGGCCCTTCTATTGGCATCGGCTGAACGGCGCGGCGCGCTTCACGTGGCGCGTCGATCTCGAGCCTGGTGCGTCCACGGAACTCGACGCGGCCTGGCATTACTTCTGGCGCTGACGAGCGGGACCGGCGCGACGTGCGAGCGTCGACGTCGAGCCGTTACAGTTTCGGCGTGATCCCTGCGTCCCTCTGCGTCTCCATCGTTGCGTCCCTCGTCGTCGCATCGCCGACGTGTTCGGCAGCCCAATCCCCTTCGCCCACCGCGGCGGTCGCGTCGGACGATCGCTGGTCCGACGCGGCGCTCGGCGCCTACGTCGACGCGACGCGCGCTGCCACGCTCGCACGCTGCAACGCGGAGGGCATCAGCCTCCCCGCCGATTTCCTGGCGTGGATCGACGCCGATCCCACGCGCCGCCTCTCCGTCTTCGGCTGCCGCGCCGATCCGCTGCCGGTCCTCCTCGCGCTCCGCTCGCTCGAGATCGATCTCGGCGAAGACGTCGTCCGCCGCGACTATCCCGACCTTGCGATCGCCTTCGCGATGCAGGATTCGTACGCGCAGCGGACGAGCGCCGGCACGCCGTGGAACGACGCCGACGGCGCGAAGCCGGCGAAGCGCCTTCCGAGCGTGCAACCTCGCGATCCGCTTGCGCTCGCGATTCCCGGCGATCCGCGGGTGCCGGTGAACACGAAGGACACCTCGCGCACGCTCGATCGCGACGATCACATCATCAACTTCCTCGAGGATCACGCCCCCATCGAGGTCGAGGTTCCGACGAAGGAATTGCCGCCGCTCGAATACGACGAGCGCGGCGTCGCGAAGCCGCGCGGCAAGGCCGTGACGGTGATGAAGAAGGTGCAACGCGGAGTCGTTGCGGCCGACGTGATCGCCTCGCGCGAGCTGCAACAGGAGTTCAACGCGTACATGGCGGCGCATGGCCATCCCGACGTCACGATCGACTGCGGCGATCGCGCGGTGCACTGGTTCGGCGTCGACGAGGTCAAGGACCAGGAGCTTCGGAGGCGCATCAAGGCGGCGCACGACCTCTTCTATGCGGCGTACCAGGCGAAGGGCCGCATGCCGAAGGAGCGCGACGCGGCGCCCACCGCGAGCGAGTCGATGGCATGGTTCATCCGCAACGATCGCGAGCGACTCTCGGCCTCCGTCGACGGGGCTCCGCGCGAGCACGCGTGGCCGATGTTCCCGCTCACCGCGCCGTGGCCGATTCTCATCATGCTTGCCGCCGATGACCAGCCGCTGCGCGAGCGCGAGGAGATCTGGCTCCGTCTCCGCGACCACGACGAGTTCCGCACGTACGGCGAATACACGGGCGGCATCGCGCAGCAGTTCGACATGCAGTCGGCACGGCGCCTGAGTCCGTTCGCCTTCGACTATGGCTCGATCCAGATGATGTGGAAGGACGGCGGCGTGTGCGGCACGATGGGCAACATCGGCGCCCGCACCTATCGCATCGCCGGTGTGCCGGCGTCGACCGCGGGCCAGCCTGGCCACTGCGCGATCGTCCTGATGGAACGCGATCCGAAGACCGGCGACTTCCGCTGCGTCGGCGGCCAATACGCGACCGGCGGCGACGAGGTCACGACCGTGCACGCGGGATGGAACTACGACGACGTCGGCGGCCGTCGCCCGATGGTCTATCACCAGTCGGTCGCGTGGGCCGTGAATGACGATCCTGCGTCGTTCGTCGAGGCGCTCGTCCTGCGCCGCATGTGGGATCGCCTGCCCGCCGAGGAGAAGACTGCGGCGGCGGAGGCGTATCTCAAGGCGTCGCTCGAGCGCACCCCGTTCGCCATCGCGGCGATCGACGCAGCCGCGGCCGCGGCGCCCGATTGGCGCGCCGCGATCGCCCTCGCGGATACCGCCGAGGCCGCGTTCGGCAACGCGGAGATTCCGGCCCTCTATCGCTCCACCGCGCGCGATCGCTTCCACGCGCGGGCGCTCGCCGTTGCAGCTCCGACGACACCCGACGAGGCGCGCGAGCTCGCGACGGCGCTCGAGCGCCAGTCGTGCGACAACGCGAAGCTCCTCGCCCGCACATGGCTCGCGATCGGCGGCAACGACGAGCTTGTCGCCCGCTCACGGGCCGCCGTCGAGGCGTATCTCGCCGAGCCTGCGCGCGCCATGGGCACGGGTCAGCCGGCGCGTCGCGCGGCGCAGGACTTCGCCGCATTCCTGAAGGAGCTCGCGAGCGCCATCACCGACAAGGCTGCGCGACGGGCGTGGGCGGAAACGCTCCTTCCCCTCTTCGAAGGCCGCGATTCCTTGACGAAGCGGAACGGCGACGCGCAGCCCGATCCTGCGGTCGAAGCGCTCAAACGAACGCTCGAACAGTGACGACGACCGCCCGCATTCGCGCTTGCGGCTCCGCCCTCGCGCCGTACGCTACGAACGTCCGTCCAGTGCCCTCATCTCAATCACTCCTTGGAGCGTCCGTCATGAAGTTGTTCCCCATCGGACTCGCGATCGCCGTTGCAGCCCTTGCCTCCCCCAGCGCTCCCGGAGGCGGCACCTATTACGCGATCGGCAACGGCCTGACGGCGTCCGGCGCGGCGAACAACGGAACGGTCGCGGGCTACGGCGCGGCCGGTGCGCCGTACTGGATCTGGACCGCCTCCGGCGGGGTGCAGTTCATCGGCGGCGTGTCGCCCGGCAACGCGGTCGGCGGCGAGGCGTCGATCTCGGACGACGGCACGCGCGTCGCGTTCACGCTGCTCGATGACTTCAGCGGCTTCTACGAGATGGGCTTCTATGACACGGTGGCCGCCATCGGCACGCCGCTCGGCGGCATCGGCGCGCCGTGCAGCACGGAGACGTCGTCGGGTTGGGGCATCTCGGGCGACGGCACGGCGGTCGTCGGTCTTGGCTGGCTGTCGTGCGCGAATGCGCATGCGACGCAGTGGTCGGAAGGCAAAGGCACATTCGATCTCGGCTCGACGGTCGCGGGCCGCAGCTCGCGCGCGAACGCGGTCGACTTCGACGGCAACGTGGTCGCCGGCTGGCAAGACGCGTCGACGGGCTTCCGTCAGGGCGCGGTGTGGGTCGACGGCGTGCAGACGATCATCAAGCTCGGACAGACCGCGACGGTGTTAGGCGAGGCGAGCGACATCTCCGCCGACGGCGTGTGGGCCGTGGGCAACGGCGTGAGCGCGAACTCGTTCCAGGCGTGGCGCTGGAGCGCGGCGACCGGCGGCATCAACATCGGCCCGGCGCCGACGGCCGGCTGGCGCGGCGCGGCGGTCGCGTCGAACGCCGACGGCTCGCGCATCGTCCTCTTCTATCGCCCGTTCCCCGGCCCAGCGACGTTCGGCCAGAGCTTCATCTGGACGCCCGAAGACGGCATGGTGAACCTCAACACCTGGCTCACGAATCGTGGCGTCACGATTCCGGCAAACACGGTGCTCGCGCTTCCGCTCGACATCTCGAGCGACGGCAACACGATCGTCGGCATCGCGAGGAACGGCGCCGCGACGACCGCGTTCGCTGTGATCCTCGATCCCCCCGCGCCCGCGTGCCCGGCCGATCTCGACGACAACGGTACGGTCGACGGCGCCGACCTCGGCACGCTGTTAGGCAATTGGGGCGGCCCCGGTGTCGGCGACATCGACGGCAACGGCACGACCGACGGCGCCGATCTCGGCACACTGCTGGGCGCGTGGGGACCGTGTGCGTGAGCCTCACTCCTCGTTGCCGCGCACCAGCTCGTAGATCTCGAAGCCTCGCTCGGGATCGATCCCTCGGTAGCGGTACTTCAGCGTGGCCGGAAGCGCCCAGACGAGCAGCGGGTTCTTGCCCGCGTTCGCAGGCTTCGCCGTGTCGGTCGACTCCGGGATGAACCTCGCGGTGATGAACTCGGGCAAGGTCGCCGGCAACGCGGCGATTCCGTTCCATCCCCACGCGCCGCCATTCATTCCAAGGTCAATGACGCGGGTCGCTCCCGCGGTGCCTTCCGAAACATCAAGTTCAACCCGACCGCGAGGCTCGAGTCCGGTCGTGTCGAACCGCGTGGAGAGCGAGATGAGGTCTCGCGGCCCGACGCGACGGATGGCGATCACCGAGTAGGGCGCCGCGTGGAAGGGATCGAGCGACGGATCGACGACCGGCTTGTCGCAGTCGGCGAGGGGCACCACGCGGACGGTGCGCTTCCACTCGCCCCGGATGGGGAACTTCGCGAGCCTCTGCGCGACTTCGTCATCAGTCAGGTTCCGATCGATCTCCCCGAAGTCCAGGAGCACGAGTCCCCATTCGATGTCATACGCATGGTCGCCGGCCTTCAAGGAAGGCTCCAACGTGAACGACTTCTTCGAGAGGCGGTGCCACGGTCCCTCGTCGCCGCCGGGCGATCGCGTGCGCAGGACAAGCTCGGCGCGCATCTCGGAAAGACGCCCACCGATCTTGAGCGGCGTACCTTCGCAAGCGCAGAGCGGGAGCTCGATATCCGGCCACCCGTAGGCATCGAGCAATTCGAGGTAACTCCGCATCAGCTTCTCGTCACGAGCGTCTGCGTCCTGCAGCGCGTGGCCGAGGGCACCGCAGTACGCGGCAAGAACTCGCTTCCGCTCGAACGTCTCGGCGACGCGAAGGGCGGGCGCCGTTCGCCAGCGCTCGGCGATGGTTCGAACCGCGCCGCGCAGTGTTTCTTCATCCATGCCGAGATGCTTGAAGTCATGCTCGGTGATGCCATTGCCGATGCCGTTCATGGCGCTGTCCCCGCGCACGAGGGCACCCGGCAGGAGGTACTGATCGGCGAGCCACTCGGCGTACATTTCGGGCGACGCCACTTGGGCCTGTCGCCACAACGACGCCTTGGTCGCCAGCGTTGGGCCGAACCACGCGCCGAGGCCGACGGCCGCGGCGATCACGGCCGCGGCGAGCGCGCGTCCGACGAGCCGATCCGGCCGCACGCCGGCGAAGCGAACGGCACCCGCACTCAGGAGCGAGCGACCGCACTCGGAGCAAGTCGAGGAAGTCGTGCCGTGAAGGATCGATCCGCACGATGCACACTCGGCGCGGTCGCTGAATCGCGACACCGTCAAGGCGCGAACGGTCAAAAGCCCGATGCCGAGGATCGCTCCGACGAGCGCGCCGACCGCGAGACATCCGAACTGTCGGCACGCCGCAATCGGCGCCGGCATTGGAGACATCGGCTGCGGACCGACGAACGCCCTCCAGCGACTTCGAAGCGAATTGGGCGGTTGGACCGTTCCGAATGCGGAGGGCGAACGGCTTTCCGCAAACGTGGCTGCGCCGTCAAGCGGCACCGTGGCACAGGAGAGTTCCCACGCAGAAGGATCGTCATGCTCGCGAATGAGCGGATCCTTGAGAGAGGCGTCGTAGAGCGGCCCGCAGTCGGCGACTTCTCCGCGCACACGGACGACGCTCGTCTCGGCGATTCTCCGTCCGTTGACTCGAAACCGAAGTCCGCGCGAACTAAGAGCGAGCCAGCGGCGCACTGGACCTTCGGGGACCGGATCAAGGGCGAACTCGACCGGAGTTCCGTCGACGGTGATTTCGTCGACTCGGACGAAGACGAGCGAATCGAGCGAACTTCCCAGCTCGATTCGCTCCGCATCGTTCTCCGTGCGGACCCGGATGCTGATCTTCGCCAGGCGAGATTCGAGCACTCGGCGCCGCAGGTCTCGGTCAGTGCCGATCGCATCATCCAGCCAGTAGCTGACGCTCCATTTGAGATCGCCGCGCTGAGGGTCAGCGTCGAGCAGCCCGTTCAGGATCTGCTGCCGCTCCGCGCGATCCGCCGATGCCAGCCGAGAGCGAAGAAGCGCGAGATCGATGCGCGATCCATCCTCGCTCGCAATCATCCGCGCGTAGAGCCACGTGGGCGCGACCGACCGCCAGCCCAGGCCGCTCGCATGAACGCTCGTTGTCACCGACGCGAGGGCGAGCGACGCGATGAGGATCGCGCCTCCGAGAATCGCAAGGCGCGGTCGCCAGCGACGACGAAAGCGCGCAGCCCCCTGTCCGGACAGCGCGGCGCCGCAAGAACAGGTGTGTTCGCCATTCAGGATCGCCGCGGCGATCTCCGCGCCGCACGCCGTGCATCGCGGTGTCGAGACGTCGCGCTGCGGAACGAGGCCGAGGATCGCGCACGCGACGCCAAGGGCGGTGCCGATCGTGACCAGGGCGGGCGCGATATCAAGCATGCAAGCAGCCTACCCGAGGCCTGCAACAGGGAGTGCTAGATCGCGCCGCGATCTGTCGGCGCCGCGCTTCATAGTGGACACACCCGTTCGCATACTCGCGCCGCTCGCGCTTCGTTGTGGACACACCCTTCGCTCGCTCGCGAGAGGAATCGAAAAAGCGCAGCACTTTCGGGAAGCCGCGGATTTGCCCCGATGATCCCGCCCCATGGCGATTCCTCGTAACCGGCTCTTCGACCCGACCAAGCCCGTCACTGCTCACTGCATCTCCCGCTGCGTGCGGCGCGAGCGGCTCCTCGGCGCGAAGGAGCGCCGTCGCGCGCTCATCGAGCGGCTCACGACGCTCGTCGCCATCTTCGCGATCGATGTCCTTGAGTGGGCGATCCTTATGAACCACCTTCATCTCGTGGCGTCGACCCATCCTGACCTGGTCGACCTGTGGTCCGACCGCGAGGTGGCCGAGCGTTGGCGCACGCTCTCGCCTGACCACGTCTGGCGGCGGCGGAATCGGGTCGACCGCTCGCTGCCCGCTCAGCCGCAGGAGATAGATGAGGCGTTGAAGGATCCTGCCCTCATCGCCCGTTGGCGCCGCGGCCTCGCCGACCTCTCGGTCTTTCACAAGTTCCTCAAGCAAGAGATCGCCCGGATGATCAACGTGGAGGATGGCGTGACCGGCCACTGCTGGGAAGGCCGGTTCAAGTCGATCGTCGCCCTCGACGAGGAGGCGATCGTTGCCCACATGGTCTACGTCGCACTCAACCCGGTGCGGGCCGGCATGACCGAGACGCTCGACGGGTACGATTTCGCATCGATCACGAGGAGGATCGACGAGCTGAAGGAACGGATCCGCGCGGGCGAGTTCCGGGGCGAGGCCGAGGCGGCGCGAGAGAAGCTGCGTTCGACGAGACTCGTTCCCGCGCTTCCGTGCAACCCTGGGAAGGAGGCGTCGAAGCGACCGACGCTCGCGAACGGCCTGCCCAATCCCTGGCTCGACGGTCGGGTTCCGCCCATCGGCGAGGGCATCACGCTGGCGGCATTCCTCGCCGAGACGTACGCGATCGGCCGCGTGAGGCGGATCGACAAGCGAGGGGCGATCCCGGAGTCGGTGTCGTCACCACTGGCGGAGCTCGACTCGGAACTCGCTAAAGCGGAGCGATGGACCTCGAAGGCTATGTCCGTCGTGCGGGACACCGTCGGCGCCGTCGAGGACGCGATGTCACGCGGCCTCGAGGGCCCGTGGGGGAACTTTAGCGGAAGCGCCGCGGCGTTGGCGCGGAAAGCGCGGGAGACCGGCCGGAAGTTCCTAGTCGCGATTGCGGCCTGCGCGCCCGGAAGCGCTCGGCGAATTGCAGCGGGGGCCGACGTCAGATCAGGCCTTGTGCCGATCGCGCACGCAAACCTGTCACCGAACTGTTAGTTGCCGTCGGAATCGGAACGAGGGCAATCCGACGACGCCGTTCCCTAGCAGAGTGGCGTGACTAAGGCAGAGCTTGAGAGACTGATACGAGTCATGTGTCCGCGGCCGGAAGCGCGGGGGGCGATCGGTTTGGTCTGCGCGGCTGAGCCGTGCGCGATGGCCTGAAGATCGCGCGTGCTGCCGAGACGCGAATCGCCGTGACCATCGCACGGCCTCCGCAAACGGGTGTGTCCAGAGTGATATCGCGATACGAACGGGTGTGTCCATTTCGATACGCACGAGCGGCGCCACGCTGGCCAGCGTCACGTCGAGCATCCAAAGGCAACCACCCGAACGCTGCAACGTCGAGTTCATGGACTCGGGCGCCTAGTTCACGGACCCGGGCGCCTTGACGCACACTGACGCGCACTGATGCGCTCTTACGAGTCTGGCCCAAGACTCGAAGCCGGGCATGGCTCCGCGTTCCCCCTCCGCAGACGCGAGCGACGTCGTGATGCACCCGATGGCATCCTCGCCGTACCGTGCGGAAATCTCCAAAGATCCCTGTCACGATCCGCGGCGTTCGACGGATACCTACGCCATGGACCCGCGGACTCGCGACATCCTGCGCCTCTGGACCCAGGCTCAGCCCGCGGTGTCGGCGTTTGCCCTCGCGCTCCTCCGAAACGCGTCCGAGCGCGACGAGGCGATGCAGATGACAGCCGTCGCAATCGTCGATGCGTTCGATTCCTACGACCCCGCCCGCCCCTTCCTGCCGTGGGCCCTCGGCATCGCCCGACGCGAGATCGCCACCCTTCGGCGGCGAAGTTCGCGCGTCCCCATCCTCTCGGACGCCGCCGAACGAGCCATCGCCGCTGCCCTTCCGGAACTTGCCGAGGCCGAACGCGCCCGACTCGCGCATCTCGCCGACTGCCTCGCGAAGCTCGAGGGCCGCGCCCGCGAGATCTGCGACCTCCGCTATCGGTCCGATCTGAAGCCCGGGCGCATTGCAGAACTCTTGGGGCTTCGGCCGAACACCGTCGCCAAATCGCTCGAGCGCATCCGCGACGAGCTTCGCGCCTGCGTCGAACGGGCCAGCAACGCGGAGATGCTGGCATGACCCCGCGCCTCGCGTCGCTCGCGAACGAGTATCTCGACGGCACGATCGACGCCGATGACGCGGCCGAGCTCTCCGCGTTGCTGGAACGCGACGCCGACGCCGCCGCGTCGTTCGCACGACTCACACTGCTGCACGACGCCCTTTCGCTCGAAGCCGGCGCGGCGGCCCTCGGCCGTGCATCGGCCCGCAGCCCGCGCCGCGCGTCGTTCGTCGGCCGCGTCGTCGCGCTCGCGGCGCTCGTGTCGCTCGTCGCAACGCTGAGTTGGTTCGCGCTCAAGACGGAACAGCCGGCGTCGGCGGGCGAGATCGTCGCACGCCTCGTCGCCGCGAACGCCGGCGACCGCACCTACGTGATCCGCGATCTCTCCGAGCCGGCGTCGCGCCCACGAGAGACGCGCTCGGATTTTCTGCTCGACGGCGCGATCGTGTCGGTGCGCTCGCCGAACTCGTACGCGCTCAAGCGCACAGACGCCGACGGCAACGTGGAGTGGCGGGGCTCCGACGGTCACGTAGCGTGGGTCGCACCCGGGGACGGACCGGCGCGCGTCTCCAACGACCTGCATCGATTCGCCGGCGCGTTGCCGGGCTCGCAGACCGGCGTGCCCTTCATCGATCCGCACGACGGACTTTCGGAGCTCGACGCGACCTACCGGCTGAACGTCGAAGCCGAAGGCCCGACGCGGTCGCGGATCGTTGGAGTCCGTCGCGCCGACGCCCGCGGCGGCCCTCGTCGCATCGAGATCACCTACGACCCGACGACGAACCGCATCCTCACGATCCGACTCGACCAATTGCCCCAAGCCCGCGGCGGCCCGCGCGCGGTGGCGTTCGAACTTCTCGACGATGCACCGCTCCCGGACGACTTCTACGGCTTCGAGGCGCATCGCGCCAAGGGCCATCCAATCCTCCGACTCGACTGACCATGCGCCTCTCGACCCTTTGGGCCGCGGTTGCGGCCTCCATCGGCGCGTCCGCCGTCGCGCTACTCTCGTCGTTCGCGCCGCCCTCCCCTGCAACGCGGAACGCGGGTCGCCCGCCGAACTTCGTCTTCGTCCTCGCCGAGGCGCAAGGCTGGTCGAGCACCTCGGTCGACATGGACGGCGCGCCGCCGTCGCATGCGCGTGCCCCCGGCCTCACGCCGAATCTCGAGCGCCTCGCGGCCGACGGAATGCGCTTCAGCGATTTCTACGCGACCGCTCCGCGTTGCACTCCATCGCGGGCGAGCTTCGTCACGGGCATCTCGCCGGCGAAGCTGCACATGACCTATCAGAATGAGGGCGGCGCGAACAAGCGCGAGGAGTCGGTGCGCACACGGCTCATTCCGCCCGCGCCCGAGACGTATCTCCCGGACGGCGTGGCGACCACCGGGAGCGCGCTGCGCGAGGTCGGCTACGCAACCGCGCACTTCGGAAAGTGGCACGCGGGCCGCGCGGATCCGAAGGCGAACGGCTTCGACGTCTCCGACGGCCCGAACACGAATCAAGGTCCGGTGCGCGGCGTCGAGCCGAATCCGACGCAGGCCGTCGCGATCACGGACCGTGCGATCGCATTCATGCGCGACGCCGTGCGCGACGGCAAGCCGTTCTTCGTGCAGGTTTCGCACTACGGCTTCGGCGGCGAAGACGAGGCCTCGCCCGAGGCGCTCCGCATCGCGAAGGAACGCTACCCCGATACACAGGGCAAAGCGCTCGCAGCGATCGCCGGCGCCTACGACGTCGACGTGTCGCTCGGCCGTCTTCGTGCGGCGCTCGCCGATCTCGGCGTTGCAGGCAACACCTACGTCATCTACAGCTCCGACCACGGCGCGCAGGGCGGCGGCGGCGATCGTCGCGCCGGCACTCGGGCCAACCCGCCGTTCGCGGGCGCGAAGGGCAGCGTGAGCGAAGGCGGCATCCGGGTACCGTTCCTCGTGGCTGGCCCTGGCGTCGCCGCGGGTACGACGAGCACGGTGCGCGCGACCGGCCTGGATCTCCTACCGACCCTCCGCGACCTCGCCGGCTCTCCGTTGCAGGCGCCGAAGGATCGGGACGCCCGCACCGCCGTCGAAGGCGGAAGCCTTGCCAGCATTCTCTGCGGCGGCGGCACGGGTCGCGTGCAGCGGCCGCGCGAGGAGATCGTCATCCACTTCCCGCACTACGACCTCAATAACGGCGGCCCCGCCTCCGCGATATACCTCGGCGACCACAAGCTTGTCCGCAACGACGACACCGGCACCGTGACGCTCTTTGACATCGTCAAGGATCCAACCGAGTCGAGGAACCTCGCGACCGACCTGCCGCAGCAGACGACCGAGCTTCTCGGTCGGCTCGACGCCTACTTGCTGGCCGTCCGCGCGCAGCGGGCAACGCCGCGCGAGGGCAGCAACGCGGAGACGGCGCCACCCGCGAAGCCCGCGTCCCCCGCCTCCCCACCCCAAGCCGCGACGTTCGACGCGTTCGCGCCGCACGTCCACACGCACGCCGACGAGCGCTGGCTCTATGTCGAGAGCGACGGCCTTCCGCATCCGCCGCAGCCGACGCGCATCATGGTCGGCATCACCGCGTGGCAGCAGCAGGTGCCGCTCCCGCAGCCCTATGTCGGCACGAACGCATGGCAGATCCCGCTCCATCCGCAGCTGTCGGACGCCCCGATCTCTGGGCGCGAGGCGCTGATGCGCGGCGCGATCGCCGTTGCAGCCAACGGCATCCCGATCTTCAACGCGCTCAACAACCGCGGCGTCGACAGCTTCTCGGTCGGTGAGCTCGACGAGTTCGGCGGGCACTGCGGCCGCGCCGACGACTACCACTATCACGCCGCGCCCCTCGCGCTCGAGAAGATCGTCGGCAAGGGAAAGCCCATCGCCTACGCGCTCGACGGGTTCGCGCTCTACGGGCTCTTCGATCCGAAGGCGGCGACGGGCGACGACCACGCGTGCCCGTTCGGCTCGCGCGAGCCACTTGACGAGTTCAACGGCCACTTCTGCGAGATGCCCGCCGGCCAAGGCATCGGCGGCGGCACGCGCGGCTACCACTACCACGCATCGACGACGTATCCGTACGTGAACGGCGGCCTGCGCGGCACGGTGACGCTCGAGGGTGCGGGCCGCGAGTCGCAAGTCACGCCGCAGCCGCGCGCCCGATCCGTGCGGCCGGCGCAGGAGCCGCTCCGCGGCGCGCGGATCACCGACTTCACGCAGGATGCGCCCCGCGCATGGACGTTGCGCTACGCCGTCGACGGCGCGACATCGTCAGTCAGCTACGAGGTCGACGACCAAGGCGCCGCCGTCTTCCGATTCAAGGGCCCCGACGGCCACGAGCGTGTTGAACGCTTCATGCCGGAGACGCGCCCGCAACGCGGTGCTGGCGATCGCTCGCCCCGAGCGCCGCGCGACGACCAGAAGCCGCGACGAGGCCAGCGAGCGGATCGAAGCCCACCGGCAACGTCGAGCGGCTTCACGCTCGAGTGCGCTGGGGTCGGTGCCGACGGCCTCCTCGACAAGCGGTATACCTGCGACGGAGAGGCGGTGTCGCCGCCGTTCGCGTGGCACGGCGCGCCGGCTGCAACGGCGAGCTTCGCGCTCACGATCCATCACGTCACGCCCGACGACGAGGAGCGCGTCTACCTCGTTCTCGCCGACATTCCCGCAACGACGACCGCGCTCGCCGCGGCCCAGACATCCATCGGGCGCTTCGGCCTGAACTCCGTGAATCGCGGCGCCGAGTATGCCCCGCCCTGCTCGAAGGGTCCGGGCGAGAAGACGTACGTCGCCACGCTCTACGCCCTCTCGAAGCCGCTCGAGCCGAGCGACGAGCCGCGCACGCGCTCCGCGCTTCTCGACGCCCTCAAGGACCGCACGCTCGCGACGGCGACGGTCGAGCTTCGCTATGCGCGCCCGGACGGCAGCTCGGGCGACGCGGCGCCGCGGGAGGGACGACGTCGGCGCGACGACACCCCGCCGCCGCCCGCGGACGCCCCGAAGGACGAGCCCCGCGGGCTCATCGCTCGCATGACGGCGTTTCAGACCGACGTTCCCGCACAGCCGCTCGACGTCATTCTCGCAAGCCCGACCCCGACCACGATGACGCTCGCCGCACGCACGCAGGCCGCCGGCACGATCGTGGCCGAATGGTGGCCCGCAGCGGATCCGGCTGCAACGCGGAAGCGGTCGAAGGAGATCGCCGCGGGCGTCACGACGTCGTTTGTCCTCGACGGGCTCACTCCAGGCGTCGAGCATCGCTATCGCATCGGCACGGTCGCGCCGGGCGCGACCGAGCCGACATGGACGGAGCCGTGTGCGTTTCGCACGCCGGCGGTCGCCGGAACGCCGTTCGGCTTCGTGATCCAGGCGGACTCGCATCTCGACGCCAACATGAATGTCGCCGCGTACGAACGCACGCTTCGCTCGATGCGCGCGGACGCCGTCGCCGGCAACGTGGAGTTTCTCGTCGACCTCGGTGACACCTTCATGACCGACAAGCGCGGTCGCGACTACGAGCGCACGCTGCCGCAGTACGACGCGCAGCGCTACTACTTCGGACTGGCGTGCGACGTGATGCCGCTCTTCATGGCGCTCGGCAACCACGATGGCGAGACCGGCGATGGCGCGAACGGGATGGCCGCGTGGTCCTTTCGCGAGCGCACGTCGCGATTCCCTCCGCCCGTGATCGATGGCAGGACGTACACAGGCGCAACCAGCATGCGCGACGGCCGCGGCGCGAACCACTACGCGTTCCATTGGGGCGACGCGCTCGTCGTCGTGCTCGATCCCTTCTGGCCGACGACGGAGCGTGCCCGCGGCGGCGGCGGTAACGGCGGCGGCCGCGACGCCGCGCCGCTCGATCCGGTCGACGAGAGTTGGAGCCGCACGCTCGGCCGCGAGCAGTACGACTGGCTCGCGCGCACGCTCGCCACGTCGAAGGCGAAGCAGAAGCTCGTCTTCATCCATCACCTCGTCGGTGGGATCGGTGGCGCCGCGGCGCGCGGCGGCGTCGAGAGCGCTCCATACTTCGAATGGGGCGGAAAGAACGCCGACGGCAGCGACGGCTTCGCCGCGCGGCGCCCGGGCTGGCCCATGCCGATTCACGACCTTCTCGTGAAGCACGGCGTGACAGCCGTCTTCCACGGCCACGATCACCTCTACGTCCACTCCGAGCTCGACGGCATCCACTACCAATGCGTGCCGCAGCCGGGCAACGTCGCGGGCGGCACGCGCAGCGCCGCCGAGTACGGCTACGAGTCGGGGCGCATCCTCGGCAGCCCCGGGTATCTGCGAGTCCGCGTTGCAGCAGACGGCATCGCGACTGTCGAGTACGTGCGGACCGCGATCGACGGCGATCGCGGAGTAACGGAACCGAACGGCACGATTGTCGATCGGTACGAGATCAAACCGCGATGAGGCGCGCGGCCGTTGGCCGCGGGGAGTCAGGAGTCAGGAGTCAGGGTGAAGACACCCGAAGCGCGGTGACGCAGTGTCTTTCCCACTGACTCCTGACTCCTCCATCCTGACTCCTACTTCTTCCTCTCCTGCCGGATCGCGATCGGCACGTATCCGATCTCGAAGCCCTTCGGCGGCGTGACGAGAAGCGCGGGATCGAGCGACGCGAGCGAGCTGGTCGTCGGCGGCGCGATGTAGGTGCGGTCCTTCGTCCAGGCGCGGTGCAGGAGTTCGACGCGGCGCTGCGCTTCCTCGCGCTCGGCAACGCTGAGATCGGCGTTGAGCATCGCGGGTTGATCGGCGAAGCGGTACCACGCGTACGTCACGGTGCTGCCGTCGCCGAGCGTCGTCTCGAAGGGACCGGCAACCGGGCCGGGCGCACGGAACGGACTCATCGGCGCGTCGGGCGTCACATAAGCCCCCTCGCCCTTCTCGACCGGCGTCGCGAACGCGACCTCCTTGAGGCCGGCTTCCGGCGGAACCTGGTCGGCTGCAACGACGACCCAGCGCGAGGGCTTGCCGTCGCGGTGTTCGAGGCGGAAGTACTCCGGGAGGCGCACGCGGCGCCCGGCGCCATCCTTCACCGGATGCACGACGTCGGCGTTCCAGCGGTAGCCGAACGTCGTCGGGTCGTGTGCGATCGGCGTGCCGAATGACGACCACGCGATGTCGCGCCGCGCGTCGTCCTTCGTTCCGTCGGCGAAGATACGCCACGTCGAGCCGCCGCCTTCGCCGAACGTCTGCACGTGCGTGGCGGCCGGATCGAAGGCGCCGCTCGGCGCCGGCCCGCCGGCGAACCATACGCGCACGGGGTCGCTGATCGCGGCGCGGCTATAGGTCGAGAGTCGATGCAGGACGACGGTGCGACCGTCGGCATCGACGGGATACGACACCGGCGCGACGCGCGCGAACGTCTTGCGCTCGCCCTCCCCGTTGCCGCCGATGATCGAACTCAGCGTTGCAGGTATCCACTGCGTCTCCATCTGAAACGCCTTGTTCGGGTCGGACGGGCGCGAGTCGAGCAACATGCCCGCGAGCTCCGGGCGCTCGACCGCCGACTCCGACCAGAAGTACGGCGTGAAGAAGCAGACCGGCCCCTTGAAGTTCTCGGTGTTCAGGAAGAGCGTCCAGCACTGGTCGCCGGTCGGCACGGGCTTGCCGGCGGTCGTCGTCTTCGCATCGATGAAGGGCAGCGGCACGTAGCCGTAGCCGAAGAGTTCGCCGCACGTGCCTTGCGCGAGATTGAGACCGTCAGGCGGCCACACCACCCACGGACTCACCTGCGCGATCGCGTACTTCCCGAGCGGCTTGTCCCAGTCGCGTCCCTTGCCGGCGCCGGGACCGTTCGCCCACGCGGAGAAGTTCGGCGCGACGCCGCCCATGATGAACTTCGGCGTCGTCGTGGCGAAGCGCGTGTCGCGCCACCAGCCGAGTCCGCCCTCGATGTCGGTGTAGAGATCCTTGGGCTTCTTCTCACCGTTCTTCTCCGAATACTGCGGGAACATCCACGTGCCGAAGAGCCCGGTCTGGAAGCGCGAGCCCGGATAGGTCTCGACGATCGGCCACGCCGCGGCGTACATCGAGTATCCGGCGTTGAACTCCTCCGGCGCGCGCTCGACCGGCACGAGCATGTAGCCCGACATCTCGCCTTCCTTCTGCGTCGCCTTGGGTGGCGCCGGCAACGTTGGAACGAAGGCGGGCGCGCCTGCAACGACGAGCGAGCGCATCGCCTCGCCGAGCGCGCGCCCGACGAGCAGGTACGTCTCGCCGTTGCCGAACTCGTGGTGCCCGTGCGTCGGATTGGGCGACTCCGCAGGGTCGCGGACGAACGCGGCCGTCGGCACGAAGGTCACGGTGCCCTTCCACTCGTCGCGCGTGGCCGCCGCCTTCTGCGCCTTGCGGAGCGCGCCCCACTCGGCCGGCGCCTCGACCCACGGTCCGGTGATCTCGCCGACGACGGCCGGCATGGCCAGAACGCCGAGATCCTTCCGCACGTCGCGGATGAGGTTCGCGAGGTTCGTCTCGTACTGCGGCACCGCGCGCTCGGGGTCGCAGCCGTCGTTCCATCCGTGGTACCAGATGAATCCGGCGATCTCCACGTTGCGGCCCTTTGCGGCGGGGATCTCCTCGGCTGCCTTCTGGATGGCGGTGCGCACGTCGTCGATCATGCGCCTGTAGTACGGGCCCACCTCGCCGCCCGACGACGGCGGACGGAAGTCGACGTACAGGCTCTTGCCTCCCCACGCCGTCTTCACGAGCAGCACCGGCTCGTCGAGCGCGTCGCCTAGCACCTGCCCGATGCCGATCTCCGGTCCGAAGTGATGCGCGTCGCGATACGGCGTGAATCCGAACGCGAGCGGACCGACTGCGGCCGGCTGATTCTCCGGGGTGAAGCGCACGAAGACGTCGTTTCGCGACATCCAGGTCCCGTCCGCGTTGCGGACGCCCGCGAGAAGCGCCGCCTTCGCGGGATCGTCGGCGAGCGACGCAAGCGTGCCCTGGCCTCCGTTGTAGTCCTTGCCGGCGAGGTCCACGACGCCCTGCCCCTCCATGTTCGACTGTCCGGCGAGAATGAACACCTTCAGCGAACCGTCGTCGGCCGCGACGGCACACGAGGCGACGAGCAACGAGGCGGCAAGCGGTATGCAGTGCATTCGTCGATCATAAAGTCGATCGCGCGAGGCGGCCGCCGTTCGTCGTACGTCGCCGCGAGTATCGTGATCCCCGCATGGCACCCGGAGCAGCACACCCCGGCGAATCGAGATGGCCGCGCCGCCTCGCGCGACTCGCGCTTGTCCTTGCGGCCCTCGGCACGCCGCTCGGCATGGGGGCGTCTTCGGCGCCGAACGGCGAGCGCACGCACCTCGCATCGCCCTCGACCGTGCCCGGTTACGTGGCGCTCCTCCTCGTCAACGAGTCGCCGTTCCCCGGCGAGAAGTCGTGGGTGAGCGAGGAGGACACGAAGGCGACGATGCTCTCGATCCTCTGGGTGCTGCACAATCGGCTCAAGAACGTGCCGAACGGCTACACGCAGTCGCAGATCGCATCGGAGCGCTGCAACGACATCATCGCGGTCATCACGGCCGGAGGCGAGAAAGGCCAGTGCGACGGCTTCCATCGTGACGCGTCGGGCGCGTTCGTCGCCGTACCGCGGGTCCACGAGCGCGTCGCCTATCTCGAGAAGTGCGCGGATCGCGGCGAACCCGGCCGATTCGCGCGGCTCCTCGACTATGCGCAAGGTCTCGCGGACGCATACGTCAAGGGAAGCATCACCGGCGCCGACCGCTACGCATCGCTCCGCTCCGTGCGCGGCACGCCGGTGACCGGCAACGCGTACTCATGGATGACCGACCGGGACTGCTACAGCCCCGGCGGAAACTTCGTGCGCATCCCTGACGAGAATCAGGGCGCCACCGGCGGAAACCGATTCTTCACCCTGAGGAAAGTGCAATGACGCGACTCGCTCGCTCGGTCTCGATCGTCGCCGCACTCGTCGTTGCAGGCGCCGCGCCGTTCGTCGTGGCACACGACGACCCGCCCGCGCCGGTCGCCGGAACGCGAAACGACGAGGGCATCCAGGACCGCGCCTGGCTCTACGACCTCATGCGCTACCTCTATCGCTGGCACCTCGACGAGGAGCACATCGATGTCGTGGCCCGCGCCGGCACCGTCACCTTCTGGGTGCGCGAGGTTCCGCACGAGCTCGATGCCGGCGATCGCAGCCGCTTCGGCGAAGTGCTGCTCCCGCAGATCGGCATTCTCGTCACGGCGAAGAAGTCGGACTACAGCGTGCCGGAGCTCGAGCTCACGGTGAAGAGCGATCGGTTCAAGGTGATACGCGTGGCGACCGTGGAGGTTCCCGCGGAGATGCCCGCGGGCTACACGCTCGTCACGGCCGACTACGCGCACCTGCGCGACGAACTCTTCCGAACCCGCGGGCAGTCCGCGTTTCCCGATGAGGCGCTTCTCGCGCACCTTCGCGAGGCCGCGCGCACCGCGATCGCCCGCGAGTTTGCCCATCGCAACGAGCCGCTGCCCGACGGGGCGCAGGTGGTGCATCTCGCGCCGATGCCGCCCGTCGCCAACGAGGCGTGGGCGTATTGGGAAGGCGGAAAGATGCTGCTTCGCTTTGCCTCGGACGCGGAATTGACGAATCCGGGCGTCTGGAAGCACCACGACCTCGTGGTCGACGTGTATCCGCTCGACAAGAACGTCGTCGTGTCGCTCGACGAGATCGCGGGCAGCAACGCCTTCATGACGCGCGACCAGGCCGGGCGAGCCCTCTTCAACTGCCTGGTGCTCGGCAAGCGCGTCGAGCTCGCGCCGAGAGAGCCGAACTCGAAGTAGGCGAGGAACCGCGCCGCCGAGCGTGCGTAGGTCGGTGCGATGCTCCGGCCGCTCTGGCTCGACTTCGCCCTCTTCGTGCTGCCGCTCCTCGTTGCAGCCGGGATGGTCGCCGCCGGACGCACGACGTGGCGCTGGCCGATCGCGGCGCGCGTCGGCATCAGCATCGTGTGCTTCGTGACGCTGGTGGCCCCGCTTGCGCTCCGCAGCGCCGCCGTCGCCCCCGAGGTCGCGGCCGCGGTCGGTAACGCCTTCTCGACCGTCGGCGGCGTGACGATCGCCGAGTCGCTTCTCGCGATGTTCCTTCTCGGCGTCGCGCTCGGCGCCCCGAAGCGGCGCATGAGCGCGACGTTTCTCGGCATACTCGTCGCCATCATCTCCGTCGTCATCGGCGTGGATCGCTCGGGACCGTTCCTCTGGCGTTGGGCGCAGCCCGTCGCATGGTCGAACCGCGTCGACGGCGACGGTCGCCTCATCCAGTCGACCGGGATGAGCTGCGCGCCGGCCGCGGCCGCGATGCTTCTCGCACGGTATGACGTCGACGTCTCCGAAGGCGAGATGGCGTACCTCGCGGGAACGTCGCAGTTCGGCACCGACGAGCACGATCTCGCCGCGGCAATCAACGTTGCAGCCGCACGACAAGGCGTCTGCGTTGCAGCCACGCGCGGGACTATCGACGACTGGACGGGCCGTCCGCGCCCCTTCATCGCCTACGTCGAACTCTCCTTCGGAACGCACGCGATCCTGGTCGAGTCGATCACGCCGAAGCTCGTGGAGTTCGTCGATCCGCTGCACGGCGACCGGCAATGGGTCGACCGCGCGACGTTCGAATCCGTCTGGCTCGGCGTGGCGATCGGCGTCCGCTGATGCCGGGTCTCACACCGCGCCGGCCTTCACCCAACGCACATTGACCTTGTGTCGGCGAAGAAACGCGGAGAGCTGGCCGGTGTGGTGCTGCACGTGCCGCAGGTTGTAGATCGGAAGCTCCTCACGCCTGAAGGCGAGCCACGGGAATCCGGCGGGCTTCCGCATGGTTGCGGCGGTCTCGCGCCGCAACGACGAGCGCACCTTCGTGCGGACGTGCGCGAGATACGCGAGAAGCTCCTTCTTCGTCATGAGTCGCGAGGGATACTCGTCTTCGACGTCCGACGCGCCGCCCGGATGGAACGTCGGATGCGGCGACCATGCGTCCTGCGTCGTCGCGGTGTAGAGATCGGTGCAATAGAGCGTGTGGTACGCGACGTGCCAGAACTCGTACTTGGCGACCTTGCCCTTCCACGCTCGGGCCGGACATGAGGCGATGCATGCCTCGAGCATGTCGAGCGAGGCGTCGAACTGGCTTTGGACGATGCGCTTGTACGTCGCGAGATTCATGGGCGGAACGGTACCGCAGGCTCGCCGTTTCGCGAGGCTCCCGAGCATGTACTTTGGAGCCGCATGACGTCGCATCTCCCTCCCGCCCGTCGGCGCGTCGCGCTCGTGACCTGCGCGGAACTTCCGCGCCCCGACGAGGGCCTGCTTCCCCTGCGCGACGCGTTCATGGCCCGCGGCGTCGATGCCGTCGCATGCGCCTGGGACGACCCGCACGTCGCGTGGAAAGACTTCGACGTCGCGCTCGTGCAGTCGACGTGGAACTACGTCCGTCGCTTCTCCGACTTCGTCCCGTGGCTTGCGCGCGTCGCCACCGAGACGCGGCTCCTGAATCCCCTGGCGACGATTCGCTGGAATCTCCACAAGCGGTATCTCCTCGAGCTCGCGGAGGCCGGGATTCCCGTGGTTCCCACCCAGCTCGTTCCCGCGCGCGGCAACGTGCAGTGGCGCGAGGTCTTCGCGCGTTGGGGCAACGTGGTGCTGAAGCCAGCGATCTCCGCGGGCTCGTTCGCGACGATTCGAGTCGACGCGGACGACCACGAGGCCGCCGAGACGCATCTCGCGGCCCATCGGGAGAGGGACATGCTCGTGCAGCCGCTTCTCTCGCGCGTGCTCGCGGAAGGCGAGCGCAACCTCGTCTACATCGACGGCGAGCTCTCACACGCCGTCTCGAAGGCCGCGCGCTGGAGCGGCGACTCCGAAGGCTCGCGGGGCTGCGTTTCCGTGGAGCCTGACGAACGCCACGTCGCCCGACAGACGCTCGACGCGCTCGAGCGCTTTGGCCTGCCGCGTCCGACGTACGCCCGCGTCGACGTCGCTCGCGACGACACGGGACGCACGCTCCTCATGGAGCTCGAGCTGATCGAGCCGTCGCTCTTCCTGCACCGCGAACCGGCGGCGCCGGATCGCCTCGTGCGTGCGGTCCTTCGGCAGATCGGCGACTGAGCATGGGCGTGGCGGCCGCAGGTCCGATACGCGGGTCGCGGCTCGCTTCACACAACGCGTTCGTTAGACTGAGTCCCACCAGCGAACCACCGCGAGAGGAGAACTGCCATGCGATTCGTCACTGGACTCGTCGGCGCACTTGTTGTCGGCTCCCTTACTTCCTCAGGCCTTGCCTCCTCGTTCGTGTCGAGCGACGGCAACGCGGTGCTTGCGTGGCAGAGCGATTGCGTGGTGGTCGACTTCGACCAATTGCCCGGCATGCCGACGTTCGCGATCGGCACCCCTGTCTCGCCCGCATCGCAGCTGTCGACGCAGTACGCAACGTGCGCCGGCGCGATCTTCTCGAGTGGAGGCGGACCGGCAGTCACGCTCGACCTCCAAGGCACGGGACAGGAAGGCGACGCGAAGTCCTTTCCGAACGTCATCTGCGGCACCGCGCTCAGCGGTCGGACCGTCGTGATCGACTTCGCAAAGCCCGTGCACGTCGCGATGGTGAACGGCGCCGGCCAGCCGATGATCGCCGAGAAATTCGGTGCGTGGAATGATCCGACGGGCTCGATCGTGCGCCTCGATGTCTTCGACGTGAACGGCGTCCTCCTCGAGAGTACGCAAGGCTCGCAAGGCCAATTCATCGGCATCGAGCATGAAGGCATCGCGTCGGCGACGTTCACGGTCGTGCAGTTCCAGACGGCAGGCGGCTTCTCGCTCGACGACATCACGATCGGTCGCGGCACCGTGCCTGCCGACCTCGACGGCAACGGCGTGGTCGACGGTGGCGATCTCGGGATCCTCCTCGGCGCGTGGGGCGACTGCCCGGAGACGTGCTGCGCCGCCGACCTCAACCAGGACGGCGTCATCAACGGCGCCGATCTCGCCACCGTGCTCGGCGCGTGGGAATAGCCCGGATTATGCATGGCATTGCCCGTCCAGCGGAGAAGCCGCGGCAATCGACATCCGATCGGGCAGTGCCATGCATAATCCGGGCTAACGCGACGAGCTCACGCTCTCCGTTGCAGCCATCGCGCGGAGCCTCGCTTCGAGGTTGGCCTTCACCGTCGGCCACTCCGAATCCAGCACGCTGAAGACGATCCAATCGCGTATGACCGGCTCCGGCCGGCCATAGGCGGGCGGCAGGATCCGTGCGTTGCGGAAGGCGCCTTCGCGCACCGCGCCGAGCTTGGCGATGGCCGCCTGACTATGCAGATTGCTCGACGACGTCGTGATCTGCACGCGAATGGCGGTGGGCGCGAGCGTCTCGAACGCGTGACGAAGCATCAGGTACTTCGCCTCGGGATTGACGCGCGTGCCGTGATAGGCGCGGGCGATCCACGTGCGGCCGATCTCGATGCCGCGATGCGCCGGCTTGATGTCCATGAACGTGCTGCGCCCGATCGCGCGCCCGGCGTGGGGGCCGGCGATCGCGATCATCGCGAAGGCGACGACGTCGGGGATCGCGTTGACGGTCGCGATCTCCTCCTCGAAGCCAGCGACGGTCCACTCCCGCGGACCTTGCGTGCTGTGCACGAAGAGCTCCGGATCGGCGACGTCGAAGAAGTCCGCGGCGTGTCGGATCTCGAGCGGCTCGAGGCGGATCATCCGCGCGAGGGCGGAATCCTCGAGCGCGACAGGTCGAACCCATGAAGTCGTAGGTGTCACGTGTTAGTCTCTGTCTCACATCCCCCGGTCCGAAACCCCTCGTCGGACAAGATCGAGCGAGGATGGCCGCAGGCAAGGAGGTCGACGCAGGCGGCTCTCGTGCCGCCGATGGAGACCGACGCCGCGAGCGGCCACCGCAGCCGATCGACTCCAGACGGAGTTCCGGACAGAGCCTAGCTCCAGCTGGCGAGCACGATCGCCAGATCGGCGCCGTCCACGGTACCCGAGCCGTCGAGGTCGGCGGCGCAGGGCGTGGCGCACGGCCCCCAGCTTCCGAGCACCTGCGCGAGATCCGCACCGTTGACCGCTCCGTCGCACGTGAGGTCGGGGCCGCACGAGACGGCGGGCGACTCATGGGCGCCTGCATCGACAGCCGCGTATCCGTCGCCATCACCGTCGAGGATGCGCGCTTCGCCAAGCAGATCCGTGAGGAGCATCGCGGGCACCTCCGCGTTGCTGCCGAGGTCGATGGCCGGTGACTCGGGCTGTAGCGCGAGCGACACGGCGGCAAACACGTCGCCGCAGAGCCGCGGACAGAGCTCCTCCGCGAGTTGCACGCACGCGGCGTCCCATTGCGACGCGCAACACGACGCGTCCTTGCCGCAGACATACGAGGCGCACTCGTTGTCCGAGCAGCCGTTCTGCCCTTCTCTCGCCGTGCAGCAGTCGCTTTCGACCGGCAGCGACGTCGGTGGTGCAACGTAGAGAGGATCGGCCACGAGCGTCGCCGCGTCGAAGGTCACGTTCCCCTCCGCAAGCGTGCCGAAGCCGCCGATGCACGAAGCGGTGACCTGCATCGTCGCGCCGTTGATCGCACGGAATTGGACGCTCGGCATCGTGCTGCCCGGCGAGAGACGCGCGGCGTGATTCGATGCGTCGAGGTGGGCGCCGCTCCCCGACACGGAGACGCCGATCGACGCCGCGATCGCCGCCGACGCACCGTTCGGACCCGCGCTCGCATCGGCGCCTGCAACGCCGTCATCGCCGTCGGGCACGAACTCCGAGCCGCTTCCGCCGAGACCGCCTGCGCCGCCGAGACCGCCATTCCCGCCAGCGCCTGCGGGCGCCGGGATCGGCGGCACGATGAGCGCGAGCGAGTTGTTGACGACGGGGGCTGCGAACCTCGCGACCGGAAGCTGAAACGAGACGCCGCGCACGAGCCCGGCCGCCCCGGCCTTTCCGCCCGCGCCGCCCGAGGTGCCAGCGGCGCCGTCGCCGCCGTCACCTTCGGCCGAACATCCGAGGAAGCATTCGCCGCCGGCGCCGCCCGCCCCGCCGGAGCCGCCGTCTCCGCCGCGTCCTCCAGCGCCTCCCTCGCCGCCGCGCACGCCGTAGATCGCGTTGCCTGCAACGACGACATTCGCTCCCGCCTCGCTCACGAACACCGCGATCGCGGTTCCGCCCGCTCCGCCGTCACCGCCGCCGCCGGATATGCCCGCCGCGCCGCCGGCGCCGCCCGCTCCCGGCATGATGCTGCTCCAACCGTTGCCGCCCTTGCCGCCCGCCCCGCCGTTGCCGCCGTCGCCGCCGCGCCCGCCTCGGCCGCCGACGATGCCGCGAATCACGTTCGACTCGATCGTCGGCGCCGCACCGTCCAGCACGGCGATGCCGAACGCTGCACCGCCTGCGGCACCGTCCGCGCCGTCGGCGCCTCCGCTGCCGTTGCCGCCGGGCATGCCGTTCTTCTGAAAGAACGTGCCGTTCGCGCCATTCGCGCCGTTGCTGCCCGCCGCGCCGTCCGTGGCGTCGGCGCGGTCATGACCGCGCACCGATTCGATGGTGCAACGACGAATCGTCGGCTCCGCGCCGCTGTCGCGAACGATCACGCCGGCGAAGAGGATGAGGCCGAGCGAGCCATCGTCGATCGAATGGCCGAAGCGGCACTCCTCGAGGAGCGGCGACGCGCCATTGATCGACACGCTCGTGGACCGCGATCCGCGCACGTCGAGGTGCCGCACGGTCCCGTGCGAACCCGGAAGAAACGAGACCCCGTTCCACGAGGCCACGTCCGCGGGGCCGAACTGCACCGGCAACTCCGCCGTCCCGTTCACGGTGAGCGTCGCCCCGGGAAGGATGACGAGCGATGCTCCGTTCGAGAAGGTGGCGACCACGCCGGGCTCGATCGTGAGCGACGTGTCCACCTCCACGGTCGCGTCGAACGAGAGGACGCTGCCCTGCCGCCAGACATCCTGGCCCAGGCAACTCCCCGTTGCAGCCAGCGATGCGAGCCACCCCAACGCGGTCACTTTGTGCATGGCATCCTCTCGTTTGTGGAGTTCGCGCCCGCCCGTCGTCAGATCTGCCCGACCCAGTCGGCCGGCGCGATTTCCTTCCAGCGTGCCCGAATCGCGTCGAAGCGAGCCTGCGAGAGCGGCCCGCCCTTCGCGAGCATCTCCTCGTTCTGGGCCCAGCGCTCGGGTTTCGTCGTCCCGACGATCGCGACATGCACGCCGGGCACGGCGAGCGTGAACCGCAGCGCGACGCCCGCGGCGCCGTCCGGTCCGGCGTCGCGCGCGGCCTCGCCGCGCGTGAAGTCGTAGTCGAGCTTGCGCAGGCGCTTCCAATATTCGACGACGTAGCCGTTCTCCGGCTGCGTGTCATAGCGCCAGACCGCGTTGGCGATCGGCCGCTTCGCGATGACTCCCATGTTGCGAGCCTTCGCCTTCGGGATCGTGAGCTCGATCGACTGCTGGTCGACGATGTTCACCGAGGTCTGCAGCGTGTCGAAGCGCCCGGTCTCGATCGCGTAGAGCGCCGAGTCGCCGTCGCCGCTGTAGCCGATGTAGCGCGTCTTGCCGGCCTTCTTCGCGGCCTCGAGCGCGGCGATGCACTCGCCCTTCTCGAGGATGTCGCGCCCGCACGAGTGAAGCTGCACGAGATCGAGCCGATCGGTCTTGAGCCGCTCGAGGCTTCGGTTGATCGACTTCTCGATCGACGCGGCGGTCCAGCCCGCGGCGCCTTCCTCCATGTGGCCGACCTTCGTGAAGAGGTAGAACTCCTTGCGCCGCGACGACACCGCGCGGCCGATCGACTCCTCCGACCCGGCATAGCACTCGGCCGTGTCGATCACGTTGAGTCCGGCGTCGAGCGCCGAGTTGAGGATCTTGTCGACGGTCACCTGATCGATGCCCTGATAGCCGATCTCCGCGCCGCCGAACCCGAGCACCGTGACCTTCATGTCGGTCGCGCCGAACTGCCGCTTCTCGATCTCGATCTTCGCCGCACTCGTCGTTGCAGGCTTGTCCTGCGCGGCGACAAGCGAGGATGTCGCTGCGGCGACGGCGGCGCTTGCGAGAAAGTCACGTCGGCTCAGGCTGCACATGGCGGTTCTCCGTTGACCTCGCCCGGATCTCGAGCGAAGGGGCGGCGCGCAGCGTACGCGAGAGCGCCCCTGACGCAACGATGCGGGCCGCGCGAAGCGCCGAATCCCGCGGTCTGCCGCGAACGATGTCGCTCCGAGTCGCCCGCGCGCTCATCCGGGGTGCCGTCGCCGCACCGCTCGTCGAGCGACGAGGACCGCGACATAGGCGCCGAGGACGACGCCGCGCAACGCCCAGCTCTCGGTGAGGACCACGTACGCGAGCGCGGACCCGAGCAGGCATCCCAAGGACACGCGGCGCAGGTCATGGAGCGCGGTGCGCGGTCCGTCGCGAAGCGGAAGGAGCGAGACGAGCAGCAACGCGGAGAAGGTGGCGGCCGTCGCCGCCGTCGGCATCCGCACCGGCCAGCGCGAGAGGAGCGCGATTCCGAGGAAGACCGGCGTCGTGACGATGACGGTCGTGCAACCACGACAGAGGTAGAGGCCGCCGACCCGCCACACATGGTCGCGATAGTCGCTTCGGCCAGACGCGTGATGGCTGAAGACGTGGGGATCCTCGCTCCGCACGAACGCGAGGAAGCTCGCCGGTTTCGACTCGGCGGGACAGGCCATGTAGCGCGCGAGCAACGCGCGCAGGCTTGTGCGCGGAGCCTCGCGCGCGGCTTCGGTGCTCCCTCGCGCCGAGTCGTCGGAGCACATGGCGCGTCAGTCCGCGACGATCGGACTTGTCACGTCGAGATACACGCGCAAGTCCGCGTCGTCGACGGCGCCGTCGCCGTTCAGGTCCGCGGCGGGAAGATTGGCGCGGCGAGCCTCGAGGTAGCGCGCGAGCTCGGCGGTCGTCACGCGCCCGTCGTCGTCGATCTCGAATCGCACCACGATGGCGGATCGCCGCTCGTCGTCGAGCGGGGCCTCACCGCCGAAGTCCGCGTGGTCGCGGCGACGTTCCTGATCGACCTCGTGGTGCAGCCGCCGGTCGTCCGCACTCAACGTTGCAGCCGCGGCTTCTGCGTTCTCCTCGCTGCCCGGCTCGATCGGATTCTCGACACCCTCGTCGTCGGGCGTGACGTCCTCCCACACCGCGTCGCGCAAGGCGCGCACCGCGTAGATCCGCTCGAGGTCGTCGATCGCGCCGTCGCCGTTCATGTCGAACGTCCTCGAGACGAACTCCTCGAGCACGAGGGACGCGTCGTCGTCCCACCGCGTCGTGCGCACGAACTCGAGGAGGGACGGCGGCAACAGCAGGACAACCGCATCGCGCGACCCGTGCGACACGCGCATGATCAGCGAGCGCGGCGAGCGCGGCGCCCGGGAAGCGTGCACGTCGCCGCCCGCGTCGGCGTCGACCGGCGTCGACGCCATGCCGACAGTTTCGCGCACCTCGTCGCCCGCCGCAGCAACCGGGGCCGCTACAACCTCGCTCGGTGTCGCACGCGGCGCCTCCTGCGCCGCGCGCCTCACGACCGCGACGCGCGGCATCGCCACGTACGCCACCGCGCACGCCGCCACGGCTGCAACGAGGACTCCGAGGATCAGTCGACCGCTGGTCACGACACGCCTCCGTGCACGTCCTCAGTTCACGCGAACGAACGACACGTCCATCGGCCCGGGGGCGACGTTCGACAGTTGATTCCATGCGCCGTTGGCGAAGACGAGATCGCTCGCCTGCGGTGCCTGGATCTGCGTGCCGACGGCGATGAGGGCGAAGGTCGGCGTCGTCGGAAACGTTGAGTCCGTCACGATGGCGTTGCCCCAGTTCACCGTGATCCGGGTGTCGCCGTCGTACGCCCACGTGCCTGAGATAGAGACCGTCAACGTGTTCCCCGTCGCGATCTCGGTCGCGGTCTCCTCATAGAGGATGGAGTTCGGAACGATCGAGATCGACGCGTCCGTGAGCACCGGGCCGATCGCGTTTCGAAGCGTCTGACCCGAGAACGGCGGGATGCCGCTGTCGCCGTCGATCCAGTAGCCGAAGAAGATCGTCGACTCCGTCTCCGGGACGGTGCCCGCGATCTCGTAGGTGCCAAGCGCGCGGTTCGGATCCGGCGGAGTGTTTCCGCCCACGCTCACGCTCCCGCTACAGCCGAACGCCGCCGCGGCGAAGGAGTAGAGGACGGCCAGCGGAACGAAGAGGCAATCGGACAGCAGTCGGGCGAGAGGGGGTCGCGCGGACGTTGGAGCCGTGGTCATGGCGTTGCACCTTCCGAACGGAGAGGAGGTGCGTCGACCGTGATCCGAGGAACGACCCGCCTGTCACGACGACGCGCGGCGGAGTGTACGTCCGCGCGATCCGGGCGAGCCTGGGAGTCGTTCCGGCCCGATGCCCGTGGGCGCAGCGCATCGTCATCGAGACGACGTCGCGCCGCATCGAATCCTCGAGCGCCACCCTCGGAATGACGATCCAGCGCCGGAGGCGGCGCTACGCGTGGGAGAGTTCACGGGCACGAGTTGCCGAAGCCGCCCAGTAGGATCGCGAGGTCGCTCGCGTCGACCGCTCGGTCATTGTCGAAGTCCGCATCGGACCAGCGTTGGCCCCATTCGCCCAACAGCACCGCGATGTCGGCGGCGTCCACCGCGCCGTCCACGTTAAGGTCGAGCGGGCAGTCGGACGGCGATCGCTCGAAGCATCCGAGGTCGCCGAAGCCAAAATAGCCTGAGCCGGTGTCGGCGACGCTCGCCACATCGAACGGCCGATCGTTCTTCGCGAGATCGAGACCGGCGAAGAACTCAAGCTCGACGATCTCCTCGTTCGCGGCGTCGATGCAGGGCGAGACGAGACGAAGCCGAAGGTCGTCGTCCGCGTTGCCCACGAGACCATCGGCGCCGTCAGAGTCGACGAAGTTCGGGTTCGCGGAGAAGTTCTCTGAGCCGTTCACGCTGCCGCTCGGACCGTTCCAACCCTGCGCGTCGCTGCGCTCGATCGTGACCGTGGAGCCGCCGAGCGCGAAGACGTTGCCGCCGACCGACGCGCCCGAGACGGTCGCGTTGCCCCACACAATCGAGTTGCGCAGGATGATCTCGCTCGCCGTCTGCCCTGTTGCGACGATCGCGGGGAAGAAGAGCGCTTGCCCAGGCTGCGCCCGCCCGTTCGCGATGGTGCTGTACTCGGCGACGATCGACGCGCCGTTCGCGGCGAAGAGCGCGTTGTGATTGCCCGTGAAGAGGCAGTTCCCCAAGTCGACCGTCTGCCAGCCCGGCCCCTGCGTGCTGTTTGCATAGATGGCGCCACCGCCGTCGCCCGCGGCGGCGCAGTCGATGAAGCGGCTGCGATCGATCCCGAGATTCGAGTCCTCGCTGAAGATCGCTCCGCCACCCCCCGGCACGATGCAGTGGATGAACGTGCAGTCGGCCATCTCGGCAACGACCCCGCGGCAATAGAGGCCGCCGCCCGATGCCGCACCGATCACGCCGAGATTGTTCTCGAACGTGCATCCGCCAAGCGACGGAAAGGAACCGGCCGCCGGCGCGCCCGTCTCGGCTCCAAGATAGAGTCCCGCCCCGCGGCCGCCGATGTTGTTTCGAATGAGACAGTCGCCGTAGTACGTCTCCGACGTCGCGTCGGCATGCACGCCGCCGCCCGCCTGATCGGCTGTGTTGTTCTCGATCGTGCACTGGAAGAAGTTCGCCTCCGACTGCGTGACGCGCACGCCGCCGCCCTTCGGCGCGCGGCCGTCGCGGATCGTGCAGTGGAGGATGCGCACGCCCTCCGACTGATCGATGACGATCGCCCGCCGCGGTCCGCCCGCGTTCTGCGTGGGCCCGGAGAGCGAGACGTCGAACGTGAGGCCGTCGATCGTGAGCCACTCGACGCCGCCGACGATCGTCATGATCGCTTCGAGCTCTGGCTGCCCGGCCGGGCCGCCCGGTAGGTCGCCGCTGAGGACCGCCACGTTCGCGATCGGATCCACCTGCCAAATGCCTCTCTCTCCGCCCGCGAAGCCGCCGATGACGGTGCGGCTACCGCTGACCTGAAACGTGGTGGACGCGGGCGAGCCGACCGGCCCCGGGTAGTAGGTGCCGTCCGCGACCCAGATCGTCGGGGCGTCGGTCGCGAGCGCGGCCTGAAGCCCGAGCGGGCCGCGAAACGCGTTTGCCCACGAAGATCCGTCGTTCGCACCGGTCGTGAGGTTGGCGTCGACATAGGCAACGGACGGCGGCGCGGCGACCGCCGCAGCGAAGAGCAACGTGGAGAGGATCATGGCGAGGCGGGAAGCGCAGAGTCGCGGACGCCTCACCGACGAATCGCTGGGGAAATTCTCGCGCGGCGCACTTTTCGCCCTCGCCTGCAACGACGCGGCAAACCTTCGGTAGCGGATGCATGAATGCGCGATATACGCGTCGCTCGTGCCTCGTCGCCCTTCCCGCGGCGGCATTCGGCGCTTCGCTCGCCCGCGTGCCCGACGCAACCGCCGCCGGCGATCCTTCGGACGCGCTCGACGCCGCGTTCCCGTCGCAGGATCGTCTCCTGGTGGCCGAGATGGTCGGCGCTTCGCACGCACGCATCGACCGCGTGCGCGAGCTTCTCGCGCGGTCCCCCGAACTCGCGAAGGCGTCGTACGACTGGGGTTTCGGCGACTGGGAATCGGCGCTGGGCGCCGCGTCGCACGTCGGCAATCGCGAGATCGCGGATCTCCTGATCGCGCACGGCGCGCGACCGGATCTTTTCACGTTCGCGATGCTCGGCGACATCGACACCGTGCGCGCGCTGATCACCGCGCGGCCTGGCATCGAGCGCCTGCGCGGACCGCACGGCCTCACGCTGATGCATCACGCGCGCCAAGGTGGCGAGCCGGCGGCCAGCGTCGTTGACTATCTTGCGTCCCTTCCCGGTTCCGACGTTGCCTATGTGGAGGTGCCCCTGCCCGACGCGACGCGCGACGCCGTCGTCGGGACGTACGCGTCTGACCGTCGTGGTGCGGGCACGATCACGATCGGCAAGCCGGAGCGCTCACCGCGCCTCGAGCTTCGCATCGGAGAACGGTCGCCGCTTCGGCTTCTGCATCAAGGCGACCACGTGTTTCACCCGGTCGGCGCGGAGTCGGTGCGGATCCAATTCACCGTCGAAGGCGGGAAGGCATCGACGCTGACGATCGAAGGATTGGTTCCGCTCGCGGCGCGCCGCGTGGACGGCGACCGCTAGCTCGTCAACGATCCGCAGCTGCAACGCGAAGTGGACGCTGCCGAAGCCCGCGGTCGGCAACGCGCCGTGCCCGGACCGTCTCTCGCATACCCACGGTCGCAACGGCGCGAGCGCCTTTCGCGCGTGATCATCGCGTTCACCCGCGAGCACGAGCGGGTCGGGTTGGCATGGAGCGAGAGTGACGCGAACGGACGGCGAAGCCTACGTTGAATCGAACGTCCTTCGACGTTGATTCGACGTTGTTTCGCGTTGGGATCACTCTTCGTCCGTCTGCAGATCCTTCCCGAAAATCCGGCGCGCGTAATGATTCAGCATCTCCGGATCGATCTCGCCGGAGTCCGGGCCCATCGGTGCCGTGAGCTGCGGCTCCTCGTCCAGGTCCGGCACCTCGCCGCCTTCGGGCGGCCCGTCGACGACTCGGAGTTGCCCACCGTCCTCCGGATGCTCGCCGCTCCAAATCGCGCCGAGCTCGCGATAGTCGTCGGGACTGAATCGGTAGAGAATTCGGTGCAGGCCCTTCGCCTCGTGCGCCGCCGCCTCGGGGAAGCGGTCGTTCTTGATGTCTGGAATCGGAAGGAGCTTTCCGACAGGGACGCCCGACAGCTTCTCGAGGGCTTTCGCATAGGCCACGATGTGCACGCCGCCGCGCACAAGCAGGAACCCGACCATGGCCCGGGCCACCGGGTCGTCCACCATCTCGTACACGCGAATCTTGTTGGCCCGCGCTCCGCACTCGAGGAAGAAGTTGTGCAACAAGTCCAGCTTCAGGTTGCCGCTCGAGAAGACGTTGTCCCCCGTCCAGGGCCGTCCGTGCGAATCAGCGCACTGCGCCTGCTGACCGGTAGCTATGTAGTGCGCCGTGTTTCGAAAGTCCACTGCCGCCTTGAGCGGAGTCGACGTCGGGTCTTCGTCGCGCTCCGTGGTGCCCGTGAGCAACAGATTGACGGTGTACGCCACCAGCTCGATATGGGCGAACTCTTCCGCGGCGATGTTCGCGACTAGGTCGTAGAACGGCCGGATCTTCGACCGCCCGCGCATATTGAACGACTGGAACGTGTAGTTCATCAGCGTCGACATCTCGCCGAACTTGCCGCCAAGCAGTTCCTGAACGGCGGCGGCGGAGTTCGGCGACGGCGACTCGGCGCGCGGGAGTTCACACATCAGCCGGTCGAGTCGAAGGATCACTGGCGCACATCCTGTTCTCGGTCAGGGATAGTCGTCCGTCGTCACCGTGGTCCGACACACGTCGCGGTGTCTCAGCCGGACACCGGATTGAAGTCACGCGAGGTCGTGGTCGAGGTGCGCACCGTCGTCCGATCGCGATGCACCAGACGGCCAATCCACCAGCTCGCGGCAGACGCGACCAAGGCGCCGAGGATGAGTGCAGCCAACGTGAGCCACGCCATCGCAGCGACGTCGCCCTGGGCCGGCGGCACCTCGTTTGCGGCGAGCGCGGCGTTCGTCGTCATCTCGCGCGTGGCGTTGTCCGTCATGACGCCGTTCATCGACGAACCCAAGGCGGCGCCCGCCCCGAGGATGACGGCGAGCGCTCCGACGACGTTCACCACGCACCACGTCAGGAACCCGTTCACTCCACGCACGCAGCCGATCGGCGAAGCGAAGAGATATCCCGTGACCGCACCGCCCACGAACAGAGAGACGAGCCCCGTGATGAACCACCAGATCGCCGCCGCCCCCACTTCCGTGTCCGGGTGAATGCCGTCCGAATGCGCGGAGATCCCAAGGGCGGCCCCCAGAACGGTCAGGGTGATCTGCACGGAGATTGCCGACAGTGCGCCGGCGCTCACGGCACCATGAGCCGAGAACGTGTCCGTGCGATCGAGGCTCGAGGTGCGGGCGTTCGTCCATGTATCGCTCATCATTGCAATAGTCCTTGGTGTTCGTAGTCGCGTCGCAAGCGCGAAAGGGAGTTGAATCGCCGGTGCGTCACCACAACTGGCGCTCGAAGTGAAACGCAGCGTGACTCGTCTTCACCGTGCGAGGCCACTCTAGACCGATCACATTCGAGGGCCATAGGACGTACACCCGAATGAACTCCCGTGGCGCCGTCGTCATGTGTGCCTGACGTATCGCGCGCCTCGAGTTCGCTCCGGCCATCTGCCACGCGACATACATTGACGTTGGTGTGCGCCTACGTCCCGCGCGGTGAGTGTCCCGTGCGCCTCGAGCGCGCACCTCGGCCAACCGCCTGAATCGGACAACGTCACGCTGCCGTAGAAGCGGCGCCCGACACTCCCTCGCGCGCGACTCACGGTCGCTCGCGCATGACAGAGGCGCTCAGCCCCACTGGCCCAGAAGCACTGCGAGGTCGTCGCCCGTTGTCGTGCCGTCGCCCGTCAAGTCGCCGTTGCACTCGCGCGGGCCTCACGCATGCTGGTCAACGTGCGTGAGGTTCGTGTGACTGCCACATTTCCTACCCCATCGATTGGCGGGCTCTGATTCTCGCTGTACGCGAGTATTCTTACGGAAATGGAAGGTCCGTTCAACGAAGACGAGCGAGCACTCGCTGCGCTTGACGCGATCAGCTCGGACGATGTCGAATCTCTCGCGAGGCTTGTGGTCCCGAGAGTTTCCTCGGAACAACTTCAATTTCCTTTGCCAATTGCGAGCTTGGACTTCCAGTGGCTGAGTCCGCTTCATGCTGCCGCGCGCATTGGTAGCCTTCGATGCCTCCGGCTGCTTCTCGATCACGGCGCGGATCCCAACGGGCGGGATGCAACTGGTGAAACGGCCGTGTTTGGCGCCCGTAATGGGGCCGTGGTACGGATGCTCGCGGAGGTCGGCGCCGATCTTGAGGCGACAAACAACCTCGGAAACGATGCGCTCCAAGAGCTGCTCGTTCGTACCTTGCCGCATGTTGGCGAGGACCAAGCTCAGACGGTCGACGCCTGCAGTGCACTACTCCGCGCAGGAGTCCCGCTGGTCTTCAGCACAGGTTGGGCCGGAAGACTGCACCGAGCGGCATTCTGCGCTGCTCTGCCCGCCGTGAAGTTCTTGCTTGACGCCGGACACCCTACATGCGCGGAGGCTGGAACCACCGCTCTACACGCGGTCTGCTGGCCCTGCGTCTACCAGCGTGACACCGATGATGCGACGAGCGGCATCATCCACCTTCTTCTGCACGCAGGAATGACCCAGAACGATCGCGATGAACATGGAAGGACACCCCTCCACGAGGCGCTGAGCGGCGACGGCTTGAACATGGTTGCCGTCAAGGAGCTTGTCGCCGCCGGTGCGGACGTCAATGCCCAAGACTCGGACGGGCAAACGCCGCTTCACGTCTTTTATGAAACGCTGTTCAACTATGGTGACGTGGTACCCGTCATGCTTCAGCTTGGCGCGGACCCGCGCATCGTGGACAAGTGGGGACGGTCGGTGATCGACATCGCACGCGAGATGCTTGCGGGTGGGAACCCACGATGGAGGAAGGCGCTCTTCGAGAGTGAAGGTAGATCAGTACCGTGCGACTGGAAGGAACCCGCGTCTCAAGGCGACTTGGAGCATCAGATGATCGAGTTGATGGAAAGAGCGTGAGTCAGCTGCCGTCGTCCACGTCGTCGTGTTCGATTGCTTCACCGCATGCGAACCTCAGGGCCAGGTCGCTAAAGACGGACCACCTAATACCCCCACTGCCCCAGAAGCACCGCGAGGTCGTCGCCCGTTGTCGTGCCGTCGCCCGTCAAGTCGCCGTTGCTGGTGTTCCATGCGGCGAGCAGGAGCGCGAGATCGGCGCCGTCGACCGTGCCGTCGGCGTTGAAGTCCGCGTCGTCGGAACCGCAGGCGTCGGGAATGCCGTCACCGTTGCAGTCGCGCGGGCCGATGCGCGCAAACCATACGTCCTGCTCGCCGTTCACCGTGCTGCAGTAGGCGAGGTTCGCGCCCAAGAGATCGCTTCGCATGTGGAAGTAATCGCCCATCTTATTTTGCTGCGGCCAGCCGACGAAGGAGTCGAACGGCGGCGTGAGCGCGACGGGCGGTGACCACGTCGAACCTTGGTCGACACTCTGCGTCACGTAGAGGCGTGAGATGTTCGCCGCCCCCGACTCGTGCGTCGACAGATAGACGACATCGATGCGGCCGTTCGGCGCGAGGCTCATCGTCGCCATCCAGTTCCAGTTGTTCGGTCCCGGCGGATCGGCATTGACCCGCACGGGCGCGCTCCAGGTAAATCCGCCGTCGAGCGAGCGACAGAGGTGCACGTCGAGCGGATCGTTCACGCCCCGCGCGGCGGGCGGGTCGATCGACGCGAGGAGATAGACGACCCCGTCGGCCCCGGCTTCCACCGTCACCTGTCCGAGCAGTCCTGCCGGATTCGGCCCCGTCGAGAAGCGCAGCGGTCCGCCCAGATCGACAAGTATTGCCGGATCGAAGGAGGGCGTGACCGACTTCATCTTTGCCGTCGCACTTCGAACGCAGTAGATGCGGCTCACGTCGAACGGCGCCGACTGTATGCCTGCAACGTAGAGATCGCCGGTCGGTGCGACCGAGAGCGTGCCCCATCGCACCGGGAGCGGCATCGCAACCGGCGTTTCCCACGACTGCGCGCCGTCGATCGAACGACAGAACGTCGTCGCGCTGTAGGGACCGGCCGCCGTTGACCACGCGGCGTAGACGTTGTTGAGACCTTCGCCGCCCGTCCGGTCGGCGACGATCCACGCCTTGTCACCGCCGAACGCAAACGTCGGGCCGGCCCACGTTGCGCCGCCGTCATTC
Source organism: Phycisphaerae bacterium (assembly GCA_016795035.1). Classification (GTDB taxonomy): domain Bacteria; phylum Planctomycetota; class Phycisphaerae; order Phycisphaerales; family SM1A02; genus JAEUIT01. The sequence goes on along the minus strand of JAEUIT010000025.1, from coordinate 22,931 downwards.
GAAAGAAACGTGTCACAGACGAAGTTGCCTTGCAGCGAGTGGTAGATGAACGTGCCGTCGGCGCGCGACTCGAGCACCGGATCGCTGCGGAAGGTTCCGTTGGTGAGCGGGCCGTCGTTATGCCACGTGCGGCCGCCGTCGTCGGACCATGCGTAGCCCGCTTCCCGGAAACTCGAGAGGACGGAATCAAACTGTCGCCACCCGATCGCGATGCGGCGGCCGTCGTTTGGATCAACAGCAATCGACGGCTCGTTGCCGGCGTCTCCGCGAATGTTCGTGCCCGACGCCGACACATTCACTTGGCTCGGCGGCGCGGCGCTCGCCGTGACGGCCGCTGCTGCAACGAGGAGGAGCGGAAGGGAGCGCGCCGCCGATCCAGGAGGACGACCTGACATCATGCGACGCACGCTACTGCCGTGATCGCGCCGCTCCAAGCCGAATCTGAGGAATCCCACGCCCGACGCACCATTCGCCCTAGTTCGCGACATCGGTCGCGCCTCGACTGGAGCGTTGAACCGGTTGCGCCAACAGCGTCACCTCCTTTTGGGGCTCGGGCATGGCACGCGATCTCCGTTCGAGGGGGTGCTCGACCTTGGCGGCGTTTGCCGAGAAGAAAAGGCGGCTCAATCGCGAAGATTCGTCGAGCGCGCCGCACGCGGACTGCGCACACTCTGGCAGAGGTTCCATGCAGACTCAACTCCGTCACATCGCATCTGTCGCACTCGCATGTGTGTCCGCGTCCGTAGCAGCCGGGGAGTCGACGACCATCATCTCGCTCAATCCAGCGGCCACCTATCTGCGGACCTCGAACGACCCGGCACCCGGTGCGGTCGCGCTCAACCTCGCCGCGCTCGGCATTTCCGCGGGCGACCGCATCAGCCTTCACCGTCTCGGCGAGTGGGATAACGGGCCGGGCGGCGACACCTTCACGACGCTGATCGCCGTATTCAGCGCGGGCGACGTGCTCCTGCCGAACGACCAGCCGCACCGCGTCCCGGGTGCGATCGCCGCCGGCGTGCCGGTCATCACCGGCCCATCGTACTTTGGAGCTGTCGCCACCGACATTCCCGAGGATTTCGTGATCGCCTGGTCCACCTATCCAAATGGCGAGGTGTGCGTGATAGTGCCGAAGGGCGCAACCCACCTCTTCACGAGCGTGGGCGACTCCCTTTTCTATGACAACGTGGATCCGGACCGCGACTGGGGTCTCGAGATCGCGGTGCTCGACGCATGTGCCGCCGACCTCGACGCGGACGGCGTCGTGGGCGCGAGCGATCTCGGCATCCTGCTGGGTGGCTGGGGACCTTCGAGCGTCATCGGCGCCCCTGGCGACCTCGACTGCGACGCCGACGTGGACGCGGCCGATCTGGCCACGCTGCTCGGACTATGGGGCGGCTGCTAAGGCCCGCGCGTCACGCGATGACGGCATTCGCCTGCATCGCGGCGACGTTTGTTAGCTCCACGAGCCGAGCAGGATCGCCAGGTCTGCCGGGCCGACCGCACCGTCGTCGTCAAGATCTGCGGCGCAAGCGCCGCCGCACGCTCCCCACGCACCGAGGAGCGCCGCGAGATCCATCGGGCCGACGCTGCCGTCGCCGTCGAGATCCGCCGGGTCGAGCGGAACGGTCGGTTCGATCTTCCAAAGCACCGCGTGGAAGAAGCCGTCCGCGGCGTTGGACTCTCCGACGACCCAGCCTCCCTGGTTGATCCTGCGGGCCCGCGTGGTCGTGCCACCCGGCAACGGCGGAAGCTTCATCGGAACGCCGTCCTTCCAGACGACGCCCGTCTCGATAGGAAAGACCGTCGTCGCGGTCGCGATGATGTCGCCCGCGTCGTTGATGTCGATGGCGGCGGTGAATGCAGAGACGCCCGCAGGCATCGGCAGGAACTGCACGCTGCCATTCGCCCACTTCGCGGCCTTGCCTACATTGATTCCGACGATGACGCCGGCGTCATTGATGGCGTACGCCTTGGAACTCGCGCCGCCCCCCGACCACAGGCTGAGATCGGTGTATTGGCCGTCTTTCCAAAGAAACGCGTGCTGATTTGTATTGGCGATCGACGCGACGCCGACCACGTGGCCGAAGTCGTTCACGCCATAGGCCTCGCTGTACGTACCGCCTCCCATGAAGCCGAGGTCGACCGCAAGTTCGGTGCCGTTCCACACCGCCGCGTGCCCGTACATGGTCGGCGCCGACTCTTGCGCGCGGCCGACGACGATGCCCGACTCGTTGATTCCGCGGGCCACCACGAACTGCGGCACGCCATTGGGAAGTCCGTCAAGCGCGGCGGAAACGCCGCTCGGACTCCACAGCACTCCGTAGCTCAGGCCGAAGCCCATATTGATGCGGCCGACGATCTGTCCCGCGTCATTCATGTCTTCAGGGATGTTGAGCCCGGACGGATCGAAGGACGCGAGCACCTCCACGGCCCCGTCAATCCAGCGCACGGTGCGCCACTGGCCCGCCGAGTCCATTGATGTTCCGGCGATGATGCCGTTGTCGTTAAGTGCGTACGCCGACGAGGCAAGCCCGCCGGGCAGTTCACCGAGATCGACGACGGTGATCGTCCAGGGTCCGCCGGCGACGGCAATGGAGGCCGGCACGAGAAACGACGCGACGATGGCCGTCAGGGCGGGAATGCCGAACGATCGGCGGCGATGCTCATTCGAGGTGCGTGTGGCGGAAGGACGTCGAGTTTCGGACGACATGAGATGAGACTTTCCGGTGCCGAGCCCCGACGAACGAGCGCGGACGAACGAGCGCGGATGACCGCGGAGGGATGCAGAACCAGAGCGTACGACAGTGGAGAAGAGCGTCGTGCGAGGTCCGTAGATACATGCACGAGCGCCTTTGCCGCGAATCGCACATGCGAAACCTTGCACCGTGCCCGCCCAACAAGCCATGGAACCGGGCGAACCGGCCGCATACCCGAAGTTCGGTGCAGTCCGGCAGACCGGCCCTCGCGTCGGCGTACGCCCGCAACAGCGCTCCGCGCCGCCATCCACGCGCGATAGGCTGCAGTCGATCCGAGTCCCTTCGACCGCACGCGCGCGCGGCATACCTCATGGTCGATACATTCGGGCGAATCCCCACAACCATGCCAGCCTGCCACCTCGAACCCGAAGACAAGAGAGCATTTGTCGGCGCCGTCGGCGAGGAGCTTGTCCGGAAACACGGCAAGCAGAAGTACTACAATCCCTCAGAGATTCGGCGGGCCGCGGAGATTCGTGGGTATCCAATCGACATCCACTGCTGGGCTTACTGCATCTTTGCCACTCCGGAGGATTTCCAAGCGATCCACCAGGCGGCGGGAGAAGTCTGTGACTATGCCGCGATGAAGGCGCAGGTCCTCGCTGAGCTGTCCACAGGCGGAACGTTCCAATGGCTTGACGTCGACCTGTCGTGGCTCGAATGGCCGGACATCAATCTCTCGTCCGTGTTCGATTGGTTCGACTTCACTTGACCGAACCATATCGAGATCGCGGAGACGGGCGCGGGCACGATAGGACCAATGCTGGAACTCGGCGGTCACGCCCCCGTGATGAACTTCTTCTCCTTCGTGATCCGGCTTACCTCGGTCGCCGTCAGTCCGAGGTTGCGTGCCAGCAGTTCATTCGGCGTTCCGATCAGTAGGCCGGACACACCGATGGCCTGGAAGCTGTCGGCATTGAATATGCTGAGCAATCGGAACGGCTCGTCGCCGATGGTTTCGACCGCGTGCGCGGCATTGCGTGGGAGGTAGCCCAAATCGCCCGGGCCGACTTCCACCACGGCGGACTTGCCCGCTCCCGCGAAGATGGTGATCTTGGCGCGACCGCTGAGCACATAGTCCCACTCGTCGGCGTTGGGATGCCAATGCGGCTCGCGAATGCCGCGCGGAAAGAGGACCGTGAGCGCGGCGATCATCGTCTGCGACATCGGGAAGTCCAACTTCGAGGCCTGCACGAAGGTCCCGCCGGAACTCGCCACGGGCGTCATCTCCGCCAGCGGGAATCGGAACGACTGGGGAGCGCTCGTGGCGAATCCATGCGGCGCGGCAGGGACGGCGAGAAGAGGTTCGTTCTTCGTTATGAGCGGAATCGTCCCGGCACTTTGCTGAAGCCGATCTCCCGGCACATTCAGGATGGCCGTCAAGATGTTCGCAGGCTCCGCTTTCAGCCAGTCGGTGACGTTGAAGGCGTTCGACTCGACCGTCCTTCCGTCGTCGTAGACCGCGACCACGCGGCAGGGCTCGGAGCCCAAGCACGCCAAGCTATGCGCGAATCCCACAGGAACGCTATAGATGTCGCCTTCGTTCAGCGCCGTGATCTCGCGGTTGTTCGCCGCGTCGACGACGGTCAGGATCGCTCGTCCTTGTACGACATAGCCAAGCTCGCTCGCAGTGTCGTGCCAGTGCAGTCCACGCATGCCGCCGACCTCGAGATCGATCTGGGCCGACGCCATGTTCGGGATGGGCGGGTAGTCGGCGGCGGTCATCTCCCGCAGCGTGCCGCCTGGGAATTGCGTCGGCTTCACGCCTGACAACGAGAAGACCGCGTCCGTTGCGGGTGCCTTCGCGCTCGCCACCGTCGGCTCGGGCGACGCTGGCCTTGCCTGCTGCAGCCCGGCGGTCGAATCCGCGCCGCGAGCGAAGCTCGAGAAGAGCGCGGCGCCGCTCGCAGCGGCGGACGTGGTCATGAACGTGCGGCGTTCCATAGCAAACCCCCTGATTTGATTTCTGAATAGGCGCGATGCACGCGACAGCGCCGGACGAGCGGATGGTCCGTCAGGACGTGCCGTCGGTCAAGGCGTTCACGGGGTGGGCAAGCAGTCTCGCGCGGCGCCGCGCTTCCGTTGGCGACGAGGGAATCATGTGGCGCTCTGCCGCTGGCTCGACTCCGCGTCGGCCCGGCGATGGAAGAAGAGTTTGAAGAGCTTCCCCTCTCCCACGAATCGCCCGATCTCCCAGGTCGCGAACATCGGCAAGAACACCATGACAAGCATGGTCACGCGGCACAGGATCTCCCACTTGCCGCGACTCACGATGCTGTCGAGGATCTCATGCATCTCCTTGTGGTGCCACAGGCCGCCGATGATCCGCTCCAAGACGCTGAAGATCACCACCAGCACACCGAAGCAGAGGGTCTTATAGAGCGTCGGGATGATCAGCGGCCGGTCGAGGAATCTCTCCCCGAGATTGAGGACGCGCCCGATGACGATCAACTTGCCCAAGACCAGTGCCTCGATGAGGCTAAACCCGTACTCGACGTAGGCCACCCCGTACTCGAGCTGCACGAATTGTCGGTACGCGGTGAGGGCCGATAGGAACAAGAATAGATATGCCGCGATAAAGAGGTATGTCTTTGTCTCAGCAAGCAGTCTCGCTTTAAGTGTTGGTTTCTCGGTCGAGACCACGTGGTGCGACTCCGCTCGTAAAAAGGTCCTCATTGCATCGCGCGGACGTCGCGCGAGAACGTCGCGACGCGCAGAGGGACAGAACCGACCCGCCTACTCCGCGGAAGCTACCGGCCAGTGGGAGGAGCGTCAACGCAGTCGAATGCCTCTGGGCCGACCCGCGCCGAGATCGAGCTCGCGTACGTCATCTCTGCTCGTGGGCCGCGTGCGCCACGGGAAGCAAATCCCTAGTGCGGCGCGACCGAGGCGGCGCCGCGCACCGGGCGTTCCCGTTAGGCTCATGAACGCATGCCCACATCGCTCCTCGTCGCCGCGTTCGTGTCGCTCGCATCCGTCGCCGCGGCCCCGCCATCCGACTGGCTCGTCGACGCATCGACCTTCCGCGCCGAAGCGACATTGGCCGAAGACGCGTCGTCGATCACGCTCACGAACGGGCTGCTTCGACGGACGATCCGTCTGACGCCGAATGCGGCGACGATTGCGTTCGACAACCTGATGACCGATGCCGCCGAACTGCGGAGCGTTCGGCCCGAGGCGATGGTGACGATCGACGGGACTGCGTATCCGGTCGGCGGGCTCGACGGTCAGACGGTTCACAACTTCCTGCGGCCGGAGTCGATTTCGCAACTCACCGCGATCGATGGGGCATTTGAATATATCGGTCAGCGCATCGGGCGCACGAAGGAGCGCCTCGCGTGGAAACCTCGCACGCAATGGCTGAGTCGTCCGGTGACCTGGCCGCCGCCCGGCGTGTCGCTCGATCTCGACTTCCGCGCCGACGATCGCGGACCGGCGGGCGTCACCGTGACGGTGCACTACGAGCTCTTCGATTCGATTCCACTTCTTGCAAAGTGGATCAGCGTCACGAACGGCGGCGCGTCGCCGATCACGCTCGACGCCTTTCGATCCGAGCTTCTCGCGTGGGTCGAACCGGCCTCGCTCGTCGGCGGTTCGGCGCTCGACTTCGCGACGTATCCGCGCTCGATCCATGTCGAGAGCGAGTATGCATTCGGCGGGAGCATGGAGGCCGGCACGAGCGCTCCCGGCGTTCGTTGGATCGACGATCCGCTCTATGCGACGCAGGTTCACTACGACCGGCACACCCCGTGTCTCCTGGAGTGCGGCCCGACGGTCGGTCCTGGCGTCACCATCGCGCCGGGCGATCGATTCGAATCGCCGCGCGTGTTTGAATTGCTCTATGACTCGACCGACCGCGAGCGCCGCGGGCTCGCCCAACGGCGGATGTATCGCACGATCGCCCCGTGGGTGCAGGAGAATCCGCTCATCTTCCATGTCGGATCGTCGGAGCCCGCCGCCGTCCGCGCCGCGATCGATCAGGCCGCCGAGGTCGGCTTCGAACTCCTCATCATGACGTTCGGCAGCGGTTTCGATATCGAACGCAGCGACGCCGCCTATCGAACCCAACTGAAGGAACTCGCCGATTACGCCCATGCGAAGGGCGTGGCGCTCGGCGGCTATTCGCTTTTGGCCAGCCGGTCGATCGACGCCGCCAACGACGTCGTAAATCCCGCCACCGGAAAGCCCGGCGGCTTCGCGGTGTTCGGCAATTCGCCCTGCCTCGGATCGCCGTGGGGCGAGCGGTACTTCGAGACGTTGCGGGCGGCCTTCGAGTCGACCGGCCTCGACGTCCTCGAGCACGACGGCAGCTACCCCGGCGACGTCTGCGCCTCGACCGAACATCCCGGCCACCGCGGCCTCGCCGACTCGCAGTGGCGTCAATGGACGACGATCGCCAACTTCTATCGTTGGTGCCGGGCGCGCGGCATCTATCTCAACGTGCCGGATTGGTATTACCTCGCCGGCGCCAACAAGTGCGCCATGGGATACCGCGAAACGAATTGGTCCCTGCCCCGCGCCGACCAGGAGATCATCGAACGCCAGAATATCTTCGACGGCACGTGGTCGAAGACGCCGAGCATGGGTTGGATGTTCGTGCCGCTCATGCAATACCACGGAGGCGGACCGGCGGCGACGATCGAGCCGCTCGACGAACACCGCGACCACTATCGGCGCCGGCTCGACAACCTACTCTCCGCCGGCGTGCAGGCGTGCTTCCGCGGACCGCGCCTCTACGACACCGACGCCACGCGCGACCTCGTCCGCGAGCGCGTCGCGTGGTTCAAGGCGAATCGTCGCATACTTGAATCCGACATCGTCCATGGCCGCCGCCCCGACGGCCGCGACATCGACTGGTTCGTGCACGTCGACCCGGAGGCGCGCGAGGCGATGCTCATCGTGCATAACCCGACCGGATCTCTCGTGAAACGCGACCTGCGCGTGAATCTCGCGCTCGCCGGCATTGGTGAAAGCGCGAGAGTCGCCGGTGACAGTGCGCCCGAGATTGAAGTGATTGTCGATCCATCGGGGCATCTCCTGGTACCCATTACGGTTCCTGCGGGCGACATGGCGTGGTACAAGGTGCAAGCGAAGCGATAGTCCTTCACGATATGGAGAATGGAGTGCAAGACGGTCGCGTCCCACGTTTCCTCTTCGCTGCCCTCGCAACGCTCGGACGCACGTCTGAGTCCAACCCGAGCGGGGCGGGCGCTCTTGGCGACGTCGGCACGGCTGGTGACCATCCCCCGATCTTCGACCGCCGCTCCTACGCCGACGCGAAGGCCGCAGCTCTCGCGGAAGAGAAGTGGTTCCTAGTGAAGGCCACCGCCGTCTGGTGCCGGCCATGCAAGCGGATGGATAGGACGACGTGGCGCGACGAGCAGGTCGTCACCTGGCTCAAGAAGCACGCGATCATCGTCTCGGTTGATGTCGACCAGCAGCGGGAGATCGCCAAGGACCTCGCCATCGAGGCGATGCCGACGATGATCGCGTTCAGGAACGGCAAGGAGTTTGACCGAATCGTCGGCATGCGAAGGCCCGAGGACTTTCGTTCCTGGCTCAGTGGCATCGATAAGGGCGAGAAGTGGATCGACGCCGTCACCCGAACGGCCGGATCGCGCGACGCGAGTGAAGGGACCATCGACATCAAGGCACGTATGGATCTGGCCCGATCGCTTGCCCAGGCTGGCGACCCGGTGAAAGCAGCCGACGAGTATGCGTGGCTCTGGGAGAACATGCTGAAGCACATGCCGTCCGCGCTGGGCGTGCGGCTGTCGATGATGCCCAACGAGATGGGCCGCCTGAGTTCGCGCAACCTCGAGGCGAGGCGGCGTTTCGTCGCTCTTCGTGACGCGACCATGGAGCGGCTCAAGGCGGCTACGGTCGATGGGCAGGAGGTCGGAGATCTCCTCGTGCTGAACGAGGTGGTCAAGGATCCCGATGCTTCGCTTGCCTGGTTCGATTCCGTGAAGGCGGACCCGCGCTGGACAAACCATCTCACGCAGAACATCGCCCGGTTGCGGCCGCTTCTCGTTGCCGAAAACCGGTGGGCCGATCTCGGCCGCATCGTCTCCAATCCGGTGGCGGAGTTGGAGCAATTCTGGAGCATGTGTACGAACCTGAGCCTCGCTCCGAAGGGCCGCCACACGGCCCAGCTCGCCGCCATGAAAGCCGAGGTCGCGCAGTCGCTTCGCGATGAAGCGGCTCACGACTACGCATCGCTCTTGGCGGCCGGCCGCGACGACGAAGCCAATCGCCTGTTGGAGCGAGCGTACGAACTCGACGCTTCGGAAGAGATGGCTCGCGGCCTGATCGGCGCGGCATTGGTGGCGAAGGAACCGCGGACGGCGCACGTCGAATTCCTGACGTTGATCGAGACGACGCACGCGGACGTCGCCAAGCTCAAGACGGACGTCGAGGCGGCGCTGGCTGACGCGCAATGATGCGGCGTCTTCGCGGGCCGAGTCTCGGCGATGCTCATCGTGCATAGCCTGACCGGCGCGATCGCGCTCGCCGGCATAGGCTCGACCGCGACGGTCTCGAACGCGCCTGTGACCGGCGACGGCACACCGGATATCGAAGTGTCGGTCGACCCGCACGGCGACGCGTTGCTTCACATCACCGTCCCGGCCGGCGGGATGGCGGCGTATCGGTTGAGGGCGAAGCGGTAGCTCGGGCTACCGTTTCATGGTCGAAGGATTGTCAGATCCGCCGCTTCGCACAGGCGTTGCCGGCAGATCGTGACCAACATCCCCCGATCACTTCGCGACCTTGCTCATCGCTTCGTCGAGGAGCTTGATCATTCCCTCGCGATCGTAGGAATAAGGCTGTTCCGCGTTGAGCTGGACGGCGCGGCGAATCGCTGCCTTGATGGTGATCTCCGCCTCTTCCTGATTCGGCACGACCATGTAGCGCCGCTTGGGCTTCTCGTCGGAGAGTGCGTGCAGGAACGCCTGTGCGACCTCGTTCGGCTCCTTCTCGTCGGCGCGATCCGCGGGCATCGCCAGAAGCTGCTGTATCTGTTCCTTGTAGCGCGAGCCTTCGCCGCCGTAGCCGCCGGCGACGAGTCGCTGACGCACTCCGATGCCGATCTCGGACTGGTAGCTGCCTGGTTCGACGACGCTGACCTGAACGCCGAACGGCTCTAGCTCCTCGGCGAGCGCATCGGTGTATGCCTCGATCGCATGCTTGCTCATGCAGTACGCGCCTCCGAAACTCCCGCTCACGATGCCGGAGATCGATCCGGTCGTGGCGATGCGCCCCTTGCTCTCGATCAGGAGCGGCGCGAACGCCTTGGTCACGCGGAACGGACCGTGCACGTTCACGTCGAGCTGGTAGGCGAGATCTTCATCGCTCAGCTCGATGAGCGGTCCGACGACCGCAACGCCTGCGTTGTTGATGAGGCCGTAGAGTCCGCGCCCGCCATCACGCACGGTCTTGACCGCCGCGGCGATCTCGTCGGGCTTGGTGACATCGAGGCGAATGGCCTGGATGTTCTCAATGGCATTCAGCGCCTTGAGGTCGGCGTCCTTGCGAGCGCACGCGTAGACGAAGAATCCGTTCGCCGCGAGCACTTCCGCCGTCTTGCGGCCGATGCCGGTGCTTGCTCCCGTGACCAGAACGGCCCGCCGGGCCTGCGGCGCCGTCGAGGTCGATGGAGGCTGCTGTTGCGCGCCGGAGAGCGAGCACATCAGGACGGCGACGAGGATGCAAAGCGCGATGCGCGTCATGCGGAGGCTCCGGTGCTGCGAAAAAGGGCGAGACGAGCGTTGCATGCTACCGAGGTCGAAGGTGCGAGACGGTGCCGCATCCGTGCACGCACGTACCGGTCTCGACGGCAATCACGCTTCCCTTGAACTCGTCCAAGGTCGCAGGCGTGCGCTGGCGGGCGGACGAGTCTCGTCGGTCCTTCGGTCCCCGTCGCTACTTCGTCTTCGGTATCGCCGCCCGCCATCGGGCAGCCTCGTCGTGTCGGCCGCTCCGTTCGTACAGAGTCGCCAGACGCTCGACAACGGCTTGGTGATCCGAGGGTTCGTCGGTCCTCTGCGCGGGGTCCGCCAAGTGGGACTCGGCCTTGCGGAGCACGCGTTCCGCGCGGGCGGTGTCGCCGATCTCGAGAGCCGCCCAGCCAATATTGGATAGGTAGCGCCCGGCGCGATGTTCGTTCCGGGCGAGCATGTCGGTGCCGATGTCCTCGAGCTCCTGTATTGCGAGGTCCGGGATCGCAGCGTCGCCCTCGACCTCCTGGCGCACTTCCTTCGAGGCGGCGACGTAGGTCTTCGTCGCGATGACGACCCGCTCCGCCTCGTTGGGAAACGAGACGCGCAGCCGTATGCCGATGGCCCTCTTTAGCGTCGACAGATACGCAGGATCACCGTTCTTCTGCAAGGCCGTGCAGAGTTGGAGATACGCCTGCTCCGTGAACGGGTGATCAGGTCCGAGCGACGCCCACAGGCCGTCCGCTCCCTGCAAGAGGAGCGGCTGGGCCTCCTCCCACCGCTCTTGACGCACGATGCACGCGCCCACCAAGTGTTGGGACAGGGCGATCTGCCAGTGCCCCTCCGGGTTGGCCCTTTCCGTCATCGCGAGGAGCTCGCGGTAGTACGGTTCGGCCTCGGCCGGTCGACCCAGGTTCATCGCGAGCGCGGCGACATGGGTCAGGGCGGCCAAGAGCGCGGGATGGTCCTTCTTCGGCTGCGCTCGAGCATGCTGGAGGGCCGCGGTCGCATAGGGAAGCGCCTCCTCGTAGCGTCGTTCCGCGCCCAAGCTCGCGGCGAGGGAGAGCGTGGCGTCAAGCGTCAGCAGGTTGCCGACCGGATGCATCCGGTCGAGCCCATCGATCGCGTGACGAAGATGCTGTTGCGCCTCGGCGTGTCGGCCGAGCTTCTGAAGCACCTCGCCGAGCGACGCCTCGATCGTGTAGGGCCATGGTCCTATGTCTGGTCCGATGTCGGCAGTCGACGCCGAGGCCGCAGCAAAGGCCGAGCGCAGGATCTCCTCGGCCCCGCTCAGATCACCGCGGAAGCTGAGCGCTTCGGCGAGGATGTTCTGCGCCTCAAGCGTCGCGACGTCGGCCGGTCCAAGCGCCTCCCGAAAGACGCTCGGGCAGGGCTCGATCGCCTGGTGCGCTTCCCCATATAGACCAAGCCCGCAGTACAGGCGGGCGACCACCATGCGAACCTTCGCGGCGAGCACCGGCTGGTCCTTGAACCGTGCGTCGACGGTCGCAACGGCGTTCGCCAGCGCGTCGACCACGGTCACCTTGACCCCGTCCCGCTCCGGTGACGCGGCACCGAAGAGATCGTCGATGAGGAACGCATTCACCGCGGCCGCCTCGTCCTTGGCGGAACGCGAGATGCTCTCCGCCTCGCGCGTGCGGGCGAACGACACCAGCGTCGCGGCCAGACCGGCGGTGAGGGCGAGCAACACGACGACGGACGCCGTCACGCCAACACGGTGGCGCCTCATGAACTTCCGCGTCTGATACCACGCGCTCGGCGCCGCCGCCGAGACCGGCTCGTGGGCACGATGTCGACGAATGTCCGCGGCGAGCGCCTCGACCGAGCCGTAGCGCCGCGTGACATCCTTGTCGATCGCCCGCATGACGATCCAGTCGAGATCGCCGACGAGCGCCGCGCGGTGACGCTTCGGATCGGTCGCACGGGCCGCGGCGATCTCGGCCCGACGCGGGCCGAGACCATCCAGTCGGGCGGACGGCCGCAGCGGCTCCTCCGTCCGGATCGCCTGCAACGTCGAGGCGAGCGACGATCCCGTCCGCGATGCGATGTCGAGCGGCGTCACGCCGACGAGCAGCTCGTACAGCAGAACGCCGAGGGCATAGACATCGACCCGCGTGTCGACTCCCTCGGGCGCGGCCTCGACCTGCTCCGGCGACATGTAGTCGGGCGTCCCGACGAGCTGCATCGGCATCGTCATCCGGGCGTCGCCGGTGGCGTCGATCGCCCGAGCGATGCCGAAGTCGATCACCTTCGCGACCGCACGGTCGCCTTCGATGTGCACGAGGACGTTGGACGGCTTGAGATCGCGGTGAATGATGCCCTTGCGATGGGCGTACTCGACGGCGCCACAGACATCGAGAAAGAGCGACAGCCTGGCTTCGATCGGGAGCTGCCGCTCGTCGCAGTGCTTGGTGATCGGGAGGCCCTCGATCAGCTCCATCACAAAGTAGGGTCGGCCGTCCGCGGTCTTGCCCGCATCGAAGATCGTCGCGATGTGCTCGTGTTGCAGCGAGGCCAGCGTCTGTCGCTCACTCGTGAATCGGGCAATGACGCTCGTCGAGTCCATGCCCGGCTTGATGACCTTGAGGGCGACGTCTCGAGCAATCGGTTCCATCTGGCTGACGCGGTACACGCTTCCGAAGCCGCCTTCGCCGAGAAGTGCGAGCACGCGAAAGCGATCGATGCACTCTGGGAGCGGCGCACCCTCGAGGTCGCTCGGGTCTACGAGCGCCGCCGCGGGCTTGGCCATGAATGACGAAAACTCCCCGTCGTCATCGTGGGCGCCGCCATCTTGGGCGTCGCCGTCATGGGCGTCGAGCATCCGGCGGACCTTCGCCTTGAGTGCGTCCGCGTGGCCGCGCTCCGATCCGCACAGCCGATCGATCTCCCCATCGCGCTCCGCGGCGGGCATATCCATGACCGCGAGGAAGATCTCCCGCGCACGGGCACCATTCGCAGCATTCGCAGTATTCGATGATGCGAAGCGTGGCTCACTCATTGGGGTGCTTCAGCTCGTCGAATAGCCATGCCCGCGCGCAGGCCCATTGGCGCTTGACGCTGGTCGGAGAGAGATCCAGTGCCTCGGCAGTCTGCTCGATCGAGAGACCGGCGAAGAACCGCAACATGACGATGCGGGCCATCCGCTCGTCCTGCGCTTCCATGCGACGCAGCGCCTCGTCGAGGGCCACGAGATCGATGGGATGTCGTTCTAGCCGGTCCTGTCCGTCCGATTCGATGCGGTGCCCCACGAGGCCTTCGCGTTGCATCACGTCCGAGAGCGAGACGCGTTGCCGTGTTCCGCCGTGCCGCTCGCGGCCGACGCGCCGGGCCCGTTCGACCAGAATCCGCCGCATCGCCAGCGCGGCGGCCCCGAAGAAGTGCCCCTTGGTGTTCCAGTTCGACGGGCCGTCGCCCACAAGACGGAGATACGCCTCGTGGACGAGCGCCGTCGCATCGAGCGTCAGCCCCGGCGGCTCACGACGGAGCCGCTGCGCCGCAAGCGTGCGGAGCTCGCCGTAGACCAAGGGAAGCAACTCGTCCGAGGCGCGTGGATCGCCAGCCCCGATCGCCGCGAGCAGGCGGGTCACGTCAGAGGACGCGCTCGTGTCATGGGTGTTCATGAGGGTCGCTGGCCTCGCCCAGCCGGAGCGACCGGAGCCTTCATTCGAACGGTAACGGGGGGATCCGACGCACTCAACGAAATTGTGGTCCACCCGATCGCGCCGCGTCGCACTGCATGGCGAGCGTTCCGCGAGGCCCTGATAAGTGCCTGCCCTAGCAGCCCGGGGCGAAAGTCATTCGGGCTGCGGACGCTGCGCAACCGACCGAACGCCATGAAGGAAACCACCGTGACGAGCTCGACACCACACCCGACAGAGAGCCTGCACCCCGAACAACGATCCGCGCCGGAGCGGCCGTGCCGATCGCGGCTTCGAAGGTTATTCCGCTCGGCGCAGACGGCACTCGCCGCTGCGGCAGTGCTGGTCCTCTCCGGAACGACGATCGCAGCCCCACAGGACGCTGGGCCCATCCAGACGTGGGGCTATGCCGGATGGGGCCAGCTCTCTATTCCGAGCGCGACGAAGATCGCAGCGGGCGGAGCGCACACCGTTGTGACGGTCAGTTCGGACACCACCAAGGCCATGGCGTGGGGCAACAATCTCAACGGCCAGTGCAACCCGCCTGCGGACTTCGTGCCCATCGATCTGGCAGCGGGCGCGTCCCACACGGTCCTCCTTCGCAACAACTTCACGTTGGCGTGCTTTGGCAGCAACGCCTTCGGTCAGTGCAACATTCCGGCGAACATCGGCTCGATCGACAAGGTCGCGGCTGGCGATCACCACACGATCGCGATCAAGCCAAACGGCGGTCCTGTCATCTGCTGGGGCTGGAACGCCTTTGGCCAGTGCAACGTTCCATCGAACCTGGGGACGGTGATCGACGCCGATGGCGGCTACAGCCACACCGCCGTGGTCAGGGCCGATGGCACGGTCGTGTGCTGGGGCGGAAACAACTTCGGCCAGTGCAATGTGCCATCGAACCTCAGCTCGGTCGTCCACGTGGCGGCGGGCTTCGATCACACGGTCGCACTCAAGAGCGACGGCAGTGTGGTGTGCTGGGGCAACAACGATCATGGCCAGTGCACCGTGCCGGCGAACATCGGGCCCATCAGCCAGATCGACGCAGGCGACGGCTTCACCATGGCGCTTCGGACCGACGGTACGGTCGTCTGCTGGGGCGACAACACCGATGGTCAGTGCACCGTGCCGGCGAACCTCTTGGCCGTCAGCCAGATCGCTGCCGGCCCCCGCTTCGCAGTCGCGATGACCACAGGCGGCCTGGTCGCCGGCTGGGGCGATGCCGACCTCGGCCAGATCGCCACGCCTGCGGTGCTGCAGGCGAGCCCGATCGTCGAAGTCGACATAGGCGTCGCACACACAATTGCCCGCCGGCAGAACGGCGCCGTCTTCTGCATCGGATTCAACAGCAACGGGCAATGCAACGTCCCCGCCGAGATAGGTTCTGGTCAGGGTTCCGCTTCCGGTTCAGGTGTGAGCCCGGCGATCCAAGTCGCGGCGGGCGCGTCTCACTCGGCCGCTCGCAAGTCGGACGGCACGGTCGTCTGCTGGGGCTTGAACGGCCACGGCCAGAGTACGGTGCCCGCGAGTCTCGGCGCATGCATCGATGTCGCGCCTGGCTCGACACACACCGTCGCGGTGAAGAGCGATGGATCGATCGTGTGCTGGGGATCGAATGTGTTCGGTCAGTGCAACGTGCCAGCCAACCTTGGCCCGGTGGTGGCCGCCGAAGCCGGCTCGTCACACACCATCGCCCTCAAGGCCGACGGCACGGTCGCCTGCTGGGGGCTCAACGCAAGCGGTCAATGCAATGTCCCGCCGAACCTCACGGATGTTGTGCAGGTTGCCGCCGGTGGCTCCCACAGCGTTGCCCTTCGTTCCAACGGCACCGTCGTCTGTTGGGGTTCGAACGCAAGCGGCCAGTGCACCGTGCCGGCGAACCTGGGGACGGCGATCGATATCGCGGCCGGCGGCGATCACACGCTTGCCCGCAGATCGAACCTGACGCTTGTCCAGTGGGGTTCGAACGAGTTTGGCCAGACGAGTCCGCAGGTCAATCTGCAGGTCGCCAACTCCACCGGACCGATCGCGGCTGGAAGTTCCGTCAGTGCGGCGCTTCGGCTCGAGTCAGCGCCGCTGAACGACGAGTGCGCGAACGCATTGGTCGTCTATGAGGGACGGACGCTGTTCACGACGCCGCGTGCGACGAACAGCCCGCTTGCGCTTCCTGCGTCCTGCAACGAAGGCAATGGCACTGGCCTCGTGCAGGATGTCTGGTTCAGTTTCACGGCCGACGCAAGCGGCACCGCAACCATCTCGACCTGCGGTGAGGCGTTCTATGACACTCGTGTTGCCGCCTACGCAGGTCCATGCGGCGCGCTCACGCTCATCGCCTGCGACGACGACACCGCCGGCTGCGGCGGCGGGACCTCGACCATGAGCTTCTCCGTCGCAGACGGCGAGAGCTATCTGATTCGCGTCGGCGGCAGAACCGGCTCGGGCGCGGGCTTCCTCTCGATCGCTCTTGAGGAATTCATCCCGCCGGAGAACTTCGTTCCCGTCGACTTCTCGGCATCCTTCAACTGGTCGACCTCGCTCCAGTTCGGTGGGGAGCTGTATCCGACCGGCAATGTTCTCCTCGGCGGCGTGGTGTTCTCGATTCCGCCTTCGACCGGACTCAACGCCTGGCACGCGAAGGACGTGCCCGGGAAGAACCCGCGCGTGCTGGAGGTGCCCGTCAACGTTGCCCATGCGGTCAGCGTGCATGCCCTCATCAACTCCTGGTGGGGCGTGCCGGGACCGGGGTCGCTCGCGACGGTGGAGTTCTACGGCTGCAACGGCGCGTTCTACAGTAAGCCGCTCATCGGCAACGAGGACATCCGCGATCACTTCAACGGCGGGTTCACGAATGCGATCAACGGCACGACCACGGTCGAGGTCTTCGGCAACGGTCAGGTGCGCATGGACAAGGTCCGCTTCGACCTTCCGCCCGAGTTCCAGAGCGAGAAGCTCGAACTCGTCCGCATCGTCGACACCGGCGCCGAGGCTGTGCAACGCATCTGGCTCGCGGGCCTCACGGTCGAGACCGGCGTCGCAACCTGCGCGGCCGACCTCTCGGGCGACGGCGCCGTCGGCGGCGAAGACCTCGCGATCATCCTCGGCGGCTGGGGTCCTGGATGCGTTGGCGACCTCGACGGCGACGGAGTGGTCGGTGGTGCCGATCTCGCAGTCGTGCTCGGCGCGTGGGGGGCATGCGCTCCGTGAGCCAGGGGGGGTCGCCTAACACCAGGGAGGACGGCCAGCGTAGATGGCCACCTTCGTGAAGCCCCCTGGAATGGCCACCATGGATAGCGACGTGCGCGACTTGGCCCCTTCGTGTTCTCGCCGTCCCAAAGCTCGATGCCGCACACGCCCCTTCGCGGCTCCGACCCCCCACTCACTCCCACGCCCCAAGGACCATCGCCAGATCCGCCGCGTCCACCACGCAGTCGCCGGTCACGTCGAACTCACTGCCAACGTTGCCCCATGCTCCAAGAAGCGCCGCCAAGTCGATGCCGTTCACCGCGCCGCTCCCGTCGAAGTCCGGATCGGCGAAGTCGGCCACCTGGAGCTCGGCCGGACCGATGTCGGCGGCAATCGTGACGTTGGCCACCGGCAGGTCGACGACGAGCGGCCGGTCGTAGAAGTCATTGAGGAAGAAGTCGAGGAACCCATCGTCGTCGAGGTCCACAGGGCCTGGCTCGCCGATCCCGACCACACTCCCTCCGGCATCCACCAGCCCGCCGCACGCTACGGGAAGGTAGTCCTCGTCGCCGGTGCCGTACACGCCGTCGCCGCCGCGAGCATCGGTCAGGCCGCACTCCGCTCCGATCGCGAAGCACGCTGTCAGCACAGCCCCGGCGATCGGCGCCGCGAGCGACTCGATCGCGCAATGGTCGAGCTTCACCGGCGTCCCGTCGGTCGAGACTTGGGCGCCCACTCCGTGCGTCCCGCCAACCGTATTGTCGGCAAGGATCGAGCTATGAATCGTGGTCTCGTTCAAGCCTGGTGAGTTCTGGATGCGCAGTCCACTCTGCGATCCGCTCTGCGTGACGTTGCCGGCAATGAGCGTTCGATCGATGCCGAAGACGGATGCGCCATCCACAAAGACGCCGGCCGAACCGGCGAGCGAGGCGCTGTTGCCAACCACGGCGGAGTAGCCAAGGAGAAGAGAGGTGCCGGTACCCGGCTGGACACGAATCGCACTTCCGGGTCCCGTCCCCGTATTCGCCGTGACGACGCAATGGGTGACCCTGGCACTCGCGCCGGGCTGCACAAGGATGCCGCCACCTCCGGTGAACGGCGGCGCGTTGCCGTCGCGCACCACGAAGCCGTCGAGGAATGAGGCGCCTGTCCCCATGGTCACGACGTGTCGCGAGTTCCCGGTGGCACCGGGCGCACCGAGTTCACCCGAAAGGAACGTCGGATGGTCGCGCCAGTTGCGCGCCGAGCGCACGGTCTCGTTTCCGGCGAAGCCGCCGAGCACGGACACGCTCTCGGTGAGGAGAAACGTCGCATCCACGTCGTTGCCCGTGGTCGGCTTGTACGTTCCTTGGGCCACCCAGATCTCACCGCTCCCGCTCGTGCGCGGATCGGCGAGCTCGGCGAGGGCGCTCTCGAGAGTCACATAGGCATCCGTCCAGTTCGTCCCAGTGTTCGCGCCGGTCGCGGCGTGGTTCACGAGAATCGTGCGCTCGCGGAGCTTCTCGTGTGCGCCCATGTCGGTGGTCGGATTGCTCGCCGCGCCGCCCTGCGGGAAGAACTGATCGTCGATCGATCGATCGAACTCCATGAACGTTCGCGGGAGGAACTCGCTGAGGTTGCCGTCGCCGTCGGTGTCGGCGATGTCGACGATGGTGCATTCGCCCTGATCGATGCAAGGAGAGTCACCGCGGAGCATGTGGCGGAGCTCGCGGAAGGTCACCGTCTCGTTGTAGATGAACTTCGGATCGCTCGCGATGGTGGTCGGACTCGCCGGCGCAACGTTGTCCCAGCCCTCGATGCAGCACCGCACCACTGTCAGCGGCGCCGTCGTGGTCCGGAATTGGGAGAGCTCCGGCGTGGCGCCGCCCGCGTTCCGGTAGAGAATCGAACTTGAGAAGGTCGAGGCGACGCTGATGGTGTTGAGATCGACCGCAGCGGTCCCGTCGTTGTCGGCGACCGTCGAGTTCATCAGTTGGATCGGGGCGAGCTGGGCGAAGATCGCAGCGCCGCTCTCGGCGGTGTTGTCGGCGAAGATGCACCCGTGGACCGGCATCGGACTCGAGGCCGAGAAGCCGCTCACCCGCCCGATCCCCGCTCCCTTCTGGGCGTTGTTCTTCACGAAGAGACAGCGCACGATCGCGGGCGAGCCGTTGGTGACAAGGATGCCTCCGCCGATCGCATCGTTGCCGGAGCCGTTGGCGTTTCCATCCTGAATGGTGAAGCCATCAAGGATCGCGGACGCGGTCACGCCGGTTGCCCGAACCACGTGGAAGCTGTTGTCCGCGTTGCTGGAAGGACTGCCGATGCCACCGGTGAGTGTCGTGGTGAAGAGGCCGACATGGCGATCATCCGGATCGGACCCGGCTCCCGCGTAGCCTCCTCGCACCCGAACGCCCTGCTTCAAGACGAAGCTCGCGGTGCGATCCGTGCCGGTCGTCGGAGCGTAGAGGCCGTTCGCCACCCGCACCTCATCGCCGGAAACGGCCGAGTCGATGCCGGCCTGAAGGCTGGCGAATGCGGTGGCCCAACTGAGGCCATCCTGCTGGTTCGGCGGCAGAGATTGCGAGGAACGGACGTAGCGAATCCCAGCGCTCGCAGGAGCCGCCAAGAAGAGTGCACAGAGGGTCGCAGTGAGGATGGTCGGTCGCTGTGGAAGGCGCATGACCGAGGAGACACGCCAACCGCGCCCGGGAAGGATCGTGGATATCGAGGAAGAGCCCCGATCGGCGCGTCGCAGGGCGCCCTGTCGACTCGAGCCGCTCGTGTGGTGTTTCAGAAATAGGGAACAGCGCGGCGCGACATGTTTGCGGCTGGCAAGGAGACGCGGCAAAGGCCGCACCCGCACGAACTGGACACCAGGCCCTTCTTGCCGGACATCGACTTCGATACGTTGGCTCCAAAGAGAGGTCAACCATGTCCGGGTTCAAACGGAGATCGCTTCACCAGCCCATGCTCACTCCCCGATCAACGGCCACCGCGTGGTTGGCGCTCCTCGGTGCCGCCTTCGTCTCCTCCGCGGCGCTTGCCCAGAACCTGCTCATCAACGGGTCCTTCGAGACCTGGCCTGGCAGGGTGCCCTCGTACGTGAGCCTTCCTGGCGGCTCGACGGCGATGGCTGGCTGGATCACGACCGGCAACACGGTTGATCTGGTCGGTGGAGGCTGGCAGCAGGCCGATGGCTCGCTCTCGCTCGATCTCGACGGCTCGCCCGGTCCTGGCGGTGTGCAGCAGACATTCGCGACCATCCCCGGACAGTGGTACACGGTCGAATTCTTCATGGCCGGCAATCCGCAGTGCGGCGACCCCGTCAAGGCCCTCAGCGTCGAAGCCGCCGGCTTCTCGAACACGTTCACCTTCAATACCGCCGGTCACTCCTTCGTCTCGATGGGCTGGGAGCTGCGGTCGTGGTGTTTCCGTGCCCACGAGACCTCGACGACATTGACGATCACCAGCCTCACGGCCTCGGCGACCAATTGCGGCGCAGCAATCGATGGCGTGGTCGTCGAGGCGAGCAGTCCGCCGCTCGTCGGCGACCTCGACTGCAACGGCTTCGTGAACGGCGCCGACCTTGCGATCCTGCTCGGTTCGTGGGGCCTCTGCTCGGACTGTGCGGTCTGTCGATCGGATCTGAACGGTGACTGCTCGACCGACGGGGCGGACCTTGCGCTTCTGCTGGGCGCCTGGACCGGCTGACGGAACCAGTGAGCGGCGGCACATTCGAGATCAGGCACGCTCGGCGTCCGTGTCGCCCTTCGCGTGGTCGTGCGAGGGACCCCACGGTGCGCGTTCCGCAGCAGCCCGTCGAATCACTTCGTCGCGGCGCTCGCGCGGATGAGCGCGTCGGCGAACGCCTTGCCGATAGGGGCCATTATTTTGGCTGCTCCGAGATAGTGATAGCCGCCGTTCGAGACTCCGGATCGAAGGCGGCGGAGTTCCTCGGGAGTGAACGACTCCTCGATCGCCTTCTTGCGGGCTCGGTCCTTGTCGTCGTCCGTCATCTCGGGGGTTCGGTTGAACTGGGCGTTGAGCGCGTCGTTCAGGCGATCCATGCGCTCGTGCAGTTCGTTGAGTTCGTCGTCCCAGAAGGGCGCCGTCTCGACGGCGAACACATTGCCCTTGAACTCGTCCAGGGTCGCGGGGGCGCGCTGGGCGGCGCGGAAGTGCATCATCGGTCCTTGGTTGTCGCCCTTCATGCCGTCGATTCCCATGACGCCGATGACGAACGGCAGTGTGGGGGCCGAGAGATCCTTGCGGACGTCGCGGATGAAGTGGCCCAAGAGATCGGCGTACGCGTCATAGCCGCCGGGCTTGTCCTGATTTGGATAGACGCCGCCATCGACGTAATCGTTGAATCCTTGGAACCACACGAACCCGGCCAATTCGTAGCCTTGCTTCTCGTCGTACTCGGGCACCACCCGCTTGATGTCCTTGAGCACGTGCTTCACGTGCTTGATCATCTCGCGGTAATAGACGCCGGTGGCGGCGGCACGTTCGGCAAAGACCTTGGGCCGGTCCTCGACCTTCGGGATGCCGTGGGCTCCCTCGGGATGCTTGTCCCAGAGCTCTTGCGTTTCCTTCGCCATCACGAACGGCCCGGCGCTCGGCGGACGGAAATCGGTATGCAGGCTTCGGCCGCCCCAAGACGTCTTAATGATGAGGATCGGGCCGTCGACGGACTTCGCCATGAAGATGCCGAAGGTGAACTCGGGGCCGATCTTGTTCTCCGGCGCGCCGAAGCCGGCGGTCAGCGTGCCCTTGGCCTCGGTGAGGTCGGAGTAGGCATCGCCGAGACAGCCGACGGATGTGATCCACACTCGTTCCGAGACGCGAGGCTTGCCGTCGGGCCCGCGCATCGCGTCGAGGAGCGGGGCGGTCTTGGGGTCATCGGCCAGCGAATCAAACGTCGAGATGGCGGCGTGCCCTTGCATGTTCGACTGCCCAGCAAGGATGAAGACCTTGAGTGGTGCCGTTGTCGCATCGGCGTTAGGGGCGTTGGGGGCATTCCCTTCCACTCCCGCATCGAGGTGGACGAGCGTCGGCGTCTCGGTCGATGCCTCGATGTCGCGGATCGCGTCGCGCACGGCCTCGGCCTTGAGCTTCATCAACTCTGCCGGAAAGTCCGGCTCTTCCTTCTCAAAGTAAGTCGCAAGACGAGTCAACTCCGGGATGACCGCCTTCGCGTGGGTTCCGTAGCTCAGCAGGATCTTCATGAGTTCCGGCGTACGTATCTGGCTTTCCCAAGGGTTCTGGGCCCGCGCATACGCAACACACGCGGGGATGCCCTCCGCGATCTTGTACGTGGCGAAGAGGCGAAGCCCCTCGACGCGGATGCCGTCGGCGAACATCTCACCGCTCGGAGCCGGCTCGACGATCGCCCGGTGGATGGCGGGCAACAACGGCGTGATGTCTTCGAGGGACAGATTTCGGTAGACGGAACTGAGGCTACTTCGCGCTCGTCCATCCTGATTCTTCAGCGCGGCCCGAACCGCGCGGTACAGCGCCTCGCGGTCGACCCCGTCGAGCGAGCCGCGGAGCATTCCGCCGTCACTGCCGAACAGGGCGAAGCTGAGATACCGCTGCTGCATGCCGCGCGGGTCGTTGACCGTGTCCACCTCGGA
>JAEUIT010000009.1 GCA_016795035.1 Phycisphaerae bacterium | reverse complement strand
CTCGAAGGCGATCGTCGAGCGCGTCCTCGCGGCGGGCTGGAAGACGAGCGGCAAGACGCCGCACGCGACGCTCTACGCCGCGATGATCCGGGAGATCGCCGCCAAGGGGAAGGACGCCCGGTTCAAGAAGTCCGACCGCGGTCTCTTCGCCCTCAACGGGAAGGGAGCGTGACCCGTGACGACCATCGACACGCGACTCGCCGATCTCGTCAGCGCCGCGTCCGCACTCGCCTACTCGCGTGAGCAGGACATGGACACCTGCGAGGAGTGGGACGACCTGAACCGCGCCCTCCTCGCCGCCGAGGAAGCGCCGTCGAGTGACGCCAGCCCGCGCTACGAGTTCAAGGGCGACACGCTCATGCGGTTCAGCACGCTCGCGAGCGGGTCCGCCGAGGACCACGCCTGCGACGTGGACGACATCGAGCAGGTCGCCTACGCGATCGAGGATGCGAAGGGCAAGTGGTTCGTGGTCGACGAGGTCGCGACGGGATCGCATCGGCCGTGGATCACCGCGTACATCGCGATCGAGTTCCTGAAGCGCTGCGGGCTGGTGCGCGACGACGGCACCGCCAACCGCCTTCGGGCGGCTGACGGCTTCTCGGCCGAGCAGGCGATCGCGGAGTTCGCGGTCGGCCAGATCAAGGCCCACGAACGTGAAGGCGAGGTCTGACCGATGGACACCCCGCGCCAAGCATCGCCCTCCGTCGAGACATTCGAGATCGACCGCGACCACCTCGTCCGCCGCGTGGTCCCGAGACGCGGCACGCCGTACGAGCACCGGTGCCCGAGGTCGGCGTTCGAGGAGATCGCTCACGCCGCCGAGGAGATGCGGACGGGCATCACGCTCGACCGCATCCAGGCCGCGACGGGGCTGCCCTTCACGCAGATCGCGGTGGCGATCGCCTTCATGAAGGAGCGAGGCTGCCTCGCGCCTGAGCACGGACGCACGCATGCCGCGCCCGAGGGACTGCACCTCGATGCGATGACCGAGTTCCAAGCGCTCCGCGAGGAACCACGACTCGCCAGACTCTGCCGTCGAGGAGCGACGTACTGGTGCCGCCAAGCTCCGAGGCGACCAGCGCCGCAAATCGGTCGTGCGAGAACGCCCACCGCTCCAATGCGGTTGGATCGATCCGCACCATGCCGACCTCCGGGCAGGTGATGAACGAGAAGCGGGTTCCTTCCTCGATCAACTCGGCCACCGTCTCGACATGCCCCGTATCACACTCCGGACAAGTCAGGCGTGTCGCAGGCGCCGCTGGCTCGATGAGCTTGAGCTGCACCAGCGTGCCGATCGCGTCGGGACCGATGTCGTCCAGCAGACCGCGCGAGATCGACACTGACGGCGCGTCGAACCAGGCGAGGACCTGTCGGAGGAGCTCAGCCAAAGCTCACCCCCGATCGCTGCATCGTTCGCTCGCCCCACGCCCGGACTTCATCGGGGCGCGAGCGCAGGTCGCACGAATGACGGGTCACGCTGAACTGCATCGTCGGATGCCGCTTCTTCGCTTCGGGCTTCAGGTCGAGGTGGAAGCGGGCGGCGAGCACGGTCCAGTGCTCTGGGCCACGCACTTCTTCCCGAAGCAGCCGATCAAGCACCTCGTCGATGCGCTTCGGTCCGAGCTCCGGATTCGCCTCGACGGTGATCGGCTCGCAGTCGTGGTCCTTCGACCCAAGGACGAGCCGGGTCAGCCGCGGCGCCCTGACCGGGTCCAGCGAGTCACACTCGAGCTTCCGATCCCGCTTCATGAGGTGATCGAGCGTGTAGCTCGGCTTGATCGGAGCGGTGATCGGGAGGTCAATGTCGAGCACCGCCTTTCCGAAGATGCGATGCAGCGGGCCGTTCACGCGCTTCCCACCCTTCGCATGAATCTCCAGCGTGCCTGCCGCCGGGGTGTAGACGAAGGTGTGGCCGAACTCGCTGAAGCCCAGCGCATCTACGACCTCTCCATCGCGCCAGACGGGGACCACGTGCGAGTAGTCGTTCATCGTGACGAAGAAGTACTCCGAGCCGTTGCCGCGGGCGATGTGCCGCACCTTGCAGCCTTCGCCGCGCACCTCCGGCTTGTGGAAGGCCTCAATGGCCTCGACGAGTCGTCCAGCCATCTCATCCGTGTAGACGAACGGGACAGCCGGATCAGCCGGAACCGGAAGCCCGCTGCGCTTGACCCAGGATCTGCCGCGCGCAAGGTGTGCAGCCTCCGCGAGCGACGCCGCCACTCGAAAGGTCGCCGGGTGGTTCAGATAAACCCACATGGCGCGACTGGCGTGCCCAGCGATGGCGTTGAACTGCCCGACGAGATTGGGTTGCGCGCGGACGAGTTGCTCGGCCATCGCGAGCGAGCCGTCTGCATCGGAGAGTTCGTCGATGTCCTCAAGCGCACGCCGCAGCTGTGCCTGAAGTTCACCGGGCACGGCGGTCAACGCGAGGTAGATCACCGCGCTGGCCAGCGCTTCGTGCTTCTCCGCGTCGGCTGTGCGAGCGGCTTGGTCGATCGCGGCACGCACGGCATCGAGGAAGGCGTCGTTGTGCTCAAGCGTGGCGGGGTCGAGAGTGCCCGCCTTCTCCAGTCGCTCGAGCCGATTCGCGACATCCGTGAAGAACGCGTCGAGCCGCTTCTGATACGGCGACGGCAGATACCAGCCGAGAACCGTCGAGAGCGCCGCAGCGCCCGGAAGCGGAATCTCCGAGACTGCGGCGAGGATGAGGCCGCGAGAGCGGTCCCCGAAGCTGGGCGCTGGAATAGCCACGGACGCAGGCTAACCGCCATGTCGCGATTGAGGGCGAATCGGGTTATGGCAGCGCGCGGCACCCGCTCGGGAAGTCGCGCCGCAGTCGTTTATCGCAGGCTCAGCGATAACCAGAGCCGAGTCTCTGGTTAGAAACTCCGAGACTTTCGCGCCGAGACCGGCCCGGTGGCCAACCCGCGTGTCGCGCGCGACACGGCCCCTGTGTCTCTGGTAGCCACGCCCACCGCTCAACCCTCGGCGTTTCCCGTGCGGATCAACGCGAACGCCCCGGCGTCTCTGCCGGGGCGTTCATCGTTTACTGGCGGGTCGGCGAAGTTCCACCGACCCAGGTAAGTAGCGGGGTCGCGATACATCGCGAAACCTCTCACGGGAGTTCCATCGTAGGCCCAACCCGAGGGGTCGCTACCCGGCGGTCGGGATCGACCGAGACGTCACGACCGGGGGCACAATCTCGGCCTTCGCCCTCAGGAGGCGCATCCCGTTGGCCACGACCAAAAGGCTGGTCCCCATGTCAGCCACGACCGCCATCCACATGGTGGCCGTGCCGAAGAGCGCGAGGGCGAAGAACACCGCCTTGATGCCGATCGCGAGCGCGATGTTCTGCCTCAGGATCGCTGCCGTCCGTCGTGAGATCTCGATGAAACTGGGCACGCCGCGAAGGTCGTCCTGCATGAGGGCGACGTCCGCGGTCTCCAAGGCGGTGTCCGTGCCTGCCGCGCCCATCGCGAACCCGATGGTCGCCTTTGCCAGCGCGGGCGCGTCGTTGACGCCGTCGCCGACCATGCCGACCACGTCGCCATCCCGAGCGCTCAACGCGTCGATCGCGGAAACCTTGTCTTCGGGCAGGAGGCTCCCGCGAGCGTCGTCGATGCCGACGGCTCGCGCTATCGATGTCGCCGTCGTCTGATTGTCGCCGGAGAGCATCACGGTCCGAAGACCCATCGCGTGCAGTTGCTTGACGGCCTCGACGCTGCTTTCGCGAGGCTTGTCTGCGACGGCGATCACGGCGAGCACTGTTGTCGCCGAGCCGACGACCACGGCAGTCTTTCCTTGGCGCTCGAACTCGACAAGTGCGACTTCGACTGCGGGCGAGCAGACGCGACGCTCCTCGACGAGGCGGTGGTTACCCACGAAGAAGGGCTCGTCGCCGATCCGGCCCTCGACGCCGCGCCCGGTCAATGACCGGAAGTTCGTCACTGCCAACCGCTCACCGGACCATGCCTTCGCGATCGCCTGCGCGACGGGGTGCTGCGACAGGGAATCGAGGCTGGCGGCGATGCGCAGCGCGTCGTCGGGGTCGGCGCCACCGATCGGTCGCACGTCGGTCAATGCGGGCCTTCCTTCCGTGACGGTCCCGGTCTTGTCGAGCGCAATGATCCGCAGGCGACGACCGTTCTCGAGGTGCACTCCACCCTTGACGAGGATGCCGCGCCGCGCCGCCGCCGCCAGCCCGCTGACGACCGTCACGGGCGTCGAGATCACGAGCGCGCAGGGACACGCAATCACCAGAAGCACAAGCGCTCGATAGAGCCACGGCAGGAACGGCTGGCTGAATGCGAGCCAGGGAACGAGCGCGACGAGGAGCGCCGCGACACAGACGATGGGCGTG
>JAEUIT010000086.1 GCA_016795035.1 Phycisphaerae bacterium | reverse complement strand
GAACCCGCGAATCACGGATTTGCAATCCGTTCCCTTAGGCCACTTGGGTACCCGGCCGGGGTGTTGGCATATTGGCAAACCGACCCCATACCGTCAAACGCAACCTGTCCGAATTCCGGGAGTTGGTGCCGTCGGGTCGCTTTCCACCGGTTGTTCCGGTGACACGGTCGGGCCTACCGACTGGGCGTCGCCCGACCTCCGCTTCGCGGCTGTTACCGTGGCGACCCTCCTCGGCATGCCGATCAAAGAACCCATGATCCTTCGCGCGGTCCTCCTCGGGTCGGTCCTCGTCCTTCCGTCGCTCGCGGCGGCCCAGAACGCCGCGCCGCCGAAAGTGAACGCCGCACCTCCGAAGTCGACCGCCGCGCCTGCCGCGACGCCGGCCACCGAGGCCCCCGCCGTCGCGGTTCCCGGAACGACCGTCGCCGCGCCGCGCCGCGCGCCGCTTCTTCGCGAAGGCAGCTTCATCGCGCGCTCGGCCGGCGCGCTACGCCTCGACACCAAGCGCAACGAGTGGATCTTCGCGCCGGACGCTCGCGACTCGAGCGGCCTGCAACGCGAACTCGTCGTCCTGCCTAACGAAACGCTCGGCGAAGCGGTGCGCACGATCGGTCTCTCGCCGCGCGAGCTCCGCTTCGAGGCCACCGGGCAGATCTTCATCTACCAGGGGCGGAACTTCCTGCTCCTCACGATGGCGACGCCCGTCGCGCCTGCAACGACGAGCTCCCCGGCCGACGCCGCACCGACGCCCGCGCCACCGCCGACCAAGCCCAACGCGAAGCCTCCCGCCAAGCCGGCGCCGGTCGACGAGGAGAAGATCGCCGAAGAATTGGAGCGGCAACTGATCGAGAAGATCCAGTCGGTGCCGAAGGCGACGGTCCCCGCGCCCGCGGCCGAATCCACGGCTGAAACGCGGAGTGCGCCCGCCGAAGCCGCGTTGCCCACGCAGCCGTCGATGCGCATCCAGAGCCGCCGCGGTCACCTCCTGCGCGATTCCGCGACGGGCGGTTGGCGCTTCGTCTTCGAAGGGCAGTTGCCCGACGGCACCGAGCCGTCGATGCCGGTCCTTCCGTGCCTCGCGCTCGAGCGCGTCGAGTCGATGATCCGCCTCGCGGAAAGCCAGGTGCCGATTCTCGTGTCGGGCATGACGACGTCGTTCGAAGGCCGCACGTTCCTTCTGCCCACGTCGTTCCGCCTGGCCCGCGGCGGCAAGGGCATGAATCCCTGAGCGAGCCATGCGCGAGGCGCGAACGTCGATGGCGGTCGAGATCCGAACGGTTGAAGATTCCGACTGGCCGGCGATCGCCGACCTCACGAATCACTACATCGAGCACACCGCGATTCACTTCGGCTACGACCCGGTCACGCCGAACGAACTGCGCGAGCTCTGGTGGCCCAAGCGCGACCTGTACCCGTTCCTCGTTGCAGCTGACGGGACTCGCTTCCTCGGCTACGCGAAAGCGGGAGTGTGGCGCGAACGCGCGGCCTACAAGTGGACCGCTGAGGTCGGCGTCTACGTCGCGCGCGACACGCAGGGCGCTGGCGTCGGCACGCGGCTCTATCAGGCGCTCATCGACGCGTGCCGCGAGCGAGGCTTTCACTCGCTCGTCGGCGGCATCACGCTGCCGAATGAGCCGTCGGTGCGGCTCCACGAGCGCGTCGGATTCGTGAAGGTCGCGCACTTCGCCCACGCCGGCTACAAGTTCGGCGCGTGGCACGACGTCGGCTTCTGGCAGGTCAAGCTGTAGGAGCAAGGATCAAGGATCAAGGATCAAGGGATGTGGGCGCCGGGCCTCCATCCTTCACCCTTGATCCTTCAATCCTTAATCCTTGCTCCTCTTCTTACGCCGTCACCTTCACCATGCGCGGCGCCTTCGCGGGCGTGCCGGCGCGGCGGTCGCTGAGCGGCGTCGCGGCGATCTTCTCGACGACGTCCATGCCGGACGTCACCTTGCCGAACGCGGTGTACTGGCGGTCGAGGTGCTGGCAATTCTCGCGGGTGAGGCACACGAAGAATTGCGACCCCGCGCTATTCGGGTCAGACGAGCGCGCCATCGAGAGGACGCCCGGCTCGTGCTTGCGATCGTTGAACTCGGCCTTCACGTTCCAGCCCGGGCCGCCGGTGCCGTCGCCGCGCGGGCAGCCGCCCTGGATGACGAAGCCGGGAATGATGCGGTGGAAGGCGAGATTGTCGTAGAAGCCCTTCTTCGCGAGCTTCAGGAAGTTCTCGGCGTGGAGCGGAGCGACGTCGTTCCAGAGTTCGACGGTGAAGGTGCCGTGGTCGGTCTCGATCGTCGCGGTCGGGTACTTCGTGGTCATGGTGCGGGGAGTGTAATGCTGCGCGACGGACCGTCGCGCCCGCTCCCTCGTCGGAGCCAGAGGTAGACGAGCACGCCCGCGATCACCGTGAGTCCGGCGAGCGGGAGGAACATGCGATTGCTCGGCATGCCCACCTTGCTCAGGCCGAAGAAGAGCAGCGATCCGAGTCCGCCCATCACGAAGCTCATCGCGTTCGCGGTGCCGATGAAGCGGCCGCGCTCCGACGACGGCGACAACTCCTGCAACGACGCCTGCAACGGAATGATGTAGAAGCCCGCGGCCAGGCCCATCGCGGAGAGAAGCGCGCCGATGAGCCAGTAGTTCTTCGGCGCGAGGCCGAGCAGGAGGAACGCGAGCGCGAGTCCGGCGGCGCCGAGCGGCACGAACTCGAGTCGCGAGCGCTTGCCCGAGAGCCACGCGGCCGCCACGCAGCCGACGCCGATCGCGATGCCCATCGCCGCGCTCAGCGCGCTCGCCTTGAGCGCGGAAACGCCGAGGATCTGCGGATAGTCGGCGAGCATCGCCAAGACCATCGCAGCGAGGAAGTAGAAGAACGTCCAAAAGAGCGTGATGACGATGAGCGGCCCCTTCGCCATCTGACTGAGCGAGTCCCAGTAGGTCGTGAACGGATTCGCGTCGAGCGGCAGGTCGGGCGACTGCGCGACGAGCTTCGGCAACGTGAGGCAGGTGAGCCACCCGAGCAGCGAGAACGCGAGCATCGTGATGCCCGGCGCGAGAAGGCCGGACGTCTGCGTGAACGTGCCTTCGGCCTCAGGCGCGTGCGCCTTCGAGAAGGCCGTCGCGACGGCGCCGGCGATGATCGTGCCGCTGATCACGGCGAGGTTCGTGCCGACGTTGATGACGCCGTTCGCCCGCACGATCTCGTCGCGATCGACCAACTCCGCGATCATGCCGTACTTCACCGGTCCGAAGAAACTCGAGACGATCGCGAAGAGCGCGAGCGCGACGAGCGAGAGCCCGAGGCTGTCGCCCCAGAAGCCGAAGAGCGTCACGATCGCCACGACGATCGACGCGGTCTTGAGCGCGACGGTGCTCGAGCGCTTGCTGTAGCGGTCGGCGAGACGGCCGCCGAACGCCGAGAGGAAGACGAACGGGACCGTGAAGAGAAACGACACGAGCCCTTGGCCGCCGTCGCCGATCCGGTCGTGCCACGGCCCGCCGACGGCGACCGCGAAGAGGAGCGCGCCCTTGATGATGTTGTCGCCGGCCGCTTCAAAGAACTGCGTCGCGAACAGCGAGAGGAAGCCGCGGTTGAAGAGGGGCGCTCGGCTCACCGATCGGGCTCCCGCTTCGGCGCGTCTTCCTTCGGCTTCGCGTCCGCCGCGGTCACGCGTCGATCCGGGCGACCCTTGCCTTGCACGCGCGGCGGCGCGGGGACTAACACCGCGTTGGTGACGACCGCAGGCTCCTTCGGGCGCCCGGTGGCGAGGTCGGCGATCTCGCCGTCGGCGATCGTGACGATCGTGTCCGCGCCGCTGACGGCCCAGCCGAACGCGCAGTACTGGCGATCGAGGCGCGCCGTGCCCTCGCGCGACAGCGCGAAGAAGTACTGCGAGCCTGCGGTGTCGGGGGCGTCGTTACGGGCCATCGAGATCACGCCGAAATCATGCTCGAGATCGCTCGGCTCAAGCGGCAGGTCGTAGCCCGCGCTGCCGTCCCCCGTGCCGGTTGGATCGCCGCCTTGGATCACGAACGGTCGGCCTTCGCGATCGAACTTCACGACGCGGTGAAACGGCGTGCCGTCGTACAGGCCGTTCTCGGCGAGCGAGCGGAAGTTCCACGCGGTGTTCGGCGCGCGGTCGGGGGCAAGCGCGACCCGAATGTCGCCGAGCGTCGTGTGCAGGATGACGTCGCGATCCTCGTAGATGCGCCAGCCGCTGAAGGGCGTCGGATCGGGCTTGGGCCACGACTCCTTGAGCTTCTGATACTCGACGTTGTCGGGCTCGAAGAGCGTCTCGCCCCAGCCGATCACGCGGGTGTACGGCGTCTTGCCGTCGGGCCGCAACGCGGAGGCGGTGCGCACGAGCGGCCGTGAGATCAGCGGCTGCACGACCCACGGTGTGCCCACCGACTGGTCGCC
This sequence comes from Phycisphaerae bacterium, assembly GCA_016795035.1. GTDB lineage: Bacteria > Planctomycetota > Phycisphaerae > Phycisphaerales > SM1A02 > JAEUIT01. The sequence goes on along the minus strand of JAEUIT010000086.1, from coordinate 239,602 downwards.
CGCGGTGAGTTGCAGCCAATGTGCGACGGTGAGGTCACGGAGCGAGGGAATGGCCTTCGCGAGATCGAACTCGACATCGGGCTCGATGGGCACGGTCGCCTTGAGCGTCCCGCCCGCGTCGAGGAGACGCAGCGTGAGCGGCCCGGTCACGTCGCCGCGCGCGACGCGGGCGGTCACCGGTCGGCCGATGCCGTGAAAGTGACCCTCCACCGTCAGTGACGGCGGCGTGGTGAGGGCAAAGGCGAGGGAAGCGGTGAGCCCGAGGGCGGAAACGGTCATTCGATGGCACTCCGTAGAATGCGGGGGCATGACGGCAGCGCATCAGGCTACATCGGAATCGATCCATCAAACGGCGACCATCGCCCGTACGCAGCTCAAGGTGGGTCTCGAGATCCACGTCGAGCTTGCGACGCGCACCAAAATGTTCACGCGCGTGCCGAACGTCGCGCACCCCGACTACTACGACGCCGAGCCGAATTCGCTCGTCGATCCGGTCGTGGCCGCGTTGCCGGGCGTATTGCCGGTGATGAACCGCCGGGCGGTCGAGATGGCCATCATGGTCGGTCTCGCGCTCAACTGCGACATCGCGGAGTTCTCGAAGTGGGACCGGAAGAACTACTTCTATCCCGACCTTCCGAAGGGCTACCAGATCTCGCAGTATGACCTGCCGCTCTGCGGCGACGGCGCGATCGACATCCCCACTCGCGATACCGCCACGGGCGACGTCGGCACGCGGCGCATCGGCATCATCCGCGCGCACCTCGAGGAGGACACCGGAAAGTTAGGCCATGAGCTTCCCGGCGGCCACCACTACGCGGGGTCGCTTGTCGACCTCAATCGCGCCGGCACGCCGCTCCTCGAGATCGTGACGCAGCCAGACTTCGACAGCGCGGAGAGCGTCGTCGAGTTCGCGAAGGAGCTCCGCAACATCTGCCGCTTCCTCGGCGTCACCGAGGGAATCATGCAGAAGGGGCACATGCGGTTCGAGCCGAACGTGAACGTCATCATCGAGACGACCGATGGCCACCACTTCGCGACGCCGATCGTCGAGGTGAAGAACCTCAACTCGTTCCGCTCCGTGCGCGGCGCGATCGAGTTCGAACACAAGCGACAGGTCGAAGAATGGCGCAAGACCGGCCGCGTGATGGGCCGCGGCATGAAGCAGACGCGCGGCTGGGACGACGTCAACCTCGTCACCGTGTTGCAGCGCGAGAAGGAAGACGCGCACGACTACCGCTACTTCCCCGATCCCGATCTCGTGCCCGTGACGGTGAGCGCGGAGTGGCTCGAGTCGATTCGCGCGCAGCTCCCTGAACTGCCGATCCAGCGGAAGAAGCGCTACATGGAGTCGTACGAGCTTCCGGCGAAGGACGCGCAGAAGCTCGTCGACGAGCGCGACACGTGCTTCCTCTTCGATGCGGCCACGAAGCTGTCGGTGATGGGCACGCATGGCGGCGGATTCGGCGGCGAGCCGAAGGCCGGGTACGCGATCGCGAAGCTTCTCCTCAACAACGTCGCGAAGCGCGGCAACGAGCTCGGCAAGGAGATCGGCGAGTTGGGGCTCTCCGCGGCGCAGATCGCGGAACTCGCCGTGATGAAGGAGAAGGGCACGATCGGCGCCCAAGCCGTCGATCCGATTCTCGCGGCGCTCGCGACCGAAGCGGGCGCGTCGAGCGAGTCGGTCGCGGCGTGCGCCGAACGCCTCGGACTCGTGCAAGTCCGCGACGACGGCCAGCTCGACGTCTGGTGCGACGCGGCGATCGTCGCGCAGCCGCAGGCGGCGGACGACGTCCGCAACGGAAAGGACGCCGCGATCGGGCGCCTTGTCGGCCACGTGATGAAGCTGAGCGGCGGCAAGGTCGATGCGAAGTCGGTGAACGAGCGGCTTCGCGCCAAGCTCGGGCGCTAACCACACGGGGGCTCACCGCGGTGCACTTCTCGCAACCGATGCATGCGGACTTGGCCGAGGTCATGATCGGCGCCGATCAGGTCGCCGCGCGCGTGCGCGCGATGGCGATGGAGATCTGCCGCGACTATCCGGCCGACGCGGCGCACGCGAAGGGACTCGTCCTGGTGCCGGTCCTCACCGGCGCCTTCATGTTCCTCGCCGACCTCGTGCGTCACCTGCCGCACAAGATTCGCATCGAGGTCGTGACCGTCTCGAGCTATCCCGGCGCCTCGACCGTGAGCAAGGGTGCGGCGCTCGTGGGCGTCCTGCCGAAGGACCTCGAAGGGCGCGACGTCCTGATCATCGACGACATCCTCGACTCGGGGCAGACGCTCGGGCTCCTCGTCGACGAGATCCTCAAGCGCCACCCGCGCTCGGTGCGCACGTGCGTCTTCCTGCGGAAACAGTGCTCGCGCGTGCGCGAGGTCGCGTGCGACTACGTCGGCTTCGACATCCCCGACAAGTTCGTCGTGGGCTACGGCCTCGACTACGACGGCTTCTACCGCAACCTGCCCTACGTGGGCGTCATGCGGACGCCCGGCGACGGCTGCAACGCGGAGTCGTCGCGATGACGCGCGACGGCAGCCCGCCGCGCCGCATCGCCGCCGCCGCACCGGCGATCGAGGCCGCGGAGATCAACGATCCGCAGCTGGCGCAGATGCTCGCGCCGGGCGAGATCGTGATCCTCTACCTGAAGCCGAGCCTCCTGTTCGTGCCGCTCGCGTCGCTCTCCTCGTTGCTCGGCATCGCGCTCGTGACGTTCATCTTCGCGTGGCTCGACCGCAAGTTCATCTGGATCCCGTGGACCGATCACCAGGCGATCGCCGCGGGCGTCTTTCTCGGCGCGGTGCGGCTGGCGTGGCAATTCCTCGAATGGGTCTCGCGCGTCTATGTCCTCACCGACCGCCGCGTGCTGCGGCGCAAGGGCGTCCTGCGCGTGAGCGTCTTCGAGTGTCGGCTGAGCCAAGTGCAGCAGACGGCCGTCTTCCAGAGCCTGCGCGAGCGCGTGACGTTCCTGGGCACGCTCTGCTTCGCCACGGCCGGCGCGGCCGCATTCGTCGCGCTCTGGGAGTTCGTGCCGCGGCCGTTCGAGGTGCAGCGCACCGTCGCCGACGTCATCGAGCGCTACGGGCGTTCGTGACGATCACGAGCCCTTGAACATCTGGCGCACCGTCGCGCGCATCGACTTCGCCTGCGCCTTCGTCATCTTCGCTTCCTTCGGGTGCACGCGCATCGCGGTGAGCCACGTCGTCTCGACCGGCTCGTAGCCGAGGTCCTCGCGCAGTCGGCGCTCGAGATCGGACATATGGCCGGCGCCGTAGAAGATCGCGATCGACTCGAGCGACGGCTTCGCCGCGATCGTCTCCTTCAGGTCGCGGATCACGACGGCGTTGCGATCCTCGAGGATCACCTTCATCAGCTTGTCCATGCCAGCCGCGCCGCGCGGCATCTTGCCGCCCGAGAGGTCGGAGGCGCCGAGCGTCTCGATCAGCATGAACTTCGCCATCGCCTGCATTTCCTTGCTCTTCCCGATGTAGTCGAGAAGGTAGCCGGCGACCGCCGACAGCAACGACGAGCCGTCGAGCATCGAGAGGAGCATGCCGCCGTCGGCGCCCGTCTCCTTGAAGCGCTTCTCGAGCTCGTCGATCGACATGTCGCTCGACTGCCAGTTGGCCTTCGACGAGTCGATCTGCTCGAGCTGGAACGAGAGGCCGAGCGCGGTCGCGAGCTTCGTCTGAAGCCCCGCCTTCGCCTTGTCGGCCTTCTTCGGATCGATCGGTTCGCACGCGACGCGAATGTCATCGGCGGTGTCGGGCTTGCCGTCGATGCCCATGCTCACGAACTCGAGCTTGAGCGTCGTGCCGGCCTCGCCCGGCGTGCGGACGATCGTGATCGGATTGCCCCACGCGTCGGTGCGCGAGCCTTCGAGCACGCTGCGCCAACGCTTTCCGGCGTTCTCGACGAACTCGTCGAACGTCGACGGCGCCTTGCCTTCCGCGAGCTCGCGCTCGGCGGCCGACTTCAGGAATTCGAGCCGTCCGCGCGTGAGGGCGTCGCGCGTCGAGTCGTCGGCGTCGGCCGGAACCGAGCCCGCGCCGGGCGGACGGACGCCTTCGAAGAGAACGAGCGACTGGCTGTCGAGGAACGCCTGCAACGCAGAGTAGTACGCAGGTTCGCCGACATGCACGGCACCGACGAGAATCACGTCGGGCGTGCGCGGCGCGCCGTCCTTCGCGGGCGCGCGGAAGCGACGCGACGCGATCTCGAGGAGGATCGTGCCGTCCTGCGCGTCAGACGAGCGCGAGTACGGCTCGGCCGTCAGCGCCGGCTTCGTCTCGGCCGGGGCGGGGGCGGGCGCGTCGCCGGCGGGGGCCTGCGCGTGCGCGATCGAAAGGCTGACCGACGCAGCCGCGATGACCGCGGCGAGACTCTTCGTGAACGACATCAATGATCCTCTCGACGGCGCGGCCCGCCCTCGTAGGGCGAGCGATCACTCCGTACCTTTGGGCGTCAGCCACGTTGCGAGCGAACTGCGGCCCGTGATCGCGAACTCGGGGGCGGGAACCGCCATGATCGTGGGCGGGTCGGCGTCGGTCGCGATCGCGAGGCGACCTTCGACGGTGCCGATCGCGAGGCTCGAACCCGAATCGACGATCGCAAGCATCGTGACCGTGGCGCGGTCGCGGCTGACCGCGTCGGCGATGCCGTTACTGGTCGCGAAGCCGGTCCAGGTCACGAACGTCGCGACGAATCCCGCAACCGCGGCAAACGCGACGGCGACACGCGGCAAGGGCAGCCGGATGAGAAGGACGAGCCAGAGCGCGCTCGCGACGAAGGCGAAGGCGTCGAAGCCCGCGGTCGCCGCGAGATCGGAGGCCCAGGCCGGGAAGGTGGCGCGGTCGAGCGGGAGTTCGATGAGGCCGGCGCGACGCGACGGCAACGCGGTCCACGTGACGAGGAGGCTCCACGCGCACGCGGCGCCGATGAGCCCGAGCCACGCGAAGGTCGTGGCGAGTTTCGACGGACGCGGCCCGCCGGGCGAGCGCGGAGCTGCAACGCTGAGGCCGGCGGCGGGCAACGTGACGAGGATGAACGCCGCCGCGAGGAGCATCGGATTCGCGAGCGCCATCTGAAAGACGCGCAGCGGCGCCGCGAGCGCGATGCGGATGCCGGACACGAGTCCCATGTCGCTCGACGTGACGAGATCCGGCACGCCGATGACCCGCGCGAATCCGTGCGTCTCGCCCACGTGGCCGGTGAGCCACAGGAAGGCGACGATGCCGACGACGATCGACGTCCAGAAGCCCACCCGCGCGCCCGATCGGGCGCCGTCGTCGGGCCGCACGTTCTTGAAGATGCGGCTCGGATCGTCGCGAACGACGACCACGCGCGTGGGCGGCGGCTCGTCATGGGGACCACGGCGCGACCCTGATGGCGGCGATCCGGATGGCTTCGCGAGATCAGGCATGGTCGGCCTCCTGTCTACCGGCTACGACCGAGTCAGCCGCTGCGGGAAAGTTCGCTTGCCCACGCGGTCGAGAGGCGCGGGTTCGGCAACGAGGAGCCGAGGCGCTCGAGCGCGGCGCGGTCGGCGTCACTCAACGTTTCAGGCGCCACGATGCGGATCACGGCGTAGAAGTCGCCGGCGTCGCCCTTGGCGTCGGCGAGACCCTTCGCCTTCGCGCGGAGTTTCGCGCCGCTCGACGTGCCGCCCGGCACCTTCAGCTTCACGCTGCCCTTCATGAGCGGCACCTCGATCACGGTGCCGAGCGCGGCTTCCGCGATCGTGATGGGCACGTCGAGATAGAGATCGAGCCCTTCGCGGCGGAACCACGGATGCTCGCCCACGGTCACGATCAGGATGAGGTCGCCAGCCGGTCCGCCGTGGGCGCCGGGCTGGCCCTTGCCCTTCACGCGAAGCTTCGAGCCGTCGCGGATGCCGGCGGGGATGCGCACCTCGATCGACTGCACCGCGCCGTCAGCGCCGGTCATGCGAAGCGTCTCGGTGCCGCCATGGGCTGCAACGGCGAAGGGCACCGTGATCTGGTGCTCGATGTCGTCGCCCACGCGCGGCGCCGCCCGCGGGCCGCCCTTGCCGCGACCGCGCCGCGACCCGAAGAGGTCGCCGAAGACCGACTCGAAGTTGCTGGCGTCGACGTCGCTCCAATCGCCGGCGTCGCCGCTCGACCATGTGGTGCGATAGCCGCCGCTTCCGCCGCCGCCAACGCCACCGAAGGGCCCGCTTCCGCCGTCGCCCGGGCCGGCCGCGGCGCCGTTCACGCCGGCGTGGCCGAACTGGTCGTAGCGCTTGCGCTTCTCGGCGTCCGACAGAACGTCGTAGGCCTCCTGCACCTCCGCAAACGTCTTCGCCGCGTCGGCGGCCTTGTTGACGTCGGGGTGGAACTTGCGGGCGAGCCGGCGATGCGCCTTGCGGATGTCGTCTTGGGACGCGCCTCTCGGCACGCCGAGGATCTCGTAGTAATCGCGAGACATCGTGTCGGCGGCCAGTATACGGGCGAGGTGGTTCCCCTCTTCCACGATTGGCGGCCGAGTCGCGGTCGTAGACTGCCGCACGCCGGATGACCTGCGAGACCAAGCACAACGCGCGGACCGTGTCCCTCACCGTCGTATCGACACCGTCGGCTCCGGCGCGGCCGCGATCGCGCATGGGCGTGCGCCGTGCGGTCGTCCTCGGCACGATCCAAGTCCTGATGATCCTGCACGTCGTGCAGTGGATCTGGTTCGGCACGACGCTCTCGCCGGTCGAGCCGAGCGAGGCGATGGCAACGGTGAAGGACGGCGTCATCAACGCCGGTGCGATCCTCTTCGGCCTGGCGCTCCTGTCGACGGTGTTTCTCGGCCGTTGGTTCTGCGGCTGGGCCTGCCACGTGGTGATGCTCCAGGACCTCTGCTCGTGGCTCCTCGAGAAGGTCGGCATCCGGCCGAAGCCGTTCCGATCGCGGCTTCTGCTCTACGTGCCGCTGCTGCTCGCGATCTACATGTTCCTGTGGCCGATCGTGTACCGCCTCGGCGTTGCACCGTACGTGCGGCCGGACCTCGCCCCGTTCGGCTTCTCGCAGGCGCTCATCGTCGACGACTTCTGGCGCACGTTTCCGGGCGTCATCATGGCGGTGCCGTTCCTCTTCGTGTGCGGCTTCCTGACGGTCTACCTCCTCGGCTCGAAGGGCTACTGCACGTACGGCTGTCCGTACGGCGGCTTCTTCGCGCCGCTCGACGAGTACGCGGTCGGACGCATTCGCGTGAACGACTCGTGCGAGCACTGCGGCCACTGCACCGCCGTGTGCACGTCGAACGTGCGCGTGCATGAGGAGGTGCGCGACTACGGCATGGTGGTCGATCCCGGCTGCATGAAGTGCATGGACTGCGTGAGCGCCTGTCCGAACGACGCGCTCTCGTTCGGCTTCGGCACGCCGGCGTCGCTGCGCACCGTGCGGCCGAACGCGGCGCCGAAGCCGAAGACCTACGACCTCACCTTCGGCGAGGAAGTCTTCGTTGCAGCCGTCGCGGCCATCGTGTTCGCGTCGGTGCGCGGAAGCGTGGGCACGTCGTTGCCGCTCCTCTTCGCGTCGGGCGTCGCGGCGTGCGTGACGTTCATCGTGTGGAAGGGCTGGCGGGCGATCCGCGACCCGAACGTGCGCTTCCATGGCTGGCAACTCAAGATGCACGGCCGGTGGACGCTCACGGGCTACGCGTGGACCGGAACGGCGTCGGCGCTTCTCGTCCTCTCCGGCTACACCGCGGCGCTCAACGTTGCAGGCGCTGTCGCCGGCTGGCTCGACGACCGCGTGACGATCCCGCCGCAGGTCGTCTTCTCGGGCAATCGCATCGCGCTGAGCCCCGAGGAGGAGCGTGCGGCGAAGCGGGCGCTCGCGATCTACGACGTCGTCGGCGGCATCGACCGCGGCGGCTGGGCGGTGCTCCCGGTGTCGCAGATCGACATCGACGTGCGACGGGCCTGGCTCCTCGCGACGCTCGGCGAGTTCGCGAAGGCCGAGACGCTCGTGCGGACCTCGATCGAGCGCGAAGGAATCGTGCCGGCGACCGCCGCGGCGCTCGCGCGGCTGCAACGCGGACAGAATCGCGACGACCTCGCGGAAGCCACGTACCGCGAGTACACGGCCGCGCATCCCGATTGGCGCGATCTTCAGGAGGAGTTCGTGGTGTGGCTCTCGTCGGAGGGCCGCACGCAGGACGCGATCGCGGCGGCGCGGGCGGCGCTCGATCGGCGCCCGAAGGAACTCATGTACATGCGCCGGCTCTCGATCGCGCTGATGGAGCACGGATCGGTCGAGGAGATCGAGGAAGGCATCGCGCTCACGCAGCGCACGCTCGAGATCGCTCCCGACAATCCCTTCGCCTATCGCGCGCTCTCGCGCGGCTACTTCCGGCTCGATCGGCTCGATGACGCCGAGCGCGCGATGCGCCGCGCGGTCGAACTCGCGCCCGACGATTGGCGCCTGAAGCAGGCGCTCGGCGAGATGCTGATCGCGATCGGCAAGCCGGAGGAAGGCGCGCCGCTTCTCAAGGAAGCGAAGGAGCACGGCGTATTCGGCCGCGAATGACGGAGTGCGTGCGCCGCGACGTCAGGGTCGCGGAACGCCGCCTTCGGCCTTGCGGAAGAGTTCGAAGAGTTCCGCGGCATCCTTCGCGTCGTAGCACGAGGAGCGGAACTGCGGGCTCGTCATGAGCCGGCTGACCTTGCCGAGCGCCTGGATGTGTTCGGCGATGCGATCGGCGGGGGAGACGAGAAGGATGATCAGTCGCACGGGCTTTCGATCGATCGAGCCGAACTCGATCGGCTCTTTCGGTTTGCCGATCGCCATCGTGCAGGCGCGGGCGCTCGTCGATTTTCCGTGCGGGATCGCGAGGCCTTCGCCGATGCCGGTCGAGCGCTGCTGCTCGCGCTCCCAGACCGCGCGCTTGAGCGCCGGGCCGTCGGTCACGTAGCCGCGCGCCGAGAGGAGTTCGATGAGCTCGTCGATCGCCGCTTGCTTGTGCGTCGCCTCGAGCGGCACCTTGATGGCATCAGGAGGCAGGATGTCGAGGATGTTCATCGGCGCACGCGAGGCGAAGGAAGTGTCGGACGAAAGGGGCGGATGGTAGCAAAGGCGTTACGGACGACGCATGAGCGACCAGAATCCGCCGTCGGCATAACGGGATGAGGGTTCGCCCGGCACGCCCTGCGGAAAGCGCTGCCGCTCGGCGACCGGCGCGAGGCGATGTCGTCGGCGGGCATCTTCGCACTGACGGACGTTCTCCGCCGGCTCGAGGCTGCATGTCGCGTAGAGGAGGAAGCCGCCCGGCGCAAGGAGCGGAATCGCGCCTTGCAGGATCGAGCGCTGGGTGGAGACGAGTTGCGACAGGCGCCGCGCCGTGAACCGGTAGGCCGCCTCGGGCCGCCGCGGCAAGACCGCGGTGTTCGAGCACGGCGCGTCGACGACGACGAGATCCGCGCGCTGGAAGTACGCCGACACGGCGCCTGGGGCGATCACCGTGATGTTCGGGGCGCGGCGGGCCGCAACGGCGAGATCGTTGCGCCGCGCGTCGTCGACGTCGGTCGCGACGATCGTCGCGTTCGGATGTGCCGCCGCCAACTGGACCGACTTCGTGCCGCGGCCGGCGCAGAGGTCGAGGATGATCTTCGGCTCGCGCACCGCGTCGCGCGTCAGCGCCACCGGATCGCCGCTCGCGGCGTCCTGCACGCGCATCGACGGGTTCGCGTCGAGGTGGGCGAGAAGCGATGCGAGGTCGCCGAGGAAGACGTGGCTGCCCGCGGCGTCGTGCGGCGCGAATTCGGGGGTTGCTGCGAGCGATTCCGGCACGCCTGCAACGACGAGTGGAGGATCGACGAGCCCGTGCCGCACAAGGTCGACCGCGGCCTTGAAGCCATGCGCCGAGATCCAGTGCGTGAGAAGCTCGCGGCCGACGCTGCCGACCTGCGACAGCCGCTCGACGGTCTCGTCGGCGAAGACGTCCTCGGTCAGTCGCCACGCGCGGCCGTCGGCGAGCGGCACGAGATTCCGCGCCTTCGCGAACGCCTCGGCTTGCGTCGGCAGGAGTTCGGCGCGCAGCGCCGTGACCTTGCGCAAGACCGCGTTGACGAAGCCGCCGGCCTTCGCGCCGCGCACGCGCTTGGCATGCGCCACGCTCTCGTCGACGGCGGCGTGATCGGGGATCCGATCGAAGAAGAGGAGTTGCGCCGCGCCCACCATGAGCGCCGACTGGATGCCGAACTCCACGTTTCGCCACGGTCGGTCGAGCCGGCTCTGGAGCACGGTCGTGAGCGTGAGCCAGCGGCGCGTGACGGCGGAGTCGATCGCGCGCACGAGCCCCGCGTCACGCGGATCGAGACCCGACATGTCGGGAGCGTCGAGCGGCAGATCGGGGAACGCCTCGGCGCGCCGTTCGATGCGCGCCATCAGCGATCCGCGTGGCGAAACCGTTGTCGTCATCAGGAAGCGCCGGAAGCGCGGCCGTCAGGCCTTACGCCGTGACGAGCGCACCCTTCGACTTCTTCGGGGAGGACGCCGAGCCGCTCGAGTGCGCAGCCGCGGCCGACTTGAGCGCGGCGGCCTTGTCGGTCTTCTCCCACGAGAAGGTGCCCGGGCCGCCTTCGCCCGGCTCACGGCCGAAGTGGCCGTGCGTCGCGGTGGGCTTGTAGATCGGCTTCAGGAGGTCGAGCGTCTCGATGATGCCGCGCGGGGTGAGGCGGAACGTCTTGAGGACGAGCTCGCTGATGACGTCGTCCGGCAGCGTGCCGGTGCCTTGCGTGTCGACGAGGACCGAGGTCGGTTCGGCGACGCCGATCGCGTACGAGAGCTGGACTTCGCAGACGTCCGCGAGGCCGGCTGCAACGACGTTCTTCGCGACGTAGCGGGCCATGTACGCGGCCGAGCGATCGACCTTCGACGGATCCTTGCCGCTGAACGCGCCGCCGCCGTGACGGCCGCGGCCGCCGTAGGTGTCGACGATGATCTTGCGGCCGGTGAGACCGCAGTCGCCGTGCGGACCGCCGATCTCGAACTGGCCGGTCGGATTGACGAAGACCTTGATCTTGTCGTTCCACCACTTCTTGCCGAGGACCGGCTTGATGATCTTCTCGATGACTTCGGTCCGGAGTTCGGCCTGCTTCTTCTTGCCGTTCCACTCGGGACCGTGTTGCGTCGAGAGGACGACGGTGTCGATGCGCACCGGCTTCAGGCCTTCGTACTCGACGGTGACCTGGCTCTTCGCGTCGGGGCGAAGGCCCTTGATCTGGTTCTTGATGCGCACTTCGGCCTGCTTCTTCACGAGGCGGTGCGCGAGGTCGATCGGGAGCGGCATCAGCGAGTCGGTGTCGCGGCACGCGAAGCCGAACATCATGCCTTGGTCGCCGGCGCCCTGTTCCTTCTTCTTGCTGTCCGACGCCTCGTCGACGCCGCGGGCGATGTCCGGGCTCTGGCGGCCGATGCACACGCTCACGCCGCAGCTCTTGCCGTCGAAGCCCTTGAGCGCGTCGTCGTAGCCCGCCGCGAGCACCGTGCTGCGCACGATCGCGGGGATGTCGACGTATCCGCCGCAGGTCACTTCACCGGCGACGACCGCGAGGCCGGTCGTCACGAGCGTCTCGCACGCGACGCGCGACCGCGGATCCACCGCCAGCATGGCGTCGAGGACGGCATCGGAGATCTGGTCCGCGAGCTTGTCGGGGTGGCCCATCGAGACGGATTCGGACGTGAAGAGGTAGCGGCGCGAGTTCATGTGGAGGTCAGGTGGTGAGGTTGCACGCATCGTGCGTGGGCGAAATCGCGAGTATACCGGTCCACCCGATGCGATGGTCACACGTGGTCGCGTCGTCACAGGTGCTATGACTGGTGCCTGCGAATGCGCCAGCCGCGCCCCGGGTTGTCTACCGCCGAGGCCCGTTTTTTGGCCGCACGGAGCGAGTTCTGGGCTACCTTCTCCTGTGGAAACTGGCTGTGGAGGCAACGGTCGACCCATGAAGACGCACACGTACCGACAAGCGGTTCGACGGGGGGTTCGGCGAGGACTTCTTGCGACGACGATCGCATGCACGTTGGCCGCGTCTCTGGCGACCGTGTCTCTCGGGGCGGGGGCGTCGGGCCACGCGTCCGTCGCGTCGATCGATCGCGGGCCGGTGGCCTTGCCCGACGTCGAAGGCGGCTACGCGTCGACGCAGATCCTCGTCCGCGCGCGACCGGGCGTCGTGCCGACGAAGGCAGCGGACGGATCCTGGTCCTTCACGCGCCTCGGCGACGCGCCGCGCACGGCGGCGTCCGCGCGGTTGCTGCGCGACGCGAAGGTCGGCGACGTGCGGGCGCTCGCGCCGAATCCGCGACACCGCGAGCGCGCGGCGCAGCTCGGACTCGATCGCACCTATCTCGTCCGCGTCGGCGCCGGGGCCGATGTCGTCGCGCTCGCGACGGCGCTTGGCCGCCTGACGACGCTCTTCGAACTCGTCGAACTCGACGGCATCGGCGGCCTCGCCGCGCCGCCGAACGATCCGTCGTACCCCGAGCAGTACGCGCTCAACAACACCGGCCAAATCGTGTCCGGGGCGCCGGGCACGCCGGGCGCCGACATCAACGGGCCCGAGGCCTTCGATCTCGCCGCGAGCCTCGGGCTCAACACGTCATCGATCGTCGTCGGCTCGCTCGACAGCGGAATCAACCCGCATGACGAGCTTGCGGGTCGCATCCTGCCCGGCATCAACGTGCCGGACGGCACGACCATCACGACCGACGAATGCTCGAGCCACGGCACGCACGTCGCGGGGATCGTCGGCGCGGCGGGCAACAACGCGCTCGGCGTTGCGGGTCTCGCGTGGCAGGTGCAGTTCAAGCCCTACGTCGTCGTGAACGGCTGCAACGGGCCGGAGTCGGCTGTCGCGACCGCGCTCATCGCCGCGACCGACGATGGCGTCAAGCTCGTCAACATGAGCCTTCAGTACTTCCAGGGCTCGACCGCGCTCAAGAATGCGGTGCAGTACGCGGCCGCCGCCGATGTCGTGATGGTGGCTGCAACGGGGAATGCGGGATCGTCGTCCATCTCCTTCCCCGCGCGCTGGCCGGAGACGATCGCGGTCGGTGCGACGAACCAGTTCGACGTGCGATGGAGCGGCTCGAACTTCGGGCCCGAGATCGATCTCGTCGCGCCGGGCTTCAGCGTGCTCTCCCTGACCAACACGAACACGTACGGCACGAAGACCGGGACAAGCATGGCGGTTCCGCACGTGACGGGCACGATCGCCCTCATGCTGGCGAAGAACCCGACCCTGACCCCGGACGACGTGAGGAACATTCTCCAGTCGACGGCCAAGGACCTCGGCACGCCCGGCTTCGATAACGAGTACGGATTTGGTCGTCTCGACGCCTTTGCGGCGCTCGCGGCGACGCCCTCTCCCTTCCCTGCCGACCTCGACGGCGACGGCTCCGTGGGTCCCGCAGACCTCGGAATCCTGCTCGGCGCGTGGGGTGCGTGTGCGGATTGCGACGCCGGCTGCGATGCCGATCTTGACGGCGATTGCGCGGTCGGGGCGCAGGATCTGGGAATCCTGCTCGGCAGCTGGTCGTAACCGTCCCTCCCGAAACTATGCTGTCCGCTCGCTGGCCGACGCTCCGCGTTGCAGCTTGCGGTAGCATCTCGGGCTCAGAGAGACGGAACTATGAAGGTGCCGATGGAACTCTCGCGGATCTTCATCCGCGAAATGAACGACATGCAGATCATCGAGCTCACCGAGACCGATGGCACGCGCACGTTCCCCATCGTCATCGGCCTCCCCGAAGCGAGCGCGATCGAGCGCCGGCTGAAGGGGACGGACGTCGCCCGTCCGCAGACGCACGACTTGCTCGCTTCGGTCATCCGCCACCTCGGCGGGCGGCTCGTGCGCATCGACATCCACGACCTCAACGAAGGGACCTTCTTCGCGAACATCGTGGTGGAACGCGACGGGGAGGAGGTCGTCATCGACAGTCGTCCGAGCGATGCGATCGCCCTGGGCATCTCCGAGCGCGTTCCGATCTTCGTTGCCGAACGTGTTCTTGAACAGGCGGCCATAGACTCGCAGTCGGCGAACGGGACGGGCATGGGGCTCGGACCGGGACTCGTCGACTTCGATGACGTCGAGGACGACGACGAGGACGAATGACCTCAGGACCCGCCCGGTACGTCCTTCCGGCGCATGCTGTTCCGCCCGATGACCCGTTGCCTCGTCGGCGACTGCTGTCGCTTCCGGCGATCGGCACCGGCATCGGCGGGCGCATCAAGGACCGTCCCGAGGACTTCCTGGTCGACGAGGAGCCGCTTTACCACCCGCGCGGCGACGGCGAGCACCTCTACATCGGCGTGCAGAAGCGCGACATGCCGCACTCCGAAATGATCGAGGTGCTGTCCAAGCACTTCGGCGTGGGCGAGGAGTCGATCGGATTCGCGGGCATGAAGGACCGCGTTGCCATCACGCGGCAGACCGTCTCGATTCACCTTCCGGGCCGGCCCGATCCGGTCACGCAACTCGAGCACGAGCGGCTCGCGATCCTTTGGCAGAAGCGCCACATCAACAAGCTTCGCCGCGGGCACCTCGCCGGCAACCGCTTCTCGATCCGCATCCGCGGCATCGATCCGAGCAAGGCGCCGGTCGTCTGGGCCGCGCTCAAGCAGCTCGAGAAGAGCGGCATCCCCGACTACTTCGGCGCCCAGCGATTCGGCTACCGCCGCAACACCCATCGTCTCGGCCGCGACCTCACGCTCGAGCATTGGGACGGCGTGCTCGCCGAGCTGCTCGGCACGCGCTCGCCGTACCCGGAGCATCAGCGCGTGCAGCGCGAGCTGTTCGAGCAGGGGCGCTTCGGCGAGTCGCTGCCGCTCTGGGGTCGCCACGACCGCTCCGAGCGCGTGGCGCTCGCGGCCCTCGCGCAAGGGAAGTCGGCGCGCCAGGCGGTGCTCGCCGTGCAGCCTCACACGCGCGCATTCTGGGTGAGCGCGCTCCAGAGCGCGATCTTCAACCGCACGCTCGACCGACGTCTCGACGAAGGGCTGCTCGACCAGCTCGTCGTCGGCGACGTCGCGCTCAAGCACGTCTCGGGCGGGCAATTCCCCATCACGGAGGAGTTAGTCGCCTCGGGCGAGCTGGCCGCGCGACTCGACGCGTTCGAGATTTCCCCGAGCGGCCCGTTGCCCGGGCCGGGCATGATCCGCACCGCCGGCGAGCCGTTCCAGTCCGAGCGCGCCGCGGCGGAAGAGATCGGCGTGTCGCTCGACATCGTGTCGGCGTCCATCCCGCACGGCACCGGCACGCGGCGGCCCTTCCGGGTCCGCGTGTCGAACGTCGAGCTCGATGCGGGCGTCGACGAGCACGGCTCGTTCGTGCGCGTCGCATTCGACTTGCCGAAGGGTGCGTACGCGACCGTCCTCCTGCGCGAGATCCTCGGCGACGAAGTGGCCGACCAGGAAGACGCGCCGCACCTCGGCTGACGACGGTCAGACCGCATGTCCGCGGGCGGCGAGCGCCTCGCGCACCTGCCGCGCCGTGTCGCCCGAATGGTCGACGAGGACGGCGTCCCAGCCGAGCGCCCGAGCGGCGTCGACGTTCTCGACGAGGTCGTCGAAGAAGAGGATCTCGCCGCCGCGCACGCCGAGTTCAGACTCGAAACGCCGGTAGATCGAGGCGTCGGGCTTCGCGAGGCCCCACAGGTGGCTCGCGAAGCGATGGTCAAGCGCCTGCAACGCGGGGGACGAGAGAAGGATCTGCCAGTGCGCGTCGTTCGTGTTCGAGAGGCACGCGGCGGTGAGGCCGCGGGCGCGGATGTCGTGGATCGTCGCGCAGATGCCGTCGTACTCGTCGCGGGTGATGGCCGCGTGGATGCGAGCGATCTCCTCGGCCGCGTATCGACGATCGAAGGCGTCGCTCATCGCGCGGTGAAACTCGAGCGCGCTCATGCGGCCCACCTGATGCAACTCGACGAGCCGGCGCACGTCGCGAAAGACGGCGGCCTCGTCGGAGGCGTGGCGAATGCGCACGCCCGCCTGCAACGCCGCTTCCTCGAACGAGCGGCAGATGCGGATCACGACGCCGCCCAGGTCAAAGCACACGACGCGCACGGTCATGGCGCGAGTGTACGGCTCAGCGTCGCCCGCGCCGCGCGCCCGCGGCCCCCGCGCACGCGCACGCAAGCGCGAGGAAAGCTGGCGGACTCGGGATCACGGGCGTGTTGTTCGGCGGCACCGAACTTCCGCCGCCGCCGCCGTCGATGTCGACGGGCCCGTTGAAGAGCGGGTAGACCGGCGGCGGCAGTTGGAGCGGGCCGGATGACGCGCCGCCGCCGGATCTCCCGAAGTTGTAGCCTTCTCCGAGCGCCGCCATCAGCGGAGGCGAGTCGGCGCTCGCGAGCATCTGCAGTTCGCTCTTGCCTGCGGCGAAGAGCTTGCACGACATGAGCACGCCCGCGGGAATCTCGAGGCGCAATCCGATGATGGGCGTTTCACTCACGCCGAACTCGTCGATGTCGTAGCCGACGAACGCGACGGGCTCGGTCGAAGGGCGCTCGCGTCCGAGGATCACGTCCACGTTCGAGCGTCCCGCCTTCAGCGATTCAAGCGGAACGGAGATCGGGACGGGGCCTTCGATCGCGTCGTCGAGATCGCCGGCGATGAGCGCCGAGAGGCGCACCGAACCGTCGGGCGGCGGTCCGATGAGGATCGCCTCGGGGTTCTTGTCGACCTCGCCCGGCTTGTCGTCGAGGATCGGCGCGGCGAAGAGGACGTCGATCCGAATCGACGCCGTCCCCCGACTCACGAGGAGCGTTGCAACGGAGAGTCCGCCGAGCGTGTCGATCGCCGACGACGGCCACGGCTCGAGGTCGCGCGCCGCGATGATCGCCGCCGAGGCCGAGCCGTTCGCGAGCTCCTCGTCGGAGATGGGCACCGCGTTGCCATCCGCGTCGAGCGCATAGACGCGCACGGCGACGATCTCATGCAGTCGGCCTTCCTCGCGCGAGTACGTGGCCTCGCCGATCGTGAGCGAGTCGAGGTTCACGTTCGTCGCGAACGTGCCGTGGACGACCATGCGGCCGTCGACTTCAAAGCGTGCGGTTTCGACGGGAATGCCGGGACGCTGCACCGGCGACGGGGGTTCGTCGTCCGGAGCCGCTCCCAACTGGCTCGCAACGACGATCGCCGACGCAGCGGTGGCCATGAGTCGCCCGAAGAGACCCGCGCCGCGCCGGACGGCATCGACGTCCGGCAGCGCCGCAGATGTTCCTCGTGTTGCACGACCGTCCTGGTGCGCGCAAGGCTTCATGGCCGCCTCCTCCCGTCCGCCACACCTGGGACGTGCCACAGCGATCGAGGGCGCCGCGAAACTCCGAGAGTCCGAGGCGTTCGATTCCGCACGTCACCAGAAGGCAGGCTCGCGTGCGTCAGCCGTCGAACGGCCTTCGTGGAGCGAGTCCTCCTGCAGCTTCCGCTGCAAGTCTCCGATTCCTTTCCGTGAAACCGAAGAGACCTCGCCTAACAGTTCGTAGTTCCCGTCCGGCGGTTCCGGATTCGCGGGTCGTAGCGACCACATCGCCATTATGGGCGTGCGATGTTCGCGCCATCGACCAAGGGTCGGTGCACGAAACGCTGGATCTCGCTGCGAGATCGTGCCGGTCGTCACGCACTCTTTCGCTTGGCTTCGCGCAGCCGGCGGAAGAAGTCGCGAAGGAGTTCGGCGCAGCGCTCTTCGAGAACGCCGCGATACATCTCCGGGCGATGGTTCAGGCGCACGTCGCTCGTGATCCGGTAGAGCGACTCGCAGGCGCCCGCCTTCGGATCCCGCGCCCCATACAGCACACGCCCCATTCGGGCGTTCACGATCGCGCCCGCGCACATGGGGCAGGGCTCGAGCGTGACGGCAAGCGAGCAGTCGGTGAGTCGCCACGCCCCGAGCGCCTCGGCGGCGTCGCGGATGGCGAGCAGTTCGGCATGTCCGAGCGGGTCGTGGGCCAGCTCGCGGTTGTTGGCGGCTTCGGCGATCACCTCTTCGCCGCGATAGACGACCGCCGCGACCGGCACTTCGCCGATGGCGGCAGCTTGGCGGGCCAAAAGGATGGCCCGCTCCATCATCACAACGTCAGTTTCGGTTACGCCGGGATTCCCCCGACGCGCCAAACGCATCGTTGCCATGGTCCTTCTCCACCTCGCGTGCATGCGCGCGGCAACCGCCGCGCGTGCATCAAGCTCGCGAGCTCCCCTGTTTCCCGATGCACGCCTCACGATGGCGCGCTCCCTCGTGAGGATGGATCGGACGGACCGTCGTCCGACTCCGCCTCGTCGGCTCGAGGCCGCGGTGCGGAGGTCGGGTTGTAGGGGTTGGGCGGCGCAGGACGGCGCTTACCGGACCGCAGGCGCGAGAGGAACCCGGTGACGACCGATCCCTCCGCGATCGCACCCGGCGGAGCTGCAACGAGGAGAAGGATGCCGAGCTCGTACAGAAGGTAGAGCGGCACCAGCATCAGGAGCATCGACGTGAGATCGGACGTGGGCGTGACGGCCGCAGCCACGATCGTGAGGATGAAGATCGCGAGCCGCCGCTTCTCGCGGAGCATCTCGACCCTGAGGATTCCGACCCAGCCGAGGAGCAGCATCACGAGCGGTAACTGGAAGACCACCGCGATGCCGAACATGAGGAGGAGGACGAAGTCGACGTATTCGTTCAGCCGGTTCTGTTGGAGAAGCGACGAGTCGATCGAGAGCGGGGTCGAGAGAACCTGGATGGTCCCGTCGGCGGACCGAACGACCACGTTCAGCACGTGCTCGGGCATCTTCACCCACGCCTGTCCGACGACGGCTTCGGTGGGCACTTCCGCCACGATCGGAAAGACGAGCGCTCCGTCTGGGGCCTTCTCCACGATGGCCGGCACGGTCGTCGAGCGCGGCTCGATGCTGTACTCGACCAGCACCTGGAGCATCAGCGGCAACAGGATGAAGTAGAAGGTCAGGAGACCGATGACGACGAGGAGCGCGCTTCCCGGAACGAGGAACCGCGCGAAGCGCCGCTCGTGCTCGTACAGGCCGGGCTCCACGAACTTCCAGAGCTGGTAGAGGATCCAGGGGGCCGACACCACGATGCCCACGACGAACGCGAGCTTGATGTGCACCGCCATCGTCTCGGTCACGCCGAGCGACTGAAGGACGTCCGGCTGTCCCGCCGCGCGGAGCGCCGCCCGCAAGGGCTCCGCGAGGATGTCGACGAGTTCGCGCGCGAAGAAGAACGCGACCAGCATCACCGGCAGCGGCACCAGGAGCGCGAGGATGGCGCGGCGACGCAGTTCTTCGAGGTGGTCGCCGAAGCTCATGACGGCTTCGCGATTGGGGTCGCGCGTGCGAGACGGTTCGGGCATCGACGTAGAGTAAGGACTGATCGCGGTCGCGTGCCGCGGTCGCTCAATCGTCGGTTCGGCGAATGGAGAGCCCGAAGAAGCGCTCGGCGTTGGCGTCGACGCGATCGGCGAACGCCGCGCGCGACTCGCCGCGCAGGTCGGCGAGCCGATCGGCGACGTGCGTCACGTACTTCGGCTCGTTCGGCCGCGTCGTCCGGAAGGGCTCGGGCGTCAGGAAGGGCGCGTCCGTCTCCACCATGATCCGATCGCCGGGCACGAGGCACGCCGCGTCCGCGACCGCCTTCGCGTTGCGGAAGGTGACGACACCCGTGAACGAGATCGACGCGCCGAAGTCGAGCACCGCGCGGGCCTCGTCCGGCGTGCCGGTGAAGCAGTGGAAGACGAAGCGCTCGCGCGGCAACGTGGTCGCCCGGAGAATCGGAAGCAGGTCGTCGAAGGCGTCGCGGCAGTGGATGACGATCGGCTTTTCGAGGCCGTCGCGCCGCCACGACTCGATGTGCGCGAGCTGCTCGTCGAGCACTCGTCGTTGCAGCTCCCGCGGCGGGTTCGCGTAGTGGTTGTCGAGGCCGAGCTCGCCCCACGCGACGCACTTCGGGTCGCGTCCGCACGCGCGGATGCACGGCCAGTCGAGCGGGTCGTCGCTGTGCAAGGGATGCACGCCGGCGGTGCACCAGAGATCGCGGTGCGCGCGGGCGAGCTCGAGCGACTGCGCCGCGTTCGCGGCGGTCGTCGAGACGGTGATCGCGCCGTGGACGCCGTGGGCGCGGGCGTCGCGCAGGACGTCGGCGACGCGGCCGCGGTACTCGGGAAACGTGAGATGGCAGTGCGTGTCGAACATGCGTCACGGTCAGGCGCGGATCTCGCGGCAGCGCGCGAGACCGAGCCGAAAGAGCGGCGGGCCGATGATCTCGTTGATCGCGATCACGGCGACAAGCACCACATACGCCTGCGCCGCCCAGCCGAAGGAGCGGAACGTACTCTCGAACTCGCGGGCGAGCGCGAGCGACACGCCCGCCTGCGGCACGAACGCGGTCCACGCCCAGCGCCGTGGCTGCGGCTCGACGCCGCCGAGGCGCGCGCCGAGCGAGGCGCCGCCGTAGACCGCCGCGAGGCGCACGCCGGCGATCATGAGCGCGGTCGTCCAGACGACGACGAGTT
The DNA here is from genome assembly GCA_016795035.1 of Phycisphaerae bacterium. GTDB lineage: Bacteria > Planctomycetota > Phycisphaerae > Phycisphaerales > SM1A02 > JAEUIT01. Next base: position 219,097 of record JAEUIT010000086.1, on the reverse strand, counting down.
TCCCGAGATCCACGCTCGCGCCGGTGTTCGCGAAGAAGACGACCGACACCGGCAGCATGAGGTCGCCGACGCCGCGGAAGAACGACTTCGACTCGCCCGGCCAGAGGTTCGTCTGCACGAATCCCGCAGCGAGCCCGACGAGGAGCGGCGCGAGGTGCAACGCGGAGCTGAGAAGGGCGATGCCGAATCCGAGCCCCACGATGACGAGCTCGAGCCGGATCGTGATGAATCGGAGGACAAGCGACATCGCCGCGCCGATCGCCGCGCCGACGCCGATCGAGCCGAGCAAGTGCGTGACGACCGACCAGATCGCGGAGTCGGCGCTGGCGTCGCCTTCCACCGAGAGGATGGCCACGCCGATCGCCAGGAGCGCCGTCGTTGCAACGATGAGAAGGAGATCCTTCGCGATCGTCACCGCGAGCGTGAGCTCCTGGAGCGGGCCGCGCGCCTTCGTCTCCTTCAGCACCGCGATCACGACCGCGGGGCTGTTCGAGATCATCAGCGTCCCGATCGCGATGCAGAGGAAGAGGCGCGCCTCGGGGCCGACGGTGTCGAGCGGCGGAAGGTGATCGCTCGCGAGGAAGAGGAAGCCGCCGACGCAGGCGAGCACCGCGAACGCGTCGGAGAGGCAGACGGCGAGCGCGGCGCGGGCGACGCGCTTCAGGAGCGAGAGTTGCAGCTCGCTTCCGGCCGTGAGCGCGATCAGCGCGATCGCGAGCTGATCGACGAGGCGGAGTTGCTCGAGGTGCGCCGAAGGCAGAAACGTGGTCCAGAGCGGCGCCGTGCCGTCGCCGAGGATCTCCGGCAGATAGGGACCGAAGACGATGCCGAAGACGAGGTAGCCCGAGAGCCGCGGTAGCCCGAACGAGCGCACGAGCTCGCCGAGGATCCAGCCGCCGAGAAGAAGAAAGCCGAGCGTGCGTCCGACGCCGATCACCGCGAGGTCGGTGTCGTACGGCCCGACGACGCCGATCTGCGGAAGCGGCGTGGCGACGAGTCGCACGGCGTACATCAGGCCGAGGAGCACCGCGAACGCGAGGATCAGCGTGATGCGGTGCTTCACGGCGCCGGCTCCGTGTGCGCGGCGCGAACGGTCGCGGGAAGGAGGATCACGCCCGCCGCCGCGGCGATCGCAAGCGCGGCGAGCGACGTCGTCGAGCCGCCGCCGTGTTCAAGGACGATCGAGCACGCGACCGCGAGCGCGAGCGGCGCCTCGCGCAGCGTGACGCCGCGCAGCGGGATCTCGCGGTCGATCTCCGCGGCGGCGGGGCCGAGTGCGGCGCGCACGAGGGCGGGCTTCACGAGCAGGCGATGGGCGACGATCGCGGCTGCAACGACGAGCGCGATGCCGACGTGCGTGCCGTGGAGCAGCACGCCCGTCATGACGAACACGACGGTCGCAAGCGCGGGCTCGGCGCGGGCGATCGTCGTCTCGAGATCGCGCATCGACGGCCCGTGGCAGTTCGCGATGGTCGCCCCGCACGCCGCGCCGATGAGGAGCGGCGAGAGGTCGAGGCGATCGGCGACGCCCGAGAGGAGCGCGATCACGCCCAGGAGGACCACGAGCGTCTCCGGTTGATGCCGTTGCACGCGCACGAGAAGGACGCGCGCGCCAAGCGCGGTGCCGAGCGCCGCCAAGAGGCCGAGCGCGGTGCCGGCGGCCACGAAGCCCTGCGAGCGGAGGCCGTCCCCCTCAATGGTCGGCGCGAGGAGATCGGCGAAGGCGACGGCGAGGATGAGCGCCACGCCGGCGAGCCCGGCGGTCGCCTGGACGAACGTGCGGGCGCTGCCATTCCCCGAGCGGAGGCCGAAGGACCGCGTTTCCGGTGACCAGCCGAGGAATCCGCCGGCAGCCGCGGTCACCGCGAAGGGGAGCCAGCGCGCGTCGTCGATCCACGCGCGGAGCGCGAGCCAGCCGACGGTGGCGATCGCCATCGTCGCGAGAACGTCGAACGCGATCGTGCGCCACACCGCGCTCGGGATCGCCGCGATCACCGCGCGGCGAAGCTGCAGGCCGACGATGAGTCCGATCCAGGTCAGCGCGAGCATCGCGAGCGGGCGCGCGTCCATGAGCGTGCGCGCGTCGATGAGCCGCAGCCCGCTCGGGCCGATGGCAACGCCGAGCGCGATGGCGATCCAGCCGGAGCCGAGGAAGAGCGCGAGCGCGCGGTGCCGCCGAATCCGCGACGACGTGTGCGTGAGCGAGAGCGTCGCCACGCCCACGACGATCGCGACGGCGATGATGACGCGCCAATGGTCCGTGAACGACGGACCCGAGGCTGCAACGAGGAGCGCGCTCACCGCGCCTCGGTTCCGGCGACGGGCCAAAGACCGAAGACGTGCTCGACGGGGAGCGTCGCGCCGATCGGCCGAAGGTCCTCGCGCATCTGCGCGAGGAATCGCCCGAGCGCCTCGATGCGATCCGCGGTCGTGATCGAGACGACGACCTTCGCGCCGGTCGAGCGCGGCAGGAGCGAGGCGAGCCCCGCGAAGATCGGCATCTCGTCGCGCAGGAGCGCGTTGAGTCCGCGGCTGTCGAGCACCGTCGCGCCGGTGATGCCGACGTCGAGAAGTCCGGTGACGAGCGGATCGAACGCCTCGTCGTTGCGGGCGATCAGGATGAGAAGTCGGTGCGCCGAACGCGCCGGCCCGACCGGATACGCGCCGTCGCCGTACTCCGCCGGGGGATCTGCCTTATCCATGCGAGCGATCCTCCGCGAGGAGGCGTTCGACGAGATCGGCGCCGTCGGTGGCGGCGAGAAGCCGTTCGCGCGCGTCGGCGCTCAGGGCGCAGCGCGCGAGTCGAGCCAGAATGCGGATGTGAACTCCGGGATCGCGCCGCGAGCCGACGCTAAAGAGGATGAGGCGTGCGGGTGGCAGGGTGTCGGCGAACGAGACGCCGTGACGCACAAGGCATGGCACAACAAGCGGTTCGGAAGCCGCGTCGAGACTGGCGTGGGGAAAGGCAACGCCGTCGCCCGTGACCGTGAGTCCGGCGCCTTCGCGCGCGAGCGTTGCGTCGCGCACCGCCTCGAGCCGAAGCGTTGGCGCGTGGGCAGCAACGCACGCGGCGATCCTCGCGATGAGGTCGTCGCGCGTGAGCGGGCCCTCTTCTAGGATCGCTGCGGTGCGACGAAGATACGGCTCAAGCGCCACGAGCGCAGCGTACTCGTCTCTCTCACGACCTTGCGCACCTCGTGGACTTCCGTTACAGTTCGCGCCCGTTGAACGGCGAGCAAGGCGCCGCTCTTCGTCAGGAGTCACGCGAAACGCACGGGCACGCGCTATCTCCTTCTCTCGATACAGCTCCGCGACGCGCGGACGCTGTCGCACGACGCGCGCGACTTCTTCGCTCGCAGGACTCCTCCGACGGTCCCGGTTCGGCGCGCCGAGCGGTCGCCCGCCGGCCACGCGGCCGGCTCTCCGGTCCGGGGTACCCGTCAAGACGTGCCATCGACCGGGGGCGGCGACTTTTCCCGCCGGCTGCGGACGCGGGCCGATTCATTGACGCGTCTATCCGCTTTCCTTACCATCTCTGGTCGACTTTGTGAAAAATTGCACAGAGTCGGTCGTGGCCGTTCCAGTGGCCCCATCAGGTGACGCATGAGTCGATTCCTCTTTCCACGCTGGTCGAACCTTCTGTTGCCGACACTTCTCATGGTCGGCGCAGTTGTGCCGCTCTACGCGGTTCTCTTCGTTGCCTACGGCTTCAGCCCGAAGACGCTCGAGGTCGGCTACCAACCGAACCAGCCGATCCCGTTCAGCCACGAGCTGCACGCCGGGCAGTTAGGCATGGACTGTCGGTACTGCCACAACACCGTCGAGCGCTCCGGCTTCGCCGCCGTGCCTCCGACGCAGACGTGCATGAACTGCCACACCGGGATTCGTCCTTCGAGCCCGAAGCTCGAAGCCCTTCGCGAATCGGCGACGACGGGTAACCCGGTCACCTGGATCAAGGTCCACAAGCTCGGCGACTACGCGTACTTCGATCACTCGGCCCACGTGAATCGCGGCGTCGGCTGCGTGACCTGCCACGGCCGCATCGATCGCATGGAAGTCGTCTATCGCTACGCACCGCTCTCGATGGGCTGGTGCCTCGATTGCCACCGCGACCCGATCAACAACCTCCGACCGCCGTCGGAGATGACCAACATGACCTTCGACATGCAGTCGCTCTCGCGCGAAGAGCGCGAGTCGCTGAAGTCGCAGTTCCTCATCAAGCCGAGCGAAGACTGCTCGACGTGTCACCGCTGACGCGTCGCCGTCGTCGTTTCCGCTCGACGGAACTGCCGTAATTCCCCGAACTGCCCATCACGAACGCTAGCCGCCCGACCCGCTCGGGCTTTCCGGACGACCTCGGTCGCCCGGCATACAGGAACGGAGTGCAACCGAACGCCATGCACGAACGAGCAATGACAGGTGAAGGTGAACGTCGAGCGTCGATCGCGCTACCGGTCGTCGACTCGACGAGTCCCAATGCGAAGGCGAGTTCGAACGGCGGCGGCTGCGGATGCGGCTCGACCTCGACGAACGGGCACGGCTGCAACGACGAGGTCGTCGAGTCTCCCTCGAAGGTCTTCTGGCGCAGCATCGACGACAAGAACAACACCGCCGAGTTCGAGCGGTGGGCCAACAACGAGTTCCAGGAAGGCGCGAGCGAACTCAACGACGACGATCGCCGCACGTTCCTCAAGGTCATGGGCGCGAGCCTCGCGCTCGCCGGCGCCGCGACCGCGGGTTGCCGGCGCCTTCCCGAGCAGTACCTCAAGGAGTACGCGAACCGCCCGGAGAATCGCATTCCCGGCACGCCGGTGAAGTACGCGACGAGCTGGGAGCTCGACGGCGTCGGCCGCGGCCTCATGGTGACGAGCGTCGACGCGCGACCTATCAAGGTCGACGGCAACGCGAAGCACTCGGGCAACCTCGGCTCCTCCGATTCGATCACGCAAGCGACGATCCTCGAGCTCTACGACCCCGATCGCAGCCGCACGATCACGCAGAAGGGCACGAAGTCGTCCATCGCGAAGTTCCGCGAGTGGTGCGCGTCGCTCTCGAAGGACGGCCTCGCGATCCTCTCGCAGCCCTCGTCGAGCCCGTCGCTCGCCGACATGAAGGCGCGCCTCACCAAGAAGTTCCCCGGCGCGAAGTGGTTCGAGTGGTCGGCGGTGAATGACGACGCCGAGCGGCAGGGCACCGAGATCGCGTTCGGCCAGCCGATGCGGCCGATCCTGAACCTCGCGAACGCGAAGGTCATCGTCAGCCTCGATTCCGACTTCCTCATGACGCACCCGAACGCGGTGCGTCACTCGCGCGACTTCGCGGCGTCGCGGCGCATCCCGTTCGGCAACAAGGACGCGGCCACGCAGGAGATGAGCCGCCTGTACGTCGTCGAAAGCGCGCTCACGGTCACCGGCATGAGCGCCGACGAACGCGTCGTCGCCCGCTCGAGCGACGTGGCGGCGGTCGCGGCGACGATCGCGGCGGCGCTCGGCGTCGGCAGCGCTCCGGCGAAGCCCACGCTCACCGAGCACGACGAGAAGATCCTCGCCGCGCTCATCGCGGATCTCGAGGCGAACAAGGCCACGGGAAGCTGCGTCGTCGTTGCAGGCCCCGGCCAGCCGGCCGCGGTGCACGCGCTCGCGGCGCTCCTGAACGACAAGCTCAACGCCCGCGACAAGACCGTCAGCTACGTCCAGGTCTCCGAGAAGGGCCGCACGGCCGTCGGCGACCTCAAGGCGCTCGTCGACGCGATCAATGCGGGCCAAGTCAAGACGCTCGCGATCCTCGGCGGCAACCCCGTCTACGACGCCCCGGCCGATCTCGGCGTTGCAGCCGCCTTCGGCAAGGTCGGCGAGAGCGTGCACCTCGGCTATCACGCGAACGAGACGGCAAAGGCCTGCACGTGGCACGTGCCGCAGTCGCACTTCCTCGAGTCGTGGGGCGACACGCGTGCGTACGACGGCACCATCGCGCCGCAGCAGCCGCTCATCGCCCCGATGCTCGAGGCCGACCAGGGCGGCCTGAGCGCGATCGAGCTGTGCGCGGAACTCATGAACGAGGATCCGCGCGACGGCCAGTCGGTCGTGCGGCGCACGTGGATGGCGACGCTCAAGTCCGAAGGCGCCGACTTCGCCGCGAAGTGGCGCACGGCGCTCAACGACGGCGTCGTACCTAACACCGCGTGGACGCCGGCCAAGCCTTCGGCGAACGAGGCCGCGGTCCTCAAGGAGCTCGCGGCGCTTCCGGCCGCCGGCGGCGACGCCGTCGAAGTCACCTTCGCGGCGTGCCCGAAGGTCTACGACGGTCGCTTCGCGAATAACGCCTGGCTCCAGGAGTTGCCCGATCCGGTCAGCAAGATCACCTGGGACAACGCGGCCTACATGTCGGTCGCGATGGGCGAACGACTCGGCCTCAAGAATGGCGACAAGGTCTCGATCTCGGCGAGCGGCAAGACGCTCGAAGCCGCGGCGTGGCTCGTCCCCGGCATGGCCGATCGCTCGATCCGCCTGAACCTCGGCTACGGTCGCGGCGAACTCGGCGGCGCGATCGCGAAGGACGCCGGCTTCAACGCCTACGCGATCCGCACGAGCGACGCGATGGGCATCGCCCGCGGCGCGAACGTCTCGAAGCTCGACGGCACGTATCCCTTCGCCCACACCCAGGATCACGGCGTCGCCGAAGCGGCGATCAAGGCGATCCCGGAGCAGGGCATTCAGGATCGTCTTCCGTCGCTCGTCCGTCAGGACACGCTCAAGACCTATCGCACCGAGCCCGACTTCGCGAAGCATCGGGCGCACGTCGCGAGCCGCATCTCGCTTTGGGACGAATCGAACCTCGACGGCGCGAAGTTCCGCTGGGCGATGGCGATCGACCTCGCGGCGTGCACCGGCTGCGGCGCGTGCGTGACCGCGTGCCAGGCGGAGAACAACATCCCGGTCGTCGGCAAGGCCCAAGTGATGCGCGGCCGCGAGATGCACTGGATGCGCATCGACCGCTACTTCCTCGGCTCGGACACGAATCGTCCGGTCGCCGTGACGACGCAGCCGGTTTCATGCCAGCACTGCGAGAACGCGCCGTGCGAACAGGTCTGCCCGGTCGCGGCCACGGTCCACGACGTCAACGGCCTGAACGTGATGGTCTACAACCGCTGCATCGGCACGCGCTACTGCAGCAACAACTGCCCGTACAAGGTCCGTCGCTTCAACTTCTTCGACTACCACCGCAAGGTGCCGGATCGTCAGGAGCAGTTCTTCGTCGTCGACAAGGGCTACTACTTCCGTGACTTCCACGAAGGCACGGGCGAGTGGAAGAAGATGCAGTTCAACCCCGAAGTCACGGTGCGTTCGCGCGGCGTGATGGAGAAGTGCACCTTCTGCGTGCAGCGCATCCAGAAGAACAAGATCACCTACAAGAACGCGTGGGCGAAGCAGGGCGGCACCGCGGGTTCGGCCAACTGGTCGATCCCCGACGGCGCGATGACGACCGCCTGCTCCGACGCCTGCCCGACGCAGGCGATCACGTTCGGCGACCTCAACGACTCGTCGAGCCTCGTGGCCCAGGCGCACGCCGACAAGCGCGCGTACGGCATGCTCGAAGAGCTGCACACGAAGCCGCGACTCAAGTACCTCGCCCGGGTCACGAACCCGTCGGCGTCGGAGGAACTCATGCACATCGGCCACGACCACGGCCATGGCGATGACCACGGTCACGACCATGGGCATGATCATGACCATGGCCACGATCATGGTGCGGAAGGCACCACGCACGGAAGCGCGATCCGTAACGGCATCGCGCGGGTGACGGAGGTGCTCTCGTGACCTCGCTTCCAGCGAACACTCGAATCGTTGACAACACGAGCGAGCAGCCCGGCGATCGCGCCCCGCTCGTGCTCAACATGGAACGGTTCGGACAAGTCACGACGACGGTCTGTCGCGTGAACGAGATGAAGGGCGCACCGCTCGCGTGGTACGTCGCCTTCGCCGCGAGCCTCGGCTTGCTCGGCCTGCTCGGATTCTGCGTCCTCTACCTGATCTTCACGGGCGTCGGCGTCTGGGGTCTCAACAACCCCGTCATGTGGGCCTTCGACATCACGAACTTCGTGTTCTGGGTCGGCATCGGCCACGCCGGCACGCTCATCAGCGCGATTCTCTTCCTCTTCCGCCAGAAGTGGCGGACGGGCATCAACCGGTTCGCGGAAGCGATGACGATCTTCGCCGTCATCTGCGCCGGTCTCTTCCCGGGCATCCACGTCGGTCGTGTGTGGTTCGCGTACTGGCTCTTCCCGATCCCGAACCAGATGGAGATGTGGCCGCAGTTCCGCTCGCCGCTCCTCTGGGACGTCTTCGCGGTCTCGACCTACTTCACCGTGTCGCTTCTCTTCTGGTACACGGGCCTCGTCCCCGATCTCGCCACGCTGCGCGATCGTGCGAAGGGCCGCATCCAGCAGATCGGCTACGGCCTCTTCGCTCTCGGCTGGCGCGGCTCGAACCGTCACTGGCACCGCTATGAGCGGGCGTACCTGATCCTTGCGGCCCTTTCGACGCCGCTCGTTCTCTCGGTGCACTCGGTCGTGTCGTTCGACTTCGCGACCAGCCAGCTCCCCGGCTGGCACACCACGATCTTCCCGCCGTACTTCGTCGCAGGCGCCATCTTCTCCGGCTTCGCGATGGTGGTCACGCTCGCGGTTCCGGCGCGTGAGATGTTCGGTCTCAAGGACATCATCACGCTCCGCCACCTCGACAACATGAACAAGATCATCCTCGTGACCGGCACGATGGTCGGCTACGCCTACTCGATGGAGTTCTTCATCGCGTGGTACTCGGGAGCGATGTACGAGAAGTTCGCGTTCCTGAACCGTGCGTTCGGCCAGTACTGGTGGGCGTATCTCCTGATGGTGAGCTGCAACGTCATCACGCCGCAGCTCTTCTGGTTCAAGGCGATCCGCACCAGCATCCCGTTGATGTTCGTCCTCAGCCTGGTCGTCAACATCGGCATGTGGTTCGAACGCTACGTGATCATCGTGTCGAGCCTTGCGAACGACTTCCTCCCGTCGTCCTGGGACAAGTACGTCCCGACGTGGGTGGACGTCGGCACGATGCTCGGCGCCTTCGGCCTCTTCTTCACGCTCTTCCTCCTCTTCTGCCGCTTCCTCCCGATGATCGCGATGGCGGAAGTGAAGGCGATCATGCCCGCCGCAGATCCGCACGCCGGCGCCCATGCCGACCACGGTCACGGCGGAAAGGACGGTCACTGAGATGTCGTCGACGATTGCGCACCCGAACACCGCGGGCCACACGCACGGCGAAAGCGCCGGCGCGAAGTCGCGGCCCTACGGCCTCATTGCCGAGTTCGACACGCCCGGCGCGCTCATGCACGCCGCGGAGCGCGTGAAGTCGGAAGGCTTCCGCTACTGGGACGCCTGCACGCCGTTCCCGGTCCACGGCCTCGACAAGGCGATGGGCATCAAGCGCACGATCCTTCCGGTGATCGTGTTCTTCGCCGGTGCCGGCGGCACCACCGCGGCGTTCGTCCTCCAGGCTTTCACGAACTCGACCAACTGGTCGACGCACGCGCCGGACTGGCTCCCGATGCTTGACGTGACGGGCTACCCGTTCCTCATCTCGGGCAAGCCGCTTCTCAGCCTTCCGGCCTTCATCCCGGTCATGTTCGAACTGACCATCCTGTTCGCGGCGCTCACGACCGTGTTCGGGATGTTCCTCATGAACGGCTTGCCGCAGCTCTATCACCCGCTCTTCGCGAGCCGGCGATTCGCGCGGGTCACGAACGACCGCTTCTTCATCGTGGTCGAAGCTCGTGATCCCAAGTTCCTGCGCGGCAAGACCGAGGCCTTCCTCAAGTCTCTCAACCCAATCGCGGTGGAGGCGATTGACGAATGATCAGCATTCCCCGACCGCTCATCTACATCGGCGGCGTGTTGGCGTCGCTGCTCCTGATCCCGCCCTTTGCGATCGGCTGGATTCGCGAGACGCAGAGCACCGGCCGCCCGGTCCACATCTTCTGGGATATGGACATGCAGCCGAAGTTCAAGGCGCAGGCGCCGAGCGACCTCTTCGCCGACACCCGCGCGGCGCGTCCGATCGTGCCGGGCACGGTCGCCGTCGGCGAGGCGGATCTCGATCCGCACTGGTCTGAAGGCGTCACCGCGAACGGCGATTGGGCGATCTCCCTCCCCGCGCAGTTCAAGGATGTCGACAAGAACGCGCTCCTCGCGCGTGGCCAAGAGCGATTCAACATCTATTGTGCGGTCTGCCATGGGTACGCCGGATACGGCGACGGCATGGTGAACCGCCGCGCACAAGCGCTGATGGACAACGCGGACGGCCCGCCCAACGACACGTCGTGGGTTCCCGCGAAGAGCTTGCACGATCCGACGGTGCGGCCGCAGCCGATCGGTCAGATCTACTACACGGTCAAGCACGGCGTCCGCACGATGGCGGGCTATGGCTCGCAAGTTCCGGTCGAAGATCGCTGGGCGATCGCGGCCTATGTGAAGGCGCTTCAGCTGAGCCAAGACGCCAGCCTCCAGGACGTTCCGCCGGATCGTCGCGCTGGATTGAAGAAGCCCTAACCCTCAGCTGTGCCGGCCGTCGCGCCGGCTGGTCGCACGACCTTCCGCTTCGGTGAACGCATGAGCCACTCGCATTCGACCTCTGGACACGTCCAACGCCTCACCCCGCTCGACAAGACGGGGCTCGGCGACATCGGCGCGTCGCTTCAGTTGGGGCTGGGCATCTTGGGCGCGGGCTGCCTCGCGCTCGGCCTTCTCATCGGCCTGAACGGCTGGATGGGTGTGTCGGAAGACTTCTTCTGGCGCTCCTACCTCGTGAGCTTCTGCTTCGTGCTCGCGATCTCGCTCGGTGGACTCTTCTTCGTCTTCGTGCAGCACCTCACGCGGGCCGGATGGTCCGTCGTGGTGCGCCGGCCGGCGGAGCTCCTTGCGAGCAACCTTCGTTGGATCTGGGCGCTCTGGATCATCCCGTTCGGGTGGCTCTGGTTCCGCGGCAAGGCCGGCCTGCTCTGGCCGTGGGCCGATCCCGCGACGATGAAGAACAACAACATCGCCGAGTGGCACCTGATCGAAAAGAAGATCGGGTACTTCTCGCTCTTCGGGCTCTTTGACGGCGACTTCTTCTGGGCCCGCGCGATCGCGTACTTCGCGATCTGGGCGTTCCTCGCGCACGTCTTCCTCAACCGAAGCCTGCGGCTCGGCGCGACCGGCGACCGCAACAACATCGCCTTCATGCAGAAGTTCGCTGCCCCCGCGGCGATCCTCTTCGCGCTCTCGGTGACCTTCGCCTCCTTCGACTGGATCATGTCGCTCTCGCCGGCGTGGTTCAGCACGATGTTCGGCGTGTACTTCTTCTGCGGCTGTGCGACCGCCGGCTTTGCCGGGCTCATCCTGCTCTGCGTTCGTCTCCAGTCGGTCGGCGCGCTCACGCACGCCATCACGACCGAGCACTACCAGGACATGGGCAAGTTGCTCTTCGCGTTCGGCATGGTCTTCTGGGCCTACATCGGCTTCAGTCAGTACATGCTGATCTGGTACGCGAACGTGCCGGAAGAGACGACCTGGTTCCTCGCCCGCCAAGTCGGCGGCTGGGGACCGTTCAGCCTCGTCCTCCTCTTCGGTCACTTCATCATCCCGTTCATCGGGTTCATCTCGAGGTGGCCGAAGCGCATGCCGCTCGTCCTCTCGCTCGGCGCGATCTGGATGCTCGCGTTCGCGTGGCTCGATCTCTACTGGCTCATCATGCCGAGGATCCCGCACGACCTCACGCAGTTCGAGCGATTCAGCGAGGCGTTCGCGGAGTTCTCCGACACCTCGACGCATTTCTTCACGCCGATCAACTTCATCCTGCTCGCGGGCATGGTTGGCCTCTTCGGTTTCTGCACGCTGCGGTCTTGCCGCGCGTACCCGCTCGTGTGCGAACGCGATCCGCGTCTCGGCGAGTCGTTGCACTTCGAGAACATGTGATCCTGCCTAGAACTTCTGGCCGCGGATCGACGCGGCCTTCACGGAAAGCACTGCCATGGCGCACGCCTCCCACTCCCAAACCGATGTCACGACGGACGTCCAGATCGACGACCCCGAAGGGGGCTCGACGTGGTTCGTCACGTTGGCTGGCAGCGTCGTCTTCGCTGCCTTGGTGTTGGCGATCTCGGTCATCTACTTCGCGGCCAGTAACCGCGAGACCGATCTCCGCGTGATCGACGAACGCGTCGTGCCGCTCGAACAGATGCGTGCGGAGCAGAAGCAGCTCCTGGCCGACTACGCCCGGATCGAGGTGCCCGGCCCTGACGGCAAGCCCGTCGAGCGGATCCGCATTCCGATCAACGGCGCCATGCGCGCCATCGCGGTCGAGCTCTCGACCGTGAAGCCGGCGACGCCGGCGGGAGGAGCGGCCAAGTGACGACGCGATTCGCATCCATTCTCGGCGTTGCAGCTGTATCGCTCGCCGCGAGCGTGTGCGATCAGCGCGCGGCCGCGCAGACGGTGAACGAGACGCCTCCGGAACTTCGGAACGTCGACATCATCGAGCACTTGAACGGCACGATTCCGCAGGACGCGACCTTCACCGACGAGGACGGCAACCAGGTCCGCCTTGGCGACTTCCTCAAGGCCGGTCGCCCGCTGATCCTCCAACTCGGCTACCTGCGCTGCCCGATGCTCTGCAACCTCGTCTTGAACGGCGCGGTCGACGGGCTCAAGGAGATCGACTTCTCCGCGGGCAAGGAGTTCGACATCGTCTCGATCAGCATCAACCCGAACGAGCCGCACGGGCTCGCGAAGGCGAAGCGTGATCAGTACGTCATCGAGTACGACCGTGCCGGCGCCGTGAACGGCATGCACTTCCTCGTCGGCGCGGCGGAGGAAAGTAAGCGAGTCGCCGACGCCGTCGGCTTCAAGTTCGAGCTTCAACCGAACGGCGAGTACGCCCACGCGGCGGCGCTCTTCATCATCACCCCCGACGGTCGCATCTCGCGCTACCTCTACGGCAGCGCGTTCGAGCCGAAGAATCTTCGTCTCGCACTCCTCGAGGCGTCGGAAGGAAAGATCGGCTCGACGCTCGATCGCTTCATCCTCTGGTGCCACGTTTATTCGCCCGGCACTGGCTACGTGCTGTTCGCATCCCGGCTCATGCAGCTCGGCGGTGCGGTCACGCTCGTCGCGCTTGCGGGCGGTGTCTTCATCCTCTGGCGTCAGGACGTTCGACGCCGTCGTCTTGCCGGGTCGGCTTCGGCCCACACGAATTCCTGAGAGCCCCAACCTGCGTTGACGTGCTGAGCGCATCGAGACGCGAACCGGATACCCGATGAACGCCTTCTTCTCCACGATTGTCCCGACGATCGCCACGGCTCCGCCTCCCGCACCGCGCGAGCTCACCGGCGGTTTCTGGCTGCCGCAGGCGTCGTCCGTCAATGCCGAGAACATCGACGCGACGTTCTACTTCATCACGTACCTCGGCTACTTCTTCTTCGCGCTCATCGTTGCGCTCATGGTGATCTTCGTCGTGAAGTATCGCCAGCGTGGCCGCGAGATCCACGCGGAAGGGCCGACGCACCACACGGCGCTCGAAGTCACGTGGACGATCATCCCGCTTCTCCTCTCGATCCTCCTCTTCTACTTCGGCTTCAAGGGATTCCTCTCGGCGTCGACGCCGCCGCTCAACTCGTACCAGATCGACGTCACGGCGCAGCAGTGGTCGTGGAGCTTCAAGTACCCGAACGGTGTGGTGTCGGACGACCTCATCGTTCCCGCCGACAAGCCGGTGAAGCTGGTGATGCGTTCGGAAGACGTGCTGCACAGCCTCTTCGTGCCGGACTTCCGCGTGAAGAAGGACGTCGTTCCGGGCCGCTACACGACGCTCTGGTTCAACGCCCCCGAGCCGACGGGAATGGACGCGCGGAAGGCGCACCACCTCTTCTGCACCGAGTACTGCGGCAAGGACCACTCGAACATGAACCGCAAGGTCTATGTGCTGAACCAAGCGGAGTTCGATGAGTGGGCGGAGTACCAGCGAACCGCTGACCAACGTTCGCCGGTCGACGAACGCTACTTCCGCGTTGCCCCGAAACTCTACAAGCGTTGCATCAGCTGCCACACGCTTGATGGCACGCCCAGCACCGGCCCGTCGTGGGGTGCCCATGACGGCCTTCCCGCGATCTGGGAGCGCACGGAGAAGGGCCTCACGAAGTTCGGCGACGGCACGACGCTCAAGGATTACATCGGACCGGGCAAGGAGTACGAGACGCCGGAAGCCTACATCAGCGACTCGATCCTCAATCCCGGCAAGCACCTCGTCGCCCCCTTCGGCAACGCGATGCCGACGTTCAAGGGCCAGATTTCGGACGTGGGGATTCAAGCCCTCATCGACTTCATGAAGCGCCTCGACGAGTTCGACGCGAAGGGCAATTACCTGAAGCCGATCCCGCCGCTTCCACAACAGACGGCGGACCCGAAGAAGACCGCCAACGCGGCCAAGTAGCGGACCTGAAGTAACCGACCTGCACTACGTACTTACGCGCCACAGCGACAGGCGACCTTATGACGACACTTGACGCATCACGACCGACGCACCTCAACATCGAGGCTTCGTCGGACAACTACCTGACGCACACCCGCGGGCTTCTCTCGTGGGCTTTCACGCTCGATCACAAGCGGATCGGCGTGATGTACATGTTCGCGATCCTCGGGTCCTTCTTCGTCGGCGGAGTCTTCGCGCTCCTCGTCCGCACGAAGCTGCTCTTCCCGGACGCCGTCAATTGGATGACGGCCGAGCAGTACAACCAAGCGTTCACGCTGCACGGCGCGGTCATGGTCTTCCTCGTGATCGTGCCGAGTATCCCCGCGGCGCTCGGCAACTTCATCCTGCCGATCATGCTCGGCGCGAAGGACGTCGCCTTCCCGCGGCTCAACCTCGCGTCGTTCTGGCTCTGGATCTTCGGCGCGATCTTCGTCGTCATCAGCCTGCTCGCCGGCTCGTTCGACACCGGCTGGACCTTCTACACCCCGTACTCGACGCGCACCACGCTTGGCGGCGTCGTCTGGGTCATCACCGGCGTCTTCATCCTCGGGTTCAGCTCGATCTTCACGGGCATGAACTTCATCGTGACGATCCACAAGCTGCGTCCGCCGGGCATGACCTGGTTCCGGATGCCGCTCTTCCTCTGGGCGCTCTATTCGACGGCGCTCATCCAAGTGCTCGCGACGCCGGTCCTCGCCATCACGCTCGCGCTCGTCGCGATTGAACGCGTCTTCCACATCGGCGTCTTCGATCCGGCGATGGGCGGCGACCCGGTCCTCTTCCAGCACTTCTTCTGGTTCTACAGCCACCCCGCGGTCTACATCATGATCCTGCCCGGCATGGGCATCATCAGCGAGATCATCGCGGTCCACTCCCACCGGCACATCTTCGGCTACCGCTTCATCGCGTTCTCCTCGATCGCGATCGCGTTCTTCTCGTTCCTCGTCTGGGGACACCACATGTTCGTGTCGGGCCAGTCGGGCCTGATGGGCGCGGTGTTCTCGCTGATCACGTTCTCCGTCGCCATTCCCTCGGCGATCAAGGTGTTCAACTGGCTGGCGACGCTCTACAAGGGCTCGATCAGCCTGAACACGCCGATGCTGTACGGCCTCGCGTTCCTCTTCCTCTTCACGATCGGTGGTCTCACCGGTCTCCACCTCGGCACGCTCAACACCGACATCCACCTGCACGACACCTACTTCGTCGTCGCGCACTTCCACTACGTGATGATGGGTTCGGCCCTGATCGCGATGGTGGGCGGCCTCCACCACTGGTGGCCGAAGATGTTCGGCCGCATGTACTCCGAGGCGCTCGGCAAGCTCGGCTGCGTCCTCGTCTTCGTCGGCTTCAACGTCACGTTCTTCACGCAGTTCATGCTCGGCAGCCACGGCATGCCGCGCCGCTACTACCTCTACCAGCCCGAGTTCCAGATCTATCACGTGATCTCGACCTGCGGCTCGTACATCATGGCGCTCGGCTTCATCATCACGGGCATCTGCCTCCTGAAGTCGCTCTTCAGCGGCAAGCCCGCGCCGGCGAACCCCTGGGGTGGTCGCAGCCTCGAGTGGCAGTGCCCGTCGCCGCCGCCGCATGACAACTTCCCGACGACGCCGCGCGTCGGCGACTGCTACGACTTCTCGATCGTCCGCTGGGACGACTCGGCTGGCGGCTACGTCGTGGATCGAAGCCTTGATCCGGAACTGAATCCGAACGCGCCGAAGCGCGCCGGCGCCCACCACTGACCCCGTCCACTTCCACGTTGCCGGGAACGCCCCCTTCCTTCGGGGATCGCTCCTTCCGCTCGACATCGGAGCACGACTCGTGACCGCGATTGACTCTCACGCCCATTCGCATGGTGATGCCGACCACGGACACCATGCGCACAGCGAATACCCGTTCCTGGCACACCACTTCGAATCGCCTGCACAGCAGTTCGACAGCGGCAAGCTCGGCATGTGGGTGTTCCTCGCGACCGAAATCCTCTTCTTCGGCGCGCTCTTCGCCCTCTACGCGATCATGCGCGCCGAGAGCCCCGAGGTGTTCAAGTACGCGAGCCACTACCTCGACACCACAATGGGTGGCATCAACACCTGCGTCCTGATCTTGAGCTCGATGACGATGGCCATGGCCGTGCACTTCGCGCAGCGAAGTAAGCAGGGGCCTCTCGTCTTCTGCCTCTTCCTCACGTTCCTCGGCGCGTGCGGCTTCTTGGTCATCAAGTACTTCGAGTACACCCACAAGATCCACGCGAACCTCGTGTGGGGTCCCGGCTTCTACAAGCCCGTCGAACATGGTGACGGGCATGCGGGTGGGCACGCGGCCGCCGACGCGCACGCCGCGACGGCGACGCCGAGCAGCCCGAACGCAGTCATGACCGAGCACCCGGTGCTCGGCACGAACCCCGGTCTCGCGTCGAACTCGCCGCCTCTCTTCAAGCTTCCGCCGGTCGAGTCGTCGACGATCAAGCCGCTCCCGGCGGGCACGCCCGGCGTGTCGCTCGTCGGCGAAGGCGATGAAACGCAGCACCAGGCCGAAGTCGCCGAAGCGGCGCACGAGGAGAAGGTCCACCTGACCGATCCCGAGATGCCGCTCAACACGCACCGCTTCTTCGGCATCTACTTCGCGATGACCGGCCTGCACGGCATCCACGTCATCATCGGCATGTTCCTGATCGGCTGGCTGATGTACGGCGCCGCGAAGGGCCGCTTCAACAGCAACTACTACACGCCGGTCGACCTCGGCGGCCTCTACTGGCACATCGTCGACTTGATCTGGATCTTCCTCTTCCCGCTCTTCTACCTGATCCACTGACCGCACCGGCAGTTTGGGAGAACCCTCCATGTCCTCACCTTCGCATTCCCATTCGTCGCACGGTCACGGCGAGCAGCCGCTCGTGGGTCACCTCGTTCCGATGTCGACGCTCATCGGCACCGGCCTCGGGCTCATCCTCCTCACGGTGGTGACCGTCGCCGTCGTCGAGGTCGATCTCGGCGAACTCAACATCGTCATCGCGCTTGCGATCGCCGCCTTCAAGGCGACGCTCGTGTGCCTCTACTTCATGCACCTTCGCTGGGACAAGCCGTTCAACCAGCTGATGTTCTTTGGCTCGATCCTCTTCGTCCTCCTCCTCATGCTCTTCTGCCTGATGGACGTCGGACAGCTGCGGAAGACGATCCGCGGCGGCAACCCGACGGGCGTGCAGGCGGTGCTCGACGCGGAGGCGCCGACCGCGCCGATCGCCAAGAACAAGCCGCAGTAACGGCGGACCGTGTTCTTCCGAGGCAACAAGCCATCGATATTCGCAGACGAGACGGCCCGCCGACAGGCGGGCCGTCTTGGCATGTGGCTCTTCATCCTGACGCTCGCGATCATCTTCATCGCGACGATCCTCGCGTTCGTGATCGTGCGCGTCGGACCGATGAATGACGGGCACTGGCCGCCGCCCGACGCGCCGCCCTTGCCGAAGGCGCTTCTCTTCTCGACGCTGATCCTCATCATCTCGGACGCCACGATGCACGTCGCCCGCGTGGCGGCGCGGCGCGGCGAACGATCGACCGCCGCGTGGATGGGCGTCACGCTCGCCTGCGCGTTCGCGTTCGTCGCCACGCAAATGCTCGCGTGGTCCGAGGCCGCGCGGGCGAACATGATCGTGACCGAAGACCTCTACGCGTGGACGTTCTACGTCCTCACCGCGTTGCACGCCGCCCACGTGATCGGCGGCATCATCCCGATGGCCGTCGTGACCGCGCGGGCAGCCGGCGGGCGCTATGGCCCGGGCCGCGACGACGGCGTCGCGTACTGCGCGATGTACTGGCACTTCCTCGACATCGTGTGGCTTGCGCTCTACGCGACGCTCTGGTGGGGTTCGCAGCGCTGGTGAGCGCCGCGCGGCGACTCAGTCGCACGCACCCCAGTTGCCGAGAAGCGCCGCGAGATCGCCGCCGTTGACGATGCCGTTGCGGTCGATGTCGCCGCATTGCGACGAGCCCCAGGAACCGAGCACGAGCGCGATGTCCGCGGCATCGACGACGCCGTTCGCGTCGAGGTCGCCGTCGCACACGCCGTAGCAGGGGGGCAGCGCGCACTCGCCGATGGCGGCGTCGACGCACACCGCGTCCCACGCGACCTCGCAGCAGAATGCGTCGAGCCCGCAGATGAGCGCGCAGCAGTCGAGGTCGTCGCATCCGCTCGAGGCGTGCGCGAAGAGGCACGACGGAGCTTCCGCCGCGCCGCAGCCGCCGCAGATCTCCGCGGCCTCGATTGCGCAGATCGCGTCCCACTCGGCGGTGCAGCAGTAGTCGTCCTCGATGCAGACGGCCGCGCAGCAGTTCGGCTCCTCGCAGAAGGGCGTGTCGTGTTCCGTGAGGCACGAGCCCGCGGCCGGGTTGCCGCAGCCGCCGCACACGTCGGTCGCGGTCGCGACGCAGGTCGTGTCCCACGCGGTCGTGCAGCAGAAGGGATCGACCGCGCAGATCGTGGTGCAGCAGACGACCTCGTCGCAGCCGGGCCCGTGCGGCGCGAAGCACGAGAGCGCGCCGCTCGCGCCGCACGGCGCGCAGATCGCCTGCGCGCCGTCGACGCAGTAGCCGTCCCACGCGACGAGGCAGCAATAGGAGTCGAGCGTGCACACGGCGTTGCAGCAGACTTCGTCGGAGCAGTTCGGGCCGTGCGAGGCGTAGCACGAGCCCGCCGACGGCGAGCCGCACGCGGTGCAGAAGTCGAACGCCTCGTCGGCGCACGTCTGGTCCCATTCGGTGTTGCAGCAGTAGGGGTCCGCGTCACACACCACGTTGCAGCACGACTCCTCCCAGCAGAAGGGATCGGCGTGCGCGTTGAGGCAATCGCCCGCGAGCGGGCCGCCGCAGACGTAGACGCAGAGCTGAAACGCCTCGTCGACGCAGACGTCGTCCCACATCTGTTCGCAGCAGAAGGCGTCGCTCTGGCACACGGTGTCGCAGCAGGTCGGCTCGTAGCAGGCCGGATCCTCGTGCGCGCTGAGACAGTCGCCGGAGAGCGGGCCGCCGCAGCTTGCGGCGCACCACGCCCAGCCTTCGTCGGCGCACATGCTGTCCCACGACGCCTGGCAGCAGAAGGGATCGGCGCTACACACGAGCATGCAGCAGTCGGTGTTCTCGCAGCCGGGATTCTGGTGGGCCGTGAGGCACGAGCCGGGCTTCGGACAGGATTGCCCGAAGCCGTACCCGACGATCGTGGCGGCGAGCGCCACCGCGATGACGAGGCTTGCGAGTCTCCGGCGATGCAGGATCGCGGATCGGTCCATCGTTCCCTCCCCCCGGCGCGTGACGTGGCCGACGGCCTGCCTGCGGTCTCCGCACGGTTGATCGGCCGTCCGCTGGCGACGCTTCGGTCGCCGTCGGAACCGCGACCCCGCACGACCGCTACAGCCGCGTCAGTCGGTCGTGACGACGTCGTCGATGCCGAGGAGCGAGTGCGCCGCGAACCAGAAGGTCGGGAGCACCGTGACGTCGTCCGTGAGGACGCGTGCCGTTCCCGGCCGCTTCGGAAGGACGATCGTGACCGGTGCCCTGCCGTCGCCGAGATCGACGGTCGTCCGTTCGGTGCCGCGGGCCCGGAGCGTCTCGATCGCGACCGCGCGACGCGCGTCTCCGCGTTGCAGGACGAGAATCGGGGACTTCGGCGTGAGCCCGTTCGGTCCCTGCGGCGGGACGTTCCGCACGGGGAACTCGATCGTCGGCGACTCGTGCGCGCGCTCGTACGAGATGTTCTGGTAAAGCCGCACGTTCTTCTCGTCGCGCACCATCACCGATCCGTTCGGGAAGGCGCCGAGGTAGTCGGCCCAAGTCGTGATGAAGACCGCGGGGATGCGGGTGAGCGTGGCGTTCCCCGCGGCGGCGTCGCCGGAGAGCGCGCGGCCGTCGAGCTGCTGCCACAGCGACTCGCGGCCGTCGGCTGCAACGCTGTAGAGGACGGTGTTGGCGTCGCGCACGATCCCGCTCACGCCGAAGTGCAACGTGGAGTCGCCGAATCGGCGATCGAAGACCGAGACTGCGTCGCAGAACGGGCTGTACGTGACGGCGATCGGAACGCCGCCGAGCGTGTCGTGCACGATCTCGTGCGCTTCGACGACCGAGATGGGATACGCGCGGGTCTCCTCGCCGACGGTGACGACGATCACGCGATCGTCGCTCACGACGTAGCGCTTGCGATGCGTGCGGTTGAACTCGAGCATCTCGCTCGCGGGCATCGCCGCTGCAACGTCGAGAGCGCGGAGGAAGTCGCGCGTCTCGCCGGTGGGCGTGAGCTCCGAGGTCGGCACCGTGGTCCGCGAGAGATCGAACCCGTACGACTCGATCGTGCTTCCGCCCTTCGGCCGATGGCCGACGATGATCCCGGCGAATGCCCACACGAGAAGCGCGGCGCAGAGCGCGGCGGTCACGAGGATGACCCAGCCGCCCGCCGCCATCGTGAGGCGGCGATCCGCCGGTGCCGCGTCGGTCACGACCCCGGCCCTTGCGGGGGCGTCGGAGGCGTGGGGCCAAGGATTGCGGGATCGATCACGAGCGTGCGACCCACGCGAAGATCTTCGGCCTCGAGCACGCGGAATCGGTCGAGCACCATCGCGCCGAGCGCGATCGGGAGGTAGGCGATGCTTGCGAGGAACACGCGCCGCGCGTTCGCGTTCGAGCGGTCGAAGTAGAAGCGCAGGCCGAGCCAAGCCATCCACAGCGCGAGCACGATGTTGATGCCCGCCGCGATGCTGCCCGAGAGGCCGGTCGCGAGCACCGCGAGCCCGAGCGGCGCGAGCATGACCGAGGTGATCACGATCGTGCGTGCGGTCACTTCGCCGTGCGGATCGACGACCGGCAACATGAACATGCCGCCGCGCCGATAGTCCTCGCGATACATCCACGCGAGCGCGAAGAAGTGCGGAAGCTGCCACACGAAGAGGATCGCGCCGAGCACCCACGCGCCGACGCCGACGTTCCCGGTCACGGCGGTCCAGCCCATCATGGGCGGGATCGCGCCGCACACGCCGCCGACCAGCGTGTTGAGCGTCGTGCGCGGCTTGAGCGGCGTGTACACGAGGACGTACACGAGCACGTTGAGGAAGGCGAGCCCCGCGGTCACGAGGTTGACGAAGATCCCCAGCACCGACACGCCCGCGTACGCCGCCAGCACGCCCGCGATGAGGACGGGGATGCGTCCGATCAGGCCGGCCGGCAGCGGCCGTTCGCGCGTGCGGTGCATGAGCGCGTCGCGCCGCGTTTCCCAGAGCTGGTTGAGCATCGCCGCGCTTGCGGCCGCGAGCGCGGTTCCGAGCATCGTCCAGAGGAAGCGCGGAGCGTCGATGTCGCGGGTCGTCGCGAGCAAGTAGCCGACGGCGGTCGTGACGAGGACGAGCGCGTTGAGCCGCGCCTTCGTCAACTCCATCGCGATGTGGACGAGCCCGCGCCGCGCAGTGCCTTCGTCCGCCGATGGCGTCGGCGCATGAGCATCATGCGTCGGACGCGGGGGATCGGAGGTTTCCGTCGCGCTATTCATGTCCGAGGGCTGCGTGAGTCACTTCCGCGGCGGATCGCACGACGAGGTGCGTGCCGCGGTCGCGCCGCGGCCCGGTTGGGGCGACGACGAACGCGTAGTATAGGAATTCGCCGACATCACCCGGCAGGCGGCACGCGCTCGTCGGGCCTTTGGCGCACGCACGAAGGCGGAGGCCAGTTCCGATGACCGTGACCGATACGTTCGCCCGCGCACTGCCCGTGGTCGCGGCTCTCGCCGACGACCCCGCGACGAGCGACACCAAGGCGTTCGCCTGGAAGTCGCTCATCGTCCTCGCCGTCATCCTCGTGGTGGGCATGCCGATTCTTCTGGCCGCGGCACGCCTCTTTCGCACGATCAATCTGGCGCTTGGCTTCGGTGCGACGGCAGTCCTCTGGGCGCTCGGGTACTGCGCGCTCATGCGGCCCGGATTCGTCGCGGGCGAAGCGCTCTTCGCGCTCATGCTTGCCGTCCTCTTCGGCGCGGGATTCGTCGCTGGACGCTTCGCGAACGCGGGCGCGCGGCCGTCGGTCGTCGGACTTGTCTCGGCGGTCGCGAATCTCCTCGTCGTCGGTGCATTCCTCCGCGGGCTTCAGTCGTCGTCGCAGTTCGGCGCGCTTGTCTGGGTCGCGGGACTTGTCGCGGTGTCGGTCGTGCTCGCGTGGCTCGGCGGACTCGTCGGAAAGCGCATGCCGTCCAACTCCACGTTGCCGTCGCCGGCCGCGCTCTTTGCGACGGTGTTCGCGTCGACGATCTTCCTTCTCATCGTCCTCGGCGGCGTTCTCACGGGATACGAAGCCGGCCTCGCCGTGCCCGACTGGCCGAACTCGTTCGGACACAACATGCTGCTCTATCCGGTCGCGGAGATGAAGGAAGGCGTGTTCTACGAGCACGCGCACCGACTCTACGGCATGCTCGTCGGCGCGACGGCGGTCGTCTTCATCTCGGTGACGTGGCGCGAGCCGACCGCCCGCTGGGTGCGCACGCTCGCGATCGTTCTCCTCGTCATGATCATCGTGCAGGGGATTCTGGGCGGCATGCGCGTGACGGGCCGGCCGACGCTCGACGTCGATCGCTCGCTTCTCGCGCCGAGCACCGCGCTCGCGATCGTGCACGGCGTCTTCGCGCAGCTCGTCTTTGCAGCGGCGCTCGTCGTTGCAGCCGGTTCGTCGCGCCTGTGGGAATCGGCCCGCGCGAACGTCGACGAGGGCGCGTCGGCGCTTGATCGAGGCGCCGCGATCCTGCTCCCTGCGGCGTTTGTCCTGCAGCTCATCCTGGGGGCGCTCTACCGGCACTTGCAGCCCGGCGGCGGCGCAACGGCCGCGGGCCATCCGACGTGGGCGATCCACGCGCACATGACGATGGCCGTCGTCGTCACCGGCTGGACGATTCTCGCCGCGGGGCGCGCGTGGGCGCATCGCTATCACCCAGTCCTCGCGACGCTCGGCAAGGCCCTCGTCGTCGGCGTGAGCGCCCAGCTCATTCTCGGCATCATCGCCGTCGCCCTCGTCTGGATGCGCAAGACCGCCGAGATCCCGACGTCGGAAGTCCTCTTCACGACGTTGCACCAAGGACTCGGCGCACTCCTCCTCGGACTCTCCGCGTTGCTCGCGGCGTGGAGCTGGCGGCTACTCCCCCAACGAGAACCGGCGCCGCAGGTCGCGGCGCCGGTCTGATCGAGCGTGTGAGTTTCCTTCGCGATGCCTGCAACGCGGAGCGCTCACTCGGTCGTGAGCGTCGGCTTGATCGCTTCTTCGAGCGCGAGAATCGAATAGACCGTGACGAGGTCGGGCTGGCCTTCTTCCCAGCGCTCCGCCGTATTCACCCACGAGCCATCTGATTGCTGACGGCTCACGATGGCGGCGATGAGATCCTCTCGCCAGTTCTTCGGCGTGGTCGAGCCGTCCTTCGCGACCGACGGAATCGTCGGCTGCTGCGAAACGAAGAGCGCGCGAGCCATCGCGTGGTAGTAGTAGTAGAGGCCTTCCTGCTTGAGGCCCGGGTTCTCGTCGAACGTGTAGTGCTTCGAGATCCAGTCGAACGCGGCCCGCACGCGCTCGTCGTCCTTTGAAAGGCCCGCGTAGAGAAGGCTCTTGAAGCCGGCGTACGTCATCGAGCCGTACGACCGAAGGCTGCGCGGCGCGCCTTCGGGGAACTTCTCGCCGAAGCGGCCTTCGCCCGCGACTTCACTCGCGAAACTCTCCCCGCCGTTTGCGGGGGTGTAAATGAAGCCGCCGTCGCCGGAACCCGCCTTCGCCCACGCGGCGTCATTCTTCGCGGGGAGGTTCTGAGCTCGCGCGACGAACGCGAGCGCCTTCTGCACGGCGGGATCGGACGGGCTCACGCCCGCGTCGTACATCGCGTCGAGCATGAGTTGCGTGTTCGAGAGGTCGGGCCGCTTGTTGCGGCCGTAGCCGGCGCCGCCGAACCAGTCCTGATCCGGGGCGAGCCCTTCGCTCTGATCCCATTGCGTCGTCTTCAGCCACGCGACGCCCTGGCGCAGCATGTCCTCGAAGCGCGGGTCCTGCGTCGTCGCGAGCGCGCTCACCACGGCGCTTGCGACATACGTGCCAACGCCGCCGTTCGCGAGGCCGTCGTAGCCGCCATTCTCAAGCGCCTTCACCACGAACTGCACGCCGCGCTGTGCGTTGGCGTCGTCCTGTCCGGCCTGGAGGAACGCCTTCACCGCCATCGCGGTGACCGCCGCGGCCGCGGCCGACGCGCGCGGCTGGTCGGTCGGCTGCACGAGCTCGCGCTCCATCCACGCGCCGCTCGGGCGCTGCGAACGGCGGAGGTACGCGAGGCCGGCGTCGATCGCGGCCTTCGCCTTCTTGAACGACTCCGCGGAGACCGGCACTTGCTCCGCGCGCTCGGCGATGCGATGGGCGACCGGCACCGGCTGCACGAGCGAGCTCGGCAGCGCCGGCGGCGACACCTTCGTGATCTTCGATGCATCGACGCGCGTGTCGAGCGGCACCGCAGGCGGCGCGAGCGGCGCTTGCGGGGTCGCGGGCGCTTGCGGGGCGGGAGTCGGCGCGGCGGGGGGCGTCGACGGCTTCTGCGTTGCAGGCGGCGTCGGCGTCGCCTGCGTGACGGCGACGGCGACGGAGAGGGCAAGGACGATCGGAACCTGAAGCATGCGACCTCCGGAGTTGATCGAGAGCGTAATCAACTCCGGAGGTCGCAGCGTTGCTTGGCGCTTCGCTCGTGCGTGGTTAGTCGACGCGCTTCGGCTTCGCCTTCGGCCTGCCGTTGTCGGCCGTGGCGCCAGTGCTGTGGGAGACGCCGTTCGTCGGCATCGCGGGACGCGCGGGCGTCGGGCGCTCCAAGGAGATTGCCGCGGGCCGCGTCGTCACGTGGTTCGTCACGTGATTGTCGGTTCGCTCACTCGGCGTTGCTGCTCCGCGCCATGCGCCGATCGCCTTGGTCGCGACATCGCGCAACGCGTTCGGGTCGCTGCGCATCGCCCGATGGAGCAATTCCGCAGGGACGGCTTGGAGCTTCGCCGGATCGCGCTCGATCAGGATCTGGAGCAGGACGATCGTCGTGATGTCCTCGCCGCTGCGGCTGTCGGTCACTTGGACCGTACGCCCCGCGTTGACGATCTCGATCACGCCATCGTGCGTCAGGTGACGGCTTTGGCTGGTGTCGTACAGACGGCGGTTCGGATACTTGCGGATGTGCACGACATCCGGGTTCCGCGCGATCGAAGGATTCATGCGATTCGTCGGTCTCGAGTTCGGTCGACGGTCAAACGCTTCTCCCCGCCACCCGTCCGAGGTGGAACCCGACGCGTCCGTTTTGGGACCGGCATTGGGACCGGCATTGGTGCCGATGCTCAGGCCACCGGAACCCATGTGGGTGCCCGCGTTGTGTCCAACGCCTGTGCTGCCGGGTCGAGTCGGCGAGAAGCCCGATGTGAGGCTGTCGGAGGTAGTCATGGCGACGCCGGTCCTTCGCAGAACGTCGCCCGCCCGATTCTCCATTCAACCGAACAAGTCTCGCGATTTCCGTCCGACGCCCTTTTGAGGCCCGAAGCTCCGAATAACGACGTCAGCGAACGGTGCCGAAGACCACGTGGTTGTACGGCTTGCCGTCGACCACCATCTCGACCTCGAACATGCGGAAGCCCTTCACGCCGGGGGCGGGCTTCACGTTGAAGGTCGCCATCGTGTTCTTGTTGTCGTTCTTCTGCTTGCCGATCGTCACTTCGAAGTCGGGGCTGAGCGACTTCACGCTTGTCACGACGTTCTTGCCGACCTCTTCGATTTCAAGATCAAAGGATCCGACCTGCCCGAGGGGAATTCGGCCGAACGTCGAGCGGTACTCGGCGACCTTGAACGGGGGCTTGATGTGCGTCGTGTCGTGCCGGACACGAAGGTCGATCACCGGGCAGTCGTTACGGTCCGTTTCGACCACGAAGTACTTCGGGATCGGGCCGCCCGTCGTGAAGTCGTACTGGAGCTTGTAGCGCGTCTGCGGTCCCGTGGCCGGGTCGTAGTCGACGAAGACCGGGGGCTTGTTGTCGGCGAGGAGCACCTTGAACGGCTTGTTGTCGGTGGCGACGAGCTCGAAGGTGCCCTTCATGCGCTCGGGGGTGAGCGCATCGATGAAGCCCGGCACGGCGCGGACCGCATACGCGACTTCCGCATAGAGTTCGACGCGGAGCGGCTGCTTCTTGCCCTCGCCAAGGTCGATCACGAGGGTGACCGACGCCGACTTCTTGATCGGCGCCTTACTCATCTTCATGGAGGCGGGCATGTCGAGCTTGCCCTTGGCCGGGATGACCTTGCCCTCGACATCGACGCCGGTGCACTGGCAGCTCGTCGCCGACTTCACGATCGTCACGTCGCGATCGAGCGGGTTGACGAGCGTGAAGACGGCCGTGACGGTCTCTTCCGGCTTGACCACGCCGAGGTCCTTCTTCGCCGGCTCCGCCACGATCGGTCCGGTCGGGAATTGGGCCGCCTGACGAGGAGCGCCGCCCGTCGCGCCGGCGGGTGCGCCGCCCGGTCGACCCGCAGGCGCGGCCGGCGGGGTCGGAGCTGAGGCCTGCGCCATGGCAAGCACGGAGATGGACGCGGCGAGGATGGTGGCAAGTGGGGTGGAGAGGCGTCGAAGCATGAGTCGGGTCCAAGGCAAGGTCGGAGGCGCGGCCGCCGGTCGGCGAGGGAAACGATTGTCGCGGAGTCCGCGCGAAACTGCGCGCTCGGGACGACAGGTGCTATCGGCTGGGTATCGGCAGGTCGCGTCCCGACCCGCGTCGAGATTGGCGAGAAGGCGTCAGTACACTCCGCGCCCCATGCGTGCCGTCGTCATCTCGAAGCAAGGCTCTCCGGTCGCCCCCAACGTCAGGTTCGATCCTTCATTTCCCGACCCGACCGTCGGGCCGCGCGATGTCCTCGTGCGCACCGAGGCCGCGGCGCTCAACCATCTCGACCTATGGGTGGGCCATGGGCTTCCGGGCATCGACCTCGCGTATCCCCGCATTAGCGGGTCCGACGGCGCCGGCGTGATCGAAGCGGTCGGCGCCCAGGTCGACCCGAAGTGGATCGGCCAGCGCGTCGTCCTGAACGCGGCGGTTCCGATCCCGGAAACGATCGTTCCCGGACGCGAGCCCTCGCCCGACGACATCTCGATGATCGGCGAGCACACGAACGGCTGCCTCGCCGAGCGCTTCGTCGCACCGGTCGCGAATGTCCTTCCGGTCGGCGACGCGAGTCCGATTGACGCGGTCGGCATCGGTCTCACGCACCTCACCGCGTGGCGGATGATGGTGACGCGAAGCGGCCTCCGGCACGGGCAAATCGTCCTGATAACCGGGATCGGCGGCGGCGTCGCCCTTGCGGCGCTCAACATCGCGAAGCACTTCGGCTGTACGACGATCGTCACCAGCCGCTCGAAGGAGAAGCTCGAGAAGGCCAAGGCCCTCGGAGCGACGCACGCGGTCCACGACACCGGTGCCGATTGGTCGCGCGAGGTCCGCGGACTGACCGGAAAGCGGGGGGTCGACCTCGTCGTCGACAGCGTGGGGAAGGCGATTCACCTTGCCTGCATCAAGTCGCTCGCCCGTGGCGGCACGTTCGCGACGTGCGGAGCCACGACCGGCGGCGACGCCACCACGGACCTCACCCGGATCTTCTGGAATCAGCTTCGGCTGATCGGTTCGACCATGGGCTCGATGTCCGAGTTCCGCGAGGTCCTCTCGCTCTTCCGCTCCGGAGCCATCACGCCGGTGATCGACAAGGTCTACCGCCCCGAAGCCGCAGCCGATGCCTACGCGCGGCTCGAGTCGGCCGAGCAGTTCGGCAAGGTCGTCGTCGACTGGCGATAACCGAGGATTCGTGATCGTGCGCGTCCGTCTCGCCCAGGCGAAGAACGTCGGCACTTCGCGAGGTGGCCCTGCCCTATACTGGCCCGCGTCGTTGCGGCGGGTGCCGGCGCAGTGGCTTGACGGCCCCGATGTCTCGTTCCCGGTGTTGCTGGGGCGAAACGCATCGTCGAGCTTCGAACTGGCGTGCAAGCGCCTGAGAGGTATACGTCGAATGAAGTGCAATGATCACGGGCTGTCGGAAGTGACCGCGCACGCCAAGGCGGAAGAGACGCCCCGCGATACGCCAGAACAATCGCTGCCGGTCGGCGGTCCGACGCCCGAGGAGTCGGGCGCTTCGACGTCCACGGCAACCCCGACGAAGCCGCGTCCCGCGCGTCCCGCGCCGGCGCCGATGCCCCAGTGGCAAGTGCTTCTCCACAACGACGATGTGAACTCGATGGACTACGTCGTTGCCGTGCTTGAGCGGGTCGGTCGGCTCCTTCGCCCCGCGGCCACGCGGTGCATGATGGACGCCCACATGCGCGGCGTCGGCGTGGTGCTCACGACGCACCGCGAGCGGGCCGAGTTCATCGCGGAGCAATTCCGTTCGATGCGGCTCGTCGTCACCATCGAACCGGTTCGGTAACCGACCATCGCCGTCGGCCTCCGGTCGAAGCCTTGTCGCCCAATTGGAGCGCGCGGCACGTGCGTGGCGTGGGGCCCGGACCGTCAACGCGTGTAACGATGCGGGTTGAGCACACTCGCGGCTGCAACCAGACGGGAACGAACCCGAATACTCGACTTCCACCGCGCGTTCGGCGACGTCCGCGCGGCCTCTGAAGGGCTCGCGCCGCCGAGTGACTCCTCCCCCGAGCGGTCACGCTTCAACGACCCGTCCACCGCTCACCGTTGGGAGCAACCTCACCGTGCGTGCATTTCTCGCCGTCTGCGTCGTCATCTTCGTGCTTCTGGCGAGCGTGCTCGTCATCGCGGGGCCGAGGGTGAGCGCATGGATGCCGTCGTTCGAGACATCGCAGGGGGGCACGGAAGTCCGGCTGCAAGAGGTCAAGCCCGGCGAGCTCATCGAAACCGTGTCCGCCCCGGGCGAGATCAGCCCGTTCGCGAAGGTGAACATCTCCGCCGAAGTCTCGGCGCGCATCCTCGAATTGCCCTTCCGTGACGGCGACTCGGTGAAGGAGGGCGACATGGTCGTCCGCCTCGACGACCGCGAGTACCGCGCCCAACTCGAGTCCTCGAAAGCGCGCCGCGACAGCCAGCGCTATCGGCTTCGCGCCGAGCAGTCGCGCCTCGCGGGACCGGAGTCCTCGCTCGAGAACGCGCGGGCCACGCTCGCCCGGCAGGAGTCGCTGATGAAGTCGGGCGACGTCTCGCGCCAGGCGCTCGAAGACGCGCAGACGCGCGTGCGCGACTGGGAAGCGCAGGTCGCGTCGGCCAAGCACACGATCAGCGTCCTCGAGAGCGAGATCGCCGCGGCCGAAGCGGACATCGAGCGAGTCCAGAAGGCCGTCGACAAGTGCATCATCAAGGCCCCGATGTCCGGCAAGGTCACGGTGCTCAACGCCGAAGTCGGCGAGCTCGTCGTCGTCGGCACCATGAACAACGCGGGCACCGTGATCCTCACGATCGGCGACCTCTCGCGCATCAAGCTCGACGCCAAGGTGAGCGAGGCCGACATCGCCCGCGTCATGCGTGACCAGCGCTCGGTCGTGCGCATCAACGCCTTCAAGGACGACATCTTCGAAGGTCGCGTCATCAAGGTGCCGCTCGCCCGCACCGACCAGCTCGGCGGGGGCTCATCCGGCACGAGCGGCTACTTCAAGGTCGAGATCGAAGTCACGCCGCACGAGGGCCAGCAGCTCCTGTCGGGTCTCGCGGCGAACGTCGACATCGAGATCGCGACGCATCGCGGCCTCACGCTGCCGAGCCAGGCGATCCTCGAGAAGCCCACGGAAGAGCTTCCCAACGAGATCCGCGACGCGAGCCCGCTCGTCGACCGCGCGCGACGCTCGACGTCGGTCGTCTTCCGTGAGGTCGACGGCAAGGCCGAGATCACCCCGGTGAAGATCGGGCCGAGCAACCTCACCGACACGATCGTCGTTGCAGGCCTGAAGGAAGGCGACGTCGTCATCACCGGCCCGTACAAGTCGCTCGAGAAGCTCAAGCCCGGCGACCGCGTGAAGGACGAGAAGAAGAAGACGGACGACGCGGCGAAGGACAAGCCCGCCGAAGCCGTCGCGACGAAGACCGCCGCGAACTGATCGCCGCTCCCGGACCTCTCCATTCATGCTTCTCGAACTACGGGACATTACGAAGGTCTATCGGGTCGGCGTGGAGACGATCCACGCGCTCCGCGGCGTGTCGCTCGGCATCGACCGCAACGAGTTCGTCGCGGTGATGGGCTCGTCGGGCAGCGGCAAGAGCACGCTCATGAACGTGCTCGGATGTCTCGACCGTCCGACCGCCGGCGAGTATCGGCTCACGGGCCAACTCGTGAGCCGCATGGGCGCCGCCGAGCTGGCTCGCATCCGCAACGAGCAGATCGGATTCGTCTTCCAGAGTTTCGAACTCCTGCCGCGACAGACCGCGTTGCAGAACGTCGAGCTGCCGCTGATCTATGCGCGTGAAGGCATCTGGGGCTGGCGCTCGCGCCGTCGCCGCGCGATCGAGGCGCTCACGCGCGTCGGCCTCGCCTCGCGCATGACGCACCGTCCGAATCAGCTCTCGGGCGGCCAGAAGCAGCGCGTCGCGATTGCCCGCGCGATCCTCAATCGTCCGGCGATCCTGATGGCCGACGAGCCCACCGGCAACCTCGACAGCGCGACCACGCTCGACATCCTCGCGCTCTTCCGACAACTGCACGCCGAAGGCCAGACGGTCATCATCGTCACGCACGAAGACGACGTTGCCGCGCACTGCAAGCGCGTGATTCGCCTCCGCGACGGCCAGATCCTCTCCGACCTCCCGATCGAGAAGGACCAGGCGGGTCGCTTCGTCGACGACGTCAACGAGCGGCAGCGCCAGC
This sequence comes from Phycisphaerae bacterium, assembly GCA_016795035.1. GTDB lineage: Bacteria > Planctomycetota > Phycisphaerae > Phycisphaerales > SM1A02 > JAEUIT01. The sequence goes on along the minus strand of JAEUIT010000086.1, from coordinate 187,674 downwards.
GCGCCGCGGCCCGCCAGACGCCTCCCGCCCGCACCGGGGAGGCCGCCGCGTGCTGAATCCGCTCTTCTATCTCCAGGCGATCGGCCTCGCCATCGCGCAGATCTGGGCCAACAAAGCGCGCTCCGCGCTCACCACGCTCGGCATCATCGTGGGCGTCGCGAGCGTCACGGCCGTGATCGCGACGCTCATGGGCCTGAAGACGAAGGTGCTCACCGAGTTCGAGAGTTTCGGCGCGAGCAAGATCTTCATCTTTCCGAACCGTCCGGACAACGCGCCGCGCAACCTCTATCCGTGGGAAGAGATTCGCCTCAAGCCGCATGAGGTCCTCGCGATCGCCGAAGGCGCGCCGTCGGTGAAGGCGATCACGCCGATCACCGAGATCGGCATGACCGTCGAAAGCGACGACGCTCGCCTCGAAGGCCTTTCGATCGTCGGCATCTGGCCGGACTGGCACCAGTGCGAGCGCCGCGGCATTCTCTTCGGGCGGCCGTTCACGCAGATCGACGTCGATCAGGCTCGGCAAGTCTGCGTCGTCAACGAGGCGGCGATCAAGGAACTCAAGCTCGAGAACGATCCGGTGGGCGAGCACATCCTGCTTGGCGGACGGCGCTTCCTGATCGTCGGCGTCGTCGAGACGATCCAATCGATGATGTTCGGCATGTCGGCGAACAAGAGCGAGATCTTCGTTCCGTTCTCCGTGGCCGAGAAGCTCCAGGACAAGTTCTTCTTCATGCGCTGTTCCGCGCTCGTGAAGAGCCCGGAACTCTCCGACGAGGCGAAGAGCGAGATCCGGTTCATCCTGCGCCGCGAGCGCGGCCTCGGCGCCGGCGAGCCCGACACCTTCGCGGTCGAGGCGATCGATCAGTACATCAGCCAGTTCAAGGCGCTCGCCGCGAGCGTGACGGCGATCGCCGGCGGCATCGTCGGGATCAGCCTGCTCGTCGGCGGCATCGGCATCATGAACATCATGTTGGTCTCGGTCTCGGAGCGCACGCGCGAGATCGGCCTGCGCAAGGCGGTCGGCGCCACGCCCGCCGCGATCCTGATGCAGTTCCTGCTCGAGGCCGTGACGCTCTGTCTCGCCGGCGGATTCGTCGGTGTCGCGATCGGCCAGTCGCTCGCCTTCGGCCTCACCAAGATTCCCAACGCCGGACTCGAGAAGGCGGAAGTGCCGCTCTGGGCAGTGGCGATGAGCTTCGGCTTCTGCGCGATCGTCGGCGTTCTCTTCGGCATGTTCCCCGCGATCAAGGCGGCTCGACTCGATCCGATCGAGGCTCTTCGACATGAATGACGTTTCGCGGGTGGCGCTCCTCGCGCTCGGTTCGCTCGGCGTCGGCGGCTGTTCCGTCGGTCTCTTCGACAACGATCGGAGCGTGTATCACGCGCCGACCGATCGCCTGCACGACATCGTCACGAAGGATCTCGCCGCGGAGTCGACGAAGCCTCCGGTCACCGCCGAGGAAGCGACGAAGCAAGCGCTCGAGAAGCGCAACCCGAAGCCTGAATGGCCGTCGCAGGCCGACGTAACGCTCGAAGAGGTCCGCTCCGAGACGATGCGCAACAACCTCGACCTGCGCACGCAGCTCGTCGAGCCCGAGATCGCGCAGCGCACGCTCGACGCCGAGCGCGCGAAGTTCGAGGCGACGCTCTTCGCGTCGGTCTCGCGCAGCGGCGGCAACCTCATCACCGATCCCGCCTTCGGCGACAAGATCGACAACGACAACGGCAGCGTCGGCGTGCAGTTCCCGCTCGTCACCGGCGGCACGATCGACCTCTCGGGCGAAGTCTCGCGCACCGACTCGAACGCGGGCACGAACATCGACGGATTCGGCGAGTGGGGCACCGGCGTCGGCTTCTCGATCAGCCAGCCGCTCCTCCGCAACGCCGGCGCGAACGTGAACACCGCATCGATCCGCATCGCGGAGCACGACGGCCAGATCGCGTCGGCGCGCACGAAGCTCGAGGTGCTGCGCATCCTGGCCGACGCCGAGAAGATCTACTGGGACGTGTACGGCGCGTACCGCGATCTCGAGGTGCGCCAGCAGCAGTTCGATCTCGCGATGGCGCAGCTCGAACGCGCGCGGCGCCGTGTGGCCGAGGGCGACGCGCCGGAGATCGAAGTGACCCGCGCCGAGAGCGGCGTCGGCGGAACGATCGAGAACATCATCATCGCGACCGGCACGCTCAAGGAGCGCGTCCGCGCGCTCAAGCGGGCGATGAACAAGTCCGACATGCCGGTCGAGAGCGACACGCTGCTCGTCCCGAAGACGCAGCCCGCGCCGCTCGGACTCGCGCTCGATCCGCACGAGCTCGCCGCGCGGGCGATCGACAACCGCATGGAGATGCTCGAGCTCGAGCTGCAGCTCGCGTCCGATGCGATCCGCGTGGCCTTCCAGCAGAATCAGGCGTTGCCGAACTTCGTCTTCGACTACTCCTACCAGCCGTTCGGCCAAGGCGAAGGCGCGGGGCTCGCGCTTTCGAATATCGGCGACCTCGAGCAGGACAACTACTCGGTCGCGCTCCGCGGCGAGATCCCGCTCGGCAACGAAGCCGCGAAGAACCTGCTGGCCCGCGCGGTGCTCGTCCGGCTGCAGCGCCTCGCGACGAAAGAGGCGCGCTCGCAGGCGATTCGCAGCGAGGTCTACGACGCGGTCGTGCGCCTCGAGACGGCGTGGCAGCGGATCCTGGCGGCGCGCCTCGAGACGGTCCTCGCGGCCCGCACGTACGAAGGCGAGAAGCGCCAGTTCGACGTGGGCGTGCGCACGAGCCAAGACGTGCTCGACGCCTCGACGCGGCTCGCCGACGCGCAGAGCCGCGAGGTCAACGCGCTGGCCTCGTGGCAGAAGGCGCTCGTCGACATCGCGTTCGCGACCGGCACGCTCGCCGGGCTCGCCGGCGCGACGTGGGCGCCGATTGACGTGCAGCAGCTTGAGACCGAGGTGTGGCCGAACTTGCGTACGCCGCCCGTCGACGAGCGCCCGTCGGTCATTCCGCCCGGCGCCGCGACGGCGCCGCCGACCGAGCAGCCGGCGAGCGTGGGCTGACCGTCGACGTCGCGTTCACGCCTGCTGCAACGCGGAGAGCGCGGCAGCGCCGAGCTCGCGCAGCGGGCGCTCGACGTTCTCGTCGTCGCGCAGGCCGACGAACGCGGCGTTGAGCGCGCGATCGGAGTTGTGCGTGATGCGCCGCGCGTGATGCACGAGCGCCGCGGCGATCGATGCCGCATAGAGCCGCGCCGCGCGATTGCGTTCCGCCGCGGTGGCGCCGCCTTGGCGCTGCGACTTGAACGCGACCTTCAGCGCCGTGAGCTGTTCGAGCGTCGTCGTGCGCGAGGCGACGGCGCTTGCGGCGTCGTTGCAGCCGGGCACGATCTCGGTCGCGAGCCAGTCGCACGCGGCGTGACCGGGGCGATCGTTCGCGTCGAGCGCCCATCGCAACGCGGAGCGAAGATCGGGTCCGTCGCTGGGGCGATTCTCGCCGTCCGTCGCCGTCATGAGCCCTCCAGTGCGTCGATGAGAAGGCGAATCTCATCGTCGACCGACTCGCCCTCGCCGAGCGTGCCGCGCAATTCCGCAAGCAGTTCGTCGACGAAGAGCCGTCGCCCCATGATCGCAAGGTGCGCCGCCTGCCCGATCGACTGAAGCGGAAGGGTGTCGATCAATTCCGAGTACTCGGTTGGCCGGTCGCCGCGAAGGCGGGGGCGAAGGGTGCGTCGCTCGAAGACGGTCCACGCGAGTTCGCGGCCTTCGCGACGCGCCCGCGCCTGGGCCCGTTCGGCCGCAGTGCGGATGACCTGCGCCGCCCAGTGGGCGTCGAACGCCCGCTCCGCACTCTTCAGCGAACTGGCGGCCAGCTCGTGAAACTTGCTCGCGCTCCCTTGCTGCGGGGTGCCGGTCGACGGTTGGCGCTTCTGGCTTCGGTCGTGGCGGACACGATCGCGGACATAGTTCACGACACTCTGGCGAAGGAGCGACCGGAACTTCCCGCGCTTGCGATCGGCCGAGGCAAGGAGCGATCGGCCGAGCAAGACGTCCGCAACGAACCCCTGGGTAAGGTCGACGGCGTCCTGCGGGGGTTGCCCGGTGGCACGCACGAACGCGAAGATCGGTCCCCAGTAGCGCTGGACGACCGCCTCAAGGCTCGCCCGCGACTCCTCGCCGCCCGCCGCCGCCGCGTGCAGCAGCGACCAGTTGGTCGCCGAGGCGGATGGATCGTGCGACGAGGGGTCAGGGGACATTGGCGGGCGGATGAAACGCGGACACGGCGCGGAGCGGGTAGCTGGGAATACGCAATCCGTTCCCAAAGTATGGTCGGGAACCCGGAGAAATCGCGCGAGGAAACGCGCGGGCTTCGCGCACAAGCCCTCGTTTTCCAAATCTCGGAACCTTGATGGCGGAACGCCGGGTCGCCGTGCGTTCGTGCTGCAACGGAGAATCGCCTCATGCACACGCTCGCCAGAACGGCCCGCTCCACGGGACCGATCGTCCGAACCCTCTCGCGTCCCGCGGTCCACGGCCTCGTTGCCGGGCTGACGATCTGCCTCACGGCGCTCCCGGCGGGTGCGCAGCAGCAGCCGACGCAGCCCGCCCAGCAGGCGGCAAGCTCTGCCCAGCCTTCACCACCCTCTCCTAGCAAGGAGACGCAGTTCATCGACACCTCGTCGTTAGGAGGCAGAGGCGCCTCGAACTTTCTCAACTCGGCGGTCGATGCGATGAGGGCATCCAGCGGCGTGATGGTCAACTTCGTGCAGGGGTCGAATCAGATTGTCGTGACCGGTCCTCCGGAGAAGATCGCCATCGCAAGGGCGATGTTCGAGAAGCTCGCTGAGGGCTATCAGTCATCAGTTGCAGCCCAAGGCGCCGGTGCTTCGGTGAGCTCGACGGGCGTCTCGCTCGACTTCAAGGGCGGCAGCGTGCTCGACTACCTCAAACAGCTCGGTGCGGCGACCGGCTTTGACGGCTTCGTGATTCGCGAGCCTGCGCTCCTCGAACAGATCGACATGCCGCCAGTCACGCTGCGCGGCACCGACCTCGAAACCGCGATCAAGTCGATAACCTCATCCGATCGAACGGAGTACCGAGCCATTCGCCTTCGCGACGGACGGCTTGCGAGAGTGACGCTCGAATGGCTCGTCCCCGACGGCTCGACGCCAAATCGCCCCAGCCCGCTGAACGCAGAGGAGTATGCGGCGGCGCTGCGCCGCGGATTAGTGGTCGTCGCCGTCGTGCCGTGGACGGAAAAGCAAGTCCCGACCACGCGCACCGTCTTCGATCTCTCGAGAGTCCCCAACGCCGACAAGGCGTTCGTGCAGAGCCTCCTCGACGCGATCTCGCTCGCAGTGGAACTCGACGGCGAGTCGCCGTCCTTCCGCGCGAAGTACCACGAGCCGTCCAGGATCCTGATCGTGCGCGGCACTGACGCGGAGATCGCGCTCGTGCGGGAGATCATTCAGCTTCGCGTGCCGAGCGCGAAGAGCCACGACTCCGAGATCCCGAAGCCGGATCCCGTCTCCGCTCCCACGACTCCGGCTGCAACGCCGTCATCACCTGCAACGCCGAAGTCTCGCTGAGAACCTCGCCCCTCGTGCCACACGCCGAAGGACGAGCGCCTCCCGCCTCGACGTCCACCTCGATACGTTCGCGCGAAGACGCGTGGGCGGTCGAGGTGTCGTCGCGGATTGCCCGCGGCGATCGCGCCGCGCTCGGCGAGCTCTACGAAGCGCGCTACGCCATGCTCTATCACCTCCTTCGAGCCCGCATTCGTCGCGACGACGCCTTCGTCTGCGACTGCCTTCACGACGCGTGGCTGCGCGTCTTGCGGCGCATGCCACGATGCGAGACCGTCGCCGCGCTCGACGCCTGGCTCACCCGCGTCACGGTCACGGCCGCGCTTGACCGCATCCGTCGCGACGCCGCACACGACGCGACGGTCCGCGCGAAAGAGACGTTAGGCGACACGAGCGAGGATCGGCACATCGTCGAGTCGCTTGAAGCCCTACTTGCGACGCTCGGGCCCGACGATCGCGCCGCGATTCTCCTACGACTCGCGCGCGAGCGTCCGCTCGAGGCGATCGCCGAGGCGCTCGGGATCGGCGTCCGCGCCGCCGAGAGCCGCGTGCGACGAGCGCTTGAGAGACTCCGAGGACATCGAACGGAGGTCGAACCATGAGTACGAACGGCCCCGGCACGTCGCCGCACGACCTTCCCGCCCACGTCACGCGACGGAAGGACGCCACGTGGCTCGCGCTCGCCGAGGAGCTCGCCGAGAGCCGCACGCGTCGTCGTCGTCGTCGCGCGAGTGCGGTCGCGATGCTCGTCGTTGCAGCCGCGGCGTACATGGTGCCCGGCGTGCGGCCGTCCGATCATGACGCGCCTCCCGCGGAGCGCACGCTCGTGATCGAACGGACGGAGCCCGCGCGACGCATCGAGATCGTCGATCGCCCCGCGAAGCGCGTGTACGTCGAATCGATCGACGACGACACGCTTCTTTCGGAACTCGCCGACGCGGGCTTCGAGCGATCGCTCGTCCGCATCGGATCTGACGTGCATGTCGCGTTCTCGCCGAAGCGCTCCACGTTGCAGCCGGGAGAGGGAGGGTGAGGAAAGGGTTCAGGGGTCAGGGTCCAGGGCAAAGGCAGGTTGCTCCATGCGGTGCCTTTCACCCTGAACCCTGAACCCCGAACCCTGACCCCTTTCCCTCTCTCATCCCCACGCGCCGAGCAGGATCGCCAAATCTCCGCCGTCCACCGTGCCGTCGCCGTTCAAGTCGGCGAGCGGACACGCACGCACCGTGCCCCAGGCGCCGAGCAGGATCGCGAGATCGGCGCCGTTCACCATGCCGTCATCGTCGAGATCGCCGAGCACGGTCGGTTGCGCGGGCAGGCCCAGGGCCGCTTCGTACGCGCCCATGTCGACCGCGAGGCTGCACGACGCCGCGTTCGCGCTTGCCGTCTTCACGCGCACGTTCTCGTCAAGGTCGCGGCTCAGGAGCTCGAACGTGTCGCCGTCGCCGTCGAGATCGGCGATGTCGTCGGGCATGAGCCAGATGAGACCCGCGTCGATCGCGGGGCTACTCGCAAGCAGGCGATAGTTGCCCGTGGGGGCCGACACGAACTTTGGGCTCACGGAGATGCATCCGACGCCTGCAACGCCGAGCGGCACGATCGAGTGCGCGAAGGTCGCGGCGCCGCCACTCACTTGCGGGAGTCCGTTCGCCCAGACGATCGAGTTCGCAACGGCGAGCGGATGCTGATTCGCGGCGTAGATGCCGTCGCCGTCGCCTCCGGCCGTGTTGTTCGCGATGGTGCACTGCGACACCTCGCACGCGCCGTTGAAGGTCGCCATGTAGAGGCCGCCACCCGCCGCGTCGGCGGAGTTCTCGACCACGAGGCAGTTCGCAATCGACGCCACGCTCGTGCTGTAGATCGCGCCGCCGTTGCCGTCGGCGACGTTGCCGGAGAACTCGCACGAGACGAGCGACATCGTCGCGCCGAACTTCGCGATCGCGCCGCCCTCGGTGCCGTTGGCCGCGTTCGCCTCAAAGGTGCAACGACGAGCCTCGAGCGCGGTGAAGCTTCCGAGGTAGAGCGCGCCGCCGGCATTGACGGCATCGTTACTCGCAAACGTGCATCCACGAAGCCGAAGCTCACCGTGCAAGACTTCGCTGAGGTCCGCGATCGCGCCGCCTGATGCCGCGGTGTTGTCGAAGAACGTGCAAGCTTCGAAGGTTGCGCCGCCCTCAAGGAGGAGCACCGCGCCGCCGCCGATCGCGCCGAGGTTGTTCTGGAATGCGCAGAGCTGGAAGAGCGCGTCGTCGGCGTCGATCTCGCTCACGGTGACGCCGCCGCCCGCGAAGCCGGCGACGTTCGCGGAGAACGTGCAGCCAATCGCATGCAGGTTCCCCGCGTTCGCGCCGAACGCCGCAGTGGCGACGGCCTCGTTCGCCTCGAACGTCGTGCCGATGAGCTGCAACGTGGAATGGCTGGCGCCACCGCCGCCTTGCGCGGAGCCCTCGTTCTGCCGTACGGTGGACGAGGCGATCGTGACGTCGGCGCCCTCATTCACGAAGAACCCGCCGCCGAAGTCGGCGCTATTGAGCTCAAAGAGGCACTCGGTCGCTTCGACCGAGCCGTCGGAGATGAGCATGCCGCCGCCGAGCGATCCCGCGGAGTTGTTCACGAAGTCGCAGTGCTCGAGCGTGACGTTGGCGTCGCTCGCGCGCAGTCCGGCGCCGTCAAACGCTGCGTTCGCCTCGAACGTGCAGCCGTCAAAGACCGGCGAACCGAACGAGATTGCAACGGCGCCGCCGGCGTTTGGCGCGCCGTTGCCGATGAAGTCGCAGTCGAGGAACGTCGGGCTCGCCGCGGTGAGCGCGACGGCGCCGCCGTTCGTGCTGGCTGAGTTATTCGTGAAGACGCATTCGATGACGGTGGGGCTTGCGAGCACCGCGATCATTCCGCCGCCCGACACCGCGTTGCCGCCGGTGATCGTGAAGCCTTCGATGATCGTGTCGGCCCCTTCGAGGCTGTTGCAGAGAAGCACCGTTCCGACTCCCGGACCCGTGATGGTCGTGGCCGCCGCGCCTGAGAGGCCGCGCAGGTGGACAGCCTTTCCGTCGAGGTCGATCGGACCGGCGTAGACGCCCGGCAGGACGCGGATCTCATCGCCGTCGCCTGCAACGGCGAGCGCGGCTTGGATCGTGCGCTTCGGGCCAAGCGGTGCCGAACAGACGCCGGACACGCCGAGCCACGAGTCTTGTCCGCAGGGGGCGACGAAGTAGATCGTTGCGTGCGCGGACCCGGCGACGGCGAGACTCGCGGTCGCCGCGAGGAGGAGGGCGGGGGAGACGGAAGGACGACACAGGACGAGGCGTGGCATGGGTTTCTCCAGGCTCGAGCGGGGGGGCCGCAACGCGCGACGAGCGTGCGTCGGCCACGGGGTCGGCATCGAGCGAACCGAAACGACGCGGAGAGGACGGCCCGCGTCCGCCACGCCGCGAACGATTCGTCGCGCGGCTCAAGGGCCGTGCCTAGATCGGCGTAGAGATCCAAACTTGTCTCGGACGCGCGTGCGAGATCGGCCATCGGGGGCTCATGCCGCACTCGCTCTTCCTCGCGCTCGCGCTCCTCGCCGCACCCTCGGTCCTCGGACCCACCGGCGTCCGAACCCCAAACCCGAGCGTTCAGGAGCGCGCGCCGGATCGTTCTGTGGAGAGCGTCGCGGTCGCCGCGAGCAACGCGTTCGGCGTCGACCTCTTCCGCACGATGGCGACCGCGTCGCCCGGAGGGAACCTCTTCGTCTCGCCCCTCTCGATCGCCATGGCGCTCGCGATGACGGCCGAGGGATCGAAGGACCAGACGGCGCAGGAGATGGCGACCGTGCTGCACGTCCCGAACGAGTCGGCGAAGTCCCCGTCGTTCTCGTCGTTGCATCAGGGGTTCGCGGCCCTGTCGAACGCGCTGGGGAAGGCCGGGGGAATGGCGGACGCCGCGACCGAGGCGCGCATCGCCGAGCTTCGTGCGGCGCTCGAGTCCGCGAACACGAAGACGAAGTCGCTCGAGCGCGAGGGCAGCAAGTGGGACGAAGTGGCCGCGTCGCAACGCGAGGCGCAGCGCCTCGCTGACGAGCTCAACGCGATCCTCTTCCGCGTCAATCGCTTCGATCTCCGCGTTGCCAACGCGCTGTGGGTCGAGCGCTCCTATCCGCTCTCCGGCGAGTTCGCGGCCACGATCGACCGCTTCTACGGATCCGGCGCGACCAACGAACTCGACATCGCGGGCGATGTCGAGGGGTCGCGCGCACGGATCAACGGCTGGGTCGAGGCAAAGACGGAAGGGCGCATCCAAGAGCTCATCCCGCGCGGCGCGCTCACGCCGGTGATGCGTCTCGTCATCACCAATGCGATCTACTTCAAGGGCGAGTGGTCGACGCCATTCGCGGAAAGCAACACGCGTCTCGAGCCGTTCACGCGCAGCGACGGAACGACGATCGACGTGCACATGATGAACGATGCGACGCGCGTCGACGCGCAGTACGCCGCGTTCAGCGGCAACGGGGAGTACTTCGACACCCCGATGCAAGTGCCGCTGCGCGACGACAATCCGCCCGCGACCTATCCCGACGACGGCGGGTTCCAGGTGTTGCAGATTCCGTACAAGGGCGGCGACCTGGCCATGGTGGTGGTGCTTCCGCGCCGCGCCGACGGCCTTGACGCGCTCGTCGCGAACCTGTCGCCGCAGTCGCTCGAGTCGTGGCTCGCGCGCCTCGGCGGCCGCACCGTCAACGTGGGCCTTCCGCGATTCACCGTCGAGAAGGAGATCGAACTCTCGGACTCGTTGAAGTCGCTGGGCATGACGCGTGCCTTCGCCCGCCCCGACTTGCCGAACGGCGCGCAGTTCCCCGGCATGAATCCGAGCAGCAATCCTGCCCAGCAGCTCTATGTCGGCGCCGCGTTGCACAAGGCCTGGATCGCGGTCTCCGAGCGCGGCACCGAGGCCGCCGCTGCCACGGCCGTCCTGATGGCGCCGGGGCGGGCGGTTCAGCAGCCGCCGACGATGGTGCCGTTCACCCCGATCGTCCGGGCCGACCATCCGTTCCTCTTCCTGATTCGCGAGACGCGAACGGGCGCGATCCTTTTCATGGGACGTATGTCCGCGCCCTGAGCGGCTCGAACCTTCGCGCCGCTGGCCGGTACACGCGGCATGCCCTTCGTCCGAACCCGTTTCTGCCTCGTCGGCCTCGCCACCCTCGCGGCCACGCTCGGCATGACCTCGCAGTCCGCGCCGCCCACCCCCGCGGCGGAGAAGCCGCCAGTTCCCGCCGCGCCGCGACGGCCTGCGGAGCCCCCCGCGCCGTCGGAACGCGCGCCCGGGACGACGGAGATGCGCGAGCAGGCGCTGATGCTCAAGCCGCACGCGATCTCGGTGCTCGGCGGCGCGTTTCTTGAAGCGACCGCGACGCTGCCCGAGGTGAAGCCGCGCGTGGTCTGGCGCTCGAAGGATCGCACGAAGGCGCTCAGCGACGCGGCGTATCAGGCGCTGCCCGAGGCCGAGCGCGGGGAGTATGAGGCCCGTCCGTGCGACACGACCTTCTACTGGAACACCGGCTACGGATCGCCCCTCACGTATCTCCGCATCGTCGACCTCCTCGCGATCAACGGACATCCCACCGTTGCAGGCAAGAAGATCGCCGACTTCGGATGCGGACAGATCGGCCATCTGCGTCTCTTGGCGTCGCTCGGCGCGGAGACGCACGGCATCGACGTGGAGCCGCTGCTCGGCGCGCTCTACTCGGAGCCCGGCGACACCGGACCGATCGCCGGACGCATGGGGCGCGACGGCTCGATCGCGCTGCACATCGGCCGATGGCCAGCGGATCAAGCGATCAAGGACGCGGTCGGCGGCGATTACGACATCATCATGTCGAAGAACACGCTGAAGCGCGGATACATCCACCCCGAGCGCGAGGTCGACCCGAAGTTCCTCGTGCATCTCGGCGTCGATGACGACGCGTTCCTCGGCGCCGTGCACGCGGCGCTCAAGCCCGGCGGCGTCTTCGTCCTCTACAACATCTGCCCGGCCCAGAACCCGAAGGACAAGCCCTATCTCCCGCACGCCGACGGCCGATCGCCCTGGGACAAGGCCGCGTTCGAGAAGGCCGGCTTCGAAGTGCTCGCCTTCGACGAGAACGACATCGTGAAGCTGTTGCCGATCTGGCGCGCGCTCGGCTACCACAACGGTGCGGACTTCCAGACGATCCGCGAGACGCTCTTCGTCTGGTACACGGTCGTGCGGAAGAAGAAGGCCTAGGCCGAATCGAGGTAGGCTGACGTCGTGCATTCCACCCGATCGATCGGCGCCCGCGCGGCGTTTCTCGCGTCCGTAGCCCTCGTCACCGCTGGGTGCGCATCGGACGCCTCCATGACCCGACAGGCCGTGGATGTCGCCGAGAGCCAGCGCTCGCTCTTCATGGAGCGATGCGAGACGTTCTCCGCCGTCTGGCCGACCTATCGCGACGCGCTGTACACGCAGCGAGGCGGTGTGCGCTCCACGTTGCCGCTCAACGACGATCGCATCTCGATGCGCGACGCGAACGACATCGAGCTCGACTACTCCGTGTTGCAGGCGGTGCGCGACTCGGACCCGGCCCTCGGCGACGTGCACGTGCACGAGGTGTCGGTGCTTCGCGGGACCGCCACGGAGCCGGTGTGGACTCGGCGATTCACCGTGACGGGCGCCGCCGCGGCGACCGACGTGGTCGTCGACGTGCCGACGCGCACACCGCGCGGTGAGCGGATCTCGGTGCGCGTCGACGGCGTGGCGCTCACGCCGAGCGCCGGTGCCGACACGGTGGCGGTGCTTCTTCGTCGCGACACGCCGACGTCGATCGAACTCGTCGTTGCAGGCGGGCGCTGAGCGGCGCGACTACGGCGCGTTCAGGGCGCGGCGCTCGGCCGCGTCCAGCGCGAGACGTCGAAGGTCATGATCTCGATCGCGAGCGGCGCGGCGCTCTGCTCAGCGTCGCGCACCTGTTGGACGACGAAAAGCGTGCGCTCGTCGCTCGAGAGTTGGAGCGCTGGATACTCGTCCGGCACCGCAACGGCCGTCGCGGCGACGATCGCCTTCTTCTCCACGTCGACGACGACGACGTCGCCGCGCGAGCGCACCACGACCACGATCTTCCCGTCGAGCGTGCCGACGGCGGCGCGCGAGTCGCCCGGCAAGACCGGGAGGACGACGCGGCTTCGCGTGTCCATGTCCCACAGCGTGCGTTGGCCGTTCACGTTGTTGACGAGATACGGACCGACGAACCCGTCGTAGCCCCACGACGGAAATCCTTCGAGCGGCGACGCCACGCCCGTCGCGAGGTCGATCATCGTCGGCGGCCCGTCATTCGCAAATCGATCGACGAGGATCTTCGACGACACCGGACTCTTGTGGAGCGAGGTTCCCGTCGCGAAGAAGTCGTCCGATTCGCGCCCGGACTTCGGCCGGGCGGCGAGCAGCGTGCGCGTTCCGTCCGCACGCTGCGTGCGATAGATGTCGCCCTTGTCGTCGCTGCTGATGATCGCGTCGTCGAGCACCACGACCGGGCTCTTGCGATTCCGCGCCGGATTCGCTTCCGGGAGTTCCTCGAGCTTCACGGCGCGACCAGTATCGACGTTGACGCGATAGCGAGTGCTGTCGACGACGAGGAGCGGCTCGCCAGTTGCGTGACGTCCGACGATCTCCGTGTTGCCGAGGAGCGGCTGCCCCGACTCGTCCGTGACCGGACGCACGGTCGAGGTCCCCGTCGCGAGGTCGACGACGACGACGTCGAGCGACGAGTCTTGGCAATGGCCGAAGAAGAAGCCGATGGCGCGGTCCGCGGTCGAGGCGCTTGAGAAGCGAAGCCACGACTTCGGATGCTCAAGCGTCGCCAGGCGACTCGGTCCGAACAGTTCGATGGGTGCCGCGGCGACGGCGTCGCCCCGACGAAGGGCGTCGACCGCTTTCTTCATCTCGGCGATCGCCGCATCGCGCTCGGCGCGCGGAGTGGACGGATCGAAGTGCAGCGACGGCGTGTGCTTCGCGAGGACCATCGCGGCCATGTCGTTTACCCGCAGGTAATCGTCGGTCTGTTCCTGGGGCGCGTACGTAGGGGCCGGGTACCGCGTCGGAGTGGCGTCTTCGAGTGCTGGCTGCAACGTGGAGACGAGCCACGACGGCGCGGCGTTGGCGTGGTAGAGCGCGCCGAGAATCGCGCGACTTCGCTCGGCATTGCGAGTTGCGAGGCCCGCCACGACGGCCGGACCCGCGCGATCGGGAATGAACGTGAGCGCGTCGCCAAACGCCCGTCGTGTGGCGCGGGCTCTCATTGCCGACGGCGTGCACTTCGCGATCGACTCGAGTCGCTCGGCCGCGAACGCGCCGTCGTGCGTGAAGATCGCCGGCGCGAGAAGCGACGCCAGTTCGACTTCGTCCTTCGAGGCTGCGAGGCGACGCATGAGCGCGTCGATGACCACAGGCTCGCCGCGCAGCGCCAGGGCCGCGATCGCGGTCGAACTGAGGGACGACTCGCCGACGCCGATCGGGATGCCGGCGTCGAGCGCCGCCGCGAACGCCGCGGCCGTCTCCTTCGGAAAGTAGAGCGCGAGTCGTACGACCGCGCCGTCCGCGGCGCCATCGCCGCGCGCGACGTCGTCGAGAAGCGACGTCAGGAGGAGCCGCCGTGGATCGGCGCTCGTCCACATCTCGCGCATCGCTTCCGCGACGGCCGGATTCAGAACGGGGCTCGAGGCGCTGCCCGTGACGATGCGCCCGTCGAAGACCTCGTAGTCGCGATTGACGATCGTGCCCAGGATGGCCGCAGCGAAGTCGCCGCGAGCGATCTTCTTTCCTTGGGTGGCGAACGGCTCGTCCCGTTCGATGCGCGGCAGTTTCGCTTCGAGAATCGTTCGTTCGCGAGCCGAGATTCGCTGGCGACTGAGCGGGAAGTAGTGATCCTCCTGGATCATGAAGCTCCCCGACATGCCGCGTGTATCGCCCACCGGTGTTCCGTCGTTGATCGCCGCCAGCAACGCGGAGATCGCGGCGGGCCCGCGATCGATGAGATGCCACGCTTCGGGAACGGCCCAGAGACGATCGTCGCCTGGGTCGATGAAGATGCGTGCCAGCGCCGGCGCGTCGCCAGGCAATCTGTCGACGCGCCAGTCATCCATGAAGACATCGTCGACGGGCTGCATTTGGCCGTGTCGGTGCGCTGGCATGCCGGCGTCGCGGAGCGCCGTGACGAATGCGGACGCCTGCGCGGACGCGATCGTGGCATCACTGGGGTCGGCGGGGACAAGCGTGATGCCGCGAAGGAAGGGCGCTGCGAGATGTGGCCGCGACACGACGTTGCCGTCCTCGTCGAACTGACGGACGGCGAAGGCAGTTCCGGTTGCGAGGCTGCCGACGAGTGCGAGCGCAAGGAACGCCGATCGAGCCGATGTCAGCATGGGGACACCTCCGGCATGAGCGTACGAGGGAAGCGGCCTCCTGCAACGTGGAGAATCTGAAGTTCGCAGGGTGAGGCCGAGTTTCGACGAACTCCGCGTTGCGACCCGCTATTGCGTCCTTGCGTCAGAACTCGGCGTTGCAGCCCGGGCGGCGTTGCCTGGGGGCGTGGGCGTGGGTCGTTGGAACACTTCGTCGACGCGCTTTCCGAAGACATCGGCGATCCGGAACGCCGCTTCGAGCGAGGGCGAGTACTTGCCGGCCTCGATGGCGGCGATCGTTTGGCGCGTCACGCCAATCCGCTGGCCGAGCTCGGCTTGCGTCATCTCGCCGTTGAGGAATCGGAGCGTGCGAATCGAGTTCGTGAGGGCCGCTTCAGTCATGGCAGCCTCGGCGGTAGAGCCAGACGGTCGTGCCGTGGTTCACGATTTCGGCGAGGAGGATGAACGCCACCGTCGGGTGGACGATCTCCCAGCCCGCTCGCGAGAAAGGCATGAGGCCCCCGACGACGATCATGCCGGCGATGAGGATGCCGTAAGCGACCGAGAGGCTGCGGCGGGCGATCGCGCGGTCCCGCTCGTCGAGCGGCAGGCGGGCGTCGTCGCGGAAGCGGAGCCAGAGCCAAAGGCGACCGAGCCCATAGAGCACTGCACTGGACCCCGCCGCGAGGGCGAACGGGAGGACGAGCTGGAGGACGGGCATGTCTGCCACCGGCCCCGCTTTGAACCGCAGCCACGCGAAGTAGGGGATGTAGGGCAACGTGAACGCGGCGAGCGAGACCCAGGCGACGCGCTCCCGGTACGAGATCGTTGACGTGGTGTCTGAAGTGGCTTCCATGAGGGCAAAGATACATGACATCATGGGGGAGTCAAGTGACACGTTCGATCAGTAGTGGCCAGACCACTGCGCGGCGGCCGCCCGCGCGACGTGGCCAGACCACTGCGCGGCGGTCGCCCGCGCACCGTGGCCAGACCACTGCGCGGCGGCCGCCCGCGCGACGTGGCCAGACCACTGCGCGGCGGTCGTCCGCGCACCGTGGCCAGACCACTGCGCGGCGGCCGCCCGTGCAACGTGGCCAGACCACTGCGCGGCAGTCGCCCGCGCGACGTGGCCAGACCGCTGCGCGGCGGTCGTCCGCGCGACGTGGCCAGACCACTGCGCCGCGACAGCGAGGACGTCGCGGATGGGCGTGGGAGGCTCGGGGTCGGAAGTTCGGCGCCGGAGCGGCGATGCGGCGGACCGGAGCGCCCGCCGCATCGCCCTCCTCCTGACATGGAGGTGGTCGAGAGCTGCCGCGAACGCCGCCCATGATTCGACGATCTGGCGACTGGGCCGCGCTTTCTGGCGTCCCGGCGGGGGCTGCCTCCGTCCATCGGGGTCATCGATCGCGAAGGGCCTCGCGTACTCTCGTTCTCGTGCCCGACTCGCCCACGGACATTGCGACGTTTCCGCCGCTCGGCGCGCCGGTTCGACTCGACGACGGCCGCGGCGCCACCGTCGTCCGGATCGACGCCGACCTGACTCGTCGTTGCCGCCTCGAGACGGGCGAGGTCGTTTGCGTCTCGCCGCACACGTTGCGGCTGCAACGTGGTGAGCGGACGGTGCTCGACGGCGCGATCGCGCTCCGCGTGGTCGCGGGCTCGCGGGCGCAAGGGCTCGCGAGCGACGACTCCGACACCGACCGGCGCGGCGTGTGGATGTCGCCGTCGTCCTGGTGGGCGCACCTCGCCGAGCCGCCCGAGCAACTCGAAGACGATCCGGGCCAGCTCGTCCTCTGGGAGATCCGCAAGTTCTTGCGGCTCGTCGCGGCCGGCAACCCCACGACCGTCGAGACGCTCTTCTCGCCGATCGTCGAGACGGCGAACGAGATCGGCCACGAGCTTCTCGCGCGACGCGAGAGCTTTCTGGCCCGCTCGACGGTCGATCGATTCATTGAATATGGCCGCGCGCAACTCCGCGAGGTCGTCGCCCGTGCGAAGAACGACGCCGCCGACGCCACACGCTGGCGAAAGCAGGCGTCGCATGCGATTCGCATCGTGATGCAGGCGTGCGAGATCGCGGAGCGCCGAACGCTCAGCGTTGCACTGTCGTCAAGTGACGTGGCATCGCTGCAATCCGTCCGAGCGGGAGGCGTGTCGCTGGACGACGTCGTCGCGCATTGCACGCGGCTGATCGACGCGGCCGACCGAGCGCGGAGCGTCTCGTCGTTGCCGGAGCGTGTCGACGAGTCGGCGCTCAGCGACATCCTTCTTCGCGCTCGACGTGCCACAATGTCGGCATGAGCGAGCACGAGGTCACGATCGAGCCGAGAGTCCACGACGCCGCGAGGCGCCATCCGTATCGACTGCTCTTCGCGACGGTCTCGGGCGCACACCTTTATGGGTTCGCGTCGCCCGACTCCGACTGGGACCTTCGCGGCGTGCACGTTCTTCCGATCGATCGTGTGGTCCGCTTGCGCGTCGACGACGAGACGGTGCAGGTCGACGCGAACGACGGCGCCTTCGAACTCGATCTCGTGACGCATGACGTTCGCAAGTTCATCTCGCTCATGCTCAAGCGCAATGGCTACGTGCTCGAGCAGCTTTATTCGCCCATCGTGGTCATGACCACGCCGCAGCACGACGAGCTGCGAGCGCTCGGCGAAGGCTGCATCACGTCGAATCACGCCCACCACTACCTCGGCTTCGCGGAGACGCAGTGGTCGCTCTTTCGTAAGGAAGCCGCGCCGCGCGTGAAGCCGCTTCTCTATACGTATCGCGTCCTCCTGACCGGCATTCATCTCATGCAGACAGGTCGCGTCGAGGCGAACCTCGTGACGCTCAACGAAGAGTTTCGACTCCCGCAGATCGCCGAGCTCGTGCGACAGAAGCGCGAAGGCCGTGAGAAGGGAACGTTGAAGGAGGCCGACCTCGCGTTCCACGAACGCGAATACCACCGACTCCGCGAGGAGTTGGAGCAAGCCCGCGACCGCTCACGCCTGCCGGCCGAGCCGAGCACGCGCGAGGCGCTGGACGACTTCTTGGTTCGGGTGCGGTGCGGGTGAGAGATGGGGCTTTGACGACGCGCGCGAGTTGGCACCTGCATAATCACGTCGAACGCGGATACCAACATGAACACGGACGACAGTCTGAAGCGCTTCGGTATCGTTCCTCCGGACGAGGCCCTGAACGAGATCAGAGGGATACTCGCGAGCGAGGCAGCCGCGGAGCGGGCGGGCAAACCCCGGCATGAGGATCTCGCGCTTCTCTCCTGTGTTCAGCTCTTCAGCCGCGGAGCACTCGAGGATGTCCTACGGATCTGGGCCGCGAAGCGATCCGGGATGGATCTCGGGAGTTACATCGACGTGCAGCTTCTCTGTGGGGCGGGCCTGACCGAAACCAAGGCCTTCTTGAGTTCGCAGCCTGGGAGTGACGCCGCGGCTGCGCTCTCCTACATCGAGCGTTGTGAGGCCGCCGGTGATTTCGTGGACTTCTCGCCCAGTGCCTATCTCGGGCAACGGAAGCGCTACTTCTGTGCAGACTAGACCTCGCTGTGCCGGTCGCGCCTAGGACCGCACCGGTACGTGTCAACGCGGCGCTCACGCCGGCCACACCCGTGCGCCGGCGCTCAGGACCTGGGAGGCAGTGGACAGATCTCCTCCGCAGTTCCGCGATCCACTTGGGGGACTGTGGCCAGACAAGTGCGCGGCCGGGGCGGGGGACCGCGCGGGCACGCGACGCTGGCGAGACCAGTGGACGATCCCGTGCACGGTGCTCCCCTCCGACAGTGGCCACACCCTCGATCAGTAGTGGCCAGACCACTGCGCGGTCGGGGAACCATACAAGTCGCCGCCGCTGTTCAAGATGTTTGGACCCGGCGATGGGGATTCACTCGGGCAAGAGAAACCGGTCAGGTCCGTGTGCAGGTCTGGCCCGGTGCGCACGGGTGAGGCCTTGCTCGTCATCGCTCGTCATGGCTTCCACGACCATGGATCGCACGTGTCACTCCACCGCCGGAGCGTTGTTCGATTCCCCAAGCCGAGACTCGGGTACCTCGGTCACGTTCTGTGCGATCCACACTCCAGTCGCCCGCATCAGTTCAACCCCTGGACCGCAGGGCGTCCGTGTCGAGAGATAGCGGCTCGCGAGTTGGTCCATTCGCTTCGAATTCGCCTCCGAGAGGCGACCGACAGCCGCCGCGCAGTTCTTGCGATTGGTGAGCCGCTCGGTCCCGCCGAGTATCTCGACCGCTTCGCGCAGGATCTCGAGGCACTCCCTCGCACCGACCAATTCGAAGGTGGCCATCAGTTCACGCCACGACTCGGCCGAGCTGTTCACGAAGTACTGAAGTACGCCGCCGTTGCTGACTTCGCTATCCCACTCCACGACACGCGCGGCGACTCGCTCGGGCCTCGATGCGGTCTCATCGTCAAAGGCCTTGTTCGCTATCGTCCTGAGCGACGGAAGCCCGGCAATCGCCAGATGCAGGTCCGCGACGGCCGTCCTTCCAGAGATGGGCTCTCGAAGAAGCTCCTGCAGAAACGTGAGGCCGCGGGGATCCCGAGAGCGGCTCAAGATCTGCACGATGTCGCTCACGAGCCAAGGCGCGCAGGAGTCCATCGACCCGAGCGAAAGTGTCTTGAGTTCATGCCATGCTCGACGGAGATCATCGAAGGGCACGGACGCCCCCGTTCGGGCGAGTCGCTCCACCTGTCCCGCAAGGTCTGGTGCGCTGAAATCGAGGACGAGCCCCAGCAACGCTTGACGCTTGGGAGTCAGGGCGGACTGCTCGTGGAACAGGGTGGCACGGAAATCCACGTCGAGCGAGCGAGATTGGTCGAGCAGCTTCACCATCTCCGCACGCCATGCTGGGTCGGGTCTCTCGCGCCGCTCCTCTAACTCCATGTAGACGGTCTTGTCGAAGCCAACGCGACCTCTCCACATCTCGGCGAGGGTCTGAGCGAAACGCAGGGCTTGAACGCTCCGCGACGCGATAAGCGCGGGAATGACCCCCGGACGTAACTCGGCATCGGTTTGGAGAACGACAGGTCGCAGCAGCGAGATCGTCGATGGGTCGTTCGTCGCGCCAGCCACTGCAATAAGCGTTCTCCAGGCACTCAATACGGCGCATCGTCTGGAGAACTCGTCTTCATCGACTTCGCCCTCGACTCGGCCGATCTCACCTTCGGCCTCGCCCGATTCGGCTGCAATCTCGTCTTGCGCGATTGCGTACGCAGCGGCGCCCAGGCGATCGAGCGCATCTAGGCGCGCGGGATCTTGGAGAAGGGCTCTGATGGCACCATCGAGGTATGCGGCATCGATGACCAGGCTGCTGTCAGAGGACGTTTGGTGCTTTGAGAGAAGCGACGACAGAATCCGATCCGCGTGCGCCGGTGACTTCGGGCGCAAGTACTCCGAAGCGAAGGGAGAGGGAAGTCCGCCGCGTGCCCAACGTTGCATGGCTCGTCGGGAGGGCAGCACAAGCGGCAGCAGCCTGAACGCCCCCCACGCCGCGCAGAGAAGGAGCGCCGTGCCAAGCATGATGATGAGCCACTTCATCACGTGTTCGAGGTCCCGTTAAGCGCCGCCGAGCCTCTGCAAGACGCAGCGCCCGCGGAGCACGATAAGCGGACGATCCAACGGTGCGTGAAGTGCGAACGAGTCTGGCCGGAACGTCTCTGGGGAGGTCCAAGACATTTTGAGGTACGAGACGGCCGATTGCGCCCGCGGCTCTTTATCCGCGGCGCTTCGCCAAGGCGTGAAGCTGATCGATCTCGCCTGCGATGAGAGCCTCCTTCTTCGCGCGGGTCCAGCGCTTGATCTGGCGTTCGCGAGCGATTGCCGCGGCGCGCGTTGGGAGTTGCTCGGAGTAGGCGAGCTCGATGGGGAGTCGTTGCGCAGTCCACATCGCGGCTTCGCCTCGGCGATGTGCGGCGACGCGCTTCTCGAGAACCTCGCACGAGCCCACGTACAGCGTGCCGTCGGCGCAGCGGAGAAGGTAGACGTGGAACAACGCTCAATCCCCCAAACGATGATGCAGATATGCGAGTCGCTTCGGGCCTGCCCTTCGACTCGCCTGCGCTTCGCTTCGGCTCGCTCAGGACATTCGCCTCGGGCCGCATACGTTTGGTTTGCCGACCGGCTTTTGTTGGCCTGCCCTGAGCGTCGCACCCTGCCGCTGCGCGTCTGGGTGCGACGTCGAATGCCCTTCGACTCGCTTCGCTCGCTCAGGACATTCGCCTCGGCCCCTCTAGCACGAACCGCGCCGTCGAGCCTGAATGGCCTGCCATGAGCGTCACACCCTGCCGCTGCGCGTCAGGGTGCGACGTCGAATGCCCTTCGACTCCCCCTCGCTCGCTACGCTCGCTCGGGGTCGCTCAGGACATTCGCCTCGGGCCGCATACGTTTGGTTTGCCGACCGGCTTTTGTTGGCCTGCCATGAGCGAGGGCCGCTTCGACGCCAGTCGAAGCGGCCCGAGTCGAATGGAGCCGGGGGGATTTGAACCCCCGTGTCGAAACAGTCAGCGAGCCACTTCTACGCGCGTGTCCGTCGGTTCCTGTCTCGGGCCGGCACTCCGTCTACGGCAACGTGTGTCCGGTCCATGGCGTACGTGAGTCTCGTTTCGCGTCGGGTATGCCAGCCTGCGAAACCAGCCCGATGTTTGACGGTGTGCAGCCCTATCGGGCGTCGAACCACATCACCGCGCTACCGTAATTAGGCAGCGAGAGCGTACTGCGTGTTGGCAGTTGTTGTTGTGCATACTTTTTACGTGGCAAGCATGCTCCACGGCGCGCTGCGTCAAGCCTTCCCTGTCCGATCGATTCCAGATCGGCCCCTAGAGCGAGAGAGTTGTCAAAGAGCCGAGAGTCTACGGGGAAGGGTCGGTGCGATCCACTGGAGAGGTCGAAGTTCGTGCGTCGCATCGCTCCGTCGTCGCCGGTACAACCTGTGTCGGCCCGCGTTTGCCGTCGCGACGCGGATATTGCCCCCTATGTCCGACCACAAGACCCACATCCTCTTCGTCTGCATGGGGAACATCTGCCGCAGTCCCGTCGCGGAAGGCGTGTTTCTCCATCTCGCACGCGAGCGAGGCACGCTCGACCGATTCGTCGTCGACTCCGCCGGCACGGGCGGGTGGCACGCGGGAGCCAAGCCGGATCGACGCTCGGTCGACGTTGCAGCCAAGCGCGGCGTTCACTTGCCGAGCATCGCGCGGCAAGTCACAGGCGACGACTTCGCGCGGTTCGATTACCTCATCGTGATGGACGCCCAGAACGAAGAAGATCTGCTCTCGATGGGCGCTCCACGGGACAAGGTCGTGCGACTCATGGCGTATCACCCGAGTCCTCGCCTTCACGAAGTCCCAGATCCCTACTACGGCGGGATCGACGGATTCGAACACATGTATGAACTCATCGATGCCGCGTGTCGCGGCTTGCTCGACCGGCTCGATTGAACGCGGCCCGACGCCCATGCAGATCCACCCCAACGACCTCTCGCATCGACTTCGCTACAACCTCCTCATCGGGTCGGTCGTGCCGCGGCCGATTGCCGTCGTCGGCACGCGCTCGGTTGAAGGGCACTTGAACCTCGCGCCCTTTTCCTTCTTCAATGCACTGTCGGCGGAGCCGATGCTCTTGGGCTTCTGCCCCGGCAACGACGAGCGCGGGGGCGAGAAGGACACGCTCCGAAACTGCAAGCCGACGTGGGAAGCCGGGACGGGCGTCTTCACGATCTCGGTCGCGACCGAAGCGATCGCCCCGAAGGTGGTCGCGGCGGGCGAGTCGCTGCCGCATGGGCACAGCGAGTTCGAGCTCACAGGCCTGACGCCCGAGCCCGGAGTCGTCGTTGCAGCCCCGCGCGTGGCCGAGAGCCCGATTGCCTATGAATGCGAGACGATCCAGGTTCTCCGTTTCAGCCCGGGCACGCCCGGGGCGGGCAATCTCGTCATCGGCCGCGTGGTGATGATCCACCTGGCCGATCACCTGCATCACGAGCGCATGCACGTCGATCCCGCGAAGCTTGCGGCGGTCGGGCGGCTCGGCGGGATAACCTACGCCCGCACGCGGGATCGTTTTGACTTGCCGGTGGGGCGCGAGGCGCTCACGCACCCGTATGCTGGTGCGGACGAATGAACGGCGACCAGAACGACGGCCATCCGATCGACCCGCCGCCGCAGCGCGAGCCTCTGGCCCCGCCGACCTCCCGCTCCGACGTCCCCGCGCTCGCGCCGTGCCCGATACCACCGCCGCGTTGCCCGAAGTGCTTCTTCCTGTTGCACGGCCTCCCGATGGAAGGCCAATGCCCCGAGTGCGGCGCGGCGTACTCGAGAGCACAGTGCTTCGAATACGTGCACGAGCGATCCTTCGGCGGCTCGATATGGCGCTGGTGGTGGCCGTTGATTCTCTCGACCGTTCCGGTGCTCGCCCTCGGCGCGACGATGCGCGGGTCGACCGGGCTTGCCGGCAACGTGGTCCAACTCGTGGCTCCATGGATGCTCGTCGCGCTCGCGGTCGCGTCGCTCGCCAATGGCATCTTCCAGTCCTATCGATGGCTCCGTCGGCGGCACTTGCGACGCTCCGATGTCGTCTCGATTCACGCAACCGCAGGTCTCGTGCTCGGCTCGATCGGCTGCGGCGGCCTGGTCTTTGCGACGTCCTTCATCGTCGTCTTCGCCGGCTCGTGCTTCTACCTTCTCTCGATGTAGGTCCCATGCGTCTCGACGTCGCCACGCCGCCCAACCTGCTGAAGGAGACGAAGAGCCGCTGTCCGAGCTGCAACGCGGTTATTCCGGCGATCGTGGTGGACGAAGGCGGCCGCGTCGTCATGCGCAAGCGCTGCCCGACGCACGGCGACTTCCGGGTCACGGTCGCGAAGGACCGGCGCTTCTGGCACGCCTCGACCGGCGCGGGCGACTGCTGCGGCAGCGGCGGTTGCTGCGCGCCTGCAACGCCGAAGAAGGGCGGGCGGTCGAAGTTCCGCGGTCCGTTCGAGACGCTCTCGACGTGCATCGCCTTGATCGAGATCGTCGAGAGCTGCAATCTCACCTGTCCGACGTGCTACGCCGCCAGCCCGTTCGGCGTGCGCGACGACGTGCAGGCGCCGACGTTCGACGAGATCGTCGCCCGCATCGGCTCGGTGATCGAACGGAAGGGCGTGATCGACATCGTGCAGCTGTCGGGCGGCGAGCCCACGATTCACCCGCGCTTCTTCGACATCCTCGAGTGGACCATCGACCATCCGAAGATCGGCTACGTGCTCGTGAACACGAACGGCGTCCGCATCGCGACGGACGACGCGTTCCGCGAGCGTCTCGCCGCACTCCGCCGCGCGAAGGGCAAGTTCGAACTCTACGTGCAGTTCGACGGCACGCAGGAAGAAGGGCAACGCGAGCTGCGCGGCGCGGATCTCCGCAAGATCCGCACCGACGCGATCGACGGCGCCGGCGCGCTGGGCGTCCCGAGCACGCTCGCGATGACCGTGACGCCGCAGACATTGCTGCATGTCGGCGACACGCTGCGCTACGGCCTCGAGCGCCGGCACGTGCGCGGGATCACGTTGCAGCCGGTCTTCACGAGCGGGCGCGTCGCGACGGTCGACAGCCGCCTGCCGATCGCGCACGCCGACCCGGAGCCCTTGTCGGTCGGTGACGTGATTCTCGCGCTCGTGGACCAGGCGCACGAACTCGTCGGCGTCGAGGACTTCACGCCGTTGCCGTGCGGCGATCCGAACTGCCACACGATCGGCTATCTCCTGCGCACGGCGAACGGACCGCAGCGCCTGAGCGCGCTCGTCGATCTCGCGGCGGTGCAGGGCTTTCTCAAGGATCGCGTCGACTACCGCCTCGAGGACCTCGCGAAGTGCGGCTGCGAATCGGAACCGCTCGGCGCGATCCTGAAGTCGCTCGAGCTCTCACCGGATGCGCCGTTCCGCATCTTCGTGAAGCCGTTCATGGACGCGTGGACGTTCGACCAAGATCGCATCGACCGCTGTTGCACGCACGTCATCCGCGAAGACGGCTCGCTCGACTCTTTCTGTCGCCACTACCTCGGCGCCGGCCGCCGATGAGCGGCGGGATCGCGTGGTATCCGGTCCTGACGGCAGCGGCGATGGGTGCGTCGTTGATCGTCACCGCGCGCCTCGCGCGGGGCGAAACCATGCGGGGACGCGGCAGCTCGCTCGCCGCGATCTGGTCGGGCGCGCTCGTCGGCGCGTTCATGGGTGCAACGGTGACCTACGCGTTCGCCGAGGGGCTTCAGGTCCACGGCGACTGGCGGGCGTTCGTGTCGGGGCGCAGCATCACCGGCGCACTCCTCGGCGGGTACGTCGGCGTCGAGTTTGCGAAGCGCGTGGTCGGTTGGCGCGACGCGACGGGCGACCTCTTCGCGGTGACGGTCCCGCTCGCGATCGCGATCGGGCGCATCGGTTGCGTCGCGGCCGGCTGTTGCCAGGGCGTGGCCTGCGAGCCCTCATGGTGGACCGTCGCCGACGCCCACGGCCACGCGCGCTGGCCTGCGGCGCAGGCCGAGCTCGTCTTCAATCTTGCGTTCGTCGGATGGGCGCTTCTCGCCGCGCGCTACGGCTGGCAGCGCACCCAGCGCTTTCACGTCTACCTCATCGCGTACGGGCTCTTTCGGTTCGCCCACGAGTTCGCGCGCGACGACGTGCGCTTCGCCGGTCCGATCGGCGGCTATCACGTCGTTGCAGCTCTCTTGGTCGCGCTCGGCGCGTGGCGCTATGTCGTGCGGGCCCGGGCCGTCACTCAGGAAGCCGCGGTCCCTTCGGCGGCGTCTCGCTGACGACGTGGAATTGCACCGTGCGCCCGAGCTTCGACGGCGAACCGTCCTTCGCCGGAAGCGGATCGACCGCGACGCCGTCGATTTCGGCCCAGCCCGAGATCATCGTGTCGATGCGCCCGGCCTTCGCGGCAGGCGTGAGCTCGAAGCTGCGGCCGCTCCAGAGCCAGAGCTTCGTGTCACTAAGCGAACCGAATCGATTGGGGTGATCGGCGGGCGCGGCGTCGGCTGCAACGATGTCCGTCGGGATCCAGCCCGCGCCCGGCACGAAGTACTCGACCCAGCAGCGATAGCCGGGGTCGTAGGGCGCCGCGGAGTCGGCGCGCTGCGGCATCAGCCGATAGCCGTACTCGATGCGCGCCGGAATGCCCTTCTCGCGGGCCATCGCGATGAAGAGGCTGTGCAAGTCGGTGCAGCAGCCGCCGCCGTGGTCGAGGCAATCGTCGGCGGCGCCGCGCCCGCAGGTCGGCTTCGACGGATCCTTCGAGTAGTGATCGGCGGCGTCGGCCACGGCCTGCAACAGGAGGTATGCCACACGCGCGGGATCGGTCTCGTCGCCGACGGCCTTCTCCGCGAGCGCTTTCGCTCGCTCGTCGGCGGTCATCAGCGGAGCACGCGTGTTGAGTTCGTCGGTGAAGAGGCTCGCGTTGATCGGCGGCGACGCGAGCGAATCGGACGCCATGCCTTGAAGCGGAGCTGCAACGCCGAGACGTTCGACGGTCGCCTTCACGGTGACTGCGGCGGTCGGTGAGGTCGGGTTCGCGAGTTCGACGTAGAGCATGTCGCCGCGGCCGTCCGACTGCGGCACGAGCCGCCAGCCGCGAGGCGCGTCGACGACGGTCCGGTCGAGCACTCGCTGGTGGGGGGCGTCGGAGGGGATCGGGACCCAGAGCCGAACCTGCTTCGCACCGGTCGGGATGTCCTTCAGCGTGACGGTCTGTGTGAGTTCGACCGTGCGCGACGAGACGTTCTCAAGGGTGGGCCGGGCCGTTGCAGCCGCCGGCGCCGCGGCGGGCGGAACCGGCGAGAGGGCGAACGGGGAAGCGGAAAGAACCGCGGCGAGAGTGAAGTGGATGGGCAAGGTCATCATGGGTATGGGGAATGTGCCTACCGACGTATCTTCGCACGCGCGTCGAGGTCTGGAAGCGCGAATGTCGAAATCGCGGAGAGTTTGTAGGCGGACGTTGTTCGATCGGCGGAGCGCGTGTTCGAGTTTGCCGGTCTTCGTCGCGAGTGCGGAGTGTCGGTCGGACCGGACCCCGCACGTGAGCCGATAGCGGACGCATGACTCGACGCTGGCTTCGCGCGCTCGTCGCGCTCCTCGTAGCCGTCACGTTCCCTGCGACTGCGCTGGCGCAGCGCGCGCTCGAACGGCGCACCCTCGACATCGGCGGCGTGCAACGCGAAGCGCTGGTGGCGCTCCCGGCAAAGGATGCCGTGCCCGCCTCGGGCGCGCCGCTCGTCTTCGTGTTCCACGGACACGGCGGCACGGCGCGAAACGTCGCCCAAGGCTTCCGCACGCATGAGCTCTGGCCGGACGCGATCGTCGTCTATCCCCAGGGACTTCCGACGCCCGGGCAGCTCACCGATCCCGAAGGAAAGAAGAACGGCTGGCAACGAACGCCGGGTGACCAGAAGGACCGCGACCTCGCGTTCGTCGACCGGCTGATCGAGTCGGTCGGCGCCGATCGCGCGATCGACCGGTCGCGCGTCTATGCGACGGGACACTCGAATGGCGGAGGCTTCACCTATCTCCTGTGGGAGACGCGCCCCGATCTCCTCGCCGCCGTCGCGCCGAGCGGCGCGGGCACGCGCGGCGTGCGCAACCTGAAACCGCTTCCCATGATGCATATCGCGGGCCAGAGCGACCCGCTCGTGCGCTACGACATGCAGATGCGCGTGGTCGACGCCGTCAAGCGCATCAACGGCTGCAACGCGGAGGGGAAGCCGTGGGCGGAGCGTTCGACGATCTTCGAATCGCCGGGCGGAACGCCGGTCGTCACCTTCATCCATCCCGGCGGCCACGAGTTCCCGCGCGACGCCGCGCCGCTCATCGTGCGATTCCTCAAGGAGCACAGCAAGAAGTCGAAGGCTGCAACGACGAGTGAGGTGCGGGCCTTCTACATCGGCCACAGCCTGATGTCGGACATCCCCGACATGGTCAAGGCGCTCGCCGAGGCGACGCCGGGAGTCTCCTTCCGGTTCAAGGAGCACTTCACGCCGGGGGCCCCGCTGCGATGGCAGTGGGATGAGAGGACGCGCGACGCCTCGACGCGATCGCCGCCCGAGCCGCAGTTCCGCGGCTTCTGGTTCGAGGTCCTGCCGACGAAGGAGTGGAACGCGCTCGTCCTGATCGACAGCGTGCCGCGCGGGACCGCCGAGATGAAGGAGACGCGCGACTACGCGGAGCGCTTCGCGCGGGAGGCGCTCGCGGCCAATCCGGCGTGCGTCATCTACGTCTACGAGCCGTGGCACTGCATCAAGTCGGGCACGCCCGAGGGATGCGCCTACGACACCTCAAGCCCCACGCGCACGCTCGCGTGGGCGCCGCGCCTCGAGGCCGACCGCGCGATGTGGGACGATCTCGTGCGCGAGCTCGGCTCCGCGTTGCCGAACGCGAAGGTGCGGCTCATTCCTGCGGGCCGTGCGCTTCTCGCGCTCGATCGCGCGATCGCCGCGGGCACGGTGCCGGGCGTCACGTCGAGCGGGCAACTCTTCGACGACGACATCCACCTGAACCCATACGGCAAGTACTTCGTCGCCTGCGTGCACTACGCCACGCTCTTCGGCCGCTCGCCGGTCGGACTGCCCTTCGAGGTCAAAGACCGCTGGGGCGGACCCTACTGGAACCATAAGAATTGGCAGGGGAAGGAGTGGCCGCCGCCGAAGCCCGAGACGATCGCCGCCATGCAGCGCATCGCATGGGAGGCCGTCGAGAAGGCAAACTCGCCTGCAACGCGGTGACGGCGTTGCGGCGGTTCGTCAGCCGTTCTTCCGCTGGAATTCCCGCATGAAGTCCGCGAGCGCGACGCACGCCTTGAGCGGCACCGCGTTGTAGATCGACGCCCGCATGCCGCCGACGGACCGGTGGCCGGTGAGGCCGTCGAGGCCGAGCAGCGTCGCCTCGTCGATGAAACGCTGCTCGAGCGCGTGGTTCGCGATGCGGAACGTCACGTTCATCTGCGAGCGGCACCACGGCTGCGCGGTGCCGGCGTAGAAGCCGCCGGAGTTGTCGATCGCGTCGTAGACGACCTTCGCCTTCTCCGCGTTTCGCTTGCCCATCGCGTCCATGCCGCCTTGCGCGAGGAGCCAGCGGCACATGACGCCGATGAGATAGATGCCGAACGTGTTGGGCGTGTTCAGGCGCGACTCCGCCTTCGCGTTCTCGCGGAAGGAGAGGATCGGCGAGATGTCGTTCGATCGCTCGAGCCAGTCGCGGCGCACGAACATCACCGTGTTGCCGCTCGGGCCGAGGTTCTTCTGCGCGCAGGCGAGGATGACCGCGTGCTTCGAGTAGTCGTACGGCCGCGAGAAGATGTCGCTCGAGGCGTCGCAGATCGTCGGCGCGTTCACGTCGAGCGGGCCGTCGAACTGCGATCCTTCGACCGTGTTGTTGGTGCAGTACTGGACGTACGCGTACTTCGAGCAGTCGGGCAGTTCGCCCGGCTTCGGGATGCGGTCGTAGTTGGTGGCCTTCGCGGACCAGATGTATTCCGACGGCACCTGCTTGACGGCCTGCTCGTAGGCCACGCGCGTCCAGATGCTCGAGTCGACGAACGCCGCGCGGTCGCCCGGGCGCAGGAAGTTCATCGGGAGAAGCGCGAACTGCACGGTCGCGCCGCCGGGCATCAGGATGATCTCGTAGTCGTCGCCCAGCTTCGACACCTTGCGGAGCGCGTCGAAGGTCTCGAAGAGGACCTTGTCGAACGTCTTGCCGCGGTGGCTGTGCTCCAGGATGCCGATGCCCGTGCCGTGCAGCGACCAGATGTCGGCTTGGGCCTGGCGCAGCACTTCCTCGGGAAGCGCGGACGGGCCTGCGGAGAAGTTGAACGCACGGGGAGAGTCGGAAGCCATTGGAGGAGGATCAAGGATCAAGGATCGAGGATCAAGGGGAGGAATGGTACTGGATCGCCTCCACCCTTGATCCTACATCCTCACTCCTTCATCCCGGCCTCAGGGCTTGCGTATCAGCGTCAACGCCGTTCCCAGCACGTTGGGGTTCTTGCGGATCGTGAGGATGTGCTCCTCGCTCGGCATCCGCGAGAGATGCACCTTCGCGCAGCCGGCCTCGCCGCCCTCGTAGATCACGTTCTCCATTTCCTCCACGTTGATCTGGGCCTGCCCCAACGTGTAGAAGACGTGGGCGAGGACGCCCGGACGATTCAGGTGCCGCACGGTGAGGATCGCCGTTGCAGGCGTCGCGGCGGCGCGATTGACGCAATTCGGGATCGTCGTGCCTTCGACGAGCGCCTGCACGATGCGCACCGCTTCGGTCGCACACGCGCGGATCGCCTGCTCCGTCTGCGCGCCGACGTGATGCGTGCCGTACACGCTCGGATGCTGCGCGAGCGGATTGCGGAAGTCGCCGCTGCCGCCCGACGGCTCGCCGGCGAACACGTCCAGCCCGCAGCGCAGGTTCTTCTCGTCGATCGCCTTGGCGAGCGCCTTCTCGTCGACGACGGTGTCGCGGCTCGTGTTGATGAAGATCGCGTGCTGGCGCATCGCACTCAGGAACTTCTCGCCGATGATTCCGTCGGTCGCGCTATTGGCTGCAACGCTGACCGAGACGACGTCGGAGAGCCGCGCGAGGTTGGTGATGTTCGCCACGTAGTCGACGCCCGCCGCGTCGCACTCGGCCTCGGTGAGGCTCGGGCTCCACGCGACGACACGCATCCCGAACGCACGGCCGCGCGCCGCGACTTCGCGGCCGACGCGGCCGAATCCGACGATCCCCAGCGTCTTGCCGAAGAGCCCTTGCGACTTCGCGTACTCCGTGCGATTCCAGCGGCCGGCGCGCAGGTCGTTGACCTGGTCGGGGATCCGACGGTCGCATGCAACGATGAGTCCCCACACCAACTCCGCGACCGCGGTCGCGTTTCGGCCCGGCGTGCTCGCCACGAAGATGCCGCGGCGGCTCGCCTCGGCGATGTCGATCGCATCCGTGCCGCTGCCGGCGCGCACGACCAGCGCGAGCCGGTCGGTCGCGTTGAGCGCCTTCGCGTTCACGCGCTTCGAGCGCACGATGAGGACGTTCGGTCGCGTCGACTCGATTGCCGCGGGCAACTCGTCCGCGGTGACGTCGGGGCGCACGTCGACGTCGCAGCCAAGAGCCTTCAGCGCCTCGACGGCGAAATTCTCGAAGCGGTCAGCGATCAGCACCTTCATGGGCTGAATTAGACCACTTATCGAGCGAGCACGGTGCGGGGCACGAAGAGGCCGCAGCGCGGCGAGCCGAGTTGGGCGTCGCAACGGACGTTCGCGACGAGAATCGTCAGCACTTCGCCGGCGTTCGCGTGGGCGCCCGGTCGCAAGAGGCGGCCGCGGCTCTCAAGTGCCTCGAACGCCCTGACGTACCGCGTCGGTTCGCGCACGAGCCACGCCGTGTGGGTCGTGCCGTCGCCGGCGTTGAAGTGGAAGATCGGGCGCTCGTTCATGTCGTCGCAGGCGATCACCGCGACGGAGTCGTTGGGATCGTCATAGCCCACGACCGCCGGCTCGCGCCAGGCGGGAGCCGCGTCCACGCAACCCTCGATGTCGTCGCGGTGCGTGATGGCGACGACGCCGATCTGCCGCTCGCCGCCGCGCGCGATGCGATAGACGTAAAGGAAGGGTTCGGGGTCGGCGCAGAGGGCGCCGTGCTCGACGAGCTGCTGCACGACCGACGCCACCGACATCGGATCCGCTTCGGCGAGCGCACGACGGAACGAGTCCGCGAGCGCGCCGTGGGCGTCGCAGCAGGGGGCTTCGTCTCCGTTGCAGCCTGGCGGTGGACAGGACACCAAGGCGGCGCGGCTTCCCGCGGGACGAAGAGCTTGGAACGGTCGAATCCTCACCATTGGTGCTGCCGGGAGAAGAGATCGGCGAAGCGCGCTCCGAAAATGGTAGCGAAATCTGAACCTCGTTCGCACGAGGTCATGCGTGCGGGCATTTCGACGGAAGCAGTTCAGTCACGCCGCGGAAGGACCGAAAACTCGGTGTCGTCGGCGTTGGGGTGCCCGCATCGGGTCGCCAGCGTCGGCAATCGGCCCAAGAGAGGTGTTTGATCCATGCATCGCGGTGTGACGCAGATTGAAGGCGGGGCAACTGCCTTCGGCTTGGCTGGAGACGAATTTGGTCGCATGCATGAACTGTCTGCGATCGCCCTTCAAGGCCCGGAGCTCAGGGCCGTCTCGCAGGAACCGCTTCGTGCGGGGCTCGAGGTCTCGATCGGATTCGAGTCGAGATCGCTCATGGCCCGTCGGGGCGTCGTCCGGGCCTGCGAGCCGGACGCGGGTCAGTTTCGCGTCTTCATCGAGATCGACTCTCGTCTCGCCGCGTGACGTCCGCAGTCGGTGTCCGGAAAACTCGCGGTCGGATTCCGTCGATCGCAGCGCCTCGGCTACCCGTGCGGTCTGTACCGGCTGACGAAGCCGATCCGTGACCGAAACGCTCAACGCTCCGCGTTTTCAATCCGATGGTGTAGGGCGTCGATTGCGTCTCTCGGGATGCAGCCGCGAGTAGTTGAGAGAGGACCTTCTGTCGTCGTTGCAGGTTCACGTTGGACCTGCGTTCAGGGATTAGGGGAAATCGACCGCCGCGCCACGGGAAGGCCGCCAGGCGAGTGCCCCGCAGTTCTGACCTTCGTTCGAAGGTCTTTTCAAGGAGGAGTCAGGATGAACCTTCCGACTCATGCTCGTCGCAGTAAGCGTGCCTTCACGCTCATCGAAATTCTCATCGTCGTCGTGATCCTCGGCATCCTTGCCGCGATCGTGATCCCGCAGTTCACCAACGCGTCGCAGGACGCGCAGGTCTCTGCGGTCAAGAGCCAGCTTCAGACGATCCGCAGCCAGATCGAGCTCTATCGCGTCAAGAACGGCTCGGCCGGTCTTGAAGCGCTCGACGGCGACGCGCCTGGCCTCTTCACGCTGCTCACCACGCCGGACGACCTCAACGGCGGCTTCCAGTACCTCCAGGCCGTTCCGCAGCTTCCGAACGGCTTCTGGGACTGGGACTTCGACGGTGTCACGCTCCGCGTCACCTATGACGTCGACAACGGTCCGGAACTCCCGGACGGCACCGATCCGACCCAGTGGTGATACGAGTGGTGCTCTGACCACCTCGTGATCTGAGCTTCGGCTCTCATCAACCTCACAATCGCACAGCCGCCGCGGTACTCCCGCGGCGGCTGTCGTTGAGAGGTATCTGCCGGATTGGCGACGCATTCGTCGGCTCGTGAGGAAGTCCGCTCACATGGACGGATAGAACGTCCGATGACGAGACACAGCGGCTCGCCCAGCGAGGAAACGACCAATGGCTGAACACACTTCGAAGCTCTCGTATCTCAACGCGATCCTCACGGTCAACGCCGTGCTGCTCGCCGGAGTCCTCTGGACCAACATCGCCGGCGATCCTCTCGGATCCGTCGCGCTCGCGGCGCCCCAGGTTCCGCCGAGCCCGCCGAACGATGGCGGCGTCCCGAACGCCGGTCTGCAGCGCCTCGACATGCTCAACGAGCTCCGCGCTATCCGCTCGCAGCTCGAGCGCTTCGAGTCGACCGTCACTGGCGGCAAGCTTCGCGTCAACGTCGCGAACTTCAACGACATGAAGCTCGACTTCGACTACGCGAAGCTGCGCGACGCGATCAAGGGCGTCGTTCCGCCGCCGAGCGGTTCCGTCGCTCCGGCCACCGGCGTCGCTCCGCCGATGCCCGAGTCGGCGACGTCCTCGGTCAAGCCCGCGACCGGCGCGATGCCGGCCGTGCCCGAGTCGTCGAACTCGTCGATCACGCCCGCGACGGGCGCGACGCAGCCGCGACCGTGATGACGTCGGCACTCGTCGTTGCAGCCAGGGCAACGACGCGGCGCTCCGGGCACGCCGAGATTCCGTGAGTTGGCGAATCGTCGGAGGCAGGGAGGGGACGGACATGCGACGCACACGCGGCTACACCCTTATCGAACTCATCTTGGTGATCGGCATCCTCGGCCTCGCGGGGGCGCTGCTCGTTCCCGTGCTCGGGGACCGCGGCGACTTCGACACCCAAGCCGCGGTGCGACGACTCGTCGCGGACATCACGTTCGCGCAGTCGGACGCGCTCGCGAACCAGGAGCCGCGTCGACTCGTCTTCCTTCCCGATCCCGCGGCCGAAGGGCAGTTCATCGGCTGGTGCATCGTGAAGGTGCGCGAGAGCGATCTCGCCAACGAGTACGACCCCGACACCGCCAACTACGTCAGCGACCCGCTTGCGCCGAAGGGCGCGAACGGCCACTACATCGTCAACATCGTCGACGACGAGCGCTTCGGCGAAGCGTTCGTCGCGTCGGCCGAGCTCGATGGCGGCTCGCCCTTCATCACGTTCGATGAACTCGGCGGCACGATCACGGCCGGCAATGAGCCCGGCACCGGCGGCGAGATCGTCATTCGCGGCGGAAGCAGCGGCTACCGCATCAGCGTCGACGGCGTGACGGGCCGACTCTCGGTCACCGACATCACCCTCGAGACGCCCGAGCTCGAGACCGGCGGCGGCTCGATCACGTTGCCCGGCGCAGGCTAACTCTTCACTGGTCGCTCGAAGCATGCCGACGCGTTCGTCGAACAATCACGGTGGGGTGGCGGGTCGCATCGCCAGGGCCGGGCGCCGGCAGGCCGCGATCGGCCCGATCGCCATCGACATCCGCGACGGCATCGCCCGCCTCCTGCAGATCGACCAGTCGAGCGGACACGTCGTTGCAGCCGCGCGCGTCGCCCATGACGACGCGCATCCCGAACGCACCGCGGAGCGCATCTCGAACGCCGTGGCGGGCGAGGGCTTCCGCGGCGACTCGTGCGTGATCGGCCTGCCGCACACGATGGTGCGCACCGAAGCGCTGTGCGTGACGGAGGGCCACGACGACGACGTGCGCGCCGAAGTCGAGCGTCTCGTGCTCGAACGTCCGTGGTGCGCGCGGCCCGAAGTCGGCTTCATTCGCCTTGCACCGGTCGACGCCATGCGCACCGAGGTCATCGCGGTCATCGCAGACCGCGGTGCGCTCGAGTCGCTGTTGCATCCATTGCTCGACTGGGGGCTCATCCCCGACGCCGCCGAACCGTCGTTCGTCGCGGTCTCGCGCGCATGCAGCCGCGTCTTCCGCAGGAACAGCGACCAGTCGCGCGTGCGCATCGCGGTCGACACGTCGCGCCACGGCGCCACCGCGATGCTCCTCACGGGCGACCGCATCGCATACGCGCGCTCGACCGACTCGTGCGAGACGTTCGTGGAACTGATCTCCGCATGCCTGCGCGACGGCGCCGCGTTCGTGCCCGACCGCCAAGCGCCGACCGAGATCCGCCTGACCGGCGCGTTCGCCGAGGACAAGCGGCTCCACGCCGCACTCGAGTCGACCTGCGGGCTTCCCGTCCGCCTCGACGACTCGCAGTCGACGATCTGCATGGCGTGGCGATCGATCGCGGCGCGCATCGCCCGCGAGGATCGCCCGTGGGAATGGTCCGCGGCGCTTGGCCTCGCGTTCCGCAGCGCCTCGCGGCGGCAGATGCGCGAGATCGCCGACCGCCTCGCGAAGAAGGAGGCCGCGTGAGCACGCAGCCGCTCGACCTTCGCCCCGAGGGAGTTCGCGCCCGCGTCGAGCGACGTCGCTCGTTCGCGCATGCCGCACGCATCGGCATCGCGCTTGCCCTCGCCACCGCCGTCGGCGTTGCAGCCTCGGAAGTGGTTCGCGACGACTCCGCACAGCGGCTCGCCCGAGCCCGCGCCGCGGCCGATCGCACCACCGACCTGCGCGGGCTCGTGAACCGAACGAACACCGAGGTCGCGCGAGCCGTGCGGCTCTTCGCCGACTCGAAGCGCCTGCCCCTCGAACGCGTGTTCGCGCTCGTCGGGGGCGAGCTCTCGAGCGACCTCACGCTCGAGTCGTTTCGCGCCGCCGAGGGCGAGTCGTCATGCACGCTCGAACTCGTCTTCGACGGGGCGCCCGACGCGCTGATGGCCAACCTTGCGGCGAAGGCGCCGTGGCTGGTCGTCGAGCCGATCGACTCGGGGGTGCGCCTCGTCGTTCCGCGCGACGTGCCGTTCGACGTCGTCGACGCCGATCCAACGGGGGAGGCGACCGATGCGCGCTGACTCGATTCCCGCCTGGGTTCCGCTTGCGGGCGCGACGCTCGTCGCGGTCCTGGGCACCACGTTTCTCATCCGCCCCGCGCTCGTCGAGGCCGATCGGCTCGACCAGCGCTCGGACGCGCTCGAACGCGAGGCGGCGCAGCGGCCGATCGTCGAGGCCGCGCTCGCCGCAGCGATCGCGCGGCGCGACCTGATTTCGGCGGAGCTCGCGGCCAGCGCCGACGGCCGCACGGCGCAAGAGATCGACGCCCTCGTCGCGTCGCTCGCGCTCGACGTTGCAGCCGACGGCGACACCACCACGCTCTCCGGGGCCGTGCCCTCTCGCGCCGTGTCCGAGGTGCTGCGCACGCTCGACGGGCTTCCGCGCCGCTCGGTCGCGTCGGCCACGTTCGAGTCCCAAGGCGACGGCGCCGTGCGCGTGCACGTCGTCCTTCGGCTCCCGTCGACCGATGCATGGCGCGACCGCATGGCCGCAGGAGACGCCGAGTGAGCGAGCGCCCCGCACGAACGGCGACGCGATCGCTCGCACGGCGCACCCGCGCCGGTGCCGTCGCCTTCCTCGCGCTCGTCGTGTGCGTCCTCTGGGCGAAGCCGATGGGGCTTCTGCTGTGGGCCCGCATCCGCATTCTCACGAACATTCCCCGCACGGCGATCGCCGACGACGTCCTCGCGCAGGCGCTGAAGAACGCCGCCGAGGAACCCCGTCTTCCGGCGCCGACGCGCGTCGAACTTCCGGTCCGGGCCTCGCGCGATCCGTTCGAACGGACTAGCCGCACCAGCCCGCACGACCGAACCCTGGAAAGAGCCTCCGATCGCGCGGGTGAGGCAAAGTCCAACGGAAATAACGCCGAGTGAAACCCTCCGAAAGGATCCGTCTGGCGTGCCTCTCCGGCACCGGCGGATCAGCTCGCATGGTCGGTGCGTGACGGACGGATCCGTCGCACGCCGCACGCAAGCGCGATGGTGACGTCAGGCGAGTTGCTCGACGTCTTTCCGAGGGACCATAGCTCATGCGCGATCACACTCGCCCGACGTTCACGCCGCTCCGCCTCAACACCTTGAGCCGGACTCCGGCGCCCGTAGCTCCCCGTATGCAGTTCCCGGCGCTCAGGCCTGGGGCGATGTTCATCCTGCCGCTGACGATCGCGTGCGGCGTCGCCGCACAGACGCCGCCGGCTGCAACGCCGAGCGCTCCTGCGGCGGCGACGAAGGCTCCGACGCCGCCCGCCGGCGTGAAGGACGTCTTCAACGTCCAGTTCCAGGACACCGACATCGCGCAAGCGCTCCAGATGCTCTCGATCCAGGGCCAGCGCAACATCATCACCGGCAAGAATGTCGCCGGCACGGTGACCGCGAACCTCTTCGACGTCACCGTCACCGAGGCGCTCGACGTGATCCTGAAGGCGCTCGACCTCCGCTACGAGGAAGTCGGCAACTTCATCTACGTCTACACGCGTGAGGACTGGGAGCAGATGCAGCAGGCGCGCCGCAAGCGCGAGAGCCGCCGCTTCTCGCTCGAGTACATCAACGCGAAGGACGCGAACGAGTTCGTCGCGCCGCTCCTCTCCGAGACCGGCAAGGTCGCGTTCCTCGGCGCCGTCGAGAAGGGCGTCGCGCCCGACGTCGGCAACGTCGGCGAGGATTCGTGGGCCTATCAGGCGATGCTCGTCGTCAACGACTACCCCGAGAATCTCCAGGCGATCGCCGATCTCCTCACCGAGATCGATACGCCGCCGTCGCAGGTGCAGGTCGAAGGCACGATCGTGTCGACCAAGGTCGACGAGGACAACGCGTTCGGCGTCGACTTCACGATCATCGGTGACGTCTCGTTCACCGACTTCACCAATCCGATTGCGGCGATCAACAACCTCATCCAGGGCAACAACGTGCCCGGCGACAAGGCGACCGACGAGGTCGGCTTCCAGCCCGCGGACAACCGCGCGGGCGGCGTGACCTCGAGCGTCGGCCAGACGGAACGCGCCGGCGGCTTCAAGGCCGGCATCATCAGCGAGAACGCGTCGGTCTTCCTCCGCGTCCTCGACGAAGTCACCGACACGATGATCCTCGCCCGTCCGCGCGTGCTCGCGCTCAACCGGCAGCGAGCGCACATCCTCGTCGGCGAGAAGGTCGGCTACCTGTCGACCACGTCGACGGAAACGACGACCACGCAGACGGTGCAGTTCCTCGATACCGGCATCAAGCTGATCTTCCGCCCCTTCATCTCGAGCGAAGGCACGATCCGCATGGAGCTCGCGCCGAGCGTGAGCGAGGCCGTGCTGCGTCAGGTCACGAGCGATGATGGCGGCGGCGTCGTCATCCCCGACGAGCGCACCAACGAGATCACCACGAACATCCGCGTGAAGGACGGCCAGACGATCGTGCTCGGCGGTCTCTTCCAGGAGAAGACCACGCTGACTCGACGTCAGGTGCCGGGCATCGGCGACGTGCCGATCATCGGCGCCGCGTTCAAGGGCATCGACGACAAGCTCGAGCGCCGCGAGATCATCTTCCTCGTCACGCCGACGATCATGAAGGACGCCGTTGCAGCCGCGTGGGGCGAAGCCGGACAGCAGCTCGCGAACAACGTGCTGATCGGCGCCCGCGAAGGTTCGCTCCCCTGGAGCCGCGATCGCCTGAGCGCGAACCAGAACCAGGAAGCGCTCGACGCGCTCAACGCCGGCGACAAGGAGCTCGCGCTCTACCACGTCGAGAACTCGCTGCGACTCAACAGCAACCAGCCGGAAGTGATCCAGCTGCGCAAGGATCTCGGCAGCCCGACGTCGAACGTCGCCGCCGAGCGCGACATGCTCAAGCAGATCATGCAGGGCCGTATGCCCACGCCGGCGCCGATCGCGAAGGCGAAGCCCGTGGTCCCCGCGGCCGATCCGCTCACGCAGCCGGCCGCGCAGGCCAGTGCGGAAACGCAGGACGACGCCGCCCTCGAGATGACCGAAGATCTCGCGACGCCCGAGAGCGATCTCGGCAACGCGGAGATGCAGGGTCTCGAGTCGCTGCCGACCACCGACGAGACCTCCGTGCCGCACGAGACCGGCGAGACGACGCAGGTCGATCCGTCGTCGATGAGCGCGGCCGAGGAGCCGAAGCCCTGCGTCGATGCCGAGCTCGCCGCGGCGCATGCCGACGCGGTCGCCGCCGACACCGTCGCCGCGCTCGACAAGGCCATCGAGTCGTCGATGTCGAGCGTCGTCCTCGGTGAGCCGGAAGTCACCGTTGCCGAGTTCATCACGCCGAGCGCGGTCGAGACGAACGTCCTCGCGGACGGCCTCGCGACCGGCGAGGACGCGGTGCCGGCCGGCGCCACGATGGCGAAGCCGACGACATTCGTCGCGGTGAGCGACCTCAATCCGTACTTCGTGACGCTCACGAAGAGCCCGATCTTCAAGCCGTGGCTCGCGCTCTTCCAGCAGGTCGGCACCGAGCCGACGCAGTCGTACGCCAACGTGAACAGCGACTTCAACGAATCGCCCGAGTGAGCGGCTCGCCAACGAAAGATCTGACAGGAGCAATGCAACCCATGAAGACCACTCGAATCCTCTCGGTGATGGCACTCGCATCCGCCTTCGTCGCGGTCGGCTGCTCCGGCCCGACGAAGGCGGGACAAGAGGCTCGCGCCGCGGCGCGCGAGCGCATGGACAAGTCGACGAGCGTGATCGTGTACGACCAGGCTCGCCAGAGCTTCGAGTCGGGGCAGTTCGATCGCGCGATCAAGCAGATCGACGAGGCCATCTACCGCTTGCCGAAGGAATCGCGCTACTGGGTGCTGCGCGGCCGCATCAACATGGAGCGAGGTCGTCTCGAGGAAGCCCATCGCGACCTGACGAAGGCGACCGAGGCCGATCCGAAGAACGCCGAGGCGTTCTACTGCATGGGCATCGTGCATGAGCGCTGGTCGAAGCTCGACGACGCGTTCGCCGCGTACAAGACCGCGAGCGAGCTCGATCCCTCGAAGGTGACCTACCTGCTCGCGGCCGCCGAAGTGCTCATCGCGCAGCGCAAGGTGGACGACGCGACGACGCTCCTCAAGCCGAAGCTCGAGTTCTTCGAGAACAACGCGCCGATGCATCAGCTGCTCGGCCAGATCGCGATGCTTCAGGAGGATCCGAAGCTCGCCGTCGAGCACTACAACCGCGCGATGCTCATCGATCCCGAATTGCCGATGATTCTCGACAATCTCGTGCGGGCGCAGTTCCAGGCCGAAGAGTGGGAAGAGTGCCTCCGCAACGTGCGCAAGCTCGCGCGGGAGGCCGAAGGCGGACGCACCGTCGAGCGCATGCGCATCGAGGGCCGTTGCCTCGCGAAGCTCGGTCGAGACATCGACGCGCGAAACGTGTTCGCGCAGATCACTCGTGAGGAGCCGGACGACGTCGACGGGTGGGTGGACCTGGCGACGATCTCGTGGTCCCTGAAGGACGCGCAGCGGACGCGCTTCTCGGGGAACCGTCTCGTGCGGCTCGCGCCGCAGCGATACGAGGGCTACCTCTTCCTCGGCCTCGTCGAGGAGCAGGCGGGCAACGGAGCGCTGGCGGCGCAGTGGTTCGAGAAGGCTCGCGCCGTGGCGGGACCGGAAAGCCCGGCGGCCGAGATGCTGAACCAGCTCGTCATGACCGCGGGCGTTCCGACGACCGAGTGACGGACTCCTCGTTGCAGGCAACGGAAGACTAGCGGAGGACGTCATGGACGACGTTCGCACAATTCTCATCGTGGACGACGAACCGCACATGGTTCGGGTGCTCGCCGTCGTATTGCGCGACGCGGGGTACCGCGTCGTCGCGACGGACGATCCCGCGGAGGCGATGCAGATCGCCGAGCGGGGGGACGCGACGTTGGTCACCGTCGATGGGCACGTGGCCGGCGCCCGCGATCTCGTCGCGGGGCTTGCGCGCAACGTCCGCACGCACGCGATCCCGGTGATCGTCCTGACCGAGGCGCCGATCGAGGAGTCGGCGGCGTCGTTCGCGAACGTGCGCGCCTTGCTGCGCCGACCGCTCAGCCCGCGCGGGCTCCTTGAGGTCGTCGCCGCGTGCGTCGACTCCGCCGCGCATCGCGACGAACGGAGGATGGACGCGGCATGATCGTGCCCGCCCACCTACGCCCCTCGGATCGCGGCTCGTCGCTCGCCGACGAGGTGCGCGCGCTCGGCGGACTCTGGCTCGCGTGCGATCGTCGCGGCGCCGTCGTCGACATCGGGGCCGCCGGACCCGACGACCTCGTCGCCACGCTCTTCGCACGCTCCCGTCCCTTCCAACAGTTGTTAGCCACCGAGATCGCGCGCTCCGCAGCCGATCCGGCGCAGCACGAGCTCGAGCTCGTGCCCGGGCTCTTTGCGATCGTCAGTCGCGTGCCCGGCGACCGAAGCGGGTCCGTGGGCGTCGCGCTCCTTCCGACGGCCGCGTTCGCGTACGGAAGCGACCTCGAACGATTTGCGAGCGCCGCGGCGTTCGACGTCGGCGCGCTCCGCGCGCGCCTTCTCGAACGCGATCTGCCCGAGCCGCGCGAGATCGCGCGGCTCGCGCCGCTTCTCCGTTTCGGCCATCGCGCCGACGCCGAGCGCGACGCCGAGATCGCCTCGGGCGACGCCGTGGGCTGGCAGCTCGCCGAGTCGTACGAAGAGATCAATCTCCTCTACACGCTCGTCTCCGGCATGCGCGCGTCGGACAACGCGACGCATTTCGTGCAGCTCGCCTGCGACGAGCTCGTGCGCAGTCTCGGCTTCTCCTGGGTGGCCGTGCATCTCAACGCCGGGGCGTCGGGCACGGCCGCGCCGGAGGCTTCTATGGCGAGCGGGTCTGTGCCGTTCGACCGCGAGCGCATCAGCGAACTCGCGGGCCGCATCGTCCTGGCCGGATCGAGCGAGTCGCCGCGCGTCTTCCCGCGCGGGAGCGAGGTGACGGGCGAACTCGTCGGCGACGCCGCGGTCGTCGCGTGCCCGATCCGTCGCGATCGCCGCGTCGTCGGCCACCTTTTCACCGGCGAACGGCGCAATCGGAGCGGCGAGATCTCGAGCATCGATCTCAAGCTTGCCGACGCGACCGCGGGCCACGTCGCGATCCACGTCGAGAATGCGCGCCTGTATCGCGATCTCGATCGCATGTTCATGGGCACGCTCGAGGCGATCGTCAACGCGATCGACGCGAAGGACCCGTACACGCGCGGCCACTCGCAGCGCGTCGCGATTCTCTCGCGCGATCTTGCCCGCGCGATCGGCGTGCCGGAGCCGACCCTCCGCAACGTGCACATCGCGGGGCTCATCCACGACGTCGGAAAGATCGGCGTGCCGGAGGCGGTGCTCCGCAAGACCGGCAAGCTCACCGACGAGGAGTTCGGCCAGATCCGTCTGCACCCCGAGATCGGCTGGCGCATCCTGCGCGACATCCCGCAGTTCAGCGAGATGCTCGACGGCGTCCTCTCGCACCATGAGCGATGGGACGGGCGCGGCTATCCGAACCGTCTGTCCGGCGAGTCGATTCCGCTTGTCGCGCGCATCATCGCGCTCGCCGACGCGTTCGACGCGATGAGCTCGAATCGAACGTATCGCTCGCGGCGGCCGCGGGCCGTCGTGCTCGAGGAGATTCGGAAATGCTCGGGCGAGCAGTTCGACCCGACGCTCGTCGAACCATTTCTTCGGCTCGACTTCACCGAATACGACAAAGTTCACGTCGAGCACGAGCGGCTAGCGATGCAGACCGCGGTGGCCGCCGTGATCCGGCGCGTGGCCTGACAACGCGCGCGGACCGTGGCCCTTTCGGCGAAACCTGTGGGTTGCGCGGCGGCTTGCCGCGCGGGACCCACGCGGTACGATTTGCCGCGTCGTCGAGTCGTAGGGCCATGGACGGTCGCAACGTCGACGACACTCGTTCCGCTACATCGCCGTTCTCGCGTGGGCTCTCTGTGTTGCAGCTTGCGTCACTCCGCATGGACGTGCGGAGTTCGGGAACGGGCGATGGTCCCTTAGGAGCACCGGATGCCCGGACCGGAATCCGCGCGAGCATCGGCTCGCACGTCAGAACGTCGTGAGGGGAATCGTCGCGCAGGGCTGCGCGAGTCCTCGAGCCCGTCTAAGACAACCAACCGCTCGCCGCG
The DNA here is from genome assembly GCA_016795035.1 of Phycisphaerae bacterium. Lineage (GTDB taxonomy): Bacteria > Planctomycetota > Phycisphaerae > Phycisphaerales > SM1A02 > JAEUIT01. The sequence goes on along the minus strand of JAEUIT010000086.1, from coordinate 144,515 downwards.
CGCGCATCGCCATGGCGCGCGCGACGGGAGCGACGCCGACAAGCCGGCGCTGGTCCAGACGATCGCCCGCGAGCTCTCGCTTCGCGAACGCCTGGTCGTGTGCCTTCGCTATGTCGACGGGCTCACGCTCGAGGAGATCGCGATCGTGCTGAACGCGCGCACCGCGGAGATCGAGCGCATCCTCGCGGATGCGATCGGTCGGGCGCGTCGGCTCGTCGAACCCCGGCTCGCCTGACGCGCGTCGAGATCGAATACGACAACGGGCCCCCGGAGACTTCCGGGAGCCCGTTCGATGTCGATCAGTGATGGCGTCGATCAGCCCCAGGCGCCGAGCAACACGCCGAGGTCCGCGGCGTCGATCGTGCCGTCGCCATTCAGGTCGTACTGCGGCGAGTTGGTGCCCCACGCCCCGAGCAGGATCCCGAGGTCCGTCGGGCCGACGCTGCCGTCGCAGTCAAAGTCGGCCGGCGCGCAAGTGAAGACGAGCACGGTGAGCTCGAGCTTCGCCGGAGCCGCGAGGCCGGCGGCGACGAGCGGGCTCTCCTTGCAGTAGAAGGACGGGAAGACGGTGCCCTGCTGCACGACCTTCGCAAGGCTTGTGATCGAGAGCGAGAGTCGACCCGCCGAGAGGCTCTCCTGGAGATAGCCCTGGACGAGCGGGTTGTCGATCGCAAGATCGAAGATGCACTTCGAGCCGATCGGGATGAACTCGCCGGGCGTGAGGCCTTCGACGAAGCCGGTCGCGAACGGATCGGGCGAGACTTGGTCGCGCACGCTGTTGCTGACGTCGACGAACTCGCCGACGTCGTTGAAGCCGAGCGCGTAGGCGCTGCGCACGCCGGGGTTGAGCGGGCTCTGGCCTGCAACGGTGAACGGCGTCGTCTCCTGCCACGTGGCGAGCGTCACGCCGTTGCGGAAGCCCGTGCCGAAGATCTCGATCGGCTGGCCCGGATCCGGATCGGCGACGTAGTTCGGATCGCTCTCCGGAAGGAAGGCCTGCCACGGGTCGGTGGTGTTGTCGTATTCGATCGCAAGATCGCTGGCGTGCTCGACGGTCACGCGCGCCGACTTGATGAAGTACGCGCTGATCGGAAGGCCGGCGGGGACGTCGCCGTTCGTGTTCCAGATCAGCGTCATCTGGCCGTCGCGGTTGTCGAAGATCGCGGCGCCGGCTTCGTTGCCGAAGACGGACGCGGTCGGCCGGATGCCGGGGGTCGGGTTGAAGGGGTAGTTCCAACGGTCGCCGGTCGGCGTCGTGTAGGTGACGGTGACCCGGTTCTGGGCGAGCGCCGCCGTCGAACCGAGAAGCGATGTGGCGAGGGCGACGGCCGCGAACGCGGCGGAGTGCATGGTGTGGGGCATAGGAGGAAACAACTTCAGGAGCGATCGCAGCCGCGATCTGGAAGAAAAGCGACCGCAAGCGCGATCGCGAGGACAACGAATGGCACTGGACGGAACCTTGGATCCCCGAGCGGCGGATACCTCGACGAACTCCCGCTTCGCGGTGACCCTGAGACGAATTGGGACTGTCGCCGGGCGTGTGACGCATCCCCCGGCACGCAAGGACTAGCGACCCAATTGAGACTCAGTATCATCTGCGACAAGGTGCCGAGGCAAATCCTCTTTCTCAGCACCCTTTCGAAGGTTCGATCCCCGGTAGACCGAAACTACCAATCTCGGAGCTGCGTATCAGTGATCTCGATACGCTACTTCCTCAGTCACGGCCCACACGTTCGTGCGCAGGACTGACGAAGACTCCGGCGGGCGATCCTTGCCCGACTCCCATTCTGGCTCAGCATGCGTCCGAGACCACCCATGACTTCCGTTTCCCTTCGCAATCTCACTGTCGGCCGCCGCGACAGCACGGCGATCGCCGGCCGGCGCGGGGGGTTCACGCTCGTCGAGATGCTCGTCGTGGTCGGGCTCGTGCTTCTTGTCCTCGTCCTGATGTTCCCCGCGTTCCGCTCCATGCGGCAGCGGTCGGCGCAGGTCCGGGAAATGGGTGCCGCCCGATCCCTCTTCACCGCGTGGTCGCAGTACGCCGACGCAAACAACGCCCAGATCATCCCGGGCTACAAGAACGGCCTCCCGGCCTACGACGAGAAGGGCGACGTCATCGCGACCCAGACGATCGGCGTTGCAGCCGCCCGCTATCCCTGGAGACTCGCGCCGTACCTCTCGTTCAACATGCGCAGCCTCTACCTCGACGCGAACCTCCACACGCTCGAGGAGCTCGAGGCGACCGACTACTCGAACTACCTCTACCAGACGAGCGCCTACCCGAGCCTCGGCCTCAACACCACCTGGGTCGGCGGCGACGAGAATCAGGGCGGCTTCAACTCCGCGTTTCAGGCGGGCTTCGGCAAGTTCTACGCGTCGCGGCTCTCGGAGATCAAGCACACGGACCGCGTGATCGTCTGCGCCTCCGCTCGCGGCATCGATCCGATCGAAGGCCCCGATGCGCCGATGCGCGAAGGCTACTTCCGCGTGAAGAGCCCGAACTTCACGTCGCCGCAGTGGAGCGCGTACGACCCGAATGACGCCGCGAGCTGCGGCCACATCGCGAGCCGCAACGGTGACCGGACGGTGGTCGGCTTCGTCGGAGGTCACGTCGAGACGAAGACGGTCGACGAGTTGCGCGACATGCGCTTCTGGTCCGATCTCGCCGACGATCCCGACTGGATCCTGAAGCCGAAGTCGTAATCGGCAACTGCGCGATTCTTGCGACTCTCGTCGCGCATGCCCGTGAATCGGAAGTATGGTGCGTTCGCTCGTCCGATGGCGAGCCAGCGACGACGACGGGGAAGGCGGTGCAAGTCCGCCACGAACGCGTCACCGTGAAGCGCCCGCTCGAGAGCCCTTGAGCGCCGCGCGAAGTCGGGTCTACGTCCCGTCGCTGTTCGGTTTGGTCCCTTCGCGACACGTTCGGCGCACGCCGCCGAACGCAAGGGAATGCCGAGTCGGCCCGATGCACCACGCGTTCCGATCGCATTGCGACGGAGACGCGGGCCCGTCACCGCCGCTTCGCTTGCATTCCCCGTGTCGCGACCGGACCTTCGCACCTGCTGGCGCGATCCAGCAACTCCGAAGGCGGTTGTCATGCGTCTCTCTCGTCTCCTCGCGGTCGTCGTTGCCGCAAGCGCGGTGTCCCTCTCGCACGCCGGTCTCGTCGGCTCGTACGACGTCGGCGCGGGCGCGAACGCGTCGAACCTCCAGTTCGACTTCGCGAACGGCGACACCTACCTCTACATCGTCCGCTACGACGGCTCGATCACCGGCCGCGACCTCTTCGACATCGCGAAGGCCGCGCAGCCCGGCTTCTTCGACTTCTCGACGCAGGTGTTCCCGTTCGGCGAAGCGCTCTTCGGCGTCTCGATCGGCGCGACGAGCGACAGCGGCTTCGGCACGCCTCCCGACTTCCTCGACTTCTGGCACTACTGGACCCGCGAGACGGACAGTGATCCGTGGGGCTTCGCGCCGAGCGGCTTCGCGGATCGAGTCGTCTCAAACGGGTCGTGGGACGGCTGGGTGTTCGGCTCGGACGGCGCGCCCACCGCGATCCCCGCGCCCGGCGCGGCGATCGCGCTCGCGGCGCTCCTCGGTCGCGCCCGCACGCGCCGACGGGCGGCATGAGGCCCGGCGCGCCGCGTCGCGTCGTTCGGCGCGGGTGTGACGCTCATGACGTCGGCTTCGGAATCGGCTTGCCTTGCGGATCGAGCGCGCGCGGCACTTCGGGCGCGACCTCGCGCACATGCTCGAGACGCTCGGCGCTCTCGTGCACGTGATCGGCCGCAAGGCCGGCCTCCTCGACGAGGTAGGTCTCCCAGAGCCGATGGCTCCGGATGATCGCCTGCGCCTCGGCCACGCCGGTCGGCGTCAGCCGCACGAGTCCGTTCGCGGTCTCGATCTCGCCGCGGCGGCGAGCTTCGGCGATGCCGCGCGGGCCCACGGCTGCAACGAGGAGTTGCTCCGAGGCGCGGTCGGTGCCCGACTCGAGCATGCGGAAGAGGGCGCCGAGCGCGTCCTCACGTGCAACGCGGAGCGCGAGTTCGCGGCGCCGCAGCACCCGCGCGACGAGGCCGTGCGTCGGGCCGGCGACGATCGAGATCGTGAGGATGGCGCCGGCGGTCGTCGCCATCGTGCCCGCCGCGCCGAGCGCGTGCGTGGTGCCGAGCCAGCGCGGCGCGGTCGCCGCCAGGAGATAGCCGAGGATCGCGCTCAAGACCGCGAACGCGGCGCTGAGTCGGGTCTGCGTGCGCAATCGGTCGGTCCAGAGGCGGGCCGCCGCCGCCGGGCACACCAGCATGGCAACGACGAGAATCGAGCCGACGGCCTCGAAGCTCGCGATGGTCGCGGCCGCGGTGAGCGTCATGAGGATCGCGCCGAGAAGCGCGGGGCGGAAGCCGAGCGCCGCGGCGAGCGGGGCGTCGAAGCTCGCAAGCGCGAGTTCCTTGCGAAGGAGCCGCAGCACGATCGCGCTCACGACCGTGACGACGAGCAACGTCTTCACCGGCGTCGGCAGGAGCGCGAGCGTCGAGAGGCTCAGCCAGTCGCGCGGGTTCGCGGGCGGGAACCAGAAGAGGGTCTCGAGCGATCCGTACAGGACGCAATCGGGGTCGAGGTCCACCTGCCGCGCCGACGCCTGCTCGATGAGCAGCACGCCGAACGCGAAGAAGCTCGCGAACGTCACGCCCATCGCGGCGCCCATGTCGACGCGCGCGAGCCGTCGCACCGCCTGCGTGACGGCAACGGTGAGAAGCGCGGCGATGATCGCGCCCACGAACATCGGCACCGGCGCGCGGGTGCCGGTGACGAGAAACGCGCCGACGATGCCCGGCAACACGGAGTGGCTGATCGCGTCGCCCATGAGGCTCGTGCGCCGGAGGACGAGCCAGTTGCCGAGCATGCCGCACACGAGCGCGGAGAGCGTCGCCGCGAGCAGCGCGGCGCCGTCGACCGACGCGAAGTGCAGGAACCGCTCGAGCGTCATGCGTCGACCTTCCCGCGAAGCGACGCCTCGAGCTCACGCACCAGGTCGTCTCCGAGGACGTGCTCGATCGTCTCGGCGCTCGGATCGACGTGATCCGGCGCGACGTCGGCGTTCGACACGAGATACGCGGCCCAGAGCCGGTGATTGCGGGCCACGCGCTCGCCGGCGATGCGGCCGGCCTCGGTGAGCGTCCAGCCCTCGCCCGTCGAGCGGAGGAGCCCGCGCCACGAGAGGAGGCGTGCGTGCAACGCGGTCGGCAGCGTGGCGTGCCCGAGCGCCACGGCCAGGTCATGTGAGCGGGCGGGGCGCGCGAGCAGGTGCTTCAGAACGTGGTCGCGCGCCATCGCGGCGCGGACGCGAAGCCGCCGCATGATGGCCGGCGCCAAGCCGCGCGGCGCCACCGCGAGCGAGATCACGAAGAGCGCCGTCGACGTGAGGACGATCAGCGCGCCCGCAGGCTGCCGCGGCGCGACGCTCGAGATGCTCGAGCCGATCCAGCCCGCCACGCCTCCGAACGCCGCGGCGAGCGGCACGAATCGGCGAACGCGGTCGGTCCAGAGCCGCGCCGTCACCGGAGGAATCACCGCGATCGCGATGACGAGCACGAGCCCAACCGCCTGCAGGCCTGCAACGGTGACGGCAACGATGAGCGCGAGAAGCGCGAGGTCGAGCCGGCCCGTCGGCAGCCCGGTCGCGCGGGCGAACGACTCGTCGAAGGCGACGAGCGCGAACTCCTTCATGAGGACGATTGACGCGACGGCGGTGATCGCCGCGATCGACGCCAGGAGCACCGCGTCTCCACGTTGCATCGCCGCGGTTTGGCCGAAGAGAAAGCTCTTGAGGCCGCCCTGATCGCCCGAAGGCAGCGTCTGAATCACGGAAAGCAGCACGACGCCCACGCCAAAGAGGACGGACAGCACCGCGCCGATGGCGGCGTCGTCGGAAAGGCGGGTGAAGCGAAGGATCGACTGCACGAGGAGGGTCGCGACGAACGCCGCGAGCGCGGCGCCGACGAGGAGCACCGGCAAGCTCCGCGCCGGCAGCCCGAGAAGCGGCGCGACGAGGAACGCGATGCAGATGCCGGGCAACGTTGCGTGCCCGAGCGCGTCGACGAAGAGCGAACGCTTGCGAAGGAGCGCGAACGATCCGGCGAGCCCGCCGGCGATCCCGAGGAGCGACGTCCCGAGCACCACGAGCGTGGTGTTATGCCCGCCGCGCAGCGACAGCGCCTCGAGCAAGGACTGCCACCCCGGAGCGGCGAGACTCACGCGGCGCCTCCGCGCGCGAGCGCGTGGCTGGCCGCATCGAGCAGCGTGAGACGCCCGCCGTAGGTGCGCTGGAGGTTCTGCGTGGTGAACGCCTCGGCCGTCGGGCCCGCGGCGACGACGCGGAGATTGAGCATGAGGACGTGGTCGAAGTACTCGCGCACCGACTGGAGGTCGTGATGCACGCAGATGACCGTGCGCCCCTGCGACTTCAGCATGCGCAGCGTCTCGACGATCGCCTTCTCCGTCGCCGCGTCGACCCCCGCGAACGGCTCGTCCATGAAGTAGAGATCGGCCTCCTGCGCCAGCGCGCGGGCGAGGAAGACGCGCTGTTGCTGGCCGCCCGAGAGCTGTGCGATCTGCCGGTCGCGGAAGGCGCCCATGCCGACCGCGTCGAGCGCCGCGAGCGCGGCGTCGCGATGCGCCTTCGAGATGCCGCGGAACCACCCGATCTTCCGATAGCGGCCCATGCACACGACATCGAGCGCGCTCACCGGGAACTCCCAGTCGACGCTCTCGCGCTGGGGCACGTATCCGATGCGCGAGCGTGCAACGGAGAGATCCTGCCCCCAGAAGGCGACGTTGCCCGCGGCCATCGGCACGAGGCCGAGGCACGCCTTCATGAGCGTGCTCTTCCCCGCGCCGTTCGGGCCGACGATCGCGACGAGGCTCGACGGCGGCGCGTCGAACTCCACGTCCCACAGGACGGGCTTGCGCCGATACGCCACGGTCATGGCGTGAATGGAGAGCGGGCTTTCGGGCGAGTGCTCGGGACGAAGAGGCGTCGTCGTCATGGCTGCGCTCCCGGCTTCGTGCCGAGCGCCTCGGCGACGACCCGCACGTTGTGCTCGATCATGCCGCGCCACGTCCCTTCGGGCGTGCCCGGCTTGCCCATCGAGTCGGAGTAGAGCTCGCCGCCGATCTTCACCGCGTGACCCTTCGCCTTCGCGCCCGCGATCAAGGCCTCGACGGTGCGCGGCGAGACCGTGCTCTCGACGAAGACCGCTCGGATCTTGCGTGCGACGAGAAGATCGACGAGCCGCTCGAGATCGGCGAGCCCCGCCTCGCTCTCGGTCGAGATGCCCTGGATGCCGTGCACTTCGAGCTTGAAGCGCTGGCCGAAGTAGCCGAACGCGTCGTGCGCCGTGACGAGCACGCGCGCGTCGGGCGGGATCGCCTGCAACGTCGAGACGGCGGCGTCGTGCAGCGCCGAGGCCTCCGCGGCGAACGCCTCCGCGTTGCGGCGATAGGCACCCGCGTTCGTGGGATCGCGCTTCGAGAGCGCGTCGGCGACGACCGGCGCGCACAGCGCCCAGCGGATCGGATCCATCCAGATGTGCGGATCGGGATGCGCCTCGGCGCCCTCGGGATGCAGAAGCGAGTCCGAGGGCAGGGCGTCGCCCACGCGCACGACCGTCTTCCCCGATTCCGCCGCGCGCTCGAACGCGTCCTGCATGCGGCCTTCGAGGAAGAGACCGTTCGTGACGACGACGTCCGCGGCGACGATCGCCTCGACGTCGGTGCGAGTCGGCTTGTAGAGGTGCGGATCGACGCCCTCGCCGATCAGCGTGGTGACCGTGGCGTGCTCGCCGGCGACGGAGCGCACCAGGTCCCCGAGCATCGGCGTCGTGGCGACGACTCGCAGCTGCGTCGGCGCGCCGGGCGTGGAGTCGCCGCACCCGACGACAACGATGAGCGCGAGGAGGAGAGCGAGAACTCGAACGGCCAGCGTGTGCATCGGGAAGGCTCCATCGGCAGGGTGTAGCAATAGCTACAGTAGCAGAAGCTAAAACGTGGCGCCGAGCGCGACGGGCGGCGTCGCGGCCCATCATGCCGCGACTGCGGTCACTCCCACCACGACTTCTCGGGCTTGTTCACCGGCTCGTCGACCCGTTGTTCGTCGACACGCACCTCATCGGTCCGCACGTCGTCGACCCGCACATCGTCGCGGGCGACCGTTTCCGACTCGCAGCCGCCGAGACCGGCGGTGAGGGCGACAGCGACGACGATGAGCGAGGGACGGCGGATCAGGCGCATGGTGAGAGCGTATCGCCCGCACGCCAAATCCCGCACGATCTCAGCCAGGATCTGCGGCGGCGGCGACTGGGCCGCGCGCGCTCCGCGTCAGCGCGGCGACCGCGATCACGAGCCCGGCGATCCCGATCATGACGAAGAAGACGTCGATGACGGCGAGCATCGTCGCCTGGCTCCGCACCTGCTCGGCGATCACGGTCGCCGTGAGCGGGTTCCAGCCGTCGGCCCCGAGCGCCTGCGAATATCCGTCGATCGCCTGATTGTCCGGCCGCACGTGACCGGCGAGCACGTTCCAGTGGAACTGCGGCCGGCGATAGAGCAGCGTGCTCACGAGCGACACGCCGATCGACATGGCCACTGTCTTCACGAAGTTGTATTCGGCGGCGGCGTCGTCGCGGTCCATGCTGCCGACTGAGGAGAACGCGAGTCCGGTCGTTGGCACGTAGGCGATCATCAGGCCGAACACCGCGAGCATGCCGGGGATCGGCGCCTGCCACGGTCCCATGTCGAGATCGAGACCGAGCCCCATGCCTTGGCCGATCATGATGATCGTCGCGCCGAGCGCCATCGTGAGGCGCGAGCCGATGAGTGCCACGAGTTTCGGCGCGATGAGCGCGCCGAAGAACCCGCCGATGCCGAACGTGCCCATGACGAGGCCCGCGGTGTCGACCTGCCAGCCGAGCAGGTCCTCGAGCATCACGGGATAGAGCGCCGACTGCGCGAAGAGCACCATGCCGAGCGCCGAGATCGAGAGGGTCGACAGCGCGAAGTTGCGGTCGGCGAAGAGGCGCAGCGGCAGGATGTTTCCGGGCACCGTCAGGCCGCGCACCACGAACGCCACCGCCGCGAGTACGGCAACGCCGAGAAGCGCGACGATGATCTTCGATCCGAACCAGTCGAGCGTGTCGCCTTGGTCGAGCGCGATCTGGAGCGGCACGACGATCGACGCCGCGAGCACGAGGCCCGTCCAGTCGATGCGCGTGTGCGTGCGCTCGGTCGGTCGAATGAAGAGGAGGGTCAGCAGCAACGCGAACGCGCCGATCGGCACGTTGACGAAAAAGCACATGCGCCAGTCGATGTGCTGCGTGAGCAGGCCGCCGAGCGCCGGCCCGATCGCGGGGCCGAGGATCACGCCCATCGCCCACACGCTCAGGCCCTTCGCGCGGTCTTTCGGCGGATACGCGTCGACGATGCACGCCTGCGACAGCGGGATCAGCGGCGCGGCGAACAGCCCTTGGAAGAAGCGGGCGATCACCATCGCGTCGAGGCTTCCGGCGAAGCCGCAGATGCACGAGAGGATCACGAAGCCGACGATCGCGCCGAGCATGACGCGCCGACGTCCGAGCCGCAACGCCAACTTGCCCGTCACGGCGATGCCGATCGCCTGGCCGATGTTGAACATCGTCATCACCCAGACGATCGTCACGGGCGTCGCGTCCAGCGAGCCTTGCATCTGCGGCATGCAGACGGCGACGATCGTCGCGTCGATCGTGCCCATGATCGACACGACGAGCGTCGTGAACGTGATCAGGGCGCGCCGGAACCCCGTGGGAAGCGGGGCGGGATCGACCGCGGTTGGCAGGGCGGCGCTCACGGGGTCGTGGTGGTCGACGCGGGCGCCGTGGTGTCGATGGTGACGGTCGCGTTCGCGCCGAGGCGAAGCGGCGCGTCGGCGTTCGAGTCCTTCACGCGCACGCGCACGGTCATGCGCTGCGTGACCTTCACCCAGTTGCCCGTCGCGTTCTCGGGCGGCAACAGGGAGAAGGCCGCCGCGCTCCCGCGCGAGATGCTCTCGACAGTGCCGTCAAAGGTCACGTCGGGATAGAGGTCGAGCGTCACCGTTGCAGGCATGCCGGGACGGATGCGGGCGAGTTGCGTCTCCTTGAAGTTCGAGTCGATCCACCATTCGCCCGACTCGATGAGATAGAAGAGCGTCTCGCCCGAAGACACGACCTGCCCGGCCCGAAGGTCGAAGCGGGTGACGTGTCCGTCGGTCGGCGCCGCGACGCGCGTGTAGCCGAGGTTGATCTTGGCGAGGTCGAGCGCGGCCTGCGCTTTCGCGATGCGCGCCTGCTCGACCTGCGGGTCGCCGATGCGCGACACCTCGAACGCGAGCCGCGCCTCGTCGCGCGCGAGCGTCGCCTTCGCGAGGGCGAGCGCGGCGTTCGCCTGGTCGAGATTCGACTTCGCCTGCGCGAGCTCCTTGTCGGTCGCCTCGCCCGCCGCGTTCAGGCGATTGGTGTCGTCGAAGATGACCTTCGCGTAGGTCGCGGCGGCCTGCGACTGGTCGACCGCCTGCTTCGAGATGTCGACTTGGGCCCGGGCGGCGGCGATCGTCGAGACGTCGCTCGCGACTTCGGCCTTCACGACCGCGAGTTCCGACGCCGCCTGCGCCACGGCCTGCTCGAACGGCGCGGGATCGATCTCGAAGAGCGGATCGCCCGCCTTCACCACCTGATTCTCGCGCACCGCGATCGACTTCACGATGCCCGCGACTTGGGGCCGCACGGCGACGTAGTTCGCGTTGACGAGCGCGTCGGCCGTCGTCGGCCGGAGCTCCTGCTCGCGCCACCACCAACGTGCCCCAAGGAAACCGAGACCGCCGATGGCGGCCACGACGACCAGAATCACGAGGGTGCGCAGGGGAGAACGTGGCGTTCCGTTCGACGGTGCGTCTGGTGGCGGCATGCGGCGGCGAGCATACTCGCTCATCGCGAACCCGACATATGCTCCGCACCCCTCATGCCGAGCGCCGTGTTGTTAGAAGCCGTCGGATTGAAGAAGCGCCTCGGCGGCAAGCTCGTCGTCGATGGCATCGATCTCCATTGCGAAGCGGGCGAAGTGCTCGGCCTGCTCGGCCCGAACGGGGCAGGCAAGACCACCACGCTTCGCATGTGCTACGGCTACCTGCGGCCCGACGAGGGCAATGTCCGCATCGCCGAGCACGACCTCGCGACCGACGGCGACCGGGCGCGACGCGTCCTTGGCGTCTGCACCCAGGACGACACGTTCGACAGCGACTTCACCGTGCGCGGCAACCTGCTCCAGACCGCGCGCTACTACCGGCCGCGCATCGGCGACCTGCAACGACGAGTCAATTCGCTTCTCTCGCGATTCGGCCTCGAGCCGTTCGCCGACCAGAAGCCCGACACTCTGAGCGGCGGCTATCGGCGACGCCTGATGATCGCGCGTGCGGTCGTGCACGAGCCGCGCGTCCTCTTCCTCGACGAGCCGACGACGGGCCTCGACCCGCAGGCGCGCGTCGCGGTGTGGGAGCTCGTGAATACGCTGCGTGACGACGGTCTCGCGATCGTCCTCACGACGCACTACATGGACGAAGCGGCGCGACTCTCGAATCGGCTTCAGATCCTGCAGGCCGGACGTGTCCGCGCCCGCGGCGTCGCGACCGAAGTGCTCGGCGACGTCGTCGGCGAACACGTGGTGCTGCTCGAAGCGGCCGATTCGTCGGTCGCGAGCGTCCTGGACTGGCTTCGTGCCCGGGGCACGCGCCCGGCACAAGTGCTCGAGAGTTGGCACGTCCCGCTCGACGCGCAAGGGCTCGCCGCGTTCGTCTCCGCGTTTCCGGCGGTGCGCTACGAAGTGCGACCGCCGACCCTCGACGACCTCTTCCTCGCGCTCGCGGAGGAGTCGCGCCCATGAGTACCTTCGCCGCCGCGTTCGCGTGGCAGAGCCGCGCCGTCCTCTCGCGCCACGTGCGCGTCGCCCTCCGCAATTGGCACATCGTGACGATGCCCCCCGTGTGCGAGCCGCTCATCATGCTGCTCGCCTTCGGCGTCGGCCTCGGCAAGCAGATCACCTCGGTCGAGTGGCGCGGCACGAACCTCGAGTATCTCCAGTACCTCGCGCCGGGCATCCTCGCCTACACGACGTTCATGTCGAGCTTCTTCCAGTCGCTCTTCGGCGCCTTCATGCGCATGCACTTCCAGCGCTCGTGGGAAGGGCAGCTGACGACGCAGGTGCGCATGGAGCACGTCGTCTGGGGCGAAGCGTTCTGGGCGGCGACGCTCGCGACGACGTACGCGGTGATCGTCGGGATCGTCCTCATCGGTTTCGGCGTTGCAGGCATGCTCTCGATGCACTGGCTCTGGCTGCCATTGACCGTGCCGCTGCTTTTCCTCTGCGCGCTCGCGTTCTCGGCGATCGGGCTCTACTTCACGTCGATCCTGCCGAGCATCGACCACATGAGCCTGCCGTTCTTCCTCGTGATCATGCCGATCGCGTTCGCCTCGAGCACGTACTTCCCGTTGCCCGACGTGACCGCGTTGCAGGCGATCGCGGCGGTGAATCCGCTGCATCACCTCGCGGAGGGGCTCCGTGTCCTTCTCCTCGACGGCACGCCGACGCTGCACCTCGTGTGGGCGCCGCTGCTTTGCGTGGCGCTCATTGCGATCCTGATCCCGATCGACCTGAAGATCTTGCGTCGCCGCGTGTTGGGCGAAGGGTGAGCGCGGCCGGTGGCCGCGGGAGTCAGGATTGAGGAGTCAGGAGTCAGCGAAGAGCGTTCGCGACGCGCTGAGCGCCAACGCTTCCCACTGACTCCTGGCTCCTGAATCCTGACTCCTCCTCCTCACCGCTCCCGCGCCACGAATCGCGCAAACGCCTTCAGCGTTGCCGGGCTCACGTGATGCTCGATGCCTTCGGCGTCGAGGCGGGCGGTGCGCTCGTCGATCCCGAGCGCGAGGAGGAAGTCGAGGACGGCCCGATGCCGGGCGCGGCTGTCTTCCGCGGTGCGGCGGCCGCGCGGCGTGAGCTCGATCGGCTGGTAGGGCGCGGTGCGCACGAGACCTTCACGTTGCAGGCGCGCGACGACGCGGCTCACGGTGACGTGGCTCAGGCCGAAGCGCTTCGTCAGGCCGACCACGCGCGCCTCGCCGGTCTCGTCGATCAGGTCGGCGATCGCCTCGCAGTAGTCCTCGGCAGCCTCCGTCTTGTGCTTGCCGCGCACCGTCGAGTGTTCGTTCGCGCTCGACGCCGGCGGCTTCGACTTCCGCGCCTTCGTCATTCGTCCGACTCCCGAAGCTTCGCGAGGACGGTGTAGTCCTCGAGCGTCGTCGTGTCTTGCCGCGACTCCTTTCCGGCGGCGATGTCGCGAAGGAGTCGTCGCATGATCTTGCCGGAGCGCGTCTTCGGCAGCGCTTGCGTGAAGCGGATCATGTCGGGCCGCGCGATCGCGCCGATCTCCTTCGTCACGTGCTCCATGAGCGACTTCCGAAGCGCGTCGCTCGCCTCGTGCCCGGGGCCGAGCGTGACGAACGCGGCGACGCCGGTGCCCTTGATCTCGTGCGGCATGCCGACGACCGCAGCCTCGACGACGGCGTCGTGCGCGACGAGCGCGGACTCGACTTCCATCGTGCCAAGCCGGTGACCTGAAACGTTGATCACGTCGTCGATGCGGCCCATGATCCAGAAGTAGCCGCGCTCGTCGCGCCGCGCGCCGTCGCCCGCGAGGTACATGCCGGGCACGCGCGACCAGTACGTGTCGATGTAGCGCTGACGATCGCCGTGGATGCCGCGCAGCATCGCGGGCCAGGGCTTTCGGATGACCAACAGACCGCCCGCGTTCGCCGGCTGCTCCTCGCCGTTCTCGTTGACGATCGCGGCGTCGATGCCGAAGAAGGGATGCGTGCAGGAGCCGGGCACGAGCGGCGTCGCGCACGGCAACGGCGTGATCATGTGGCCGCCGGTTTCGGTCTGCCACCACGTGTCCACGATCGGGCAGCGGCCGCCGCCGATCGTGTCGTGGTACCAGATCCACGCTTCGGGATTGATCGGTTCGCCGACCGAGCCGAGCACCTTGAGCGACGAGAGATCGTGACGCTTCGGATGTTCGTCGCCCCACTTCATGAAGGCGCGAATCGCCGTCGGCGCGGTGTAGAAGTGCGTGACGCGATGGCGCGCGACGATCTCCCAGAAGCGATCTTCCTTCGGCGCGTTCGGCGCGCCTTCGTACATCAGGGTCGGCACGCGATTCGGCAGGATGCCGTACACGATGTACGAGTGGCCCGTGACCCAGCCGCAGTCGGCCGTGCACCAGTAGACCTGGTGCGCGCCGGGCACGAGGTTGAAGACTTCCTTCGCGGTCGCGGCCGTGTAGACCATGTAGCCGCCCGTCGTGTGGCGAATGCCTTTCGGCTTCCCCGTCGATCCCGAGGTGTAGAGGAGGAAGAGCAGGTCTTCCGCGTCGCACCACTCGGGCGGGCAGGCGTCGCTCGCGGTGAGCGTGAGGTCGTGCCACCAGTGGTCGCGCGGGTGCCACTTCACCGCGTTGCCGACGCGCCGAAGCACGACGACGTGCTCGACCGCCGCATGGTTGGCGGCGAGCGTCTCGCACGCGGCGTCGACGTTGTCCTTGAGCGGCACGACCTGTCCGCGCCGCCACGCGCCGTCGCAGGTGAGGATCACCTTCGACTGTGCGTCCTGCACGCGATCGACGATCGCCGCGGCCGCGAATCCGCCGAAGATCACCGAGTGCGCCGCGCCGATGCGGGCGCAGGCGAGCATCGCGATCGCGAGTTCCGGCACCATGCCCATGTAGATCGTGACGACGTCGCCTTTCCTGACGCCGAGCGCCTTGAGCGCGTTCGCGAGCTTCGACGTTTCGCGTTGCAGGTCGCGGTAGCTGAGGTGCCGAATCTCCGGGCCGTTCGCGCCGCTCGGCTCGCCCTCCCAAATGATCGCGACCTCGTGCCCGTGGCCTTGCAGCACTTGCCGGTCGACGCAGTTGTGGCAGACGTTCGTCTTGCCGCCGACGAACCACTGCGCGTCGGGGACCTTCCAGTCGAGCACCTTGGTCCACGGCCGGAACCAGTCGAACCCCTTGGCGATCTCCGCCCAGAACGTCTCGGGATCCTCGATCGACCGCTGGTAGCGCCGTCGATAGTCCGCGGCATTCTTGACGTACGCGCCGCCGAGAGCCTTACTCAGCGTTGCAGCCGGCTCGAAGAGGCGATTCTCGTGAAGCAGTGATTCGATGTTGGCGGAAGTCATGGGGAAAGTCCGAGGTGCAGAGTATCGTGGGCCGGATCGCCGCTCGCGAGTTCTGCATGCCCAAGACGCCGCCCATCTCGACGAACCGAGTGCGACGCTGCGCTGAGTGCGGCACGACGACCGACTTCGGACGGTCGGCGCGACGACGCTCCGGACTTCTGGCGACGGTCATCGCCTTGGCTGTCGTGACGGTGATGTCGCTCCTCATCGTCAGGGTTCGGGAAATCCCGCTGGCGGTGGTGAGCGGAACGGCTCGACATCGGGCCGTCGTTCCCGGGTATGCACCCGCGGACGTGGCGGCGATCGCGGCGGGCACCGCGTCTTTGGAAGCGGCGGAGGCGTTTCGCACGAATGTCCGAGACGCGATCGACCCCGATCGGTCGATCTTCCGCGTCGACGGGGAGATGGTGACGTTCGCGTTTACGGCCGAGCCCTGCCATCGCTCGAATGTTCGGGTGCGCGGCTGGCCCGCCGCGATTTGGGCCACGTCCACGATGTCGACATGGCCGAGCGTCTACGACGCGCTCGGCAATCGCGCCGCGCCCGGTGCGATCCTCACACGGAGATCGACCTTGGCGCTGAACGGCGTCGTTCTCCTGGCGTCGCTTGGGATCATCGCGACCGTCGTTGCAGCCTCCGTCTTGCATCGGTCGACGACCCCTCGGCGCCGACGCATGATTGTCGCGTCCACGATCGTGGTCCTCGCGGCGCTGGGGACGTCTGCGCTCCTTGAAACGGAACGGGTCGAGGTTCTCCTCGGCCCTGACGTTGCACCGACGCCGACGTATTACCGTGCCGAGCCGGTCCCCGATCTTGCACTTCCGATCGAAGCGTTCCGCGACGATTCGCCCACTTTGATCGGTTCGCGGGAGCTCGCGGCCGCGATCGTGCGAATGTCGGGCTTCGCCGAGGCGCCGAACACCGCGCGGCTCGCCGTGCGCGTGCAACCTGTCAACGTCTCCGGAGCTCAGCACTTCGCCGCGTGGGGATCGCTGATGTTGGGCAACGTCACGGCCGTGGTAGGCGTGCCACGGTCGATCCCCGCCGCGTCGCTGGCACGAGCGCACGCCCCGATGAACGCCGAGTCGATCGCCGTCCAATGGTCCGGCGACGGCGATCAGGGCTGGCGTCTCGAGATCACGACCGGCGCCATCGCCGCATCCGTCGCGGCGCTTCTCGTGGTGCGAGGCGTCGTCCTCGTCCTGATGCACGTCCTCAGCCGTCGCCGCCGGCGCATCGCGTCCGGGAAGTGTCCGCGCTGCGGCTATGTGGTGATTCCCGACTTGCTGCAAGCGCCGGTCGACGGCAGCCGATGAAGGCGGGCGGCGGCACAGTACGCTGCGCAGCCTTTTGCACCACCGCCATGTCAGCATTCAACACGTCGTCTCAGCAGTTGTTGGCCCGCGCCAGCGAGTTCCAGCGCGCGGGCCGTTGGGCCGAGGCCATCCCGCTCTTCGAGCAGGCGCTTCACGCGAACCCCACCAGCCTCGACATCCTCATCGCGCTCTCGACGTGCGAAGTGACGGTCGAGCGACTGGAGTCGGCGCGGCGTCGGCTCGAGCATGCCATGCAGCTCGCGCCGCGTGACGCGCGGCCGCACCTCCTCATGGCCTATGCCGCAAAGCGCGAAGGGAAGTTCGACGAGGCGCTCCTCTCGATCGACGAGGCGATTCGGCGCGATCCGAACAACGCCGGCCACAAGGCCTCGAAGGCCGAGATCCTGCACATGGCGGGGCGGACGGGCGAAGCGTACGACGTCATCAACTCCGTGTTGCACCACGTGCCGAGCGTCGCGAGCGTTGCAGGCGTGTATGCGACGATCGCCCCCAAGCTGAAGCGCGAGAAGCAGGCGATTCCCTATCTCGAGCAAGTGCTCGCCCGCACCGATCTGTCCCCGAGCTCGAAGATCAAGTACTCGTTCGACCTCGCACGGCTCTACGACGCCGTGGGCGAGTACTCGAAGGCGTTCACCCTCTATCAGCGCGGCAACACCCTGAAGGCGGAGCGGTGGTCCGCCGACGAATGGTCGCGCCTCACCTCGGGCATCATCGCCGCGTGGTCGAAGGACAACGTTGCAGCTCTTCCGCGCTCGGCGTACGACGGCTCGAAGATGGTCTTCATCGTCGGCATGCCGCGCTCGGGCACGTCGCTCGTCGAGCAGATCCTCTCGACCTCGCCGGGCGTGTTCGCGGCCGGCGAGCGCAACGAACTGCTGCGCGCCGCCGCATCGGTCGAGAACAAGATCGCGATGGGCATTCCCATCGTCACGAACGTCGAGCCGCTGCGCTCGCAGGACACGGTGAATCGGCTCTCAAGCGAGTACCTCGGCTCGATGTCGCGCGTCGCCGGAAGCGGCGCGACGCGCATCACCGACAAGATGCCGGTGAACTTCGCGAATCTCGGTCTCGTGCAGACGCTCTTGCCGGGCGCGAAGGTCATTCACTGCCGACGCGACGCGATGGACTCCTGCCTCTCGTGCTATTTCCAGCTCTTCGGCGGCAATCTCGGCTTCGCGTACGACCTCCGCAACTGTGGCCGCTTCTACGTCGACTACGAGCGCCTGATGGCCCACTGGAAGGCGACGCTCGACCTTCCGATCCTCGACCTCAAGTACGAGGAGCTCGTCGCGGACCAGGAAGGCATGACGCGGCGCATCTTCGAGTTCGTCGGGCTCCCCTACACCGACGACGCGCTCCGCTTCCACGAGAGCGGGCGTGCCACGTTGACCGCGAGTAGCCAACAGGTGCGCGAGCCGATCAACACGAAGGGGCTCGCACGGTGGAAGCACTACGAGCGGTTCCTCGATCCGCTCAAGACCGCGCTCGGACCGTACGCCCTCTGACGAGCGCGATTCGCGAGTCGTCACTGCGGCGCGGTGCCGAGGAGCTTCGCGTAGAACTGCGCCACGCACTTCTCGCAGCAGAAGCCGATCACCTTGCCGTCGTGCACGATCACGAAGCGAGGGTCGATCGGCGCGCCGCTGATCGGGCACGCGGTGTTCGACGGCTTGAGCGCGTCGGCGAGCGTGAGGCCGGTGGACGGGACGGGAAGCGGCGCATCGCTCGAGAAGGCCGGCGGCGGCTCGGTTTCGGCGGGCGCCGCCGCGGCGACGTCGCCGAGGTCGATGATGAGTGACGGACGACGCTCGCTCAGCGTGCGGGCGCCCTCGGCCGAGAGGCCCGAGCGCCACGCGTGCACGACGGCCAACGACGGCATCGATGCGAGCGCGTCGATGATGCCGTCATTGAGCGGAAGCCGCGTGATGTTCAGCGTTGCAAGCGACGGAACGTCGCGCAGCCGCTCGAGGGCGATGCCGGTGACGGCGGTGCCCGAGAGATCGAGCCGCTCGAGCTTCGGCATCTTCGCGATCGCCGCGATCGTGGCGTCGGCCGCCTTCGTTCCGCTCACGGACAACGTGACGATGTGCGGCGCCACCGATTCGAGGAGATGCGCGAGCGCGGTGTCGTCGAGGTCGCGGGCCGCGCCGGCGTCGACCCAAAGAAGCTGCATCTCCGGATCGACGATCTCCGCGTGGATCTGGGCGTCGAGGAGGATGCGGATCGAGCCTGCGGAGGGGCCCAGCGGCTTCGGCGCCGGCGGCGGAGGTTCGTCGGCCGCGGCGACGGCGCTCGGCGTTGCAGCCGCGCCCCCGAACTTCGCGCCCGAGGCGATCCAGCTCTCGAGGACCTCGATCTCCTTCGGCGTCAGTTGCGGGTGATCGGACGGCGGCATGTGCTCGTCGTCGTCGAGCGGCAGGCGGATCCGCTGCAGAAGGAGGCTCTGCGCCGGATCGCCAGGCACGACGGCCGGACCTTCGGATCCGCCCGCGAGAATCGCCTGGCCCGAATCGAGACGAAGCTTGCCTTTTCGCTTCGACGGCCCGTGGCACGTCACGCACTTCGCGTCGAACACCGGCAACACGACGCGAGTGAACTCGTCGTCGGTCGGAGCGGCGACCTCGCGCGAGGCGGTGCGAAAGGGCGCCGTGAGAAAGTCCTCGCCGTGCGTCATGCCGGCGCCGATGTGCCCGACGGGAAGCGCGAGCCCGCAGCAGGCGACGAGGCCTGCAACGTAGAGCGCACGCTGCCGCTGTCGCCGCTGCAGGAATGCGAGCAACGTGGCGATCACCGCGAAGACGATGCCGAGCAGCCGGTGCCGCGCGAGCGCGTCGTCGCCGTAGCCGCCTTCGTTCGCGAGGACGAGCCCGGTGATCATCGAGACCACCGCCGAACCGGCGAGCAGCCAGCTCAGGGTCGCACGCACGCTACGGTCGAGCGGCCGGCCGCGCGAGAGCTCCACGAGCTCGATCGTCACCAACCCCGCGAGCAGCCCGATCGGAAGATGCAGCACCATCGGGTGCAGGCGCCCGAGAAACTGCCATGCGGCGTCGGCCGTCGTCGGCACCTGCGGATCGATCACGCCAGCATCTCCGGTCGAACCTTGCCGAAGACGTCGGTGAGGCGGAAGTCGCGGCCTTCGTGGCGATAGGTGAGCTGTTCGTGTTGCAGGCCAAGCACGTGCAGAAGCGTCGCGTGCAGGTCATGCACGTCGACGGGGTTCTCGACGATGTTGTACGAGTACTCGTCGGTCTTGCCGATCGACACGCCGGGCTTGATGCCGCCGCCGCAGAGCCAGATCGAATAGCAGCGCGGATGGTGGTCGCGTCCGTAGTTTGTCTCGGACAGCGTGCCTTGGCTGTAGACGGTGCGGCCAAACTCGCCGGCCCAGATGATGAGCGTGTCGTCGAGCATGCCTCGACGTTTCAGGTCCTTGATGAGCGCCGCCTGCGGCTGATCGACCGCGGCGCACTGCTTGCGGATCTCGTCGGGCAGGTTGTTGTGGGCGTCCCAGCCGCGCATGTAGAGCTGGATGAAGCGCACGCCGCGCTCGGCGAGCCGGCGCGCGAGCAGGCAGTTCGACGCGAACGTGCCGGGCTTCTTCACTTCGGATCCGTAGAGCGCGAGCGTCTCGTCGTCTTCGGTGGAGAGGTCGACGAGCTCGGGCACCGACATCTGCATGCGGTACGCCATCTCGGCCTGCGCGATTCGCGCCCGCACTTCGGGATCGAGCGAGCGCTCCATCTCGCGCTCGTTGAGTTCGCCGACGAGGTCCAGCATCGCGCGGCGGTCCGCGCGGGTCACGCCGGGCGGATCCTTCAGGTAGAGCACCGGGTCGCCTTCGCTGCGGAGCTTGCAGCCCTGGTGTTCGCTCGGAAGGAACCCGCTGCCCCAGAAGCGCGCCGAGAGCGCCTGCATGTTGCCGAAGCCCTGCGAGATGAGCACGACGAACGACGGCAGGTTCGAGTTGATGTTGCCGAGTCCGTAGCTCACCCACGACCCGAACGACGGACGTCCGGGCTGCTGCGTCCCGGTCTGGAAGAACGTGATGCCGGGCTCATGGTTGATCGCTTCGGTGTGCATCGAGTGCACGAAGCAGATGTCCTTCGCGAGCGAGGCCGTGTGCGGCAGGAGCTCGCTGAGCCACACGCCGTTCTCGTTGTTCGCGTAGCGGCTGAAGCGGAACATCGACGGGGCCACCGGGAATCGCGCCTGACCGCTCGTCATGCCGGTGAGGCGCTGGCCTTGGCGGATCGAGTCGGGGAGATCCTGGTTGAAGCGACGGCGCAACTCCGGCTTGTAGTCGTAGAGATCGATCTGGCTCGGCGCGCCTTCCATGTGCATGTAGATGACGCGCTTCGCCTTCGGCCGCGCGTGCACTCCGCGTTGCCGCGCCTCGAGCTGTCCGGCGCCGAGCATGGGGCCGAGGAGCGACCCGAGCGCCACGCCGCCGAGCGCGCCGGTCACGGTGCGGGCGCAACTCCCGAAGAACCGGCGCCGCGTGAGGTCGAGGTAATGCTGTTCGACGGGGTGGCTGGCTGGGCGGATCTCGTGCGTCACGCGCGGATCTCCTTCGGGCAAAAAGGGCTCGGAACTCTCGGCGTTCAGTCTTGGGTGATCGTCTCGTGCAGGTTCATGACCGCGCTCGCGACCATCGTCCACGCCGCGAGATCGGCGGGAGGAATGTCCGACGCGACGGGTCGGCTGCCGGTGCGAACGAGTGCCGACGCCGCGTCGGGGTCGCTCGCGTAGCGGCTGCGGAACGACGCGACGGCGGCGAGCAGTCGCTCGATCTCCTTCGCCTCGGGCTCACGGCCGGTGCAGCGCACGAAGAGGTCCTTCATGCGTGCGGCGTCGTCGCTGGCGGTCGCCTGCAACGTGCGTTCGGCAAGCGCCCGCGCGGCTTCGACGTACTGCACGTCGTTCCACAGGACGAGCGCCTGCAACGGCGTGTTGGTCGTGGGACGGCGGATCACGCAGGCCTCGCGCGTCGGCGCGTCGAAGGTCTGGAGCGACGGCGGCGGGCACGCCCGCTTCCAGTAGGTGTAAAGGCTGCGGCGCCAGAGGTCGTCGCCCATGCCTTGCTCGAAGATCCGCGTGTTCGACTGCGGCATCGAGACCTCCTGCCAGAGGCCGGCGGGCTGATACGGCTTGACCGACGGACCGCCGAACTTCTCGACGAGGATGCCTGCAACGTAGAGCGCCTGGTCGCGGATCTGCTCGGCGCCGAGGCGGCGGCGCGGGTAGTACGCGAGGAGCCGATTCTCGGGATCGCGCTCGTCGAGGTCGGCCCGCACCACGGACGACTGCCGATACGTCGCGCTCGTGACGATCATGCGGAGGATGCACCGCGTGTCCCACTGGTGCTCGCGGAAGTCGACCGCGAGCCAGTCGAGGAGTTCGGGATGCGTCGGCCATTCGCCTTGCTGGCCGAAGTCCTCGCTCGTGCGCACGAGCCCGGCGCCGAACGCGAGCTCCCACAGCCGATTCACGGCGACCCGCGCGACGAGCGGGTTCTCCGGAGCCGTCATCCATTGCGCGAGCCCGAGACGATTCGCCGGCGCACCCTGCGGCAACGAGCCGAACGCCTTCGGAATCGCCCGCGAGACCGGACGGCTCTTGTCGGGATGGTCGTACTGGCCGCGGGTGAGGACGAACGTCGGACGTGGCTCGGGCAACTCGCGCATCACCATGGTGCGCGGCTGCTTCGCCTCGACCGCCGTTCGCTCGGCGACGAGCGCCGCGCGCTGCGCCTCGGCGTCGCGGAACGCCGGGAAGTACGTGCGGCGCCATGCGCTCGCGAGACGATCCTCGCGGGCCGCGCCGACCGCGTCCTTCGGCAGCAACGTGAAGAGGAGGTCCTCGTCGAGGACGACCGCCGACGGCGCCTGGCCGTACCAATACGCCGCGGGGCCTCCGGTGTTGACGACCTTCAGGACGAACGAGTTCGCACCGGCCTTCAGCGGGATGCGCACGCGATCCTCGCCGGGCGTGATCGAGCGGTTCACCCGCTTCGACGCGACTTCCTTCCCGTTCACGTAGAGCTGGAAGCCGTCGTCGGTGCCGAGTGCAACGTCGAGTTCGCGGTCGGTGGGCGACCAGATCATGCGCCCGAGGTACGACGCGTTCAGGCCGTCGGCGAGGGGCGCGGTCGTCTCGTCGGCGAAGCGCGGATCGAAGCGCCAGAACTGGTTGCCGGCGCCGAAATTCTGCGTGAGGTCGATCGCCGTGACCGTTTCCGGGCCGTTCGACCTGTCGTACGCAACCGTCGCCGATTCGGCGGGGAACGGACCGACGAGCTGCCAGCGCGACGGCGAGGTCGGGAGCATCGCGAGCCCCTCGTCGCCGATCGCGCCGACGTGGAACCGCACGCGTCCCATCGAATGCTGCGCGAAGGGAGAGCGGAACGCGAGCGTCACGCGGAGTTCCGTCTCCGGCGACTCCGCGTTGCCGCCGAAGGGCTTGTCGGCGAGGAAGGCGAGCAGGCGCTCGCCGGCCTTGTCGTTGCCGTCGGCGGCCCAGCCGAGCGGCTGCATGCCGTCGAGGAGATAGACCGGCGCGAAGTCGCGGTCGGTCTGCGTGACGTCGGCCCACGCCCAGCGGAAGGGCACGCGTTGCCACTCCGCGTTGCTGCCGGCCGGACGGCTCTCGAGCGTGATGCCCGTCAACACCGCGTTGCCGTGGGGCATGCGTCCGGCGCCGCGCGAGGTGCCGCCCGCTTCGGGCGGCGTCGCGAGCGCTTCGAGAAGAAGCAGCCGCTGATCGCGCTGATCGGTCTTGAGGAGGATGACGTAATCCTCGGCGTCGGGGATCGGGCCGCTCGCCTGGATCGAGCCGTCCTCCTTGGGCGTGAGCGTGACCTTGTCGAACGACGACGTCGCGCCGAGGACTTGCGGCCGCGACCACGTCGCGCCGGCGCGGGCCAGCGTCTCCGTGCGGAACGTCGTGAATCCCTCGCCCTCGCCCGGCAACGACGAGTTCATCGCGGCCGTGATCGCGTCGATCTTCGCGGTCAGCGCCGCGATTTCGGCCGCGTGCTCCGGCGTCGGCACGTCGATGAACGGCTCGGGCGCGCGGTTCGGATCGGGCAACTGCGAGTAGAGGCCCGGCTCGTCGATCGAGTTGAAGAACGCATAGAGCCCGTAGAAGTCCTCGGTCGTGATCGGATCGAACTTGTGGTCGTGGCACCGCGCGCAGCCGGCGGTGAGGCCGAGGAAGACCGACGATGTCGTGCTCACGCGATCGACGGCGTACTCGACGAGGTACTCCTCGGCGATCGCGCCGCCTTCGTCGGTGGTCACGTGCAGCCGGTTGAAGCCGCTCGCGATGAGGTTGTCCATCGTCGGGTTCGGCAGGAGATCGCCGGCGAGCTGCTCGACGAGGAAGCGATCGAACGGAAGGTTGTCGCGGAAGGAGCGCAGCACCCAGTCGCGGTATGGCCAAATCTGGCGCCCCGCGTCCATGTGGATGCCGCAGGTGTCGGCGTAGCGGGCGCCGTCGAGCCACGGCGCCGCGAGACGCTCCGCGACGCGCGAGCGATACGGCTCTTCGTTGAGCAAACGATCGACGAGGGTCTCGTACGCGCTCTCCGAGGTGTCCGCGAGGAACGCGTGGAGTTCCTCGGGCGTCGGCGGAAGTCCGGTGAGATCGAGGTACACGCGCCGCGCGAGCGTGGCCTTGTCGGCGGCCGGCGACGGCTGCACGTGCGCGCGCTCGAGCGTCGCGAGCACGAAGCGGTCGATGTCGTTCGCGCACCACGTTTCGTCGCGCACCGTCGGCACCGCCGGCTTGTGAGGTGCGACGAACGACCAGTGCGGCTCGTACGGCGCGCCTTCGGCGATCCAGCGGCGCAGGAGCGCCTTCTCATGGTCGGAGAGCGGGCGCTTGTTCGCCGTCTTCGGCGGCATGACCTGGTCGGCGTCGTGGCTCTCGATCCGTCGAATGAGCTCGCTCTCGTCGGGCGAGCCGGGCACGATCGCGGCGCCGCCTTTCCGCGTTGCAAGCGCGGCGTCGCGCACGTCGAGGCGAAGGTCGGCGTGCCGCGTCTTCGGGTCGGGCCCGTGACATTGGAAGCAGCGGTCGGAGAGGATCCGACGGATGTCGCGCGCGTAGCGGACAGGCTCGGGGGCGTCGTCGGCCGCCGGCGGAGCGGGCGCGACGGCGGCAAGCGCAAGCGCGCCAGCGATCAGACCGCCGCCGACGAGCAGGAATTGATGGAGACGACTACAGCTGCGAGCGTTCGTCACTCGGCGAGACCTCCGCGAAAGTCGGACCAGTCTCGCAGCAACGCCGCCACTAGGGCAAGCGAAAGTCGCCGAAGTCGAGCCGGTTTCTCGGACTTCGCGTCGGAGTTCGTTGGCGAAGGCCGGATCATGAGGCACCCTGTAGCTCTCGACGTCCGGAGTGCGACGATGTTCTCGCGCCCGCACGAGCGCCGTCGTCGCGCTCCACTTCGCTTCGCATCACTTCGATGGACACGGCCGGACTTCACGCTCGCCTCGGCGATCTCTTCCTGAGCGCCATTCGTCTCGAGGGCGCCGCGCGCACGGCGTTCCTCGACGAGGTGTGCGGCACCGACATGTCGCTGCGCGAGCAGCTCGAGGGCATGCTGCGGCATCACCTCACGCCGGCGGTGGATCTCGACCGACCCGTCGCGGACGTGCGCTCGCTGATGGCGATCGAGGACGCGATGCCCGAGCGCATCGGCCCGTACCGGCTCGTGCGGCCGATCGGATGCGGCGGCATGGCCATCGTCTATCTCGCCGAGCAGAGCCAGCCCAAGCGCGAGGTCGCCATCAAGCTCATCCGTCCCGGCTGCTTCTCGCCCGGGCTCGTGAAGCGCTTCGAGATGGAGATCGAGACGCTCGGACGTCTGCGCCATCCTGCCATCGCACAGATCCTCGAGGCGGGCACGAGTCGCCTTCCCGACGGGACGCCGGTGCCGTACTTCGCGATGGAGTACGTGCCCGGCAAGCCTCTGCTCGAGTTCGCGCGCGACGCGCATCTCGACCTCGTGACGCGCGTGCGGCTCCTTCAGGCGATCTGCGCCGGCGTGCAGGCCGCGCATCGCCAGGGCGTCATCCATCGCGACCTCAAGCCCGGCAACGTGTTAGTCACGCGCGACGACGAAACCGGCGAGGCGAAGCCGAAGATCCTCGACTTCGGCGTTGCCCGCACGACCGAGCCGCTCGGCGACTCCGTGTTTCACACGATGGCCGGACAGATCGTCGGCACGTTGCCGTACATGAGCCCGGAGCAGATCTCGGGCGATCCGGCCGCCGTCGACACGCGCTCCGACGTCTACGCCCTCGGCGTCATCGGCTTCGAGCTTCTCTCCGAGCGCTCGCCGTACGCGACCACGCCGCGAAGCTACACCGAATGGATCACGGTGATCGCGAACGAACCGGCGCGCAAGGTCGGATCGCTCGTCGCGGAAGCGCGCGGCGATCTCGAGGCCGTCATCGACCAGGCGCTCGCGAAGGATCCGACGCGGCGCTACCAGACCGCCGCGGAGTTCGCCGAAGACCTCGAGCGTGTGTTGCATGGCGAACCGATCGAGGCGCGGCGCGACACGATGCTCACGGCGATGCGGCGCCACGCGACGCGCTACCGCTGGGCGATCGCCGCGTCCGTCGGCGTTGCAGGCGCGCTCGCGCTCTTCGCGTGGCAGGCGTGGCGGCAGTCGGAGGAGCTTCGCGAGCTGGCGAAGGCGGAGCAGCAGGCGCGCTCGGTCGCCGACGAGCGTGCGGACGAGGCCCGCGAGGCGCGCGACCTCGCGAACGTCGAGGCGAAGCGGGCTCGCGCGGTGACCGCGTACGTGCTCGATACGCTCGGCATGGTCGACCCCGACGTCTCGCGCACCTCGGATGCAGGCGTTCGGCGCATGCTCGACGCGTCGGCGGCGTCGGCCGAGCGGCTACGCGACCAGCCCGAAGTCGAGTCCGGCGTACGTGCGCTCCTCGGTCGGGCGTACTACGCCTACGGAGCGCCGGCCGAAGCGCGGTCGCAGCTCATGCGGGCGATCAAGCTCGCGCGGCGCAATCCGCAGACGTCGCCGCGCGATCTCTACGCGATGCTCTGGCCGTATCGCGCGGCCACCGTCGAACTCGCGGAGACGCCGCTCGGGGATCCCGAGTCCGAGCTCGCGAAGTTAGGCGACGCGATCCTCGGCGAGCGCTCGGCGGTGCTCGCGGAGGCGCTCACGGCGCTCAAGTCCGACGCCAACACCACGGGCGACGCGCGGGTCAGCGACGCGCAGTTCGACTCGTCGCTCGACGACCTCGTCCGCGCGGCGGACACGGCCCTCGCGGCGAACGACGACGACTGCGTCATTGTGGGCGACCAGCTCGTCCTCACGGCGCGGCGCGTCGCGCGGCGCGACGACGCGGCGCGCGCGGCGCCGCTGCTCGGCGCGGCCGTCGCGTCGTACCGTCGCGTCCTGCCCGACACGAACTCGCGCGTGGCGCGGGCCCTCAACGAGTGGATCGCCACGCTCATCGCGGCGGGAGACCATGGCCGCGCCGAGTCGCTCGCCCGCGACGCGATCGAGGTCGCCTCCCGGCAACTGCCGGCCGACCATTGGTATCTCGCGGCGCAGCGGCTTCAGTTGGGCGCGGCGCTCGCGGGCCAGCGGCGCTTCGACGAGGCGGCCACGCTCGTCGGCGCGAGCCTTGGCCGTCTGCGCGAGACGTTCGGATCCGCCGACGCCTACACCGTGACGGCGCTCACGCAACTCTGCGAGATCGCCGCGGCGACCGGCAACGCGGAGACGCTCGCCTCGACGCGGCTCGAACTCGCGGCGGCGCTCGCGTCGTCGATGCGGCCGGCGACGTCGGCCTACAAGCCGGTGTTCGACGACGGCGGCCGCATGGCGAAGGCGATCGAGGAGTTCCGCCGCGCGCTGCGTCGGCCGCGCGACGCGAGCGACCTCAAGAACGCCGTCGACGAGTTCCTCGCGGCGCGGCGCGCGGAGTTCCGCGACGACGATCCGCGTTCCGCGATGCTCGCCGACCTCTGCAGCTATTGGGGCGAGTCGATCATGAATGGCCGCGGCGATCCGCGCGTGGCCGATGCGCTCTTCGTCGAGGCCATACGCATCGACAAGGCGTCGCCGATCCGCCATGCCCGCAAGCGGGCGCATCCGCACTGGTGGATCGGCGTGACCGCGATGCGCGCGGGCGATCCCGTGACCGGCGAGCGCGAGTCGCGCATCGCGCTGTCGCTCCTCGAGGACGGCCCCAAGGAGCCGTTGTCGTTCACCGGCGTCACCCGGAGCGTGGTCGCCGCCTCGATGTGCCGGCAGGGCAAGACGGCCGAAGGCACCGAGATGCTCGTCGACGCCTTCTTCGACATCGTCGAGTACGAAGGCGTCGGCGGCGGCAACGCGCTCAACGCGTTCGAGTGGCTGATCGGCGATCTCGCGCGGCGCGGCGACTCCGCCAGGATCCGCGAGCTGTGCGAGCGCTATCTCGACGTCGCCGAGCTCGACCGCGTGGAGGCGCTTCCGCGCCGATTCGGACTCCTCGTTGCAGCCTACGTGCGCGGCCCGGATTCGACGATCGAGCGCACGCTGGCGCGCTTCCCGAGCGTGACGCCGGGGGGCAGCGAGCCGGTTCGCCGCAAGGCGATCAACGCCGTGCTGGCGGCGCGCCTCGGGCGCCGCGACGAGAGCGCCGCGATGGCGCCGCCGCCCGACGACGACCCGATCAACCTCGCGCTCGGTTCGCTGCGCGCGGCGCTCGTGAACGACGTGGCAGGCTCGGCGGCGCTGAGCGCCGCGGCGCGCAAGGCGGCTGCGGAGAAGGCGCTCGAGGACCTTGCGTTCGAGACGATCCTGCGCGAGGCCGACGAGCGGATGCGCGCCGGCGCCCGCTGACGGCTCACTGCAACTTCGAGATCGCCCACTCGCGCGCGGCGCGGACGGCGTCGGTCGTCTTGCCCGGATCCTTGCCGCCCGCCTGTGCGAGATCGGGCTTGCCGCCGCCGCTTCCGCCGCAGGCCTGCGCCGCCGCCTTCACCCAGTCGCCGGCCTTCAGGCCCTTCTGGATCCATGACTGCGGACAGCTCGCGGCGATCGAGACCTTCGCGTTGGTCTCGTCCGGAGAAAGGAAGAGGAAGGGCACGTCGGGGCGCTTCGCGCGGGCCATGTCGAGCGCGGCGAGAAGCGACGGGTTGTCGGCGTTCTCGACGACCGCGACGCACGGGCCGTCGCCGTGCGCCTCGACGATGCCGCGAGCCTGCGCCACGACCACGTCGCGCTGTGCGCCTTCCGACTGCTTGCGGAGTTGCTTGGCCCGCTCGCGCAGCGGCTCGAACGCGGCATCGATCGCCTTGCGCGCCGTGGCTGCAACGGTGAGTTGCTCGAGCGACTTCGAGAGCTCGTTCCACTCGGAGACGAACGCGTCGTCCGCCGCCTTCGTGGCCGCGGACGCCCGCTCGAGGAGGTTCTTGGCCGTCGCTTCGGCCGCAAGCGCCGCCACGCCGGTGATGCCGCTCATGCGGCGGACGCCGGCCGCGAGACCGCCTTCGGCGAGGAACGCGAAGCGCTTCGCGTCGCCGGTGGAACCGAGATGCGTGCCGCCGCAGAACTCGACCGAATGCCGCCGCGCGAGGTCGCTCGTCGGCTTGAGGAGAAGCTGCGCGACCGGCACGCCTATCGAGACGACGCGCACGGGATCCGGATAGCGCTCGCCGAAGACGGCGCGCAGGCCCTGAATCTCCTTCGCCCTCGTCGTCGGGGCCTCCTCGGCGTAGACCGTCAGGTTCGCCTTGATGCGCTCGTTGACGAGCGCCTCGACCTTCGCGATCTCGTCGGCGGTCATCGCGCGGTTGAAGCTGAAGTCGAAGCGGAGCTTCTCGTCGTCGACGAGCGAACCCTTCTGTTCGATGTCGTCGCCGAGCGTCTCGCGCAGGGCCCAGTTCACGAGGTGCGTGGTGGTGTGGTTCGAGCGGATGCGCTCGCGGCGCTCGCGCTCGAGCGCGACGTTGACGTCGTCGCCGACGTTGATCGTGCCGTTCTTGACGTGCCCGAGGTGCAGCACGTACTGGCCGACGCGCTGCGTGTCGGCGATCTCGAACACGCTCGCGTTCTTGTCGACGCGGATCGTGCCGGTGTCGCCGACCTGACCGCCCATCGTCGCGTAGCAGGGCGTGCGATCGAGGATCACCGCGATCGCCTCCTTGCCGACGTGCGCGTGCTGGTCGAAGTTCTTGCCGTTCCAGATCGCGAGCACGGTCGCGGTCATCGGACGGCCGTCGAACTTGTGCGAGTCGTTCGTCGCGTTGACCTGCTGGCGCTCGAGCGCGGCGATCGCGTCGGGCGGGAAGTTGAGCCCCGCCTCGCTGCCGGATGCGGCACGGCTGCGCTCGCGGGCCTCGTCCATCAGCTTCTCGTAGCCCGCAACGTCGACGCCGAGTCCGCGCTCCTCCGCCATCACCTGGGTGAGGTCGATCGGGAAGCCGAACGTGTCATGCAGGCGGAACGCGTCGTCGGCGGAGACTTGCTTGCCGCCCGCCTTCTCGACTCGCGCGGCGGCGTCGGAGAAGAGCTGCAGCCCGCGCTCGAGGGTCTTGCCGAACGTGACTTCCTCCTCCTCGATCACGCCGCGGATGCGCTCCGCGTTGCGGACGACCTCGGGGAAGGTCGCGCCGAGCACGTCGCCCACCGCAGGCACGAGGTCCTTGAGGAACGGCCCATGCACGCCGAGCGTCTGGTGGCCGTGGCGCACGGCGCGGCGGAGAATGCGGCGCAGCACGTAGCCGCGGCCTTCGTTCGACGGCGCGGCGCCGTCGGCGATCGCCATCGTCAGGCAGCGGATGTGGTCGGCGATCACGCGATACGCGGTGTCGACGTGATCGGTGAGCACGCCGCCGTATGGGCGCGCGCCGGTGCGCTTCGAGATCGCGGCGAAGAGCGGCGAGAAGAGGTCGGTGTCGTAGTTCGAGCGCTTGTCCTGCAACACGGAGACGAGGCGCTCGAGGCCCATGCCGGTGTCGACATGCTTCGCGGGCAGCGGCTTGAGCGTGCCGTCCTGCTCGCGGTTGAACTGGATGAAGACGTGGTTCCAGATCTCGAGGACGTCGGGGTCGCCCTTGTTGACGAGATGCGCGGCGTCGCGGCCGCCGATGCGGTCGTAGTGGATCTCCGAGCAGGGACCGCACGGACCGGTCTCGCCCATCTCCCAGAAGTTGTCCTTCATGTTGCCGGGCAACACGTGGCTCTCGGGGAGGAACTGCATCCACAGCTCGCGCGCCTCGTGATCGGGCGCGAGGCCTTGCTTCGGATTGCCTTCGAACCACGTCACGTAGAGACGCTTCGGATCGAGGCCGTACACCTTCGTCAGCAGCTCCCAGCCCCAGCCGATCGACTCCTTCTTGAAGTAGTCGCCGAACGACCAGTTGCCGAGCATCTCGAAGAAGGTGTGGTGATAGGTGTCCTTGCCGACGTCCTCGAGGTCGTTGTGCTTGCCGCCGGCGCGGATGCACTTCTGCGTGTTGACGGCTCGGGTGTACGGCCGCTTGCCGCGCCCGAGGAAGACGTCCTTGAACTGGTTCATGCCCGCGTTCGTGAAGAGGAGCGTCGGATCGTCGTGCGGGACGACCGGGCTCGACGGCGCGAACGTGTGCCCGCACTTCGTCACGAAGAAGTCGATGAACGTGCGGCGGATGTCGGCGGCGGTGCGGGGCGTTGTCATGGGCGGAAGCCGTTCAAAAAGGGCGTGGAGTGTAGCGGCACGGGTTGTCGGTATCGTTTTCGCCATGCAGACCGGTTCCACGCACGCCACGCCGCACGGACACGCACGCCGCACTCCGTTTGTCGGCGGAAACTGGAAGATGAACACCGAACTCGCGAGCGCGGTCGAACTCGCGGAGGCGGTGTCGCGCGGCGTGAGCGAGGGTTCGCACGCCGCCGTGACGAAGGTCGATGTCGCGGTGTTCCCGCCGTCGGTCTATGTGCAGGCGGTCGGCCACGCGCTTGGCCACCGCTCGGTGATGCTCGGGGCGCAGGATTGTTCGGCCGAGGACGGCGGCGCGTTCACGGGCCAAGTCAGCGCGAACATGCTCACCGATCTCGGCGTGCAGACGGTGCTCGTCGGGCACTCCGAACGTCGCCATGGCCTCGGCGAAAGCGACGATCTCCTCGCGCGAAAGGTGCGAATCGCCCTCGACTACGGCCTGATCGTCGTGCTGTGCATCGGCGAGACGCTCGCCGAGCGCGAGGCGAAGCGGCACCTCGAGATCCTCTCGCAGCAGCTGCACGAGGACCTCGCCGACGTCGAAACCGACGACCTTCGCCAACTCGTCGTTGCATATGAGCCGGTGTGGGCGATCGGCACCGGCCGGACCGCCACGCCACAGGACGCCCAATCGGCCCACGCCCATGTCCGGGCGACGCTCGCGACCCTTTTCGGGGCGGATCACGCGGCCGCCATCCGCGTGATCTACGGCGGGTCGATGAACGGGAAGAATGCCGCCGAACTCCTCGCGATGCCCGACATCGACGGCGGCCTGGTCGGCGGGGCGTCGCTCAAGCCCGACGAGTTCGTCCAGATCTGCGCCGCCGCGGCCGCTTCGGTCGGCTAACCGCGCCGGGTTATTGGCATCCGACGCGTTCGCCGGGCGGCGTGCCGGTCTCGGGTATGCTGCGTCGCTCTCGCCAGACCGCCTCGCCTCGGTCGTCTAGTGACGCCGAAGCGCTTGGGGCGGTCGTCGCGTTCATCCGTAGCCGCAATGATCCTGTTCACGATTCTCACGCTTGGATTTCTCGCCGTCTCGGTCGCGATGATCCTGATCATCCTCGTCCAGCGCCCGCAGGGCGGCGGTCTCGCCACGGCCTTCGGTGGCGCAGGCGGCGGCAACGACACCGCCTTCGGCGGACGCACCGGCGACGCCCTCACCGCGGCGACCGTCGGCATCTTCGCCCTCTTCCTGATCTTCGCGATCGGCGTGAACGTGACGGACGGCCCGGCCGCGCGCAAGCCGGCGGCCCCGACGAACGCGACCGGCACCGACACCGGCACCGGCACTGACACCGGTGGCGGCACCGGCACCGAGACCGGCACGAGCGGCGCGGCGCCCGCGCCTGCAACGCCGACCGACGCGCCCGCAACGCCGTCGGCCACTCCGCCGACGACCCCGCCTGCAACGCCGACCACTGGCGACGCCACGACGCCGCCTGCAACGTCGACCCCGCCGGCGACCGGCACCGGCACGGGCACGCCGCCTCCGGCCACCGAGCCGCCGGCCGCGCCGCCGAAGAACTGAGTCGTTCCTTCTTCCTCGCCGCGATCTAGGACGGAGTTCGCCCTTGCTTCGATCGATGACCGGTTTTGGCGTCTCGACCGCGGAGCAATCGGGCCGTCAGTACTCGGTCGAAGTCCGTTCGGTCAACAACAAGTTCTTCAAGGCGATCGTGCGCGTGCCGCCGGAGCTCGTGCAGCTCGAGCCGGAACTTGAGACGGCGATCGCGAAGCGCACGCAACGCGGAAGCGTCACGGTCACCGTGCGCCTCGGCCTTTCGGCGAGCGACGCGGCCGGCGAAGTGAACGTCGACGCGGCGCGGGCGTTCGTGAAGCGCATGGTCGCCGCGATGCCGCCGGAACTCGCGAATCGCGTCACCATCGATCTCGCGACGCTGCTCACGGTGCCCGGCGTCGTCGGCCTTTCGCCCGATCGGCTCACGGAGAGCGCGCGGCCGGTCCTCCTTCGGCTTCTCGAGGAGGCGACCGACCGCATGCTCGCGATGCGCACGAAGGAGGGCGAAGCCCTGCACGCCCAGCTTCGGCTCTTCGGCCAGCAGGTGCGCGAGCGGCTCGCGATCATCCGGGACCGCGCGCCCGACGTCGTCCGGCTCTATCAGGAACGGCTCCGGCAACGGGTGACGCAGCTCCTCGCCGAGGTCGGCGCGTCGGTCCGCGACGAGGACCTCCTCCGCGAGGTCGCGATCTTCGCCGAGCGGAGCGACATCGCCGAGGAGATCTCCCGTTTGGGCGGTCACCTCGACCAATTGGATCGCATCCTCGACGCCAGCAACGACGAGCCGGCGGGGCGCACGCTCGACTTTCTCTCGCAAGAGATGCTTCGCGAGGCGAACACCATCGCCAGCAAGTCCGCCGACGGCGAGATCGCCCGGCGCATCGTCGAGATCAAGACCGCGATCGATCGAATCAAGGAACAGGCGGCGAACGCGGAGTGATCTCGCGGTAGGATCGAGTCGTCGATGGGTGATTCCACGCCACGATCTCCTGCCCCAGGTCACGCGGCGAGCGGCGGAGGCGAGTCGCATGGCGCCCATCCTCCCGGCGAACACGATCTCGCCGATCTCTACCGGCGCGGATGGGACACATTCCTCGCCGACGAACTCGCGACGATCCTCGGTCGCTTCGAGATCGGGACCGTCGAACGGGCGCACGAGTATCGACGCGGTTCGCGCTCGGCGCCCAAGCTGAAACTCTGGACGAGCGACGGCACGTACCTCCTCAAGCGCCGCTCCACGTTGCGGCATCCGGTCGCGCGGATCCGCTTCGCACAGGCGATCCAGTCGCAGCTCGAGCGCAAGGGGTATCCGGTGGCGCCGCTCCTGCGCGTGCGCGAGACCGGCTCCACGTTGCTGCTCCTCGGCGACTACGCGTACGAGCTCTTCCGATTCATCGAAGGCGACCGGTTCGACAAGTCGGGGCGCCTCGCCGGAAAGTCGGGCGAGGCGCTGGGCGAACTGCATCGGATCACCGCCGACCTCGATCCGTCCGCGGCTCCGCCGGCGTCGTACCACGACTCGCCGAGCGTGCGCAAGGCGCTCGACCATCTCGCCGACGCCATCCAACGAGTCGAGCCGGGACAGTCGCGCGCGGAGCTCGAGTCGATCGCGCGCGAGCTCCGACTCATCTATGCACGCGCGACCGACGAGATCGACGTCCTCGGCCTGCGCGGACTCGGACGGTCCGTCGTGCACGGCGATTGGCATCCGGGCAATCTCATCTTCGGCAACGGCGGCGTGCTCGCGGTGATCGACTTCGACAGCGCCCGCGCCGAGGCGTGGGTGACCGAGATCGCCAACGGCATGCTGCAGTTCGCGCTGCAGGCCGGCCAGAGCCGCGTGCCCGAGGAATGGCCCGACGACCTCGACCCGCACCGCCTTCGCGCGTTTCTCACCGGCTATCTCACCGTTGCAGCCCGGCCGCTTTCGGCCGACGAGCGGGCCATGGTGCCGTGGCTCATGATCGAGGCGATGATCGCCGAATCCGCCATTCCGGTGGCCACGCACGGCACCTTCGCCGACCTTTCGGGCGCGTCCTTCATGCGGCTCGTCCTGCGCAAGTGCCAGTGGGTGCGGCACCACCGCAAGGCGATCTCCGAACTCTGACGAGTTCGGATTCGTCGCACGCGGACCGTTGAGCCGCGGGAGCGGTTCGCGTAGCCTGTCCCCATGCGAGCTCCCGTCGCGTTTCTTGCGGCCTTCCTCGTTGCAGCCGGTGCGTCGGCGCAGCAGGTCGACATCTTTCGCGCCGTGAAGCCGTCGCGGCCGAACCTCGCGACCTCGCAACTGCTGTCGCTCGAGTCGAACGAGGAGCTCAAGAAGCGGGCGGTGTCCGACAAGGTCGCCGCACTCGTCGTGTCCTTGAGCGACCGTGCGTTCGAGAAGCGCCGTGAGGCCACGATCGCGCTCCGCGACGACGCCATCCCTCTCGAGGAGCTGCTCTCCGTGCTCGCCCGCGGCGGCCTTCCCGTCGAGGGGCAGCATCGGCTCGTCGCCATCGTGAGCGAGCGGATCCTGACGCGCCCCGTCGGCGCGCTCGGCGTGCAGATGGACGTGGGCGATCGCGAGGGCGGCGTCCTCATCACGAACTGCATTCCCGGGATGCCCGCCGAAGCGCATCTCAAGCCCGGCGACCGCGTGGTCGCCATCGACGGCCGCGCGATACACGCGTCCACGGACCTGACCGACATCGTGCAGTCGATGAGCCCGGGCACGCCGGTGCGCGTCGAGGCGATTCGCACGGAGCGCGGCCCGAAGGGCGAGCTCATTCAGGAGAACGGCGCGCCGAAGACGAAGCGGATCGACGTCACGTTCCCCCTCGGCTCGTCGCGGCAGCTCGAGTCGTCAGGAACGGGAACGTTCGCCCGCGCGCCGGTGAGCCAGGAACGGCAGGACCTCGCGCGCGAAGTGCGCTCGCGCTTCTCGCCCGTGCCGGTCGTCGTCGAAATGCCCGAAGATCGCGAAGCGCTCAAGCGCTTTGCCGCGCTCGATCCCGACACGCATCCCGACGTCCAGGGCCTCAAGCGGCTGATCGAGATCTACAAGGCCGAGCGCCGCGCATGGGACGCGCAGACGCTGAACGCGCTCGAGGCGACGCTGACGAACCTGCGCCGCCAGGCGAACGACAGCACCTACGCCGAATCGCAGCGCGAGTGGTTCCGTCGCGTCGCGAAGCGGTACGAGGAGCTTCTTCCGAAGGCGGAGTGATCTCCGCGTTTCAGCCGAGCGGGTTGCGGAAGTGCTCGTTCTGCACGGGCACGACGACTTCGAGCACGTGCTGAAGCACTTCGGCGGGCGAGCCCATCGCGTCGACTTCCGAAATGATGCTCGGCGGATAGCACGCCAGGACAGGCGCGGTCTCCTTGTCGTACACCTCGAAGCGCCGGCGAATGACCTTCTCGTCGGCGTCGTCGAGACGGTTCTCCTTGAGCGCGCGCTTGCGCATGCGCCGCACCATCTCGTCGCGATCACGGCACACGAGGTGAATGACGCGGAGGACGTCGAGGTACTCGCGCATCTCGTGTGCCTGCGCGACGCTGCGGGGAATGCCGTCGAGAATGAGAAGATCGACCGCGGGCTTGTAAAGACTCAGCACGGTCTGGGCGTGCATGTTCTGCTGCCACATCTCGATCGTGAGGTTGTCGGGGACAAGCTCGCCGCGCGAGGAGTGCTCGAGGAACTTCTTGCCGAGCTCGCTCGAGAGGTCGAGCGAGCGAAAGACGTCGCCGCAGGCGAGATGGAAGAAGCCAGGCACCTTGCCGAGGATCTTGCCTTGCGTGCCCTTGCCGGCACCGGGAGCGCCGAAGAGGAGGACGGTCTTGTAGCGGGTCGTACTCATTGATGGTCAGTCCGTGCGGGGCGGCAGTATCCACGATTCGAAGGTCGGAGGCGAAACGTCCCGCCCGTGCGTGGGTCGCGTCCAGGCACAGGACCGTGCCGCCTGATAACTCCGTACGATCCGCGGCGTGCCGTCGCTTCTCGCCTCATCGACCGTCGATCCCCGTGCGTTCACGCGCGGGGTCGTCGCCCGATGGTTCGGCCCCCGCACAGGCGACGCGACCGGATCGCTCATCGACCGGCTTCTCGCCGCCCGCGGGGTCGGGGCGACCGACCGGGACTCGTTCCTCCGGGCGACGCTCGCCGACCTCGAGCGACCGTGGGAGCGGCCCGATCTCCTCGCGGCTGCCGACGCGATCCTCGAGGCGCTCGATCGCGGACGTCGCATCGCGATTTACGGCGACTACGACGTCGACGGCATCACCGCGACCGCGATCCTCTGGAGAACGCTGACGACGCTCAAGCCCGACGCGGTCGTCCGCACCTACGTTCCGCACCGGATCGACGAAGGCTACGGCCTGAATGGCGAGGCCCTCGAGACCCTCGCGGCGGAGGGGATCGAGACGGTCATCACGGTCGACTGCGGCGTGACGGCGGTCGACGAGGCCGACCACGCGCGGCGCCTCGGCCTCGAACTCATCATCACCGACCACCATCGCCCGCGCGAGGACGGTCGCCTTCCCGATGTCCGCGCGCTCGTGCATCCGTCGCTCGACGGCCGCGAGCATCGCTTCCGCGACATCTGCGGCGCGCTCGTCGCGTGGAAGCTCGCGTGGGCCATGCTCGATCGCCGCCACGGAAGCCCCGCGGCCCATCAGTTGCCGCCGCCGTTGCGCGACCTTCTCACGTCGACGCTCGCGCTCGCCGCGATCGGCACCGTGGCCGACGTGATGCCGCTCGTCGGCGAGAACCGCGCGGTCGTGCGCTACGGCATCGCGGCGCTCGCGAAGACGGAGATCCCCGGCCTTCGCGCGATGCTCGCCTTGGGCGACGTCGCCCGCGACGGCATCGCGAGCGAGACGATCGCGTTTCGGCTCGCTCCGCGCCTCAACGCATGCGGGCGACTCGGAAGCGCCGAAGCGGCCGTGCGACTCCTGACGACGGCCACCGAGCCGGAGGCCTCCGCGATCGTGAAGGAGCTCGACGGGCTCAACAACGAGCGACGTGCAACGGAGAGACGGATCTACGACGACGCGTGCGCCCGTGCCCGCGACGCCGGCATGACGGGCGACGACCGCCGCGCGATCGTCCTCGCGAGCCCCGAGTGGCACGCGGGCGTCGTGGGCATCGTGTGCTCGCGGCTCGTCGACACGTTCGGCCGACCGGCGATCCTGTTGCAGGAGTTCGACGACATCGCCAAGGGCTCGGGCCGCTCGATCCGCGGCTTCTCGCTCCTCGCCGCGATCCAGTCCTGCGGCGAGACGCCGCTCAAATCCGGTGGCCACGACCACGCCGCCGGCATCACGCTGAAGCGCGATCGCGTGCAGGCGTTCGCCGACGCGTTCGTCGCGCACGCGTCGAAGACGCTCACCGTCGAGGACCTCGTGGCCTCGCTCGACGTCGACGCGCACGCGACGGTGGAAGAACTCGACGTTGCCACGGTGGGGAGCTTGGAACAGCTCGCGCCCTTCGGCCGAGGCAACCCGCGCCCGCGCATCCGCCTCGACGACGTGGTCGTGACCGCGCCGCCGCGCGTGATGGGCAAGTCGGAGACGCACCTCATGTTCCACCTGAAGAGCGCCCGCGGAACCTTCCGCAAGGCGAAGTGGTGGGACGGCCGACGCTTCGCGGAATCGCTCCGCCCGAACACGCCGCTCGACGTGGTGGTCGAACCGAAGATCGACACGTACCTCGGGGACCGCAACGTGGAGTTGGAAGTGAAGGACGTGCGGGTGAGGTGAGGGGGGAGAAGCGAATAGAAAGAGAAAATGGAGAGGGCGGGTTTTGACTGCTCTGTCTCTGTCTCTGTCTCGGCTTACTTCTCTTCGCTCTCCTCCTGT
Organism: Phycisphaerae bacterium; assembly: GCA_016795035.1. Taxonomy (GTDB): domain Bacteria; phylum Planctomycetota; class Phycisphaerae; order Phycisphaerales; family SM1A02; genus JAEUIT01. Next base: position 105,789 of record JAEUIT010000086.1, on the reverse strand, counting down.
CTCTGTCGTCACTGGACGCTGCTCACTCGTCTCTCTTTTCGAACCTTGAGAAGAGAGTCAAGAGACGAGAGACGAGTGATCCCAGAGACAAGAGATGTGAAGTCAGAAGTGAGCCGAGACGGAGACGGAGATAGATGCGCTGCACCCCCACCGTCATCGCTGCGCGATGCCACCTCCCCCACGAAACGTGGGGGAGGACTCTGATCTGCATCCTCCCCCGCTTTTCGAGCGGGGGAGGATCTAGGAGCGCGTTCTGCATCCTCCCCCGCTCGAAGAGCGGGGGAGGGGGACCATCGCGAAGCGATGGTGGTGGGGGCGACTCGAGACCGCATGCCTCCGGCATCTCCACTCTCTGTTGCAGCCCGCCCCCTCCGTCATCGCTGGCGCGATGCCACCTCCCCCGCGTTCGCGGGGGAGGATCTAAGCGCGCGTTCTGCATCCTCCCCCGCTCTTCGAGCGGGGGAGGGGGACCATCGCGAAGCGATGGTGGTGGGGGCGGCTCGAGACCGCATGCCTCCGGCAGCTCCGTTCTCTCTGTTGCAGCCCGCCCCCACCGTCATCGCTGGCGCGATGCCACCTCCCCCGTGTTCGCGGGGGAGGATCTACGAGCGCGTTCTGCATCCTCCCCCGCTTCCAGCGGGGGAGGGGGACCATCGCGAAGCGATGATGGTGGGGGCGGCTCGAGATCGCCTGCCTCCGCCATCTCCACTCTCTGTTGCAGCCAACCCCATCCGTCATCGCTGCGCGATGCCACCTCCCCCGCGTTCGCGGGGGAGGATCTAAGTGCGCGTTCTGCATCCTCCCCCGCTTCCAGCGGGGGAGGGGGACCATCGCAAAGCGATGGTGGTGGGGGCCGCTCGAGACCGCATGCCTCCGCCATCTCCACTGTCTGTTGCAGCCCGCCCCCTCCGTCATCGCTGCGCGATGCCACCTCCCCCACGTTCGCGGGGGAGGATCTAAGAGCGCGTTCTGCATCCTCCCCCGCTCGAAGAGCGGGGGAGGGGGACCATCGCGAAGCGATGGTGGTGGGGGCGACTCGCGATCGCTCCCGCCGCGCGCCCTCTCTATCTTCCTTCCCCTCACACCACCACTTCGTCGCCCGGCTTGATCGCCGCCGGCAACGTGGCCTTCTTCAAGTCGCTCGGCTCGAGCGCGGTCAGCGGGGAGATCTCGATCTTCGCGTCGACCGAACCGTCCGCGCGGCGCGGCGCCTTCACGCCGACCTCCGCGAGCCATGCGGCGGCGCGCTCGGATTGCAGGGCGTGGCTCGTCGCCGGCGAATCGTCGCCGGTCGCGTTCTTGATCGGCGCGAACTCCTCCACGCGGCTTGTCTCGACGACCAGCGACTTCGCGCAGAGCGCGAGCGCGTCGAAGATGAACGCCTCGAACTTCACCGCGTTCGGTTCCTTCGGATCGACCTTCGCGCCGGTCGAGAGGTCGATGTGCGGCACCTTCTTGTTGGCGCGATGGAACGGCAACCCGAACGCGTGCGCGTCCTTCGTGAGCCGGTCGATGAAGCGCACCGACAGGACGTGAATCGCGATCGATCCGGCGCAGAAGCGCAAACGGCCGTGGGGATCGGTCGCCTGCGAAATGGCGGCCGGAAGATCGGAGTACTCGAGCACGCGCGTCTTGCCGGCGACGCGGCAGAAGACGCCGACCTTCTCGCCCGCGTCGCGCTTCGCGACCATCTTGCTCGACATCTCGCCCGACGAATCCGCGTGCGTCGCGTGCAGGCCGAGGAACTCCGGATCGATGATGCGCACGAGCGGGTTGTCGACCTGGAAGTAGCTCAGATGCTCGATGCCGCGCGCCTGCATGTCCTCGACCGCGCCGCTCGCGCGGAGCGCGCGGAGCGCGCCGCCGTGGCCGTCGGGATTCACCGCGATCGTGTGCTTGTCCTCGAGGAGAAGCTTCCCCGCCGGGTCGATCGACGGCATCGTCCCTTGCGGAAACAGGAAGACGTCGCGCTCGTCGAGGCCGAACCAGTTGTTGTCGCGGAAGAACGACCGCGTGTCGGCGTCGTTCAGCGGGCTCGTCATCACGTACCACGGGATCGAGACGCCGTACTTCCGGTTCGCGGCGACGATCTGCTCGGCGAACACGCGGAAGAGCGGCTTGCCGGTGATCACGGTCGCGGGATACGTGCCCTTCGGGCCCTTCCAGCCGAGTCGCGTGCCCTGGCCGCCTGCAACGACGAACGCGGCGATCTTGCCGCTGCGGATGAGGTCGTCGCCTGCAACGTGGAAATGCGGCGCCGCCGAACGGAACGGGACGTACGGCGCTGGCTCGACCTTCGCGAGGTCGATCGAGGCTTCCTTCGTCGCGAGGCCGCGATAGAGCGTCGCGACTTCCTCGAGATCGATCGCTTCGGCCTGTTCGAGGAGCCCGGTCTGCTGCGCCGGCGTGAGTTCGTTCCAGAATCGGAAGACGTGGCCCTGTCCGGCGGCATCGAAGCGGCGGCGGATGTCGGCAAGACGTGTCTGCGTGTCGGCGGTGGAGGGCACGGGCGTATTGTCTCGACGAGGTTCGAGGGGCTTCAGCCGGGGGTCTTCGGTCGGGATCGTCAGTTGTCGGGCGAGATCGGCTCGCTCCATCCTTCCGGGCGGTGGCGCACGATGCGGCCGCTCTCGAGATAGATGACCTGCTCGCAGATGTTCGTGCAGTGGTCGGCAATCCGTTCGAGCGACTTCGTGACCGCGAGCAGGCGGAACGCGAACGACACGCTGATCGCGCCCTTCGCGAGCTTCGACTGCGCGTCGAGGAGGATCTTCTCCTTGAAGTCGCCGATCGTGTGATCGAAGAGGAGCACCTGCTGCGCGAGCGACGCGTTGTTCTGCTCGACCGAGCGGGTCGCGTCCCGCAGCATGCCGATCACGCTGTTCGCCATGACGCGAAAGACCTCGGGGATGCGCTCGCTCGGCTTGCCTTCGCGAAGGACGACGTCGGCGATGTTCACCGCGCAGTCGGCCACGCGCTCGAGCTCGTTGTTCACCTTCACGATCGTGAGCACCGAGCGGATCTCGTACGGATCCGTCTGGCCCATGGCGAGGAGCGGAATCGAAGCCCGCTCGATCTCGACGTCGACGCGGTCGATCTCGTCGTCGAGACCCGCGATGGTGGCCGCCTTCGGCACGTCGAAGTCGAAGTAGCTCTCGACGGCGCGAAGGAGAAGATCGAGCACGCGCTCGCCTTGCTCGACGATGTCGGTCCTCAGTTGAGCCAGTTTGTCGTGGAACGTAGGCAACGTGCGCTCGCGTCGGGTGAGAGGGGATTTGCGATTGTAACGACGGCCGCCGTCGACTCCGGGCGAGCCCGACGCCGCTCTCGCTACGCTCCCAGCCCTATGACCGACTCTCGACCCGTCGCGCGGAAGGACGACGTGCCCATCGGCACTCCCATCGAGTTGGGCGTGAACATCGACCATGTCGCCACGGTGCGGCAGGCGCGGCGCGGGCATGAGCCCGATCCCGTCTGGGCCGCGGTCGAAGCGGAGCTCGGCGGCGCGGACGGGATCACCGTGCACCTTCGCGAGGATCGCCGTCACATCAACGACGACGACGTGCGCCGGCTGCGCGACATCGTGCAGGTCAAGCTCAACCTCGAGATGGCCGCGACCGACGAGATGGTCGCGATCGCGCTGCGCGTGCGGCCCGAGACCGCGATGCTCGTTCCCGAGGGCCGCAACGAGGTGACGACGGAAGGCGGGCTCGACGTGCGCGGACAGCGCGCCACGCTCGCGCCGAAGATCCGGGCGCTGCGCGATGGCGGGATCCGCGTGAGCGTCTTCATCGACGCCGACCCGGCGCAGATCGAGGCGGCGCGCGACCTCGGCGCGCAGGTCTGCGAGATCCACACCGGGCCGTACGCGCACGCGTTCCGGGCGCAGGGCCGCGACGCCGACGCGGCCGCCGCGGAGCGTGCGAAGGTCGCCGCCGCCGTCGCGCTCGTGCGCTCGCTCGGGATGCGCTTCAACGCCGGCCATGGGTTGAATTACGTCAACGTCGGCGGCATCGCCTCGATCCCCGGCGTGCGCGAGCTTCACATCGGGCACGCAATCGTCTCGCGGGCGGTGTTCGTCGGCCTCCGCAACGCGGTGACGGAGATGAAGCGGCTCATGCGCGAGGCGTCCGCCGGGACGTGAACCGGCGCGGCGAGTTTCGTACACTCGCCGCCTATGCCCATTACCTTTCGCGGGGCGTACACGGCCATCGTGACGCCCTTTTCTGATGATGGATCGACCGTCGACTTCGCCCGCCTCGACGAGCACATCGCGTTTCAGGCGCGCGGCGGCGTGACCGGCATCGTGCCTTGCGGCACCACCGGCGAAAGCCCGACGCTCTCGGAAGCGGAGCAGCACGCGGTCATCGAGCGCGCGATCGCCGTCGGCAAGCCGCTTGGCCTCCAGGTCGTCGCCGGCACCGGCTCGAATTGCACGGCCCACGCGGTCGAGATGCACCGCTTCGCGCACAAGGCCGGCGCCGACGCGAGCCTCCAGGTCAGCCCGTACTACAACAAGCCGTCGCAGGAAGGGCTCTATCGGCACTTCATGACGGTCGCCGATGCCTGCGACCTGCCGATCATGCTCTACAACATCCCCGGCCGTTGCGGCGTCGCGATCGCGCCGGAGACCGTCGCGCGGCTCGCGCGGCATCCGAACATCCGCGCGATCAAGGAAGCGACTGGCTCGATGGACTCCGCGAGCGAGATCGCTCAGCGTTGCAGCATCACGATCCTCTCGGGCGATGACTCGCTCACGCTTTCGTTCGCCGGCTGCGGCAGCGCGGGCGTCGTCAGCGTCGTCAGCAACCTCGTGCCGCGCCGCGTGCAGGATCTCTGCGACGCGTTCCTCGGAGACCGCTTCGAGGTCGCGAAGCGCATGCACGCCGATCTCTTCAAGCTCTGCCGCGGCCTCCTAACGCTCGACGTGAATCCGGTGCCGCTCAAGACCGCGATGAAGATCCTCGGCCGCGACACCGGCGCCCTGCGACTCCCGCTCGTTCCGCCGTCGAAGGACGCCACCGCGAAGATCGTCGAGCTCCTCGCCGAGGTCGGCCTCGCGCGGCTCGAGGCGATGACGCTCGCATGAGCGATCCGCACGACATCTCCGCGTTGCCGTATCGCATCGCGGTCCTGTGCTATCTCTATGACGAGGCGGGTCGGCTCCTTCTTCTCCACCGGAAGAAGGAGCCGAACACGCACATGTACTCGCCGATCGGCGGCAAGCTCGAAGCCGCCATCGGCGAAAGTCCGCACGAGTGCGCGCTGCGCGAGATCCGCGAGGAGTCGGAGCTGGCGCTCGCTCCGAGCGAGATCAAGCTCTGCGGCATCGTGAGCGAGAAGGCGTATCAGGGCCGGCATCACTGGCTGATCTTCCTCTTCGAAGTCACGCGTCCGATCCGCCACGGCGAGATCCGGCGCACGCAGTTCGAGGAAGGCACGCTCGAGTGGCACGAGGTCGCGAAGGTCGCCGACCTTCCGATCCCGAGCACCGACCGCGAGGTGATGTGGCCGAACGTGCAGAAGCATCGGGGCGGTTTCGTCATGGCGCACATCGACTGCCGCGAGGAGCCGATGCGCTGGACGATTGACGAGTCGTGGCTGAAACGTTGAGAAGGGCGTAGGCCCGGGGGCGATGATCATGACCAGGAATCGTGCGGGACGTGCTGCGTGGACCGTGTTCGCGGCCTCGCTCCTCGTTGCAGGCGGCGCGCTGGCGGCTTCGGACGACCGTGCCGACCGCATCTGGGTCGGCGGGCCGATCCTCACGCTGAACGACGCGGCCCCGCGCGCGAGGGCGATCGCCGTGCGCGACGGCCGCATCGTGGCGGTGGGGGCGGAGGCCGACGTCCTCGCGCTGCGCGGACCCGAGACGGTCGTCGCGAACCTCGACGGCAAGGCGCTCCTGCCCGGCTTCGTGGACGCCCACGGCCACATGATGATGGGAGGTCTTCAGGCGCTGTCGGCGAACCTCCTTCCGCCGCCCGACGGCGGCGTCAAGGACATCTCGTCGTTGCAGGAGACGCTGCGCGCCTGGATCGCGGCGAACCAGGCCGCGGTGAAGGAGATCGGCCTGATCATCGGCTTCGGCTACGACAACGCGATGCTCGCGGAGTTGCGCCATCCGACGCGCGAAGACCTCGACGCGGTCTCGAAGGACATCCCGGTCATCGTGATCCACCAGTCGGGCCACCTCTACGCGGTGAACTCGAAGGCGCTCGAGATCACGGGCGTCACGGCGGAGACGCCCGATCCGTCGGGCGGAGTGATTCGCCGCGAGGCCGACGGAAAGACGCCCAACGGCGTGCTCGAGGAGACGGCCGGATTCCCGGTCCTGATCAAGCTCCTCTCGCGCATCGGCTCGGAGCGGGCGCCGCAGTTCGTCGTTGCAGGCGCCGACCTCTGGGCCCGCTACGGCTACACGACCGCACAGGAGGCGCGCTCGGTTCCCGCGGTGACGAAGACGATCCGCCGCGTCGCCGACGCGGGCAAGCTCAAGCTCGACGTCGTGATCTATCCCGACGTGCTCGTCGCACGCGACGAGATCCGCGCCGACGTGCGGCCGACGTACGAGAACCATGTCCGCGTTGCAGGCGCGAAGCTCACGATCGACGGATCGGGCCAGGGCTTCACCGCGTGGCGCGATCGGCCGTACTACCAGCCGGTCGGCAACTATCCGCCCGGCTACGCGGGATACGCGGCGGCGAAGCCCGAGGAGGTGCGCGACGCGATCGACTGGGCGTTTGCGAACGACATCCAGATCATCACGCACTGCAACGGAGAGGCCGCGAGCGACCTCCTCATCGCATGCGTCGGCGACGCGATCGCGAAGCACGGCGCGAAGGACACGCGGCCGGTCCTCATCCACGGCCAATTCCTGCGCGAGGACCAGGTCGATTCGCTGCGCCGCCTGGACATCATTCCGTCCCTCTTCCCGATGCACACCTACTACTGGGGCGACTGGCATCGCGAACACACGGTGGGGCCGCAGCTCGCCGACAACATCTCGCCGACGGGATGGTGCGTCGCACGGGGCATGCGCTTCACGACCCACCACGACGCGCCGGTCGCGTTCCCCGACTCGATGCGCGTGCTCGACGCGACGGTGACGCGGCGCACGCGGACCGAGGACATCCTCGGCCCGGCGCAGCGCGTCGACGTCGTCACGGCGCTCAAGGCGATGACGATCTGGCCCGCGTACCAGATTCACGAGGAGGCGACGAAGGGATCGCTCGAGGTCGGCAAGCGCGCGGACTTCGTCGTCCTCTCGAAGGATCCGACCGCCGTCGATCCGGAGACGCTCGACCAGATCAAGGTGGTCGAGACGATCAAGGACGGCACGACGATCTTCGTGCTCACGCCCGCCGAGGAGCGGCGCGCGGCGCTCATGGCCCGACCGAGCGCGAGCGGCGACAATGCGTTCGAGCGTTTCCTCATCGCGACCGCAACGCGGCGCGACTTCGAGGCGCTGCCGCCCGAGATTCGGTTGCGCCCGATGGTGCGACAGGCGTTCGAGGCGTCGCGTGCGGGTGCGCCGCACGAGAAGGCCTGCGTTCTTCGCGCGATGGACGAGGTGATCGCGGCGGTGGTGGCGTCGTCGCAGGAGGAGCCGCCGAAGCTGCAACGCTGAGAGATCGGCGCGGCCGACGTGTGCGTCATCTCGGGAGAACGCGTCGCCTGATCGTCGCGATTCCGCACGGCGCTCCGTCGCGGTACGCTCCGCGTCGCCGGGAGGGACGACATGGCGAAGCGCACCAAGAAAGTCGACGGTTCGGCGCGCCCGGAAGGCGAGGTCTGGATTCGTTCGACCGATCCGTCGCATGAGACGCTCGGACGCATCCCGTTCGGGAAGGAGCTGCAACGCGCCGCGATGGAGTGGACCTCGGTGCTGCGCAATCGCCGGCGCTGGACCGCGGCAGGCGAGAGCGTCGCCGCGCAGTCGAAGCGCATGCGCGAGACGCTTCGCGAGCTAGGGCTGACGAAGACCGCGACCGAAGCCATCGTGAAAGCCGGCTGCGTCGAGGTCTGCAGCGCGTTCGAGTCGGAGCGCGAAGGGTGGGAGGCGCGCGTCTTCCCGTGGGAACACGCGCTCAGCGCCGCGACCCGCGAGCTGCGCGACGGCCGCCCGATGACGATCGTGCGCTCGCTACTCGCCGAGCCGCCGTCGAAGCCGTGGGGTGTTCCCGCGCGGGTGCTGTATGTCGAGAGCGCGCCGGGCGGCCTTCGCGAGACGTACTCCTTCGAGTCCGAACGGCTGCTCGTCACGCAGGCCTTCCGTGCGGTGGGCGACCGCGACCCGCACATCGACGTCAGGAAACTCATCGACCCGACGCGCGAGTCGCTGGTGCGCGCGATCAAGGACTACGCGCCGGACGTTGTCCACGTTGCAGGTCTCGACTCGCGTCAGGCGTGCGGGCTTCTTTCGGCCGACAAGGTGCCGGAGTCGCTGCGCTCCCTGGCGACCGGCGGAAACGCGAAGGCGTTCGATCCCGCGCGGGTGCGCGACGGCTATCTCGTCGAAGGCGCGGCGGACCGGGTCGAGCTGATCGAGGCGAAGGAGCTCGGCGCCATCCTCTGCGGCGCGAAGACGAAGCCGCAGCTCGTCTCCTTCAACATCTACAACTCGGCGGCGCGGCTCGCGCCGCTCGCGATCGCCTCGGGCGCGCGCTACGCGATCGGCTACCAGGACGACTTCGACGACCGCCTCGCCGAGCTCTTCTACGAACGGCTCTACTGGGCATTTGCCGTCGATCGCGAAGATCTGCTCTCGTCGTTTCAGTACGCGATGAGCGAGATCCGCGAGGAAGGCGAGTCGCTGACCGGAACCGGCGTCGTGCTCTGGGGACTCGAGCCGTGGACGGTGCGTGGGTCGTTCGCCGACCGACGCAAGGCGTTCAGCGAGCGTTCGAAGGAGGAGCGTGCGAAGCGCCTGAAGAAGCCCTCGGCGAAGGGCGCGCTCACGATGTCGGCGGCGGTGGTGCCGTTCAAGGAGCTGAACTACTCGATCCTGCATAACCGCAATCAGCGCGTCTTCGAGCGTTTCCTGATCGCGAAGGAGGCGGGCAGCATCGACGACGTGTCGATCGCCGTGTCGCTTCGCCTGGGCGCCGAGACCGCGACGTTCGAGATGTCGGCAACGGAGAGCGATGCCGAGTGGCGCCGCAAGGACGTCTCGCTCGCGAATCGCATCTGCATGCCGCTCGCGTCGCATCTGCTGCGCTCGCTGCGCGACAGCGTGCGCACGACGATCACCGCACGCGTGGAGTGGGGCGGCCGCGCTGTGTATCACCAGACGCATCCGATCACGCTCCTCGCGATCGACGAATGGCGCGACGACGACACGAACCGGATGTGGTTGCCGTCGTTCGTGCAGCCCGGCGACCGCGCGGTCCTGCGCGTGATCGACGCCGCACAGAAGTATCTCGCCGCGATCAGCGACGACTTCAGCGCCGGCTTCGACGGCTATCAGCAGGGCGATCCCGCATTTGTCGACGCGCAGGCGCGGGCGATCTGGTCGGCGCTCGTTCTCGACTTCAACCTGAGCTACGTGAACCCGCCGCCGAGCTTCGTCTCGACGTCGCAGCGCGTGCGCTGGCCGACGACCGTGCTCGACGGGCGGCGCGGCACCTGCATCGACCTCGCGCTGCTGTTCGCGGCGTGCCTCGAGTTCGTGAACATCCACCCGCTGATGGTGCTGCTCGAGGGGCACGCGTTTCCGGCGTACTGGCGCAGCGAGGAGGCGCACGAGCGCTTCGTCGAGGTGCGCGGCGACTACTCGTCGGCCGAGGCCGACGGCGCTCCGACGCCCGACGCGCTCTCCGGCTCGGTCGGCGAGTTCTATCCGTGGTACGAGCGCACGTCGGCGTATCACTGGTTCGTCGGCGCGTGCGACAAGGGCGAGGTGGTGCCGATCGAGACGGTGTTCCTCACGCAGCGGTCCTCGTTCGACGAGGCGGTGCAGGAAGGCCGCGCGAATCTGGTTCGGCAACGCGAGTTCCACTCGATCCTCGACGTGCGGCTCGCGCGCGACTCGAACGTCACGCCGTTGCCGCTACCTGAAGGAGGTGCCGCATGACATTCGATGCCTCCGCATTCGCCGACGCGCTTCGCCGCCGCAACGAGGAGTTGCGGCTCGGGACCGACGACGCCGAAGTCTCCGTGGCGCAGCTTCGACGCAGCCGACGGCGCCTTCGCCGCGACGGGCGGCAGGAGGGCCAGTTCGTGCTCACGCTCGTCCGGCGCGATGGCGTGCTGCGCTGGGAGGAGTCGCTCGTGCGGCCGGCGCGATCGCCGCGGCGGCGCGCCGGCTCGGTGGGAGGCGGGGCGCTCAGCGCCGACGACGAGATCGTCGCCACGATTCCGTTCGAGACGCGGCCGCCGAACCAGATCGTCTCGCTTCTCGACAAGGCCGACGGCGTGCTGTCCCCCGAGCGCGGCGTTCATGAGCTCGTCGCGACGGGCGGTGCAACGCCGAGTTTCAAGTGGCGCAGGCTCACGGGCGCCGCGCCCGACAAGCGGACGTTGCTTCTCGTGCACGGCACGTTTAGCTCGCTCGGCAACGTGGAGAAGGGCTGGGCGGGCGACAAGGCCGGGTTCTTCGCGTGGGCGAAGGCGAACTACGACCAAGTGCTCGGCTTCGGCCATCCGACGCTTGGCGTCAGCCCGATCCTGAACGCGGTCGCGCTCGAGCGCGAGCTCGGTCACCTCACCGAGGAGATCGACGTCATCGCGCACAGTCGAGGCGGGCTCGTGACCCGCTGGTGGCTGGATGGCGTCGGCACTCCGTCGGCGGCGCGGCGCCGCGCGGTCCTCGTGGGTTCGCCGATGAGCGGCACGAGCCTCGCGTCGCCGGCGCGCGTGCGCGCCGTGATGGGGCTCGTGACGAACATCGCCTCGGCGCTCGAGACGATCGGGACCGTGACGACGCCGGCGGCGCCTTTCATGTCGTTCGTCAGCGTGCTCGGGAGCGTGCTCGGCGGCATCGCGGGAACGCTGGCGAAACTACCCATCGCCGACGCGGCGATCTCGATGGTCCCGGGGCTTCAAGGCCAGTCGCGCGTCGGCAACAACTTCGAGTTGCGCGAACTGCGCGCGCGGCCGCAGCGCGCCGAGTACTTCTCGATCACCTCGAACTTCGAGCCGGAGACGTCGGTCTGGCGCTTCTGGCGGTACTTCCGCAAGGACGTCCTGCTCGATCTCGGCGCCGACGTCGTCTTCGGCGACGAGACCGGCATCGACGGCAAGAAGGTCGGCGTCGAGAATGACCTCGTCGTCGACACGAGCTCGATGACCGATCTCGGCACGCCGTTCGCGGAGAAGCGCGTCAGGATCTATGGACCGAAGGACGAGGTCCACCACACCGCATACTTCGAGAAGCCGGACACGTACCGCGCGATCAGGGACTGGCTCTCGTGACGGCGAGTGGCGGCGGCGGGCGCGCGGCGCCGCCATGTCGACCGCGGCGCCCGGCGAGTACGGTGACGACATGACGAGCCTCGCCCTTGATCCCCATGCGATCGCCGCCGGACTCACGGAATTGTGGTCGCCGCGCGTGATCGCCGAGGTCGACGATGCGTTCGTCAAGGTGGCCAAGGTGCGCGGCGAGTTCGTCTGGCACAGTCACGAACACGAGGACGAGCTCTTCTTCATTCTTGACGGCGTCTTCCACATCGAGCTCGAGGGTCGCGTGGTCACGCTCCGGAAGGGCGAGATGTTCGTCGTGCCAAAGGGCGTGCGACATCGGCCGGTCGCGCCGGAGGAGTGCCTCGTGATGCTCCTTGAGCGGAAGACCACGCTCCACACCGGCGACGTGGTGACGCCGATGACACGAAGTATCGACGAGCAGCGACGACCGACCGGGTGACGCGAGATGACGCGTGCCCGTCCGGTGCGGTGGCCGTGCGGCGGACGCGGCACCCTTGCCACGCGGCGACACGCGCGCGGCTCTTCCGCGCGAACGTCGCGGCGAAGCGCCGCACGCTCGGGCCTCGATGCGGGTGTGGAGCTCCCTGTGACGCCGAACGCGCCGACGACGACGAGGTGCACGCGTCGTGACGGAATCGGCGACCGGACGAGCGGCGGCTTACTTCTTGGTGCGCACGAGCCGAAGGGCGTTGAGGTTCGCGTCGAAGCCCATCGACTTCGTCTGCGAGAATCCGAGTTCGCCCGCGGTCGCGACGACGTCCTCGTGCTTCAGGTCCGGCATGCCCTTCGGCCAGACGGCCCAGAGGACGCCGCCGGTCGCGGTGCGTTCGCCCGCCGAGCGAAGCCGCGCGAGCTCGCGCTGCTGCTCGATCAAGAGAATGACCATGTCATAGCGGCGAGCGCCGATCGGGCGTGTGGCGGCAGGGGTGTCGAGCGCGGGCGCGAGTTCCTCGCGGAAGTTCAAGGGAAGGTCGCCGAGGAGAAGCACCTGGTGCTTCCGATCGACGCCGAGCTTGTCGATGCGCGACTTGGGACCGGCATCGAGCTTCTCGAGCCACTTCTTTGCGACAGCAGCGTCCTCGAAGGTCATGACAACGCTCTTGCCCTCGGAGGTCTTGACCGTGAGCTTGCTGCCGCGTGCGGAGGCCGACTCGATGGCGTCGAAGGGGATCCGCAGCCGAGGCCGGCCAGCCAAGACGATCTCCGTCGACTCGAGGAGGGCCTTGCCCGTCCGTTCGGTGCCGTCAACGACAGCCGTGCATTCGGCTTCCAGTCCCATCGGTCCTCCGGCGGACCCCAAGAACGAGACCATGTGCGGACATGGGTCTAGTCGGGGATTCGGTGCGAACGAGTTGCGAGTGGTCCCGACGCCGTTACCCGAAGCGACGACCCGGCGGACCGTATGGCCACGCCCGGCAACGCGAAGAGCAAGCGGCTCCCGAGGACCCGCGCCCCATCCGGCCGCGACTGGTCGGAAGAGGCACCCAGACCGGTGGCGACGCGACGTTTGGCGCGGGGAAACAACCCCTCGGGACCGCACAGGGTACCCGAAAACGCCCTTCGCCGCCCAGATCGCGGTCGTGCCGACCGACGCGGCGGGCCGCCGAGACGATCCGCCCGTTCCCTCGCAGGTACCCGCGCCAGACCGTCCGCCGCCACCCTCGCCGGCTTTCGTCACGTTCTGTCAGCGACTACCGTCATGGCCCTCCGACCGAGAGGACGAACCGATTCCGCCGACGTCGCGACGAGCCGCCTATTTCCGCGCCTTCGTCAGGGGCCGTCGTCTCGTCTTCTCGATCGCCTCCTTCTCAAGGGCAAGGAGCGCCGCCTTGCGGTCGATCCCGCCGGAGTAGCCGGTCAGGCTCTTGTCGCTTCCGATCACGCGATGGCAGGGGACGATCACGCCGATCGGGTTCCGACCGTTGGCGGCGCCGACGGCGCGGACCGCGGCCGGTTGGCCGACGGTGGTCGCGACGTCGCGATAGGTCACGACGGCGCCAAAGGGGAGTGCGAGAAGGGCACGCCACACCGACGACTGGAACGGAGTCCCGCGCAGGACGATGGGCGTCGTGAAGGTCTCGAGCCGCCCGTCGAAATACTGGCGCAGCTCACGGAGGAGGCGCCGGAACGGTGCCTCGTCGAGCGCGGCTCCACCGGGCGGTGGTGACGCCGCTTCCGCCGCCGTGACCCCGGTGAGCGCGACGACAAGGCCATCCTCGGCGTGCATGCGAAGCCAGCCGATCGGGAACTCCGCATACCACCGCACGTCGTCCGCGGCGGCGCCGTCGTCGCGGTGCGTGCGTGGCGGCGCGAATCGAACGCTCGATGCCGAGGGAAAGGACGACTCGGGAATCGACGCAAGCGACACCTCGCGCGCTGGTCGCTTCGTCGAAACGCGCGCGATCCGTTCGGCCCTTCCGCGCGCCTGTGGGTCGGCGGCTGTTCGACGAGCGCCGGCGTCGGCCAATGGCGGTGCCTCGCGACCGCGCGACGCGGACGCGCTCGGACGGTCCGCGAGCGACGCATCGCGCGGTGCTCGCGCGGAGGGTCCGGAGCGAGGCTGGGTGCGATCTCTCCCGCGACGAGGGGACTTCGAACGAATGACGGCAGTGCGTGTCATGCGGAACCTTTCGGTGTCGAGCGACGCTTCGTGCGGCCGACGCCCGTTGCGGAGGCGTCGCGCCGAAGATCGGGTCGGTTGGTGCGAGGCGCGGAGGGCGAGTTCGTCGCGGCGCTGTCCCGCTCGCGCGAGCGCGCGGATGCCGGCGCACTGGCGCTTCGCCAAAGATGCATCGCCGCGTACGAGCGCCATGGCGACCACGACGCCGTCTCCGCCAGGGCGTCGCGGCGCCGCGTGGACGCGAGCGCGCGGCGGAGCACGAGGTCGTCGTACGGAAATGCGTCGGGATGTCGCAAGGCCCGCATCTCGAGGTACGAGACCGTCCAGGGGCCGACGCCGCGAATCGCGAGAAGTTGTCGCGCGAGGGCGGGCATATCCATCGCACGATCGAAGGAGATCGTGCCCTGCGCCACGGCGCCGGCGAGCGATCGGATCGCGTCGATTCGCGGTTGAATGAGTCCCGCCGCGCGGTACTCGCGTTCCGAAAGGTCGGCGAGCGCGGCGGGCGTCGGCGTCGCGAGGCGAAGGTCGGGCCAAGGCGTCTCCACCGCCATGCCGGCACGGGCCGCGATCGCGCCGGCGACCGTCGAGGCCGACTTCACCGAAATCTGTTGGCCGACGATCGTGCGCCACGCAAGCTCGAAGCCGTCGTACGCGCCCGGCACGCGAAGTCCGGGGGTGAGCGCGACGGAGGGGGCGAGGCGCGCGTCGCGGGAGAGATGCGCGTCGATCGCGAGCGGCGACGCGTCGAGATCGAAGAGGGCACGCACGCGTGTGAGGACGGTCGGCGCGTGCGGAACGAGCGCGTCCGAGAGCGTCACCAGAAGTCGACACTGCGCCGCATCGTTCTGCACGTCGATCCATCCGATGGCGGAACCGCGCCGCAGGTCGCCTTCGACCGTGAGCACGCGGCGATAGGCGACCGGGCGCCGTTCATCGGCTGCAGACGAAGACGACCGGGGCGTCCCTCGCGGCGGCGCGCCGAGCGGAGCGGCCTCGTCGAAGAGCACCGTCTCGACGCCTGGAATCGCCCGATGCGAGAGGTGGACGAGAAGCGCGTCCCAAGCAAGCGGAGGTCGGTAGGCGAGATGGAAGCGGGCGCCGCATCGCGCCCGCGCGGCGTCGGGGGAAACGTCTCCGGTTCCCTTGGGTGCAACGCGGAGATCGGACGGCGTCATGCGATAGCGACGACGGAAGAGATCGTTCATCCGTCGCACGCTGCCGAACCCGGCCGCGAAGGCGACATCGATGACGGGAAGCGCGGTGTCGGTGAGGAGCCGCTTGGCGGTGAGGAGTCGCGCCGTCTGCACGATCTCGATCGGAGTGACGCCGAGCGCCGCGACGACGGCTCGCCGCAGGTGCCGGCTCGTGCAGCCGAGCCGCCCCGCCACGGACTCGATGGCGGAATCGTCGAGTTGATGGGCGCATCGCTCGAGGTGAAGTGCCGCGAGATGCGCGAGGGGATCGCCGTCGATCGGGGACGCGAGACGCGGCGCGACCTCCGGCCGACATCGCAGGCAGGGGCGATAGCCCGCGCGTTCGGCGAGAGCGGCGCTCGGAAAGAACGTGCACTGTGAGCGGCGGGGCGTGCGTGCCGGGCAGACCGGCCGACAGTAGATACGGGTGGACCGGACCCCCACGTAGATCGCGCCGTCGTAGCGGCGGTCGCGCGCCCTGAGTGCGGCGTAGCACGCGTCGGCCGAGGTCGGCATCGCGGGGTGCGCCGTTCGCGGTTTCGGATCGTCGAGGGCCATCGGCTGCAGCGTAGAAGCCGTGTCGAGCGTGTCGCGCCGTTTTCGGACATGGTCGTGGAGCTCGCGACGACGTGGCGCGACGCCCGTGGGGTCCCCGCTACGCTGGCCCCGATGTCCGTGCCTCTCGATCCAACGCCGCGTCCGGTCGAACGACCGGCCCGCCCTCGGTTTCTGCGACCCGCGCCCAGCGAGGTTGAAAGCGACGCGGCGGTCGGCTGCGGCGCCGATGCGCCCGACGACGCCGACGCGGAGGAGGCCCGCTTCCGCTGGACGCTCGGGCGACCGATCGAGGAGGTCGCGCGCACCACGTCCATCGACCCGCGCATTCCCGCGGCGGTCCCCGGGTTCGACGTCCCGTTCTTCCAAGCCGGGCTCGCGGGCTATTCCGACGGACCGATGCGACTCGTCGCGCGGCGCCATGGCGCGCCCTTCTGCGTGACCGAAGCGCTCCTCGACCGAACGCTCATCAACGGCGGCAAGGGACGGCGCAAGGAGGATCCCGACCTTCTCGCCACCGAATGCGGCATGGGCGATCTCGAAGACAACGTTGCAGCCGATCTCGACGACCATCCGATCGCCGGACAGATCATGGGCACGTTTCCGGAGGAGATGGCCCAAGGCTCCAGGCTTCTCGTGCGCATGGGATACGACGTGATCGACGTCAACCTGGCGTGCCCGGTCAAGAAGATCAAGAAGAGCAATCGGGGCGGACACTTCCTCGCGTATCCCAACGAGGCGATCGCGCTCCTCAAGGCCGTGCGCGAGGCCGTGCCGTCGGAGATTCCGTGCACGGTGAAGCTGCGCCGTGCGTACGACGACACCGATGCGATGGCGGCGAACTTCGAGCGCATCTTCGATGCCGCGTACGACCTCGGCTACCTCTGGACGACGGTGCATTGCCGCACCGTCGAGCAGCGATATCTCGGCCCGGCGAAGTGGGACTTCCTCCGCGACCTCATGCGCCGCAAGCCCGATCGCATCGTCTTCGGGTCGGGCGACGTCTGGACCGTCGAGGACATCTTCGCGATGCTCGAGTACACCGGCGTGCACGCGGTGTCGGTGGCCCGCGGTTGCATCGGCAATCCGTGGATCTTCCGGCAGGCGCGCGAACTCATGGCCGGTCGGCCGGCGAGCCAGCCGTCGCTTCTCGAACAGCGGCAAGTGCTGCTGGATCACTTCGATCTCTCCGTTCGTCTCCACGGCGAAAAGAAGGCCGGTCGCATGATGCGGAAGTTCGGCATCAAGTTCGCGCGGCACCACCACGACGCGCAACGCGTGAAGTCGTCGTTCATCGGTTGCACCACCGTCGACGAGTGGCACGCGGTGATTCGCGCCTGCTACGGCGACGGTCCGCTGACGCCGACGCACGCGCGCGCCTCGCGCGAGCCCGCGTAGACGGACGCGCCGTCGCGCGGTGACTGCACGTTCGAGCTCGAGCGCCCGGTCGGAGGCTCGGCCGCCGGGGGCGAGGGCGTCGCGCTCGGCACCGGCGGACCGGCGGTGCCATTCGACGAAGTCGATGGTCCGCTCGTCGACGGTCGCTCGACATGCTCGAAGACCCACGCGTGTCCGGGTTTCACTTCGCCGTCTTCCGCCCACAGGCGACCGAGGATCGCTCGGCGCTCGTCGAGCGCGACGGCAGCACCGCACTGGAACTCGGTTTCCGCGCTCGACGGTCGAAGCACCGCAACGAGGCGCCAGCCATCCGAAGCGCGGGTGTAGCAATACGCCGCACCGCTCGCTTCGCCCATCGCGTCGTCGCCCGGCGCGCCGACGATCAGCCGCCGTTCGTCGAGCGACACCGCATAGCCGAACCACGTCGTCACGCTGCCTTCCGGAGGCCGTAGTGTCGCGTCGAGCACCCACTCGTCATGCGCCCGGCGATAGATGCGCACGCAACCCGCCGACTCCCCGGCTCCGTCGTCGCGCGGTGCACCGACTGCGAGGAAGCCGCTCGAGAGTGCGCATGCGAAGCCGAACCAATCGCCCGCCGCGAGGTCGTCCGGCGCGAACTTGGCCTCGAACTCCCAGGCACGATCGCGCTCCCCCGCGCGGCGCCACACGTAGACCGCGCCCGATTTCTCGCCGTGGTCGTCGTCGCCGTAGGCGCCGACCGCGAGCCGCTCCCCGCCGAGCGCGACGGCGCAGCCGAACCAGTCCGATGCCGCACCATCCGGCGCCAGGAGATGGGCGGTGCGAACCCACTCGTCGTTGCGGCGCTCGAACGTCGTCACGCTGCCTGCATCGAGCGCGAGGTCGTCGTCGCGCGGCGTTCCGCCGGCGATGCGATCGCGGTCGATGGCGACGCACGCGCCGAACCCGTCGCCCGGGTCGGGCTTCTCGGCGAAGAGCGTCGCCTCGAAGCGATAGTGCAGGCCCGCTTTGCGAAAGACGCTGAGCGCGCCCGTGTCCGATCCGGCGTCGTCCGCGCGGTCGCGACCGACTACGAGCCACGTGCCCTGCACGGCAAGCGATTGGCCGAAGCGATCTTCCGCCTTCGGATCCGGGGAGTCGATCCGCTGGACGCGCCGCCAGCCGGATCGGGATTCGTTGAAGACGTGCACCGCGCCGCCGGAGCTCGTGGTGTCGCCCGTCGGCGGACTCGCGACGAGGGCCGACTTGCCGAGGATGGCGACCGCCTTTCCGAATCTCGGCTCGACGCGATTCGCCTGCGGCCGAAGCTCGGCAGTCTGCTTGTAGGGATCGTCGCCGCGGTCGGCGACGCCGCGCGAGAACGCGAACGTCCGCGTGGCGAGAAGGAGCGCGAACGTCGCGACGAGGAGTGCGATCGCGCGGGCACGATGCGTGCGAGCGATCGCGCCCGCACGGGGCCGCGCATGGGGCCGCGCATGGGGCCGCGCATGGGCGCGCGGCTCGAAACGGAAGGCAGGCATGAAACCTCCCCCCGCGGCCGGCGGTGGAGTCCGTCGGCGGGTGCAAGAACGCTCCGCCGAAGTGCGGTCCGGCGAAGCGGGCGGGACTCTACCGCCAAATCGCACCACCCCCGAGAGAGACGACATTTTTTCGGTGCGCCGGATTTTGCGGGCGAGGTGTCGTCAGCGCCGCGAGCGCCGCCGGTCGTCGAAGCGGAGGGCGTTCGGCGCGACCGGTACGATCCGCCCCATGCAAACCTCGTTCGTGTCGTACATGGATGGTGACGTCGAATGCGAAGGCTACATCGCGACGCGCGCCGACCCGACCGTGCCGACGCCGGTCGTACTCGTCTGCCACGCATGGGCGGGCCAGGACGACTTCGCCCGCGCTCGCGCCGAGCGCTTGGCGAGCGAGGGGTTCATCGGCTTCGCGATCGACGTGTACGGCAAGGGACGGCGCGGGTCGAACGCCGACGAGAACGCGAAGCTCATGACGCCGTTCGTGCAGGACCGCTCGCTGCTTCGTCGCCGCCTGCTCGCGGCGGTGAACACCGCGCATCGCATCCCCGGCGCCGATCCGCATCGGATCGCCGCGATCGGTTTCTGCTTCGGCGGACTCTGTGCGCTCGATCTCGCCCGCGCGAACGCACCGGGCCTGCGAAGCGTGGTCGCGTTTCACGGCCTCTTCGCGCCGCCAAACATCGGGCCGCAGCCGAAGATCGGCGCGAGCGTGCTCTGCCTCCACGGCTTCGACGACCCGATGTGCACGCCCGACGCGGTGCTCGCGTTGACGAAGGAAATGACCGACGCCCAGGCCGATTGGGAGATCGACATGTACGGCCACACCGTGCATGCATTCACCAACCCTGCCGCGAACGATCCGAAGTTCGGCACGGTCTTCAAGCAGAAGGCCTCCGACCGCTCGTTCGCGCGGGCGTCGCTGTTCCTCGTCGAGACGCTTCGATAGGCGGCTTGCGACGGTGCGCGCACGGCCGTCAACCGCCGCGCCAGGCGTCGCCCCATTCCATCGTCGTCTCGACGCGTGCGCGAGCTGCAACGCCGAGACGCCGCTCGATCACGTGGAGTGCGAGGTCGATGCCGGCGGAGACGCCTCCCGACGTGAGCACGCGCCCGGCGTCGACATAACGAACTCCGCGTTGCACGCGAGCCGTGGGCGCGTGGCGCGCGAAGTCGTCGAACGTTCGATGGTGCGTCGTCGCAGGGAGTTCGTGGAGAAGGCCTGCAACGCCGAGAAGCCATGCGCCGGTGCACACGGAGAGCACGCACTCGGCGTTGGCGCCGCGTGCGGCAATCCACTCCCGGAGTTCGAGATCGTCGACGAGGCGGCGCACCCCCGGGCCGCCCGGCACGAGCAGGATGCCCGACGTGTCCGCGCGATCGAGCGGATCGTCGGCGACGACCCGAAGGCCGTTCCGCAGCGTCACGATCGGCTCGCGTGCCGCGAGTCGCACGCGAAACGCCGGGGTGCCCTGGTCGTGCGTCGCCAGCGAGAACGCCTCGTACGGCCCCATCACGTCGAGCACTTCGGCGTCGGGAAAGACCAGGATCGCGAGCGGGGTCGTCGTCGTCATGTCGGCGTTGCAGCTAGGGAACGGCGTGTTTCGTCGAACGTGCGGCACTCTGTACCATCCCGCGCGTGCCGCCGCCGAACCACGAGCGCCTTTCCGACCGGGATCTCGTGTCCCGGGCGAACGCGGGCGACGGCGAGGCCTTTGGCGCCCTGTACGAGCGATACCGCGAGTGGATCGTGGCGGTGGCGCACCGACTTTCCGGCGACCGCGAGGTCGCGCTCGACGCGCTGCAGGACGTCATGCGGTACTGGCTCACGAAGTTCGCACGCCCCGACGTGCCATTCGTCCTGACCGGGGACGTGAAGAGCTTCCTCTATCCGGCGATCCGGAACGTCGTCATCGACGCCGCGCGGCGGCAACGACGAGAGCGATCGGGGCTCGAGGCGCTCGCGTCGAGGCCCGGGCGCGAGCCCGATTCGAGCCGGAGTCCGGACGCGGGCGGTGCGCTCGCACGGGCGCTCGCGGCCCTTCCTGAAGGCCAGCGCGAGGTCCTCTTCCTCCACTACGCCGACGGCTTGCCGCTCGCGGCGATCGCGGAGGCGCTGGGCGTCCCGCTCGGCACCGTGAAGAGCCGCTTGGGACTCGGTCTCCAGGCGCTTCGCAAGGATCCACGTCTCGGCGACGGCGGGTCCGCCGGCCCCCCCTGAAGAATCTGGAAAAAGGTGCCGATCGGCGCGAACCCGCGGAACGGATCGGCGCTCCCGTGGCGTGACGCTCCCTCCAGACCGACCCGATCCGCTTGCCCACGCGATTCGCCGCGTGCACGAGGCGAGCCTTCGCGCGCAGGGCGAGGTGCCGGCCGATATCGACGCGGTGATCCGCGCGCGGATCTCGACGGCGTTCGCGGCGCGGGCGGGATCGGACGCCGCACGCGGACTTCGGCTCGCGGGTTCGGACCAGGAACGCCCGGCGCCGCGGCGGCCGAGTCTTGCGTGGACGCGACGCGTGGCGATCGCCGCAGCGCTCGTCGTTGCAGCCACCGTCGCATGGCTGGCGGCGCGCCCGGGATTCGGCAACGTGGAGCGCGTTGCGGCGCACGCGACGCTCGTGCAGGCCGTGCGCGCCGTCGACTCGATCGCGAGCCGCGGCGAGGACCGTGCGGTGGCGATCGCGCATCCCGGCGTGCAGGCGCTTCTCGCGTCGATCGTCGCGCTGCCGGCGCCGTCGTTCGAGCATCCGGTCGGCGCAGCGCGCTTCGTGGTCTACGACATCTATCTCGATCCGTCGCAGCCGGTCGCCGGTTGGACGTGCGATCTCTCGCTCCCCGGCCAACTCGTCGGCATCGAAGGCGGCGACGGCCCGTTCTCGCAACCCGCGGCCTACGACCCGCGCGCGCTGGCGGGCGGCCGCGTCATTCTCGCGACGGTCGCGGGCGGCGCCTCGGCGAGCTCGCGACTCCGCGTTGCAAGCGTGACCGTGCGCGTCGAAGGAAGCGGAGAGCCGCGCGTCACGCGGGCGACCAGCGTCGGCGACGGCGGCGCGGCGGCGCCGGCGCGCGTCGAGATCATCGAGCGCGGAACGCCGTACGCCGCGGCAGCACTCACCAATCGGGGACTCTCATGAAGATGTGTGTTCGCGCGGGCGCCGCAGCGCTTGCATTCGTAGCGACGGTGGTCGCGGCGCTTGCGCCGACGGCCTGCACGACGCGCTACAGCTACAAGTCCGCGTCGGAGGCGACGCGGTCGCAGGCGGGCGCAGGCTTCGCGCTCGCCGACGACGCCTCGACCTCCGCGTTGCCGTCGGTGCGCTCGCCGGTGACGCAGACCTGGATCATCGCCCGCGCGCCGCAACGTGGAGACGCGGGGCTCGGCGGCGTCGATCGCCCCGGAACCGGCTCGCTCGTCGACGCGAACGTCGGCAGCGACGGCCTGCCGACGCGCGCCTTCCCGCTTGAGGCGACCGACGTCGATGCAACGTTGACCGGTGCCGTCGCGAGCGTCGACGTGACGCAGCGATTCCGCAATCCGTACGCGGACACGATCGAGGCCGCGTATGTCTTCCCGTTGCCGCACGACGCGGCGGTGAGCGACTTCGTCCTATCGATCGGGGACCGCACGATTCGCGGCGTGATCCGCGACCGCGCGGAGGCGGAGAAGCTCTACGCCGAGGCGCGGGCCGCGGGACACGTGGCTTCGCTCCTCACGGAAGAGCGGCCCAACATCTTCATGGAGAAGGTCGCGAACATCGAACCGGGGGCGTCGATCGACGTCACCGTCACGTACTTCAGCATGATCGACTACGAGGACGGCTGGTTCGAATGGCGACTGCCGCTCGTCGTGGGCCCGCGCTTCAATCCGCCCTCGGTTCCGCCGTCGAAGGCGATCGGCGCCGTGGGTGTCGGCGACTCCGCGCGGAGCGGAACCGGCACGTCGATCGAGTATCTGCCGAATGGAAGCACCACGGGCAATCGCGTCGCGATCGACGTCGCGATCGACGCCGGCGTGCCCATCCGCGAGATCGTTTCGCCGTCGCACGCCGTGCGCACGATCCGCGATGGGACGTCGGCCGCACGCGTGTCGCTCGAACCGGGCGACGGCGTGCCCAATCGCGACTTCGTGCTGCGCTACTCCGTCGCGGCGGAGTCGACGCAGTTCGGGCTCGTGTCGTCGAGGTCGGCGTCGGGCGAGGGCGGACACTTCGCGCTGACCGTCTATCCGCCTGCAACGCTGAAGGAGCGGCGCCGCTCGCCGGTCGATCTCGTCTTCGTCGTCGACCGGTCCGGAAGCATGTCCGGGAAGCCGCTCGCGCAGGTGAAGGCCGCGATCCACGCGGCGCTCGACCGCATGCAGCCCGGCGATCGCTTCGAGATCGTCGACTTCGGATCGAAGGCGAACTCGCTCGGACGCGGGCTCACGCCGTACACGAGCGAGTCGGTGCGCGCGGCGCGGGCGTACGTCGACGCACTGAACGCCGACGGTGGAACGATGGTGCTCGAGGGCCTCAATCGCGCGCTCTCGTTCGCGACCGACGAAGGTCGGGTGTGTTATCTCGTCTTCCTCACCGACGGCTTCGTCTCGAACGAGAAGGAGATCATCGGCGCGCTGCACAAGACGCTCGGACCGCGGCGCGTCTTCTCGTTCGGCATCGGCTCGAGCGCGAACTGGTACCTGCTTGAAGGGATGGCGAACGCGGGGCGCGGCGCGGTCGCCGACATCTCGGGGACCGGAGACGGCGCGAGCGACGCGGCGCCCACCATGGCGACCTTCCTCGAGCGCGTCTCGCATCCGGCGATGCAGGATCTCAGCGTTGCGTTCGAGGGAGCTACGGTCGACGAGGTTTGGCCGCGCCGGGCGGGCGATCTTCTCGTGGGACGACCGGTGACCGTCTTCGGCCGGTATCGCGAGGGCGACTCGTCGGCCCGCTGCGTGGTGCGCGGCTGGATCGGCGGCGAGCGAGTGGAGCTCGCAGAGAACGTCACGTTCGCGCGCTCCGCGACGACACCGGCGCTCGAGCGCATCTGGGCGCGGGCGAAGATCGCGCAGTTGGCCGACGACTCCACGTGGCAGCCGAACAGCGCCGTCGCGATCGCCAACGAGATCCGCACCATCGCGCTCGAGCACGGGATCTCGTCGCCCTTCACGGCGTTCGTCGCGGTCGACGGGTCGCGCGTGACGCGAGGCTCCGATCGCCGCACCATCGTGCAGCCGGTGCCGATGCCCGAGGGCGTCCGCTACGAGACCACAGTGGACGAGCGCTGACTTTCCGTCAGGATCGGCCAAAACGTTGGGGAGATCCCGTCTTCTCGCCGATGGGTGCCGTGAGAGGAGCGCCCGGCGCGACGCCGACGGAGGTCTCTTCCATGCGCAGTTTGTCCCTTCCTCAGCGGCCTTTTCGATCGCTCTCCCCGATGCGGCTTGTGGCGCTCGCCGCCGTCGCATGCGCCGTCGACGTTGCGGCCGGACAAGGCGTGCGCGTCCGCATCAGCCAGGAGACGGCACCGGGGGCCGGGGACTTCGGCGCGGGCATCGTCGGTGTCATCAATGCCTTCCCGCTGGGCGCGAGCGTCGAGGAGTTCTATCAGTACGGCACGCCGCAGCCCGCCTCGTTCAACGGGTCGGCGTTCGCCTCGCGCTCGAACACCGCGCATCTCTTCGTTGCAGCCAACGACGGCAAGAGCGGCGGCAGCATTCGCGTCGGCATGGTGTTCGACGGCCTCACCGACGCCGACTTCGCGGGCGGCCGCGCCGAGACGCGCGTCACCGCGATCGTGCCCGACGCCGGACTTTCCCTGGACCTCGCGGACGATCCCTCGGACAACTCCGGCGATCGCTATGTCGTCGGCTCTGACGGCGCGTTCGTCGCGAGCGACCAGCGCTGGGCGCCGACCGTCCGCACCGACGGGTACGTGCTCGGAGGCCTGGCGTGCGGCAGCGTCGTGCACGTCGCGTTCACGGAGTTTGACGATCCGGAGTCGCCGCCGATCGGCGGGCTCGACACGTTCCTGGCCATGTCCTCCGACGGTTCGACGTTGCCGCTCGCGCTCGTCGCCGACCGTCGGGTGCAGCTCGAGGTGTTGCCGCCCGAGAGCTGCGTGGGCGACCTCACCTGCGACGGGCTCGTCGACAACGTCGACGTCGCCACCATGCTGAGCTTCTGGGGCTACTCCGGAATCTCCGACATCGACGGGGACGGAACGACCGACTCGAACGACCTCTCCGCGTTGCTCGGCGACTGGGGCGAGTGCCCGTGACGACGCGTCACTTCGAGCGCTTGCCCCGTCGGCCTTGCTTGTAGCCTCGCTTGCGTCCGTCGACCCGGCCCTTGCGCGACTTGCCGCCGCGATCGATGCGCGGGTCCTGGCGGCCGCGATCGTCGTCGCTGCGCGGCTCGGCAAGCGCGGCCTGCCCGAGTCGCTCGGAACCTTCGGCGAACCGGACGAGACGGAGCGAGAGCTGCCGTGCCGCGAGATCGACCTTGTCGATCGCGACGCGGACCAGATCGCCGACGCCGATCGACGCGCCGCTCCGCTGGGCCACGAGCCGTCCGGTGGCTGCAACGGGGATCCAGCGGTCGATGCGGCCGTCGCCGCCTGACAGGTCGCGGCTCGGGATCGCGCCGTCGATCAGGTATTTCGCGAGGGACGCGAACACCACGCCGTTCGGTGCGACGCCGGTGACGGTCGCCTCGAACTCGTCGCCCATGTGCTTCTCGACGAGGAGCTGGAGGATCAGGAACGTGCGGAGATCGCGCTCGGCGCTCTCGGCCGCGATCTCGCGTTCCGTGCACTGGTTCGCGAGGTCGATGAGCGCGCCCTCGTCGAGGATGCGCGGATCGTCGGCGAGTTCATTGGCGAGCTTGCGCCGCTGCTTGCCGCCGGGCGGCTTCGTGCCGTTCTCCGTTGCAGCCAGATATGCGGCGAGCGCGCGGTGGACAAGGAGATCCGGATAACGGCGGATCGGGCTCGTGAAGTGCGTGTAGTGCTCGCTCGCGAGCGCGAAGTGCCCCTCGAGCGCGGGGCTGTACGAGGCCTTGGCGAGCGAGCGCAGCACGGAGAAGTGGATCGCGCGCGTCGCGTGACCCTCGCGGGTGCGATCGAGGAGATGCTGGATGTCCTTGCGCGACGGACGCTCGGGGAGATCGATCTGCGCGAGGCGCGCGTACAGCCGCAGCTCCTGGATGTCGCCGTACGCCGGCTCCGGGTGGATGCGGCGAATGAGCGGGAGTTCGAGATCGGCGAAGAGCCGCGCGACGGCCTCGTTCGCCTCGACCATGAACATCTCGATGAGCGTGTGCGTGAACGCGTTGTCCTCGGGCACCGCGTCGACGACGTGCCCCTCGTGGTCGAAGACGAGATCCGACTGCGGCAGGAGCAGCGTGATCATGCCGTCGCGGCGGCGGCGCTCGCGCAGGATCTTCGCGAGCTTGTCCGACAGCCGCAGCGCGTGCGTGAGGTCGGTCGTGTACTCGGGCTCCGTCTTCGCGTGCACGCGCGCTTCGGCGAGGTTGCCATCGATGAGGGCCTGCGCCTCGAGGTAGGTGAGCCGCTTCGCCGAGGCGATCACGCTGTCGGCGAAGCGCTGCGAGACGACGCGGCCCTTCTCGTCGAACGTGATGAAGACGCTCTTCGTGAAGCGCGTGACGCCTTCCTGCAACGAGCAGACGCCGTTCGACAGCGCTTCAGGAAGCATCGGAATCACGCGCCGCGGCAAGTAGACGCTGGTGCCGCGGGCCTGCGCCTCGTGATCGAGCGGAGATGCGGCGGACACGAAGTGCGAGACGTCGGCGATGTGGATGCCGAGTTCCCACTCGCCGGCGTCGGCGTCATGGCGAATCGAGATCGCGTCGTCGAAGTCCTTCGCGTCGGGCGGATCGATCGTGAAGATGAACTGCCCGCGCAGGTCGAGGCGGTCGGACCACGGGCCGGCGGCGTCGCGCTCGAACGAGCGCGCGGAGCCGCCCGCCTGATCGAGGGCGTCGGCGGGGAACTTCGTGCGGATCTGGTAGGTCGCGATGATCGCTTCGGTCTCGACGTCGGGTCGGCCCGCTTCGCCCAACACCTCGAGGATGACGCCCTCGGGTAGCGCGCCGTCCTCGCCCCAGAGCGTTATCTCGACGACGCACTTGTCGCCGACCTTCGCGTTCGGATTCTTCGCGAACGGATCGCGCACGACGATGCGGTCGCGCAGGGCGCGGCCATCGGGGATGACGAGCCAGGTGCGGCCTTCCTTCGCGAGCACGCCGGCGAAGCGAGTCTGGCCGCGCTCGAGGATCTCCTCGACGCGTCCGAAGAGACGATTGCGGTCGTCGTTGCCGCCGCCGCGCGCGCCGCCTCCGCGTTGCGTGCGGTCGCCCTTGCGGACGACGACGGCGCGGACCCGGTCACCCGAGATCGCGTCGGCCACGTAGCCCTCGGGGATGAAGAGGTCGCCTTCGCGGGTCGGCTCGTCGGGGATGACGAAGCCGAATCCGCGCGACGTGATGCGAATCTTGCCGACGACCGAGTCGCCGTACAGCGGCAGCCGAAGCCGCTCGTCGGCCGCCATCTCGAGGCGGCCCGCAACGACGAGCTGTTCCACGGTCTTCTCGAACTCCTCGAGGTCCTCGTCGGCCACGTTGAGTTGGCGGCCGACCTCGCGTGCGGTCACGGGCCGGTAGCTCGCGTGGCGCAGGTGATCGAGGATGCGTCGGCGATAACGAATCGTCATTGACGGAGTGTACGGGCGAGCGGTGGCCGTATCCTCACGCCCGTGCCCACGCCGCTTTCCGACATCGAGTTGCTCGCCCGACTCGTCGCGTTCGACACGACGAGCAGACGCCCGAATCGGCCGCTCGACGACTTCGTCTGCGACTACCTCGACGGACGCTCGGTGCGCGTGGAGCGTTTCGACGCGCCCGACTCCGGCGAGAACGTGCTCCTTTCGGCCGGTCCGCCGTGCGAACGCGGGGAGGGGCTCCTTCTGTGCGCGCACGTCGACACCGTGCCGGCCGACGAGCCGGAATGGTCGTCAGACCCGCGATCGCTCGTGGTGCGCGACGATCGCCTCGTCGCGCGCGGCGCCTGCGACATGAAGGGTTTCGTGGCGCTCGCGGTGAACCTGCTTCACGCCTGCGGGGGCTGCTCGCTTCGCGAGCCGCTGCAGCTTCTTCTGACCTGCAACGAGGAGATCGGGACGCAGGGGGCCGCGGCGTTCGCCCGCGCATGGCCGAAGGGCCGTCCGCTGCCGCGACGCTGCCTCGTCGGTGAGCCGACGTCGATGCGGCTCGTCCGCGGGCACAAGGGGCACCTCAGCCTCACGATCGCCTGTCACGGCGTTGCAGCCCACAGCGGATTCCCGCAGAAGGGCGTGAATGCCATCGAGCGCGCGGCGTCGGTCATCTCCGCCTTGGGTGTGCTGCGCAAGGCGTACGTGGCGGAACGCAACGCGGAGAGCGTGCTCTTTCCGGAGGTCCCGTTCCCGGTGCTGACGACCGCACGCATCCGCGGCGGATCGGCGATCAACGTGATTCCGGAACGCTGCGAGATCGACGTCGGAATCCGGCTTCTCCCAGGAATGCCGAGCGCGGTCGCCGTCGAGCGGGTGCGCGAGGCGGTCGAGGCCGTCGTGCCGACCGGAGGCGTCGAGGTGCGGGTGACGAACGACACGCCGGCTTTCGCGACCTCGAAGGACGCGCCGCTCTATGGCGAGTTGGCGTCGATCCTCGGCCAGACCGAGGAGTTTGGGGTCGGCTTCGGCACGGATGCGGGGAGACTCGCCCAACTCGGCGTCGAGTGCGTCGTCTGGGGGCCTGGCGACATCTCTCAAGCACATCGTCCGGATGAATGGATGCCTCGGGACGAGTTTGCGCGGGCGGCGGCGATTCTCCCGACCCTCGTTCGCTAACAACGCGGCGGAATCGTCGGCGGAGCGCCGGCCGCCCACGTTGGTGTTAGGTCACGTTCAGGTATCGAAAACGGCGAATTGCCCGAGATTTCGTTGCGTCCCGTGGACTCGCCGGTTCAACTGATGAGGTCCGCGTTCGTGGTGCGCGGCACAGTGCGGTCTCGCACCCCGAACCTGCTGACGTCGCGTCGTTCCACTGGGCGACCGGTGTGTTGCTCAGTTGCGCCTTTGTCTGAGCGGCCATGAGCGGCCACAAGGCTCGCTTCGCCGCATCGAGGAATCGTCGCCGTGCCACACACCGCCTCGCCCACCGCAACGCAGACCGGCTCGCCCGCGCAGTACCGCTATCGCACCGGCATCCATGTTTCGACGTGGATGACGGCCGACCAACTGAAGGAGGCCGCGCTGCGCGGCGACCTGTCGGTTGACTCGGAGATCCAGCAGGTCGGCCACTCCGAGTGGGTGCCGGCGGCGAACGTGAAGGGCTTGGTGTTTCCGTCGTCGCAGGACGCCCACATCGGGCTCGCAGGCGACGCGGCGCCGCCGCCCGCACCAGTGCCGGTCGCAGCGGCGAAGGCCGCGCACCCGCGCTTCGCGACGATCAAGGATCTCCTCACCGCGTACCTGAACGCCGACATCGAGATCAATCTGCCCGAGTCGACGGACTACTCGACGGCGCATGTCTGCGTCGTCGGCGCGGACCACTTCGAGATCTCGCTCGACGGCTCCCGCGGGCGCGTGTTCGTGCCGTACAGCCGCATTCGGCTCGTGTGGGTGAGCGAGATCCACCATTCGGCGGCCCTGAGCTATCGCGAGGCGCACAAGGTGAGCGTGGAGCTCGAGCCCAAGCGCTAGCCCGCACGGCGCGTCGCCGAGGCCTCAGCCCTGTGACGGGCGCTTCGGCGTCCGCTCTCGCAGATCCGCCGTCGACGAACGATCGGACAGCACCTCGCGGCGATCGCGGATACTCCGCACGGAGCATCCGCACGCATGGGACCGTTTGGATGGGTCATTTCGTTCGTGGCAGCCCTTGTCGTCGGGGCGACGCTCGTCGCCTGCGATCGCGCGGGCGCGCCTGCAACGGTGACCGTCTTCGCCGCCGCGAGCACGACAGACGCGCTCCGCGAGTGCGGTCGCAGGTTCGCAGCCGCGCGCGGCGTGGACGTCGTCTTCTCCTTCGACTCCTCGTCGAATCTCGCGCGACAGCTCCGGGCCGGCGCGCCTGCCGACGTGTTCGTCTCCGCCGACGTCGCATGGATGGATGACGTGGAGAAAGCGGGCCTCCTGGCCTCCGGCTCCCGCAGCGATCTCCTCGGAAACGAGCTGGTCGTGGTCGCGCTCCACGCAGGCCGCGGCGCACCAGACCTCCACGTTGCAGCCGAGCCGCCGTTCGATCGTATCGCGGTGGCCGACCCGGCGCACGTGCCCGCGGGCCGTTACGCGAAGGCGGCGCTCGAGTCGCTTGGGTGGTGGGATGCGTGGAAGGAACGCATGGTCGCGGCGCCCGACGTGCGCGCGGCGCTGCGTCTCGTCGAGATCGGCGAGTGCGCGGGCGGAATCGTGTACGCGACCGACGCCGCGGCGTCGGAGCGGGTTTCCGTCGTGCATCGATTCCCCGAGGGCTCGCACCCTCCGATCCGCTATCCGATCGCCCGCACGGCGACGGCGAACGACGCCTCCGCCGACTTCGTGGCGTTTCTCCGTTCGCCCGAGGCGACCGACATCTTCACGCGTGCCGGGTTCCGGGTCCTGACGCCGGCGGAGGGGAGCTCCGGACCGTGACCCTCGATCCCGCCGAGTGGACGGCGCTTCTCCTCTCACTCCGCGTTGCAGCCGTGAGCGTCGCGCTCATGCTCGTGCCCGGCGTCGCGTGCGCGTGGGCGCTCGCCCGCACGCGCTTTCGCGGCCAGGCGATCCTCGACACGGCGATTCACCTGCCGCTCGTGCTGCCGCCGGTGGTCGTGGGCTATCTCCTCCTCGCCGGGCTCGGACGCTCGAGCTGGTTCGGCGGTTGGCTGCATGCGACGTTCGGCGTGGACATCGCGTTCACGACGAAGGCCGCGGCCATCGCCGCCGCGGTGATGGGTTTCCCGCTCCTCGTCCGATCGACGCGCCTGGCGATGGAACTCGTGGACGAGCGCCTCGAGGACGCGGCGCGCACGCTCGGGGCCTCGCCGTGGCGCGTCTTTCGGACGATCACGCTGCCGCTTGCGATTCCCGGCGTCGTCACCGGCGTGGTGCTCGCTTTCGCGCGAAGCCTCGGCGAGTTCGGCGCGACGATCGTCTTCGCCGGCAACATCGAAGGTCGCACGCGCACGGTGTCCACCGCGATCTACACGGCGTTGCAGACCCCGGGCGGCGATGCGGCGGCATGGCGGCTCGTGCTCGTCTCCGTCATGGTGTCGTTCGCGGCGCTCCTCGTTTCGGAGTCTCTCGCGCGGGCCGCGCGACGACGACTCGGCGTCGCTCGTGCGGGAGGCGCGTCATGATTCGCGTCGACCTGCGCGTCGAACGGCCGGGGTTCGTGCTTGATGTCGCGTTCGCGTCCGATGCGCGGGCGCTTGGCGTCTTCGGCGGGTCGGGCGCCGGAAAGTCCACGTTGCTGGCGGGCATCGCCGGCCTTGTGCGGACGGCACGCGCGCGCGTCGAGATCGACGGCACGACGCTCGCCGACTCCGCGAGGTCCCTGGACGTGCCCGCACACCGCCGTCGGCTCGGCGTCGTCTTCCAGGATGGCCGCCTCTTTCCGCACCTAAGCGTGCGCGGGAACCTGCGCTACGGCGCTCCCGAAGCGGGCGACTCGTCGTTGCAGGAGGTCGTCGAGCTGCTTGAACTCTCGGCGCTCGTCGACCGGCGGCCGCACGAACTCTCCGGCGGCGAGCGCCAGCGCGTCGCGCTTGGTCGCGCGCTCCTCACGCGGCCCCGCGCGCTTCTCCTCGACGAGCCCCTCTCGTCGCTCGACCGGCGACTGAAGCGGCAGATCCTTCCGTACCTCCGCCGCGTGCGCGAGGCGACCACGGTGCCGATCGTCTTCGTGAGCCATGACCTCGCGGAGATGCAGGCGCTGGTCGACGAGATGCTGATCATCGACGCCGGAACGACGAGCGAACCGAAGCCGATCTCGTCGTTGCTGCTCGACGAGCGTGCGTTCGAGCGTCTTCGCGACGACGGCCTCGCCAACGTGCTGTCGGCGGTCGTCGTCGCACACGAAGGTCCAGACGCGACCGTTCTTCGTCTCGGAGGCGTGCAGGGGCCCGATGTCCGGGCGGCCCGGGTCGACGCCTCCGCCGGGACCGAGGTCCGCCTCCGCGTTGCACCGTCGGAGGTGGCGCTCGCGCTCCAGCCGCTTCAAGGCATTTCCATCCGCAATCAGCTGGCGGGCACGGTGCGAAGGCTCGAGGCGCATGCGCGTGCGACGCTCGTCGAGATCGATGTCGGCGTCCCGATCGTCGCGGAGCTCTCGCACGGCAGCGTCCGCGATCTGGGAATCGGCGTCGGACAGGCGATCGTCTGCCTCGTGAAATCGCAGGCGCTTCGGGTCGCCGAGCCTTCCTGAACCCCATGCTCGGTCTCGGCGCATAATGGTCGCCAGGAGAACACCAATGGCCGCGAAGAAGACCGCCACGAAATCGTCCGCATCGAAGAAGTCGGCCGCGAAGAAGCCTGCGGCTGCAACGAAGAGTGCGAAGCCCGATCTGGCCGCGCAGGCGCACGCCATCGTGCACGGCGCGCTGACCGAGGGCACGGTGAGCCGCAAGGCCGTCGACAAGGCGGTGCGCGAGACCTTTGATCGCCTGCGCGGCGCGATCACCGAAGCCGTTCCCTCCGAACGCGAGAACGTGCTGCGCCGCGTGGTCGACGGGATGGCCGAAGGCGTCGCCGATAGCGCGACCACGGCGAGCGCGGCGATGAAGCGCGCCACCGGCGCCGGCAAGCGTCTCACCTCGACGGACTGGTCGGCGTTCGCGACGTCGATGCGCACGCTCGAGCATGACTTCCTCGCCGCCGTCTCGGATGCCGCCGGCCGACTCTCGAGCGACACGCGCACGTATCTCGACAACGTCACCAAGGCGGCGCGGAAGGCGGGCACCGTCATCGCGCCGGCCGCGCGCGAGGCGGCCGACACCGCCGCGCGCCACGCGCCCGAGCTCGCGCTCGAGACGATGAAGGCAGGCACGCGCATGGCGGCCGGCGTCGCGGGGGAGATCACGAAGGGCCTCTCCGGCGTGATGTCGGGCATCGCCGACGCGCTGCGGCACGCGTCGAAGCCGACCGCACCTGCAACGACGAAGCGCTCCGGCTCGAAGAAGCCCGCAACGAAGGCCCCGGCGAAGAAGGCGACGCGCGGCAAGTGACGTCGCGCGTCAGTCGTCGGCCTGCCCGTTGCGCCGATCGCGGATCCACCAGCGGTTCGCGACGACGTAGGACAGCGCCATCAGTCCGGCGAGCAGGAAGCCGAGCAGGCCGACGAGGCGCAGCCACACCTGCGACGACGTCGTGCCCGAGTGGACCAGGATCGCGCTACTGACGGTGAGGCCCGTGACCATCAGCGCGAAGCCGATGTTGCGGCTTGCGTGCTCGAGCGTTCGGGTGAGTTGCGTGAGGCCCTTGTGCTGTAGGTTCACCGCGAAGTTGTTTCGGCGAACGGTGCCGAGCAGCGACTTCACTTCGCGCGGCAACTCCTCCGCGAGCGTGAGGTACTGCATGACGCCGGCGCGCACGCGCCGTCGCATGGCCTTGAAGCCGTAGCGCTCCATCACGGTGCGCTCGATCGACGGCCGTAGGTAGCTGATGAGATCGAAGTCGGGATCGACCTTTCGGCCGACTGCCTCGATCGTCGTGAGCGCCTTGATGAGGAGGATCAGCTGCGACGGGAATCGCAGGTGATGCTCGCGCATCGTGTTGAAGAGCGTGTTGAGAAGGCCCGGAAGGTCGAACTGCGCGAACGACCGCACCTCGAACGAGGTGGCGAGCTCCGTCATGTCGGCCCGGAAGCTGGGGTCGTCGAGCGTGCGCGGCGCGACGTCGGCGAGGATCGCGGAAACGCTGATAGCGTCCTCCACGTTGCCGGTGGCGACCGCCTGCACGAGGCGCGCGAGGAGATCCATGTCGCGGCTGTCGATGCGGCCGGTCATTCCGCAGTCGATGAAGCCGGCCGCGACGCTGCCGTCCTCGTTGATGAGCGCGAAGAGGTTGCCGGGGTGCGGATCGGCGTGGAAGAGGCCGATCTCGAGGCACTGCCTCGCGACGGCCTTCGCGCCGAACGCGACGACGTCGGCGCGCTGCTCGGCGGTGAGGTCGCCGTCCTTCAGGTTCGAGAGGAGGATGCCCTTGAACTCCTCGAGCGCGAGCACGCGGCGCGTCGTCGCTTCCCAGTAGACCTGCGGGAAGCGCACTTCGGGATCGTCGGCGAAGGCCTCGCGCAGCTTGTCCGTCGAGCGTCCCTCGTACGTGAGATCCACTTCGCGTTTCAGCTCGCGCGAGAACTCGCGGACGATGTCGGTCGGATGGAAACCCGCGTTCTTGATGTGCGCTTCGACGAAGGACGCCAGCGACTTGAGGATCTCGAGATCGGCCTGCGTGCGCTCTTCCGTGCCCGGGCGAAGGATCTTGAGGACGACCGGTTGGCCTCCCACGAGCGTCGCGCGGTGCACCTGGGCCATCGAGGCCGCGGCGATCGGCGTTTCCTCGATCGACTCGAAGATCGTCGTTTCCTTCCCGCGAAACTCCTCGACGAGCACTTCCTTGATTGCCTCGAACGGAATGCGCGGGCCGCTTGCCTGCAGCTTCGCGAACTCGTCGGCCCACTCGTCGGGGATCAGGTCCTTGCGGCAGGAGAGCATCTGCCCGAGTTTCATGAACGTCGGGCCGAGTTCCTCGAGGACGAGGCGCATGCGAACCGGCCGCGAGTGCTGCTCCGAGGTCGCGGACGGCGTGCCTCCGATCATGCGGAAGCCGCGGCGCACGATGTTGTCGAACCCGAGTTGCTGGACGACGTCGGCGAAGCCGTGCCGCACGAGAACGTCGATGATCTCGGTGTAGCGCTTGACGTTCTTGATCGTTCGGGCGACGTCGGTGACGGCCATGAGGCCAGTCTACGTCATGCGTTGCGGCTCATGCGCCGGCGCTCCATGCTCCGAGGAGCGCCGCGAGGTCCGCACCGTCGACCGTCCCGTCGCCGGTGAGGTCGGCGTCGGCGCCGGGAGTTCCCCATGCGCCGAGGAGAATCGCGAGATCGTCGCCGCCGACAGCGCCGTTTCGCGTGAGATCGGCCGGGTCGATGCAGGAGTCCGGCTCGTCGTTTCCGCCGTCGTCGATCCACCAGAGGCGGGCGGTGCCCTGGTTCGTGGCGGCGCCGACGTCGTCGAGGCGCGTGCCCACGGCAAGCATCTCGCACGACAGTGCGAGCGAGAAGCCGAAGTAGTCGCTGCCCGCGCCGTCCGGCGCGACGAGCTGCGCCTCGGCGCTCCACGTTGCAGGCGTGCCGCCGGTGCGGAAGAGCCACACGCTCCCTTGGTTCGTCACGCGGCCGATGTCGTCGGCCCAGGCGCCGCAGGCGACGAGATCGCCATCGTCGCCGCGGCGGCAGGCCACGGAGAAGGCGAAGTAGTCGTCGGTCGCCGCATCGGGTGCGGTGAGCTTCGCCTCCTGCGCCCACGTCGTGCCGCTGCGCCGGAAGACGTACGCGGCGCCCTGGCCGGTGCCGCCTTGGCTACTGGCGAAGAACGGCCACGACCCGACGACGCACAACGAGTCGTCGAGCGCCACGCCGCGGCCGCATTCCTCGAACGCGCCGGCGTTGCCGATGAGTTTCGCTTCGAAGACGAACGTGCCGTTCGGCTCGAGCCGGAAGACGCTCGCCGAGCCTTGGTTCGTCGTCGAGCCGACGTCGTCGCCGAACGCGCCGACCACGGCGCGAGTGCCGTCGAACGTCACGCTCGTGCCGTTGGCGTCGCCGGTCGCGGCGTCGGGCGGCGCGAGCTTCTGCGTCTGAAGCCACGTTCCGTTCGCCTGCCGCTTGAAGACGTACGCCGCGCCCTTGCCGAACGCGCTCAGCGATTGCCACGAGCCGACGATCGCGATGTCGCCGCGGATCGCGACGGAGCGGCCGAACTGATCGTTCGCGGCGGCGTCGGACGCGAGGAGCGTCGCCTCGTGCGTCCACAAGCCGTCGACGAGGCGATAGACGTGCGCACTGCCGGCGCTCGATTTACCGTTCACGTCGTCGTCGAGCGCGCCGACGAGCGCGACCTCGCCGTCGATGGCAACGGAGAGTCCGAAGGAGTCGTCGGCCAAGGCGTCGGGTGCAACGAGGAGCGCCTCGGCCACCCACGTTCCGCCCGCCGCGAGGCGGAAGACCTGCGCGGCGCCGGCGTTCGGCGCGGCGGCGTCGTGGTTCGGCGCGCCCAGGAGGACGCGCCGTCCGTCGAAGGCGATCGAGCGACCGGCCTCGTCGCCGCTCGCCGCGACGGGGAGCGTGAGCGTCGCCAGCGGTTCGGGCGGCGCGGCTGCAACAGAGAGAAGGAGAAGGGCGGCGATCTCGAGCATCGCCCTATTCTGCGGCGAGAACTGCGCGCGGCCAACGATTCAGTCGGGTTCGAAGGCGGATTCCGGCAGGCCGTGGACGGCGGCTCGTTCGGCTGCGGTCGTCTCCCACTCGATCAGGGGGAAGAGCGGAACCTGCGCGAGATCGGGCGCGCCTGGCGGTGCGGTCGTCCATCGGATCTCGGTCGCACGGAACCCGCCGTGGGCGCCGCGCCGATGACGGATCACGCCTGCGGCGCGCGCGACCGCGGCGTCGTCGCGCTCGTGCACGACCTCGAATTCCAGGTCGAGCGCGTCGACGGTCGGCGTCGTCGGCCAGCGGAGGGCGGTCACGAGGCTGGCTCCTTCGCCGCTGAACGATCGCGACAGACTCTTGGGCACGTCGAGGACGGGCGACGCGCGCGAAAGGTCGACCACGCGGAGCCGCTCGTTGACGAATCCCGAGCCGCCGCCGAGATGCATCGACTCCATGAGGTACGCCGTGTCGTCGGCGGCGTACGCGCGCACATTGTCGGGTCCGGCTCGATAGGCCACGCGTCCCTGTGTCGGCCGCGGCGGCGCGGCGACGCGCCAGCGTCCGTCCGGCTCGCGGCGGAACCAGAGCGCGACGCCCTCGAAGTCCGACAGACCGAAGCGCATCACCGCGTTCGCCGACGCCCCCGGTCCCTCGCAGGGAACGAGCTCGACGTACGCCGAGGCGTTGTCGCCGATCGGAATCTCGTCGGCGTAGGGAATGCCGATGGCGTGCAACTCGCGCACGAGCGCGGTCGAGCGCGCGTCGGGCAGGTCGGAGGTGAGATCGGGCGCCGCGCGCATCGCCGATTGGAGTCGTTTGAGAAGCTCCGAGGGCGTGTCCGGGAGCCAGACGTCGAGCGGTGGCTGCAACGCGAAGTCGGGCAGCGCGGCAGGCATGTCCGCGAGACGTCGAAGACGGTTGCAGGTCTCCCCGCTCGGAAGCGTCGCTTCGATCCGCACGATCGCGTCGCGAATGAGTTCTTGCTTCCACGGCCCGAACTGCCCGAACTCATTCCAGGCGAGGACTCCGTCGCTCGTCGTGATGCGATCCTCGAGCGCGGCGGCGATGTCGCGCTGCATCGGTTCGTCGAAGTAGCGGCCCGCGAGGTGGATCAGGACGAGCGTCGGCGTGCGCGCGAGCCACCACGCGGCGGGCAGGTCGCGCGTCAGACCGACGACTCCGGCTGTAACGCCGAGAAGGCCGACTGCGAGCGAGAAGGGCCGCAGGCGCCGTCGACGCAGCTCACGAGCCGATCGCGCCGTGCGTCCGCACTCAGGGCAGCGCAGCGCGTCGATGCCGGTGAGGTCGTGGCGGCAGTGGCGACACTCGGGGACGCGTGGCGTGCGTCCAATCAGGCCACGACCGACGAGCGCGAGTCCCACGACAAGCCCGAGCGTCGATGTGACCGCGGATCCCATGAGGGCGAGCACGCACGGAAGCGTCGCCTCGCTGGATGCGCCCGTCAATGGTGCCGCGCGGGCGTACGCTGTTTTCGTGCGCCGGACCATCCTGATCCTCCTTCTCATCCTCGTCGGCTGCAACGTCGTCCCGAGTCGCGATCCGACGGGCGAGTATTTCCCGAACGCCCGCGGGCGGACGCTCGCCGGCGAGCCGGTCGCGATCGTCGAAGTCATCGAGGAAGGCCCGATCATCCTGATCATGCCGTTCACCGGCGACGCGGAACGCGACCGCGACGACTGGAAGAAGGGGCTCGCGCACCTCGGAACGCCGGTGCGGGTCTACGAGATGGGCGCCGTGCCGAGCACGGCCGGCATCGTGTTGTCGCCGGCGATCAACGCGGCGCGGCGCGACACGCGGCCCGAGGGATCATGGCCTACGACGCTCGTCTTCACCGGCGACTCCGCCGACCAGATCGTCACGCAGACCGGCATGGGCCGCGCGCAGTACTCGCGCGTGCTCCTGGTCGGCCGCGACCGGATCATCGCGTGGTTCACCGACGAGGGATTCTCCCCCGAACGGCTCACGGCGCTCGATCAGGCCGCGCGCCGCGCGGCTGCAACGGGGACATCGCCGTGAGGCTCTTCGTCGCCGCGTATCCGCCGCCCTCGTTCGCGGCCGAGCTGCAGGCGCTTCTCGGCCGCGTCGAGCTGCCGGACCATCGGCCGACGCCGGCGGACCAGGTGCACCTCACGCTCTTCTTCGTCGGCGAACGCCAGCCGCGGGAGCTCGACGACGTCGTCGACACCGTCGCCGCCGCGTGCCGCGGCATCTCGTCGTTTCGACTTCGACCGGTGCTCCTCACCGCGTTGCCGGCGCGGGGACCGAAGCGGACCGTCGTCGTCGAGTGCGATCGGCCGGCGCCGCTCGTCGAGCTGCACCGTCGTCTCGTCCATCGACTCGCGCGCGAGCCTCGGGTGCACAGCGAGCGCGACTTCCTGCCGCATTGCACGATCGCGAGGTTCCCAGGCGCCGGCGCCGACTGCACGCTCGCCGAGCCGTTGCAGCTCGGCGACTTCGAGGTGGGCGCGGTCTGCGTCATGTCGAGCGACCTGGCTCCGACGGGCGCCACGCATCGGGAGCGGGCCCGCGTCGAGCTTGGCGCATGACGGCGCGCCGCGCCCTCAGTCGAACCGCTCGCGCCGCTGCCGCTTCTTGTCGCCTTCGCGCTTCTTCGCGTTGATGCGCCGCTCGACGCTGCCGCGCGACGGCTTCGTCTTCTTCCGCTTCTTCGGGATCGTGGCGGCTGCAACGATGAGTTCCCGAAGCCGGTCGAGGCACGCCTCGCGATTCTCGAACTGCGAGCGGAACTCGTCGGCGGTGAAGTGAATGGCGCCCGCGCCGTCCTCGCCCTTGACGAGGTGACTGCCGGCCATCGCGAGCAAGCGGGCGCGCGCGGCGTCGTGCAATCCCCTGATGGCCGCGAGCGACAGATGCAGATCGGCGCGGGTGTTCACCTTGTTTACGTTCTGTCCGCCGGGTCCGCTCGAACGGCTGAACGTGAAAACGACCGCGGAGCGCGGCGCCCACGCGCCGCGACCGAGGTCGATGGCGTCGTTCGGGCGCACCGGCGGCTTCGGCGGTGCGGGCTTCGGATCGGGCGTGCGGTTCGGTCCGTCTGCGGACGGCATAGGCGTAGTGTGCCATCGACGGCGCGAGTGCGCGCGGCGGCTGATGCTACCCTGCGCGAATGCTCCGCCTCCTCGCGCCCGTCGTCGTGTTCGCCTCGTCGGTCGTCTCCGCGCAAACGCCCGAACCCGCCGCACCGGCGTCGGCCGCTCGGTCGCTCACGGTCGCCGAAGACGGCTTCCGCTTCGACGCGAACCTCGACGCCTGGTTCCCGCGGCTCGTCGGCGATGTCGCGCTAGTCCCGGGCGGCGGCAACGCCAACGTCGAGGACCTCGACCTGAACGGCAGCGAGACGGTGTTCAGCGGCATGGGCCGCGTCACGTTCGACCGCTGGTTCGTGGCCGCATCGGGCTTCACGTTCGACACCGACGGGACCACGCCGACCCTGGCGACGAGCGCGAACTGGTGGTCGATCTCGCTCGACGTCGGCTACGGCCTGTGGACGCCGCTCGATGCGAAGGCCTTCCCGTGGAGCGACTCGGCGCCGCGCGCGGACAACGTTGCAGGCGACGGCGCGCAGCGCGTGTCGCTGGCGTTCGCACCGACGCTCGGCATCACGTACGACGACATCGACGTCACCGCCACCGAGCTCGCGACCGGCGCGACGAACGGCGTCGACGGCAGCTGGCTCGGCACCCGCTTCGGCGTCGCTGCCGCGCTCGCGCTGCACACGAAGGACCTGGTCGGCTTCATCGATCGCATCGACTTCGGCGTGTCGGGTTCGTTCGGGCCGTCCTTCGGCGTTTCCGGCGACGGCGACGGCGTCGGCACGCTGTGGGCGATCGACGCCGGCGTGCGCGTCCTCTTCACGCCGAACATCGGCGCGCACCTCGGCTACAAGCTCGTCGACGGCGACTTCGAGGACGAGCGCGCCGGCACGTCGAACACGAACGATCTCGGCCTCCAAGGCCTGATCGCCGGCGTCACCATCGAGTTCTGACCGCATCTCCCCGTTGCCGCACGCCAGATGTCCGCGCCGCGCCCGTCCGAGCCCTCTGAGATCCCGAAACGCTCGGGCAAGTACATCCGCGCGAAGTGGCGGCACTTCATGCTCACCGTCACGGCCAATCGGCTGACCGGCGGCGAGCTCCTCCGGCGTCACGCGGCGCAGCGCGTCGAGGAGCGGGCGATCGAGGTGTGCCTGCCGCGCTGGCCGATCGCGTTCGACGGCGTGCGCATCGCGCACCTGAGCGACCTGCACGTCGGCCACCTGATGACGCCGGAGCGCGCCGTCGCGGTCGTCGAGAGCGTGGCGGCGATCGGCGCGGACCTCGTGGTCTGCACCGGCGACGTCGTCGATCTCGACGCGGAGGAAGCCGAGCCGGTGCTCGCTGCGCTCGGGCGCATCGCCGGACCGCTCGGTTCGCTGCTCGTGTTAGGCAACCACGACCACCTCGACGACCCGAAGCGCGTGGTGCGCGTGGCCGAGGCGAACGGCGTGAACGTCCTGATGGACGAGGCGGTGATGCTCGGCAACAACGGCGCGCGGCTGCACGTTGGCGGTGTCGACTGGGCGCGGACGATTCGGGCGTCCGCCCGGCGCGTCGCGAAGGTCTGGCAGAAGGGGCGCGGCCTGGATCTTCTCCTCGCCCACAACCCGAAGGCGTTCGTGCACGCGGCGAAGCTGGGCGTGCCGCTCACGCTCTCGGGGCACACGCATGGCCGGCAGTTCGCGCTTCGGCGGCGCAATCCTGCAACGCCGAGTTTTGCAAGGCGCCTGAACGCCGGCCTCTACTCGCGCGGCGAGAGCGCGCTCTTCGTGACCGTCGGCCTCGGCGCCTGGTTCCCGCTTCGCGTGAACTGCCCGCCGGAGATCGCGGTGCTGACGGTCAGGCGCGGCTAGCGCAACGCTGGATCAGTGTCCACGCCGCCTTCACGTGGCGCTCTTCCACGCGCGTCTGGCCGATCGACATGCGGAGGACGTAGCGGTCGCCGAGCTTCGTGTGCGAGAGGTACGCCTCGCCGCTCGCGTTCACCCGCGCGAGGAGCGCCTCGTTCTCCTCGTTGCTGCCGCGCAGCCGGAAGGAGACCAGGTTGAGCGGACGCGGGGCGACGATCTCGAAGCGGTCGTCGGCGCGCACCCACGACTCGAACGCGGCCGCCAACGCAACGTGGTGTCGCACGAGCGCCTGAAGCCCCTCGACGCCATAGTGCCGGATCACGAACCAGAGCTTGAGCGCCCGGAAGCGCCGCCCGAGCGGCACATGCCAGTCGCGATAGTCAAAGACGGCGCCGCTCGCCGTGGCCGCGTTGCGGAGGTACTCGGGCAAGACCGTGAGCGTGCGGATGAGCGCGGCCCGGTCGGCCACGTAGAAGACGTCGCAGTCGAAGTTCACGAACATCCATTTGTGCGGGTTGAAGCAGTAGCTGTCGGCGAGCTCGACGCCGTCGTGGATCGGGCGGAACTCCGGGCAGAGCGCCGCCGTGCCGCTCATCGCGGCATCGACGTGGAGCCAGAGCTTCTCCGCGTTGCAGATTTCGCCGATCGCACGCACCGGATCGATCGCGTTGCTCGAGGTCGTGCCGATCGTCGCGCACACGAAGAACGGCGTGAGGCCCGCGGTGCGATCACGCGCGATCGCCTCGCGCAGGCGATCGGCGCGCATCGCGTAGGCTTGGTCGACGTCGATGAGCCGCAGGTTCCTCTCGCCGAGGCCCGCGATCTTCATCGCTTTCGCAAGCGACGAGTGCGTTTGCGTGCTGGCGTACGCCACGAGGCGCGCGTTGCAGGCCGCGAGCCCGTCGTCGTTCGACGCTCCGCCGGTCGCACGCTCGCGTGCAACGAGGAGCGCGCAGAGCGTCGAGCTCGAGGCGGTGTCTTGGATCACGCCACCGCCGTGGCTCGTCGAGCGGAATCGGTCGGGAAGGCCAAGCATGCCGACGAGCCAGTCGAGGACGTGCGTCTCGACTTCGGTGCACGCCGGACTCGTCGCCCAGAGCATGCCTTGCACGCCGAGGCCGGCCGAGAGGAGATCGCCGAGGATGCTCGGTCCGCTTGCGTTCGCCGGGAAGTACGCGAAGAAGTTCGGGCTCTGCCAATGCGTGAGCCCAGGCATGACGACGCGATCGATGTCCTCGAGCCAGCGCTCGAAGGGTTCCCGCTTTGCAGGCGGCTCGCTCGGCAACGCGGAGCGCACGTCGCCCGGCTTCACCCGCGAGAGGACCGGCAGCGTCTCGACGCGCTCGAGATACGCCGCGATCCAGTCGACCATCGCGTGGCCGGCGCGGCGGAACTCGTCGGACGTCATGTGCAGGTCGGCCGGCGACGGGCGACGAACGGACGGGTCGGGCGGTGGCATGGACCCGAATGGTTATCGCAAAAGGAAAAACGCGGACGGGCCCGAAGGCGCCGTCCGCGGTGATTCCCTTTTCCCGTCCGCCCCCGCCTAAGGGGGGTCGCTTCGAATCTAACCGCGCCTTGACGCTGAGGCAGGACGGGATGCGATCTTTCCTGCACGAAGCCTGAAAGACCGTGCTTCGAGGATTTATTGGCCGTGGATCGCTCGGGGAACGATGGGTAGAAGGTCGCACCGAACCCGGCCAAACGTCACCGGGGGAGTGCCGCCAAGGCGTCGTTCGCCTCGCGCATGAGCTGCCCGATGACCGCCGGTCCGAAGTCGAAGTTGCAGCCGGCCGCGGCGAAGAGTTCCGGCAGCGGCCGCGAGCCGCCGAGCGAGAGGCCGCGCATGTAGCCGTCGAGGGCCTCGCGCTCCGAGCGACGTGAGCGGAGCCAGACCTGCATCGCACCGACTTCCGCGATGCCGTACTCGATGTAGTAGAAGGGGATGCCGAAGAGGTGAAGCTGGCGTTGCCACGAGCGCTCGTTGTAGCGCTCGAGGCCGGACCAGTCCACGGCCGGACCGAAGCGCTGGTTCATCGCGTCCCAGCACTTCGCGCGGTCGGCGACGGTGTGCGTCGGGTTCGTGTAGACCCAGTGCTGGAAGGCATCGATCTGCGCGATCCACGGCATGAGCGTCGCGAACTTCTCGAGTCGATCGCGCCGCGCGCGGTCGGCGTCGGCCGGCGTGTAGAAGGCGTCGAGGTAGGGGAGCGTGAGAAGCTCCATCGACGTGCTCGCGACTTCGGCGAACT
Organism: Phycisphaerae bacterium; assembly: GCA_016795035.1. Classification (GTDB taxonomy): domain Bacteria; phylum Planctomycetota; class Phycisphaerae; order Phycisphaerales; family SM1A02; genus JAEUIT01. Next base: position 62,465 of record JAEUIT010000086.1, on the reverse strand, counting down.
CGGTCGGGCTGCCGCGATACTCAAGGAGCGGATCGCCCTTCGAGAGGATCGAGTGGAACGCGTGGCCCGCCTCGTGCACCATCGTGATGAGGTCGCGATGGAGGCCCGCCGCGTTCATGAAGATGAACGGCTGGCGCGAGCGCTGACGCTGGTACTGATAGCCGCCCGGCGCCTTGCCCGGTCGACTCTCGAGGTCGAGGCAGTCGCCGTGGCGCAGCGAGTCGAACATCTCGCCGAGCTTCGGATCCATGCGGTGGAACGTCGCCGACGTGCGATCGACCAGCTCCTGCGCGGTCGTGAACGGGCGAAGCGGCGGGCGGCCCTTCGGATCGACCGCGAGATCCCACGGACGAAGCCGATCGACGCCGAGATCCTTCGCGCGCTGGGCGTTGAGCTCGCGCATCGACGGCACGCACGATCCTGCAACGCTGTCATGGAACGTCATGCAGTCGGCGGGCGTGTAGTCGAAGCGCATGTAGCGCCGGTGCTGGTAGTCGCGGAAGTTCGGATAGCCCGCGTTCTCGGCGATGCGCTGGCGGATCCTGACGAGCCCGTCGTAGATCGCGTCGATCTTGTCGGCGTCGGCGAGGCGGCGCTCGGCGACCGCGCGCCACGCCTTCTCGCGCAGGCCGCGGTCGGTCTCCTCGAAGTACCGCGCCATCTGCGGCATGGTCTGCGTCTTGCCGTCGAACTCGACGGTCATCGCGCCGTTGATCTTCGAATACTCCTGGTCGAGCTTCGTGGCCTCGGTGAAGAGCGGGATGTTCTCCTCGCGGAACATCTCGACTTCGACCGCGAGCTTGCGCAGCAGGACGCCGTAGCGCTTCTGGTCGAGCTCCTTCGCGAACGGGCTCGAGACGACCTTGCGGTCGAGTTCGGCGCTTACGGCGCGAAGCTTCGGATCGACGTTCTCGACGAACGCGGTGTACGCCGACTGCGCGCCCTCATCGTTCGTGCGGCGCGTCATGTTGATGTAGAGGTTCGCCTCGGCCTCGCCCGACGCGGCGTCGAGTTCGCTGCGGTCGAGCAGCAGGTTCTCGAGGCAGTTCGCGCAGCGAAGGGGGCGATCGACGAGCGCGCGATAGAGCGGCTCGAGGTTGTCCCAACGCGTGGCGTCGAGAAGCGCCGGAACGAACGGACGCGCCGACTGCTCGACGGCGCCGAAGGGGAGGGTCATCGTGGTCATAGGACGAACTTGTAGCGGCGAGGACGGGGGAGGTTGTGCATCGAGCGACGCGAAGGCCGGAAGTTTGACGCCGGAGCGGGGCAATCACTCCCGCCGCACGTCCGGCTCGGGGCGCGCGACGGTCTTCACGGCGACGGACGGGAGCTTGAGCCGTTCGGTCGCGGCGGTCGCGAGCGCCTCGGCATGCAGCGGGTCGTCGCAGAGGACGAAGAGCGTCGAGCCGGAGCCTGAAACGTGGACCGGGCGCTCCGCGAGGGCGGCGAGGTCCTCGAGGTCGTCGCGGAGGGTCGGCGCGATCTCGAGCGCGGCGGGCGCGAGGTCGTTGAAGCAGGCGTCGGGGGCGACGCGCGGCGCGACGATCCGACGCACCCGCGCGGCGTCGACGGCGCCCGAGCGTTCGGCGGCGAGGCGATCGAACGCGCCGTAGACGGGTCCGGTCGGGCACGCGGCCTGCGGAAAGGCGAGGACGGCGTGCAGCGACGGGATCGTGTCGTGGGTCTCGACGCGCTCGCCGAGCCCTTCGACGATCGCGCTGCCGCCGTGCACGAGGAACGCGACGTCGGAGCCGAGGCCCGACGCGATCTCGGCCAACTCGTCGTTGCTGAGCCCGAGCTCGAACAGGCGGTTGACGCCGTGCAGCATCGCGGCCGCGTTCGACGAACCGCCGCCGAGCCCGCCGCCGACGGGAATGCGCTTCTCCATCTTGAGCTGCAACGGCAAGGGTCGGCCGACGCGCTCCTCAAGCGCCAGGTGCGCCCGCACCGCGAGATCCTTCGTGATCGACCAGTCGATGTCGGAGCGCTTGCGAGCGTCGCGATGCCAGAGGATCGCGTAGCGCGAGAGGCTCTCCTCCGGAAGGCGCGTGAGGAGGAGTTCGTCGAAGAGGTCGACGGTCACCATCCACGACGCGATCGGATGCATGCGATCGACGCCCGGCGGTCCGACGGACAGCGCCAGGTTGAGTTTGGCGGGAGCGAGTGCGAGGGCGGTGTCGGGCACGGTGCGAGTGAGGAGTTAGGTGAGCGACCAGCCGTCGCGGTAGCGTTCGGTGAGCCAGGGCTTGAGCGCCGGATCGTTCGCGAGAACCGGAAGGGGCCGGTCCCAGGTGATCTGCGATCGCGAGCGATACGCCACGGTGCCGAGGAGCACCATTTCCGTGAGCGGCGCCGAGTATTCGAAGCGGCAGAGCGGTGCGCCGTCGCCGGTGTCGGCGCCGGAGCGGATCGCGTCGAGCCACTCGCGATGATGGCCGGGCGAGGCGGGAATCGTCGGCTCGGGCAGTACGGCGTCGGGCACCATCAGGATCTTCATCTCGCCGTAGTTCGCGAGAAGGAATCCGTGCGTCCCTTGGAAGCACACCATGTAGCGGCCGAAGTAGTCCTGGCGATCCTTCGCGCCGATCTCCTGCACGGTCGGCGGAATGCGGCCGCCGTCAAACCAACGCACGATGAGCGGATCGCCCTTCGGCGGCGCGGCGTTCGGAAACACCCACGTCGCCTCGAGCCATTCGGGGCACCCCATCGCGTCGACCGGCGGGCCGTCGGCGGCGACGATCATGCGATCGCCCTTCGGCCCCGCGAGATCGAGCGCCCAGAAGGGAAGGTCGAGGATGTGGCAGCCCATGTCGCCGAGCGTGCCGGTGCCGTAGCTCCAATGGCCGCGCCAGTTCGCCGGCGCGATGCCTTCGACGTAGGGCGCGTCGGGGATCGGCCCTTGCCAGAGCGGCCAGTTGAGGCGTTCGGGCGGCACGGCGCCGGGCGTCGGCTTCGCGCAGCACCAGCTCTTCGGACACCAGCAGTCGACCTGCGTGATCGGGCCGATGACGCCGGCGCGGATCGCCTCGACGACGCGCCGATAGTTCGGCTCCGCGTGGATGATCGTTCCCATCTGCGTGACGCAGCGGTGCTTCGCGGCCAGGTTCTGCAGCGTGCGGCACTCCTCCACCGTGTGCGTCAGCGGCTTCTCGCAGTAGACCGCGAGCCGGCGCTTGAGCGCCATCACCGTTGCAGGCGCGTGCGTGTGGTCGGGCGTCGAGATGACGACGCCGTCGAGGCCTAACGAATCGTCGGTGAGGAGTTCACGGAAGTCGACGAACGAGCGGGCGTTCGGGAATTGCGAGCTCGCCGCGGCGAGGTAGTCGCGGTCGACGTCGCAGAGCGCGACGATGTCCTCTGACGCGACGGCGTTCAGGTTCGACCCGCCTTGATTGGCGACCCCGATGACGCCGAGCCGGAGCTTCTCGTTCGCGGCGTAGCGCTTCGGTTTGGGTGCCGAGGCGCACGCGACCGGCAGGAGCGTCGCGGCGGCCACGGCCCGGCGCAGGAACTGCCGACGGGGAATCCGGGGGAGCGGAGTCGTCATGAACGCGGAAGGTACTGGCTTGCGTCGCTTCGGGACGAATCCCCGATCTGTCCCAAAGCCCGAAGCGCCGACGACCGATATCCCCGGACGCGAGCGTGCTTCGCACCTCGAAAGGACGGCACATGAACCGAAGATCCGATGACCGCGTAGAGGTTGAGCTTCCGTGCAAAGTGTGGCATCCGCGCGCCATGCGCTTTGTCGCCGGCACCACGCGCGATCTGTCGCGCGACGGAGCACACGTGACGCTGCGCGGCGGTGTGCCGTTTTCCCCGGGAGAACGCATCCTGATCGGCCTCTCGGCCCATGCGGGCGCGATCGTGCGCCGCTCCGCTGATCTCATCGAAGGCGTCGTCGTGCGCGCCGGCGTCGAGGACGGCAGGGTTGCGGTCGCGGTCCAGTTCTGCGGCGGCGAGGCCGACCGCGCCGAGGCGATCGCGAACGCTTCGGAAGCCGCCTGACGCGCCGCGCTCGACCGCGCTCTACTATGCGGCACGCTCCGCACGCGATGCACGCGTCGTGGGGCGCCACGCATGCTCTGGCAACCTGAGCTCCCGAAACAGTACTTGTCGATGACCGAGGAGGAACTCGGGAAGGCCATCGTCGCGCGTCGCGCGGAGCTGGGCTCCCGCCTTCTGATCCTCGGACACCACTACCAACAGGACGACGTCGTCCGTCATGCCGACCTGATCGGCGACAGCCTGAAGCTCTCGCAGCTCGCGGCGGCCGAAGCGCCGAAGCGCGGCGCGGAGTTCATCGTCTTCTGCGGCGTGCACTTCATGGCGGAGACCGCGGACGTCCTCACCGACGACAAGGTCCGCGTGATCCTGCCTGACCTCTCCGCCGGCTGCTCGATGGCCGACATGGCGGCGTACGACGACACCGTGGCCGCGTGGGACGAGATCCACGAGGTGTTAGGCCCGAACTCCGGGCAGCGCGTGATTCCGATCACGTACGTGAACTCGTCGGCGGCGATCAAGGCGTTCGTCGGCCAGCGCGGCGGCGCCTGCTGCACGTCGAGCAACGCGCATCTCGTCTTCGACTGGGCGCTCAAAGGCGGCGAGGAGAAGGTCGCGAAGGGCGAGACGATCAAGATCCTCTTCCTCCCCGACCAGCATCTCGGCCGCAACACCGCGAAGTCGCGCGGCTTCGTCACCGAGATCGACGCCGCAGCCGTAGGCGGTTCGACGAAAGCGCAGACGGCCCTCTGGAATCCGAAGAAGGATCTCGGCGGGCTTGACCGCGAGACGATCCGCGACGCGCGCGTCCTTCTCTGGGCCGGCCATTGCTCGGTGCACAAGCTCTTCCGCCCCGAGCACGTCGATCGCGCGAAGGCCGAAGGCCGCACCGTGCTCGTGCATCCGGAGTGCGCCCAGGAGGTCGTCGACATCGCCGACCTCAAGGGCTCGACGGAGATGATCATCGACACGATCCGCGGCGCGAACGTCGGATCGCGATGGGCGGTCGGCACGGAGTTCCATCTCGTGCATCGCATCGCCCGCGAGGCCGAGGCGCGTAGCGTCGACGTGCGCACGCTGAGCGAGTGTCAGTGTCTCTGCACCACGATGTACCGCATCGACCAGGCGCATCTCCTGTGGGTGCTCGACCACCTCGCGGCGGGGCGCGTCGTCAACGAGATCAAGGTTCCGCCCGAGGCGAAGCGGCTCGCGAAGCTCGCGCTCGAGCGCATGCTCAAGAACGTGGCGCCGACGAAGACTCGCTCGGCGCCGGCGACGGTGGACTGACGTTGTCGCGGCTCCGCGTTGCAGCCAGCACCCGGCGTGCGAGGAGCCCCGAGTTCAGGTCGACGAGCACGTGGACGGCCATCGCGATCCAGAGCGACGCGGCGAGCGCCACGAATCCCGCCATCACGAGACCGACGATCGTCGTCGTGACGACGCCGCGCACGCCTTGATACGAGTGCGCGAGACCGAACGCGAGCGCGACCGCGGGAACGGCCACGTACGTCGGAAGGAACTGCACCGCGTACCACGTGAGGAAGCCGCGATAGAGCGCCTCCTCGCAGATGCCCGCGGTGATCGCCACGCCGGTGAAGAGGCGCTCGTCGGCGTCGTCGTGCGGGAGGATCGACTCGACCGGCGCGAGCTTCGTGCGGATCGCGTCCTGCAACGCGGAGTCGTCGGCGTGGGCCTGTTGGAAGAGGAAGATGCCGACGAGCGTGGCGAGGAGGAGGATCGCGACCACCGTGCCCCACCCAGACGGCGGCAGGAGGGCGAGGTCGGTGAAGGGCCGCGCCGCGAACCACCAGTGGGCGAGGAGCGCGAGCGTGAGCGTCCACTGCGTGAGCATCGTGCCGCGGTAGGCGGCGCGCCGTGCCGAGCCGCCGCCGCGTGCGATGCGGGCGCGCAGGCGCCGGAACGACCACGCCGCGTACGGCGGGGCGACGACGACGAGGACGAGCGCGAGGGCGTGATCGATGGCGTTCGGCATGTGGGTCGGACCGCGGGCGGGCGGGACGAACCGTACCGGCTCGCGGGCCGGCGCGGACGGGGACTTCACGCGCGGGCCGATCCTGACGTACGGTGTGCGCAATGGCCGGTCGCCCCGCGAGCCTGGAAACGTTCCGCGCGCCGACGGACGCTGTCGCGTTCGTGCGCGAGCGGCTCTCCGCGTTGCGGGACGAGACGAAGGCCGCGGAGATGGCCGCGTACATGAAGACCGAGCAGCCGTTCTTCGGCGTCTCGGAGCCGGATCGTCGGCCGATCTTCAAGGAGCTGGTCGCGCGCTGCGGCGATCTCGACGCCTCGAACTACCGATCCACCGTGCTCGCGCTTTGGGCCGCGGGCCAGTGGCCGAACACTGGCGCGACCGCGGGCGAGCGCGACTACCGCTACGCGGCGTGTCACGTCGCCGAGACCTTCTCCGATCATCAGACGCCGGCGCACCTCCCGCTCTTTCGACGGCTCATCGTCGAGGGCGCGTGGTGGGACATCGTCGACTGGGTTGCCGGTCGCGTCGTCTCATGGGCCGTCCTCGCGCAGCGCGATCGCTGCATGCCGGTGATGCGCCGATGGATCGACGACGAGTCGATGTGGGTCCGCCGCGCCGCGATCCTTTGCCAGATCAAGCACAAGTCCGACACCGACGCCGACGTCCTCTTCGAGTTCTGCCTGCGTCGCGCCGACGAGCCGGAGTTCTTCATCCGTAAGGCCATCGGCTGGGCGCTGCGCGAGTACGCGCACGCGGAACCGGAGCGCGTTCGGGCGTTCCTCACGTCGGAAGGTCACCGTATTTCGCCGCTCTCGTTTCGCGAGGCCGCAAAGCACCTCGAAATGAAGGTTCCGGCGGCCGCGGCCGACGCGAAACCCGCGTCGCGGCGACGCGCCTCGACCCGCTGACTGCCTGCTGATGCCCGATGACGATCGCCGGGTCCATCGCCTACGCTGGACCGCATGACGGCTCCCCAAAAGAAGAAGCGTCCGCTTCTGCGGATTCTCCTTGTCCTTGTTCTTCTCGTGGTCGTGCTCGTGGCAGCGGCACCGACCATTCTTTCGTTCGGCCCGGCCGCGAGCATCGCCCGCGGCGCGATCGCCGACGCGGTCAACGGCGACGTGCAAGTCCGCGGCGTGAGCCTCGGCTGGTTCAGCAGCCAATCCGTGGACGGACTCTCGATTCGTGACGCGTCGGGTTCGAACGCGATCGACGTGAACGTGACGGTGCACAACGGCCTGCTCTCGCTCATCACGTCGGGGGGAAGCGCGATCGACGCGTCGCTCTCGGGCGCCGCAAAGGGCACGCTCGAGCCGGACGGGACGACGGGCCTCGCGAAGCTCTTCGACAAGCCGGCAACGACGACCGGCGGCGGCGCGGGCGGCGGAGCGGGTGCGGGCGGCGATTCCGGCGGCGGGATTCCGTCGAACCTCCGTGCAACGTTGAACATCGAGCGCTTCGCGCTCGCCCTCAAGGAAACGGCGACCGGACGCGAGTACGCGATCGACGGCTTGAAAGGTTCGGCGAGCGTGGACGGCGGCACGGGCACCGTGAACGCGCAGCTCGACGGCGACACGAATCTCCTCGGCAGCAAGGGGACGATGTCGCTCAAGGCCGATCTCACGAACGTCAAGGGGAAGGTGGATCTGGCCGCCATCGGGGCGAACGTCGCATTCGATGCGAAGAACGTGCGCGTGCCGGTCGACGATCGCACCGCCGACTTCGCGAACGTCTCCTTGAACGTCCAGAGCCCCGCGCTCGGTCAGACGGTGCACGTCACGGCGAAGGCCGACGGCTCGCTCGACGGCACGACCGCGAGCTCGCTCGCCGCGGATCTCACGCTCGACAAGATGATCGGATCGGGCGGCAAGGTGTCGACCGAGATCGCGCAGATCCTCGCCGGCGTGAAGGGCTCGGTCGTCGCGACCAAGTTGCCGACCTCGCTCGCGCAGCCGGCGCTCGCCGCGACCGACGTGATGCTGCCGAAGGATCTCGGCTCGACGATCGACATCCTCGAGATCAAGGCGCCGGGCGGCGGCACGTCGCCGATCACCGTCGAACTGAAGGCGCCGAAGGCCCAGCTCAACGCGAGCGCCGTCGTTGCAGCCGACGGCTCGATCTCGAACGGCAATCTCAGCGGCATCGTCGAGGCGAGCCCGGAAACGCTCGAGCGCGTGGCGAAAACGACGGTCGCCGAGAACGTGCGGCTCGCGATCTCCGGCCGCGAGCTGCGCTGGGCGCCGCCGGCCGCGGGCGCGAGCGCGCTCTCGACCTTCGTCGGCACGATCGACGCGCAGCCGCTCGCGCCTGCCACGTGGAAGGACACGGAGCGGGGCCTTTCGGTCGCGCTCGGCTCCGGCGGGCGCGTGGCGTTTGGCCGCGCCGCGGTGACCGATCCCTTCCGCGCCGAGGCGTCGCTCGCGCTCGGCTTCGGCGGGGCGACCGGCGCGACACCGCCGTCGGCGCCGAATCTCGTGGCGCAGGCGCTCGTCACGAGCGCGTTCGATCGCGTGAGCGACGTCCGCGCGACGCTCGACGCCACGTTCGATCCCGCATTCCTCGCCGCGGCGACGAAGCAGACCTTCACGAAGCCGGTGCCGGTGCGCGTCGAGATCAAGGATCTCGACACCACGTTGCCGCCGCAGGGCGCCGCAGGCCTCGCGATCGACGCGATGGTCAGCGTGCCCGGCGAGAACGCGCTCTACGTGACCGACCTCTCCCGCGACATCCGCTTCGGCGATCTCGTCGCCACGCTCACGTCGGCCGACGCCGCGAAGGGCGCACAACTCTCCGTTGCAGGAAAGATCGACCGCGGCGAAGTCGACGTGAAGCAGACGCTCGGGCCGCTCCCGACGGACTTCGCGAAGCTCGATCCGTTCGCGATCGACACGCGCGGCACCGTGCGCATCTCAGGCTTGGACGGCGCCGCGCTCGTGCCGTGGGCTCCGGAGCAGAAGGCCGTCATCGAGGCGGCCGCGATCCGCGGTCTCTCGATCGACATGCGAAACGAGCCGCTTCCGGGCCGCCCGGGCCAGCGTGTCGTCGCGACGCTCGGCGGCGAACCGCTCAAGGGCGAGATCGTCGTCGGCGTCGAGCGCACGCAGGCGCGGATCGACAAGCTCGATCTCGACGGCATCCTCGGCAAGGACCTCGTCGCGGCGCTCCAGAAGGACAGCGCGTCGAAGGTGCGCCTCGCCGACGACGCGCCCTTCTCGCTCGAACTCGGCAATCCGGTCACGCTTGTCTTCGACGAGCTGAAACGCGGAGTGCTGCCGAGCGGATTGGCCGCGAAGCTCACCGTGCCGCAGCTCATCGTGAGTTCGGCGCCGGGCATCGCGTCGGCGCTCGCGCTCCGCGACTTCTCGTCGACGCTCTCGGTGGAAGCGAACGGAAACGCCGCGCGGACCCAAGGATCGTTCAGCGCGTCGGGCACGACCTCCGCGGCGGACCGCATCGATCGCGGCACGTTTGACCTCGCATGGGCGAAGAAGGAAGGCCCGTCGCTCCTGCGCGGCCTCTCGGGCGACGTGAAGCTCTCCGGCATCTCGGTGCCGTGGGTCGAAACGCTCCTCGGCAAGGACAAGGGTTCGCTCAGCACCTGGACCGGCGACAACGGCGACCTCGCGCTCACGATGGCGACGAGCGCGCAGGGCGAGAGCGTGCGGCTCGTGCCCGCGTTCCCGCGCGTCGCGGGTACGGTCGACGTGCTGACGCAAGGCAAGCTCGTCGAAGCGAAGACGAACGGGCTTTCCGTGCGCATCGACCAGGACGCGCTCACCAAGCTCGCGGTGCGGCCCTCCGCCGACCCGACGCGCGAGACGCGCTACACCTTCCCGAACGAGTTCGTCGCGCAGCTCACGGCCGGAACGGTGCGCATCCCGAACGCGCTCACGGACGGCGCGATGTCGTTCGCGGGCGCGTCGGTCGATGTCGCGCTCGAGACGCAGCCGCTCCCGATCGGCGTGACCGTGCCCGGCAAGGCGCCCGGCCGTCTCGACATGCCGGCGATCGTCGCACGCGCGAACTCGTCCGATCTCGGCAAGGGACTCGAGTTCAACGTGACCGACCGCGGCACCGCGCCCGGCGCCGGGCCGTCACCGGCGATCTCGATCAAGGGCAACGTGGAGAAGCTCCTCGGCGCGAACGGCGCGTTCGACGCCTCGAACGCGGTGGCGAATCTCGACGCGAACGTGAAGGGCCTGCCCTCGGTGTTCGTGGATCTCGTCGGCGCGACGGGAGGCACGGTGTCGCGCGGTCTTGGCGAGACGATCGACCTCACCGCGAAGGGCCAAGGGCTGTCGTCGAAGGGCGGCCAGCTCTCGGCGAAGCTTGTGGCGCCGTACGCGGAAGTCGACGTGCCGCAATTCTTCGTGAAGGACGGCGTGGCGACGGTCTTGCCCGAGAAGCCGATCACCGGCAGCCTCGAGCTTTCGCCGGGGATGAAGGACGACATCCTCTACGTCATCAACCCCGTGTTCGCCGACATCGATCTCGCGCAGAAGCGTGCAACGTTGAAGGTCGCCGATCTCTCCTACCCGCTCGACGGACCGAAGTCCGGCATCAACGCCAACTTCAGCCTCGACGTCGGCGACATCAAGTTCAAGAACGGCGCGCCGCTCTCGACGGTCATGTCGCTCACGAGCAGCAAGCCCGACAACCTCGAAGGGCGCATCGAGCCGCTGAACGTGAACATCAAGAACGGCCTGCTCACGTACAAGGACTTCGGGCTTCGCTTCGGCCGCATCGAAGGCGGATGGAAGACGCAGTTCGACATGCAGGGCTCGATCGACCTGACGAAGAAGCCGATCTACGTCAACGAGATCACCACGAAGATCCCGGCGAGCCAGATCGGCAACTGGTCCTCCGCGGTGCGCGGCTGGTTCGACAAGATCGGCGGCGCCGAGAGCGATCTGGCGAAGACGCTCTCGATCGGCGTGAAGATGTACGGGCCGCTCTTCGACTCGCAGGGCAACCGCATCCCGCTCGAGAAGACCGCGGCGCCGCCCGACGTCGGCGACCTGCTCAAGCAGAATCCCGAAGACCTGATCAAGCAGGGCATCGACATCTTCGAGAAGATCAAGAAGAAGAACTGACGACGGCGCGCCCGTCGACGAACTCGACGTTGCAGCTCAATCCTCGAATCGGTCGCGCTCTGACCAAAGCGGCCGACGTGAAGGCTTCGCGGCCGATTCACTCGGCCGCGGAGCCTTAGGCGAGAGCGAGTAAGGCCCGGACGGGCCGACGGAGCGGGAAAAGAAAGCCTAGAGCAGCGCCACGCGCATCGTCGGTAGTCGCAGCACGCTCAATGGAGCTGCTCAAGTGCGGCGCAGTGAAGGCTTCGCGGCCGATTCACTCGGCCGCGGAGCCTTAGGCGAGAGCGAGTAAGGCCCGGACGGGCCGACGGAGCGGGAAAAAAAGTCCTAGAGCAGCGCCACGCGCATCGTCGGTAGTCGCAGCACGCTCAAAGGAGCTGCTCAAGTGCGGCGCAGTGAAGGCGCAGCGGCCGATTCACTCGGCCGCGAAGCCTTAGGCAAGAGCGAGTAAGGCCCGGACGGGCCGACGGAGCGGGAAAAAAAAGCCTAGAGCAGCGCCACGCGCATCGTCGGTAGTCGCAGCACGCTCAATGGAGCTGCTCAAGTGCGGCGCAGTGAAGGCGCAGCGGCCGATTCACTCGGCCGCGAAGCCTTAGGCGAGAGCGAGTAAGGCCCGGACGGGCCGACGGAGCGGGAAAGAGAGCCTAGAGCAGCGCCACGCCGATCGTCGGTAGTCTCAGCACGCTAGGTGGAGCTGCTCTAGGGTGCAGCCGGCACCGGCTGCTGCACGCCGTCGGGCTGGAGCATCTCGTCGTTTGACATGACGTAGATCGCGAGACCGATCAGGGCGAGCACGACGGCAACGGCGAAGAGCACCTTGTGGTGCGGCCGGATGCCTCCTGCGGGCTTCGCCTGGTCGCCGTGGTGATGTCGGTCTCGTGTCTCGTGCTCGTGGGCCATAGGCGGAGAGCGTACCGTCGACGCCTCAGCCGTTGCAGCAGCACGACGGTCCGCACGCGCCGACCTTGGCGTAGGAGTACTTCGGCGACCACTGGCCGGCACCGCCCGCGAGAAGGTCGAAGAGGTGCCAGACCGGACAGAATGCGTCGCCGGGCCCGAACTGGGCGTAGCCGGTGCGGACGATCGAGCCGTCGGTCTCGCGGCGGAACGCGCTCGCGCCGGGCATCTGATGCACGTCGTCGTAGGCAACGCCGAGGGCGCGGGCGAAGTCGAGCCCATGCATCGAGGCGACCGGGAACGGCCACTGCCTGGAACGCGCGAACGCGTCGAGCACGCTCGGTTCGTCTTCGCTCACGAGGACGAACGCGGTGCGATCGTTCACGTGCGGCCACAGGCTCACGAAGCCGTCGGCCCAGAGCGTGCAGTAGACGCACCGCTTTCCCATGTTGTGCACGACGACGAGATCGGTGCGGCCGTCGAAGTAGTCGGAAAGTCGAGCCGGGCGACCGTCGCGGGCGAGGAGCGCAAGATCCGTCACGCGTTCCGCCGCAGCACGGCGGCGCGCCTCGCTCAGCTTCTTCGTGAGCGTCTCGATCTCGGCCTCGATGGCTCGAATCTCGTCGTTCATGTCACTCCTCCGTCGCAAGCGGGTACGGTGCGGTTTCGCGAATCATCGCATGACGCATGGGAAAGGCGCGCATGAATCAGGCTGAAACATCGAAGGCAGGAAACGCCGCGCACCTCGGGACGGTGCTCGTCACCGGCGCGAATCGCGGCATCGGTCTCGGGCTCGTGAAGGCGCTTCGCGCCGGCGGGGCTCGCGTCATCGGCACGGCGCGCACGCCGGCGGACGTGTCGGCGGTGAAAGCCCTCGGCGTCGAAGGCATGCAACTCGACGTTGCGGTCCCCGAGAGCGTCGATGCGTTCGTCCGCGGGCTCGCGGGTCGCCCGATCGACGTCGTCATCCACAACGCGGGCGTCGTCAACCGCGGCGGCACGGTGCTCGACCTCGACATGGCGGAGGTCGAGCGCATCCTGCGCGTGAACACGCTCGGGCCGATGCGCCTGACGAAAGCGCTCCTGCCGAACCTCCGCGCGAGCGCGCGGAAGACCGTCGTCGTCATCTCGAGCGCGCTCGGAAGCCTCACCGGCAACGAGCACGGCGGCTTCGTCGGCTACCGCGAATCGAAGGCCGCGATCAACATGTTCACGCGCTCCGTCGCGGCCGAGCTGCGCGGCGAGGGGTTCGTGGTCGTGACGATGAGCCCCGGTTGGGTGCGCACCGACATGGGCGGCGCGGAGGCGCCGCTCAGCGTCGAGCAGAGCGTCGACGGGATCGTGAAGGTGATCGCGTCGCTCTCGGAGAAGGACAGCGGCGCCTTCATCAGCTACGACGGAGACCGTGTCGCGTGGTAAGAGGTCGGCGGCCGCCAACAGGCTTCATGGAACTACCGCGAGTCGCGGCGGCGCCGCAGATCGGCCGTCAGGCTCGGCCGCAGTCCGAATCGAGTTCCTTCGCAGCCCGTTAGCCCCACTGGCCTAACAACACGCCGATATCGCCGCCGTCGGTCGAGCCCGAGCAGTCGAGGTCGGTGATGCCCGGCTGGCCCCATTGGCCGAGGAGCGTCGCGAGATCGGCGCCGTCGACGACGCCGCTGCCGTCAAAGTCGGCGCCCGCGCCCTCGTTCACCGTGACTTCGACGTAGTCGTACTGCGCGTTCGCGTTCGCGCCGCCGGTGCCGTCGCCGAACGCGACATCGAGCGCGCCGGAGGTCGCGGCGTTCACGCCTTCGTGGACGACGACGTCGTCGACGAAGACAGTCCATCGACCACACGCCGTGGTCTCGATGCGGTAGTCATGCCACGACGCGCCGTCGAATGGCAACGTGACCCAGCTTCCGTTGAGCGGCGAGATCGACGTCGGCATCAGGCCGAGGCCGACCGGCCCGAACGCGATGAACGCGCCGAAGGGGAACGACCATTGCTCCGATGCGCTCACGCGCACGCGCGCCCGCAAGGTCCACGAGGACGGGTGGTCGACCTGCACGGTGCGGTAGACATAGTTCGAGCCTTGGCCCGCGTAGCCGAGGCCGATCGTCGACTGCGAGATGATGCCGCGATTCGCGGAGAAGACCTGGCTCGCAGTCGCCGCGTTTCCGAGCGCGAAGTACGTCCAGCCCGCCTGCATCGGCGTGATCGAGCCGTCGAGGCCTTCGACGACGAGGTCGCCATGCGCGAGGGGCGCGAGGGGTGCGATGAGTGCGGTGACGACGGCGATCGTGAGGGCGGTGCGCATGGATCTCTTTCTCGTGCCTGCGAACGTAGCGGGACGCGTCTCGCGATCAAACGGCCTTGTGGCGGGCACACGAAAAAAGGCGCGCGGTCGCACGGCTCTCGGACCGTCGCGCCGTGCGACGATGCGGACATGCCCGTCGCGCGACCGCACCGAACCCTGGAAGTCCCGATCGACAGCGTTGCCGCCGCGCGCGTGGCCGCGCCCTTCGCCGATCGACTCGAACTCTGCAGCGATCTCGCGAGCGAAGGCTGGACGCCCGACGCGGCGCTGATTCGCGAAGTCCGGGCGATCGTCGATCCGGCACGGACGTCGATCGTCGCGATGATCCGCCCGCGGCTCCCCGGAGTTTCGACGGCGCTCGACGTTGCAGCCTTCACCACGACGCCCGCCGTCCTCGAGGCGTCGCGCCGCGAGATCGAGGCGAGCGCACGCGCGGGAGCGGATTCCGTCGCGATCGGATTGTTGCGGGCCGATGCGACGATCGACCTCGAGGCGTGCGCGGCGCTTCGGGATCTTGCCCGCGGCCTTGGCCTCGTCGTGGCGTTCCTGCGCACGTTCGACCTGCTCGCTGACCGCGCCCGCGGCATGCGCGACCTCGCGGCGCTTGGCGTCACGCGGGTCGTCACCGCCGGCGTGCGCGGATGGGACGCTTCGGTCGCGACGCTCGACGAGCGCCTCGCCACGCTCGCGGCCGACGCGCGCGAAGCCGCGCGCGCGGGCTCCGCGATCGAGATCGTGCCGGGCGGCGGAGTGCGGGCGTCGAACGCGGCCGCGTTCCTGCGGGTGTCGCCGCACCTTCACGCGTCGTGCCGCCGCGGCGGCGTGATCTCGCTCGACGAACTCTCCGCGTTGCGGGAGGTCATGGCGTCGACGCCGCCGCAGCCTTCATGATCTCGCGGAGCGGCCGCAGCAGCCGGTACGACCAGGCTGCAACGAGGAGCGCGACGACGGCGGCGGCAATCGACGCCAGCACCGCAAGGAAGACTCCGACAAGAGGATGCGTGCCATGTTCGGCCGCCGCCGTCGAGAGGATTCCGAGGATTGCGGCGAGGGTCGTGGCCGCGAGCGTCGGGCGGCGAAGCGTCTTGTGCATTCCGAGATGGTTCGAGAGCGCGCTGAGAAAGCCCGCGAGCGCGAATACGAGCCAAATGACGGCCGCGGCCCGCACGCCGACCGCGAGGGTTGGGGTTGCGATCGGCGTGTACTGCCACTCATGGATCGAGAAGATCGACGCGAGGATGGCCGCAATGGTCGCCAGTCGGAGGATTCGGCGTGGCCACACCAATCCACCGAAGGGTTCGCACACGCGCCGCGCTGTGAGGTGGATCGGCGCGGCGAGCCCGCCGGCGATGCCCACGACGAGCGAAATCCCAAAGAGGAACGAGTCGCGCATGTACGGCACCCATGCGACCGCGCTCAGGAGGAACGCGATCGTGAGGCCCGCGGCTGCAACGCCGAGAAGGCCGACCGCAAAATGCATCACCATCGCTTCACCGTGACGATTGGTGAAGTGCTTGCGCCGCGACTCGGCGACGCTCGCGCCGCATTCCGCGCAGGCGCCGTCGACCGGACTTCCGGTGAGGTCGTAGCCGCAGGCGCTGCAGACGATCGTCCCCGTGCCCGTCATGCGGCTCCCCCGCCGAGTGCACATCCAGTCACATTGGTTTTTCGCCGACGGTCTCGTCGTACACGCGAAGGAGCTTCGACTTGTCGAAGATGAGTTCCGCGCGGGAGAGACCGGTGACTTCGTAGTGCGGCGTGAGCTCGATGGCGTCGCAGGGGCACGCCTCTTCGCACATGCCGCAGTAGATGCAGCGCAGTTCGTCGATGTCGAACTGCTTCGGGTACTTCTCGCGGTCGGGCCACGGGCTCTCTTCGGCCACGATGTGGATGCAGTTCGCCGGACACGCGGTCGCGCACATGAAGCACGCGACGCAGCGGACGCGGCCGTCCTCGTCCTTATTGAGGCGATGCACGCCGCGGAAGTAGGGGCGGTATTGGCCGCCGTCCTCGACCGGGCGATCGTCGCGCTTCTGCTCGGGGTACTGGACGACCCAGATGGTGTCCTTGTTGCTGCCGTTCCGCCCGATGTTCTGGAAGCAGTGACGGAGCGTGGTGCCGAGGCCCTTCACGATGTTGACGACGAAGAGGTTCTCCGTCCGGTTCAAGCGGGTCGGGGTGACGTCGATGATGTCCTTGTCGGGAATGGCCATGGCGTGGGGCGGCGAGTGTAGTGGGGGGGAGGGAAAGGGGTCAGGGGTCAGGGTTCTGGGTTCAGGGGTCAGGGGTCAGGGTTCAGGGTTCAGGGGCAGACACCTTGGATCCGAGGCGTGCCTTCTGCCCCCGAACCCTGGACCCTGAACCCTGAACCCTTTCCCTCTCCTATAGACGCGCGGGGCCTCTCGCCGTACCGTCGCCCGCGCATGGCCGAGCCCACGCCCCAACCGTCTCGTCGCACCGACGCGCGCCGCGAGGACAACGCGAAGACGATGCGCGCCGGCTGGCAACTCATGGGTGTCGGCTGGGAGTTCGGGAGTCAAGTCGTCGCCGGGCTCCTTCTTGGCTGGGGCATCGACTGGCTCTTCAACACGCGACCGTGGGGGCTCGTGATCGGTCCGATCTGCGGCCTCGCGGTCGGCATGTGGACCTTCATCCGCCGCGCGATGGCGATCGACCGTTCGCTCGGCACGCCCAAGCCGCCGCCCGGCGGATGGCGCGAGCCGCCAAAGGACGAGGAACCGCCCGCCGACGAGGACGCCGACACGGACGACCGACCCCGCGAGGGTCGGCCGTGAGCGCGCAACCTTCGGCTGGCCCGGGATCTAGCGATCCGGTCGCGACGACGACGAGTATCCCCGATCCGCCCCGCACCCTGCCGTGGCGGACCATTCTGGTGGGCCTCGTCATCCTCGGCCTGCTGCAAGTTGGTGTCGCGGAAGGGCTCGCGCGGTGGAAGGGCTGGGGACCCGAGGTCGTGAAGGGAATTGCCCTCGGCGGAGCCGCGAGTTTGGTCGTCGCCGCCCTCGCAATCCTGGTTCTCGCCCCGTGGAAGCCGCGCAAGACCGCGGACTGGACGGTGCTCTGGCTTGGGGTCGTCACCGTTCGTCTCATCTTCACGCCGCTAGCACTGTTTTCTGTATACTCCTCGGCCCTCCTTCCGGGACCGGCGGTTTTCCTCGGCGGCGTCGCGGCGTACCTCGCTGCTCTCCTCTTGGAAACGGTCGTGATTGCGAGGGCGATGCTGCCTTCGGAGCATGCTCCGACGCGGGACTCGCCCGAGCGGTCGTAACGTCCGTCGGCGGCCATCACTCGGCCTCGCTCCGGTTCGTGAAGGAGATCACGGAGTCGCATCTGGCGACTCGTCTGTTGGGCCACTGAACATCCCCTCGGGTGTCGGCGGTGCGGCAGGCGACCCGCCCGCTCTCTCCGTTGCTGCCGCGTCTCGCCTTTTCGATCGGTTCCCGCTCGTAACGCCTGCGACCCTCCCCCATGCACGCGATCCTCGCCTCCGGCGCCAATCCGATCAGCCACGTCCTGGATCACAAGTACCCGTCGTTGCAGACGGCGCACTTCGGCGGCTTCACGATGCAGCTGCTCACGCTCTGCATCGGTGCCGTGATCGCGGTCCTCGCGCTCATGTTCGTCTCGAAGTGCATGGAGACCGGCCCGGCGACGATGGGCAATCGTCGATTCCTCTCGCGCGGCCGGCTCGCGCAGGTCGTCGAGGTCATCATCCTCGCGCTTCGCGACTCGATGCTCGAGCCGATCTTGGGCAAGGAGCAGACGCGCCGCTACCTGCCGTTCCTCCTCACGCTCTTCTTCTTCATCCTCACGCTCAACCTGATCGGCCTGATTCCGCTCGTCGATCTGCAGCACCTCGCGGGCGGCTGGTTCATCGGCGATCCGACGATCGCGTTCGTCGGCGGCACGGCGACGGCGAACATCGCGGTCAACGCGGCACTCGCGACGATCGTCTTCTTCGCGATCCAGATCCACTCGTACCGCGAGCTCGGACTCAAGGGCTGGCTCGAGCACCTCTGCGGCGGTCACGAACTCGTGGCCGGACCGAAGGGCCTGCTGCTCGTCGTCCCGATCATCCTCGTCGTCGAACTGCTCGGCCTCATCATCAAGCCGGCCGCGCTCTGCATTCGTCTCTTCGCCAACATGGTCGGCGGCCACACGCTTCTCGCGACGCTCGTCATGTTCGGTGCGATGGCCTACGACCCGGCGGCCAGCAACAAGGCCGTGAACTGGGCGGCCGTCGGCGGCATCTCGCTCCTCTCGGGCGCGTTCGCCGTCTGCATCATGTTCCTTGAGCTCTTCGTCGCCTTCCTTCAGGCGTTCATCTTCATGTTCCTCACCGCGGTGTTCATCAGCCAGATGAGCCACCACGACGAGGAGCACGGCGAAGAGCACGGCCATGGCGACGAGCACGACCACGCGCATGGCCACGCGGCCCACGCCCACTGATCCACTCACAGCAGGAACGCGGGACAGTGCCCGCGTCGCCTGATTCCTTATCCACCTCGACGCACTTCGCGTCAGCCAGGCTTCTCTAGGAGAGTCACTTCATGAACAAGTTCGCTTCGCTCGCCGTCCTCGCCACCATCGGCACCCTGATGGCCGCCGCCCCGGCCGCCGCGCAGGACACGCACGGCGCCGTCAACTGGGGCCTCGGTCTCGGTGGCGGCCTCGCTGCCGGCCTCGCCGTCATCGGCGCCGCGCTCGGCATCGGCCGCATCGGTGGCTCGGCCGTCGAGTCGACCGCGCGTCAGCCGGAAATGGCGCCGCGCATCTTCACCCAGATGATCCTCACGGCCGCTCTTGTCGAAGGCGTCGCGCTCTTCGCCGTCGTCGTCGGCCTCCTCATCGGCTTCGTGAAGTAATTCCGCGTCGGGCGCGGCGCGCGAGATCGCGCTCGTGCCCGAACCGGACCCTGGCGTTGGATGACGCCGAGGGGAGCCGTGCCTCCGCGTGCCTCGTGCCCGCGCGGCCGGCTCCTCTCGGCCGCCTCCCCAACGCACGGCACACCCGAGTTCGCTCGGTGTTGCCGTCCGTGATGTGGAGCGCGTGGCCCCCCGACGATGGCCGCGCCGCTTCGAGAGCTTCTTCCATCGTCGGACCTCGACAGAGCGCTTCCCATGCTCACGACCATTCTCGCGGCCGACGGCGCCGGTAACCCGATGGAGTTCAATCCCATCGCGTACATCACGTCGCTCGTCGTCTTCCTCGTCGCCTTCGGCGTCCTCGCCGCCATGGTGTGGCCGAAGATCACGAAGGCGCTCGACGAGCGTCAGAACAAGATCCTCGGCGAGATCGACGCGGCCGAGAAGGCTCGCGGCGACGCCGAAGCGGCCCGCGCGAAGTTCGAGAAGGACCTCGCCGCCGCCCGCGACGAGAGCGCGAAGATGATCGCCCAGTCGCGTGCCGACGCGCAGCGCCTCGCCGACGAGATCCGCGCGAAGTCGGAGACCGAACTGCAGGATCGCCTCACGAAGGCGAACGCCGAGATCGAAGGCGCGAAGCGTGCGGCAGTCGCCGAGATCCACGCGAAGGCCGCCGACCTCGCGACGTCGATTGCCGGCAAGATCCTCCAGCGCCAGATCACCGAAACCGACCAGAAGCGGCTCGTCGAGGAAAGCCTTGCGGAGCTCGCCGGTCGGCGGAACTAACGAGACGACGGCACCTCGCCCTGCCTCGCCCCAATTTGGGGGCGCACGCACCGCACAGCGGGATTCACGCATGCAGCAGCAGATCAACGACGTCGCTCGGGTCTACGCGGAGAGCCTCTTCGAGCTCGCCGAGAAGCAGGGCGGCATTGCCGAAGCGCAGTCGATCGGCGCGGAACTCACGGCGCTCGCGGAGATCATCCGCAGCGACCGCAAGCTGCGCGAGTTTCTCCGCACGCCGGTCATCGATCGCGTGTCGCGCGAGAAGAGCCTCGAGCGCATGCTCAACGGCCAGGTGTCCGATCTCCTCCGTCGCTTCGTGCTCATCGTGAACCGCAAGGGTCGCGCGGGTGAACTCGCCGACATCGAGCAGGCCTACGACGCGCTCATGCAGGAGAAGCTCGGCAAGGTCGAAGTCGACGTCTGGACCGCCGGTCCGATCGGCCCGGACCAGCTCCGCGTCATCCAGTCGCGCGTCGAGACCGCGCTCGGCAAGAGCGTCGCGATGCACGCCTACGTCGACGGCGGCATGATCGGCGGCATCAAGCTTCGCATCGGCGATCGTCTCATCGACGGCTCCGTCGCCGCGAAGCTTCGCTCGATGCGCTCGCACCTGCATGACGTCGGCGGCGGCAACGTCCGTGCGCAGTTCCAGAAGTTCCTCGGCGGCAACGCCTAACTCCTCGCAGATCTAGACCAGCTTTCCCCCGCTCTCAATCCCGCCCGGTTCGCACGAACGCGTTTCGCATCGGGCATTTCGAAGGAAGTCAGCCGTGAAGATCAAGACCGACGAAATCACGTCCGTCATCAAGCAAGAGATCGAGTCGTTCTCCGGGCAACTGGAGATCACCGATGTCGGCCAAGTCGTCGAAGTCGGCGACGGTATCGCCCGCATCTACGGCCTCTCGAAGTGCATGGCTGGCGAGCTCCTCGAGATCCAGGGCGGCGGCGGCGAGACGGTCACCGCGCAGGCGATGAACCTCGAGTCCGACACGATCGGCGCCGTGCTCTTCGGCGACGCCGACAAGATCCGCGAAGGCGACAGCGTCCGCTCGACCGGCCGCCTTCTCGAAGTGCCGGTCGGTGAAGCGCTCCTCGGCCGCGTCGTCGATCCGCTCGGTCGTCCGCTCGACGGCGGCCCGCCCATCAACGCGACGGAGACGGGCAAGGTCGACATCGTCGCCCCCGGCATCGCCGCCCGTCAGCCCGTCAAGGAACCGCTCCAGTTCGGCGTGAAGGCCGTCGACAGCATGATCCCCGTCGGCCGCGGCCAGCGCGAGCTCGTCATCGGCGACCGTAAGACCGGCAAGACCGCGATCTGCCTCGACGCCATCATCAACCAGAAGCAGTACTGGGGCACGCCCGACGCCGTCGTCTGCGTGTACGTCGCGGTCGGCCAGAAGGACTCGACCGTCGCGGGCGTCGTCGAGACGCTCAAGAAGTACGGCGCGATGGACTACACGATCGTCGTGAGCGCCGGCGCGTCGACCGCCGCTCCGCTCCAGTACATCGCTCCCTACGCCGGCTGCGCGATGGGCGAGTACTTCATGTGGAACGGCAAGCGCGGCAAGACGCCGAAGCACGTCCTCTGCGTGTACGACGACCTTTCGAAGCAGGCCGTCGCGTACCGCGAACTCTCGCTCCTCCTCCGTCGTCCGCCGGGCCGCGAGGCGTACCCGGGCGACGTCTTCTATCTGCACTCGCGTCTCCTCGAGCGCGCCACGAAGCTCTCCGACGCCAACGGCGGCGGTTCGCTCACGGCGCTTCCGATCATCGAGACGCAGGAAGGCGACGTGTCGGCGTACATCCCGACGAACGTCATCTCCATCACCGACGGCCAGATCTACCTCCAGCCCGAACTCTTCGCGGCCGGTATCCGTCCCGCCATCAACGTCGGTATCTCGGTGTCGCGCGTCGGCGGTAACGCCCAGATCAAGGCGATGAAGGAAGTCGCCGGCTCGCTGCGTCTCGACCTCGCGGCCTTCCGCGAACTCGAAGCGTTCGCGCAGTTCGGCACCGAACTCGACCCCGCGTCGCAGCGCCAGCTCGACCGCGGTGCCCGCATGGTGCAGCTCCTGAAGCAAGGCCAGTACGTCCCGTACGACGTGCTCGACCAGTGCATCTCGATCTTCGCCGGTTCGAAGGGCATCCTCGACGACGTTCCGCTCGCGAAGGTCGGCGACTTCGAGAAGCACCTCCTCGACTACTTCCGCACCTCCGGCAAGGCGCTCCGCGACGAGCTCGTCTCGAAGAAGTCCTTCAAGGGCAGCGAAGACAAGTGGCTCGCGGCCTGCAAGGAAGCGAAGGCTCGCTTCAAGTAAGTTGACCGCCGCCGCCCGGACGCACGTTCGCGAGGCTGCAACAGAGAAATGAACGACGCCCACGGCCTGAGGTCGTGGGCGTCGTCGTTCTGGCGGTCGTTACGGCGCCCACGCGCCGAGCAGCAGGCCAAGGTCGGCTGCGTCGACGTTGCCGCTTCGGTCGAGGTCTGCGGCGCAGCAGCCCGCCCCGCACGGACCCCAGGCGCCGAGGACGATCGCGAGGTCCGCGGCATCGACGGCGCCGTCGCCGTTGAGATCGGCGCTCGGCGCGTCGGGCGTCGGACCGAACGTGAGGGCTGCAACGCAGACGAGGCCGGTCGGGCCGATCGTCGTTTCAGCTCCCGTCGACGGATCGATGGTCGCGAGCGTCGTGGTCGTGGTGCACGACCCGGTCTTGATGTCGAGCGCGTAGAGCGTGCCGCGCGCGCTCCACGCCATCGCCGCGTAGGCGCCCGAGAGCGGGATCGCCGGACCGACGGCGCCGGTGGCCGGATTTATGGTTGCGAGCGCCCGCGGAATCGAGAGGTTGATGGCGTAGAGAACGCCGCTTGGGGCGAACGCGATCGCGTCCATGTCGGAGAGCACGGCCTGATTCGCCGATGCGACGACGTTCGAGAGGTCGCCCGTCGACGGGTCGAGGATCGCGATCGACTCGGCGCCGACGTCGTTATTTTGCGAGACGGCCGCGAAGATCGTTCCATCCGCGCGTTTCGCGAGACTCTCGATCCACGGCAGGCCGGACGGCCCGAGATCCACTTCGTCGCCGCACGCGAAGCCGAAGCGCACGACCTTGCCGCCGCCGTACGACGCGTAGAACCATCCGTCGACGTACTCGACGCTGTCGCAGGTTTGATACGCAGACGCGAGCGGCGCCCGCACCGGCGTGGCGGATCCATTCGTCAGGTTCATTGCGTAGAGCGTTCCCTCGTAACTCAACGCGTACAGCGCCTCGGCGCGGGCTGAGAGGGCAATCGAAGTGGCAGCGGCGATTCCCAGAAGGTGGAGGGCGATGGGGCGGACATGCATGGGCGTTCCTCTGATCGTTTGCGACGATCCCATCGTGCGCCCACCCGACCGTGCTCCGATCGCAGAATGCTCGAGTTTGCGGAAAACGGCGGTTCACGCGTGGGGCCGACGCGCGGCTCGCCCGCTCGTCGCTTCTGCCCCGCATGCTCGATCCGTTATGGTGCGTGCATGGCCAGCGATCCGCGCGAAGACGCCTTCGACATCGCCCGCCGCGTGGCGACGCTGCCCGCCGCGGAGCGGGCCGCCGCGATCGTGCAGTGGTGTGGCGACGATGCGGAACTCCGCGCCGCGGTCGAGGCGCGCCTTGCCGCACGCCAGGGCGAGGCTTCCGATGGTTTCGCGACCGCCGACGTCGGACCCGGCACCCAACCCGACTCGCGGGCATCGGCCGACGCGCTCGCATTCGAGCGCGAAGGGCAGATCATCGGGCGCTACAAGCTCCTGCAGCAGATCGGCGAGGGCGGCTTCGGCACCGTCTGGATGGCCGAGCAGCGCGAGCCGGTGAAGCGTCGTGTGGCGCTCAAGATCATCAAAGTAGGAATGGACACGAAGCAGGTGGTCGCGCGCTTCGAGGCGGAGCGCCAGGCGCTCGCGCTGATGGACCATCCGAACATAGCCAAGGTGTTCGATGCCGGCTCGACCGACGCCGGCCGACCGTACTTCGTGATGGAGTACATCAAGGGCGTGCCGATCCTCGAGTATTGCGACACCGCCAAACTTGACACGAACGCGCGCCTCGCCCTCTTCATGAACGTGTGCCAGGCGATCCAGCACGCGCACCAGAAGGGCATCATCCATCGCGACATCAAGCCGTCGAACGTCCTCGTGACGATGCACGACGGCACGCCCGTCCCCAAGGTGATCGACTTCGGGATCGCGAAGGCAACGAACGTCGAGCTCACGTCGAGGACGCTCTTCACCGAACATCGTCAGATCATCGGCACGCCTGCCTACATGAGCCCCGAGCAGGCGGAGCTGAGCGGGCTCGACATCGACACGCGAAGCGACATCTATTCGCTCGGTGTCCTTCTCTATGAATTGCTCACGGGCACCACGCCGTTTCCGCAGCAGGAGCTGATGAGCGGCGGCTTCGCCGAGATGATGCGCATCATCCGCGAGGTCGAGCCGCACAAGCCATCGACCCGCATCTCGACCCTGGGCGACCTCGGCACGAGCACCGCGACGCGGCGCGGCGCGCTCGACGTGCGCGAGCTTCAGTCGACGCTGCGCGGCGACCTCGACTGGATCGTGATGAAGTGCCTCGAGAAGGACCGCACGCGGCGCTACGAAAGCGCGAGCGGACTTGCGGCCGACGTCCTTCGCCATCTCAAGGACGAGCCGGTCGTCGCGGGCCCGCCCGGCACCGCGTATCGCGTGGGCAAATTCGTGAAGCGAAACCGCGGCCGCGTGATCGCCGCCTCGGTGATCGCCGCCGCGCTCGTCCTCGGCGTGATCGGCACGAGCGTCGGAATGGTCATCGCATACGGCCAGAAGGCGCGGGCCGACGCCGAGGCGCGGCGCGTCGAGGCGATCAATGCCTTCGTCACGAAGGCGCTGCAGGCGAGCGACCCGTTCGCCAGCGGCGCTCGCGACGTGACCGTGACGGAGGCGATGTCGAACGCGATTCGCGATCTCGACACAGGTGCCTTCCGCGACGATCCGCTGACCGATGCCGCGCTCCGCGACACGATCGGCGTCATCCTCGTCAATAACGGCGCGCTGCGCGAGGCGAAGCCTCTGCTCGAGGCTGCCGTCGCCGCGCGCGAGAGGCTCCTTCAGCCCGACGATCCGGCGATCGCCACGAGCCTCGTCAACCTCGCGACGTTGTTCTACGGACAAGGCGACTACGCGCGCGCCGAGGCGCTCCTGCAGCAGGCCCGCGCGATCCAGTCACGATCGCTCGCGCCCGACGATCCGGCCGCCGCGAATACGCTCCTCAGCGTCGGCGTGCTGGCGCAGGCGCAGGGCCGCTATCCCGAGGCCGAGTCCGCGTTGCAGCAGGCGCTCGCGCTCTTCGAGGCGTCGTCGGACGATCGCGAGGTGGAGGTGGCGGGAGCGCTCAACAGCCTCGCGCTTCTTCGCATCACGCAGCAGCGGTTCGCCGACGCGGGCTCCCTCTACGAGCGGGCGCTCGGCATCTACGAAAGACGGCTTTCGCCGACCCATCCCTACCTTGCCCATACGTTGAATAGCTTGGGCGAGGTCGCGCTGCACGAGGGGCGCGTCACGGAGGCCGAGTCGCTCTACGGCCGAGCGTTGAAGCTCATCGAGACATCGCTCGGCGCCGAGCATCCGAACATGCCGCGGTGCCTCCACAACCTCGCGACGGTCTACCAGCGTCAGGGGCGGCTCGAGGAGGCAGAGGCGCTCCAGCGGCGGGCGATCGCGATCAGCGAGCGAGTGCTCGGGGCGCAGCACATCGACGTCGCCACCGGCCTCAACAATCTCGCGAACACGCTACTCGAGGATGATCGTTATCCCGAAGCGGAGCCCATGCTCGTGCGCGCGCTCGGGATCACGGAGGGGGCACTCGGCCCCGACCATCCGAGTGTGGCGCTGTCGCTCCTCAATCTCGCGCAGCTCCGGCTCGACCTCGGACGGCGCGAAGAGGCCGAACCGCAATTCGTCCGGGCCGTCTCGATCTTCGAGCGGGCGCTCGGACCGACGCACTCGAACACGCTCGCCGCGAAGGACGGCCTCTCCACGTTGCACTGGGCGAACGGCGACACCGATCAGGCGATCGAGCTGTCGACCGAAGTCAAGCGCGGCTACGAGGAGACGCTCGGCGCGACGCATCCGACGACGCTCCTTGCAAAGGGCGATCTCGGCGTCATCTGCATGTCGGCCGGGAAGTACGAAGAGTCGATTCCGCTTCTCCGCGAGGCGTACCGCGCGGCGAACGGGAATCCCGAGCTCGTCGAGTTCGGTCCGCATCTCCTCGGCGCCTTGGCGCAGGTCGCCGATCCGAACGACGACGGCCGCGACGCGGAGATCGGAACGCTCGCGCAGGAACTTGCGGCGGGTGCGCGGGCCTCGCTTCCGGCGGGGAGCTCTGAACGCGCAGCGGCCCTCGCGCTTCTCGGCCATCCGCTTCTGAAGGCTCGTCGCCCGGTCGAGGCCGAGGCGGTGCTGCGCGAGGCGCTGGCGATCCGCGAGGCACTCGAGCCTGACAAGTGGACGACCTGCAACGTGAAGTCGATGCTCGGCGGCGCGCTTCTCGGGCAGGGGAAGTTCGCAGAGGCCGAGCCGCTCCTCCTCGAGGGCTATCGCTGCCTCGTGGAACGCGAGGCGTCGATCCCGCCGTCGGCCATGGCGCGCGTCAACGACGCGATCGAGCGGATCGCGGCGCTGTACGAGGCGAAGGGCCAACCCGACGAGGCTGCCGCGTGGCGCGCGAAGCGCCGGGACCTGTCGGTCCGCGGCCGAGACGCGCGCGACTCAGGATGAGCCGCCAGCGGTTGCCGCGTCGACCTGCATGACCATGAGCGTCTGGTCGTCGCCCGGACGCACGCCAGCCTCGAACGCCAGCAAGTGCGTGGTGATGTGATGCACCGCGCAGTCCGGCGCGCCGGTGCAGACGCGGAGCGACTCCTCGACGCGCTCGATGCCGAACATCGTTCCGCTCGGATCGCGCGCCTCGGTGATGCCGTCGGTGTAGAGCACGAGCGTCTCGAGCGGCGCGAGCGTGACCACCGCCTCCTCGTAGCGGATGCCCGTCATGATGCCGAGCGGAACGTCGCCGACATCCTCGAGAAGGCGCACCACGTTGCCGCCCGGACTTCGCACGATCGGCGGATTGTGGCCGGCGCGGGCATATCGAAGCGTGCGGGCCGAGGGCCGGTAGAGGCCGAGAAACGCAGTGACGAACGCGTGTTCCACCTTCTTCACCGCGAGATAGTCGTTCAGCGTCGCGAGGATCGCCGCGGGGCCCTCGATCGGTTCGGGCACGGTGCTGAATATCGCGTCGACCATGGCGCTCACGACGGCGGCGCTCGGACCGTGGCCGCTGGCGTCGGCGATGAGCAGCAGCCAGTGCGGCTCGTCGTTGCCGCTCACGCGCACTTCGCGGATCGCGTACACGTCGCCGCCGGCCTCGCCGAACGTCGCGTAGTGCGCGCCGATCGAGACGCCCGGGATCGTCGGCAACGGGGAAGGCAACAGCGCGCGCTGCAGCGCCGCGATGCGTTCGATCTCGCGCGTCTTCGCGCGGTCGGCGTCGGCGAGCTTCTGGTTCGCGATGACGTTGCGGACGGTGCCTCCGACGAGGTTCGTCGAGACGACGAACTCCTCGAGGATCTCCGCGTCAAACGCGTCGGGCCGCTTCGCGAGGAAGAACCCCCAGTTGAGGATCTTGCCGCCGTCCCAAAGCGGGATGGCCATCATCGAGCCGAACTCCCGAAGCTGATCGCCGAAGACGGGGTCGTCGTCGACGCGCATGCGCTGGACGAGCGTGGGCTGCTGCCGATCCATGATCTCGCCCAGGAATCCGCCCCGCGACTCCGGGATCGCCGGCCAGTCGCGCCAGGGATTCGGCGGCTCCGCGTTGCTCGGCTGGCGCTGCAGCAGATTGCGGGTGACCTTGTAGACGCCGGGCGGAAGGTCTCGGACGCTCGTCGCGAGGTACCCGTCGACGCCGCGCACGCGGCGCATCCCGCGGCCGAACGCGACCTGCACCTCGGCCGGCGTGGTGGCCATCGAGACGGACCGCATCATCTCGGTCAGAATGGGAAGACGTTCGCGCTGCGACACGTCCACCACCGCGTAGCGCACCGCGGCATCCGCATCGGAGTCGGTGCGCACCGCGCGTTCGTCTGTCGGAAGCCCACTCATCGGAGCCCATCGTATGTCGAACCCGTTGCCTCCTGCACTGCGTGCCGCGCTTGATGCCGCCATCGAACAAGCGCGGAAAAGTTGGGACGAGGGGGGCATCCCCATCGGGAGCGCGCTCGTCGACGCGAAGGGCACGATCGTCAGCCTCGGCCACAATCGCCGCGTGCAGAAGGGGAGCGGCATCCTCCACGCCGAGATGGACTGCATGCACAACGCCGGCCGGCGCCGCGACTGGTCAAGGATGACGCTCGTCTCCACGCTGTCGCCCTGCCCGATGTGCACGGGCATGGCGCTGCTCTACCGGATCCCGCGCGTCGTCATCGGCGAGAACAAGACGTTCGTGGGCGCGGAGGATTGGATGCGCCACAAGGGCGTCGAGATCATCTACGCGAACGACGACACCTGCGTCGAACTGATGGAGCGGATGAAGCGAGAGCGAGCCTCACTTTGGAACGAGGACATCGGCATCGACGACTGACGACCCGGTACGCTTCGCCCCATGTCGTCGCACAAGCTGCAGGCCCCGAAGGGAACGCGCGATTGGTACCCGAACGAGATGTCGGTTCGCCGCCACATCGAGGCGGCGTGGCGATCGGCATCGGTCGACTCCGGCTTCGACGAGATCGAGGGCCCCACGTTCGAGCACCTCGAGCTCTACACGATCAAGTCCGGCGAGGGCATCGTCAACGAGCTCTTCTCGTTCACCCGCGCTGGAGGCGACGACACCTATGCGCTTCGACCTGAGTTCACGCCGACGCTCGCCCGCATGGTCGTCGCTCGGGCCGCGCAGCTTCCCATGCCGATCAAGTGGTTCTGCATGCCGGCGATGTTCCGCGCCGAGCGCCCGCAACGCGGACGCCTGCGCGAGTTCCAGCAGTGGAACGTGGATCTGATCGGCGTTGCAGGCGCCGAGGCCGATGCGGAAGTCATCGCGACGGGCATTCTCGCGCTCGAGCGCCTCGGGCTTCGCCCGACGGACGTGCAGGTGCGCATCAGCCATCGCGACGCCGTGGCGAACATCCTCCGCCGTCTCGGCGTTGCAGCCGAATCGCTGCACGCGGCCTTCGAGCTGCTCGATCGCCGCGACAAGCTCGACGCCGCCGAGTTCGCGAAGCGGGCCGCGGCGCTCGGCCTCGACGAGGGCGCGCGCGCCGGCTTCGAGCGCGTCGCTCGGACGACCTTGCCGATCGCGACCGACATCGCCGAGCTGGCGCGAAACGTGGACGTCCCGGTCGAAGACGTGGAGCCCCTCGCGGCGCTGCGCGATCGGCTCTCGGCTCTCGGCCTGGCCGACTGGTGCCGGTGGGATCTCGGCATCGTGCGCGGGCTTGCCTACTACACCGGCATGGTCTTCGAGTTCCACGAGGCCTCGGGCGCCGAGCGCGCGATCGCCGGCGGCGGGCGCTACGACACGCTCGTCGAACTCTTCGGCGGTCCGAAGCTCCCGGCCTGCGGCTTCGGCATGGGCGACGTGGTCCTTTCGCTGGTCCTTGCCGATCGCGGACTGTTGAAGGACGCGGAGGCCGGCGCGTTCCTCCCGCGGCCCGACGTCTTTCTCCTCAGTAACGGCGCCGAGGCTGCGGAGCGCGGCGTCGCCGGGCTGGAGCACTCCCTTCGCCGGGCCGGCTTCCATGTGCGCCGCTCGTACAAACAGACGCGCAACATCGGCAAGCTCCTTGGCGACGCGAACAAGGTTCGCGCGCGATTCGCGCTCATCGTGGACGATAAGTTCGCCGATGGCGTCGTCACGCTCAAGGATCTCGGCGCCGGCACGCAGGCCGATGTCTGGCGGGAGGATCTGGACGGATTGCTCCGGCGGGCGCGGTAACTCCGCGTTGCAGTCGTGACGATTTTCGCGGTGCGGCAAGCTCGGGCATCGCCCTGAATTGACGACGGCGATGCGCCGATGACCTCCGTATGGGTCGATCGTGACCCCGGAGGCGTCATGGCGCTCGCGATGTTCTCATCAAATACCGGTCCGATCGTCGCCGATTTCGGATCCTCGTCGGTCAAGCTTCTTCAACTCTCTACAGGGGAGAAACCCACGGTCATTGCGGCCGCGGAGCTCGTCATTCCCGACGAGTTGCGCAGCGGCTCGATCGATCGCCGCTTCGAGTTTTTCGCGGCGGAGCTTCCGAAGCTTCTCGACTCGGCGGGCTTCAAGGGCAAGCGCATCGTGTGCTGCCCCGCGAGCGCGCAGATGCTCGTGCAGCACATGCAGGTCAACGGCGTCGACCCGTATGCGGTGAAGGAGCAGATCAACACGAACCTCGAGCAGCAGCTCGGCGTTCCGATGCGCGGCCTCATCGTGCGCTCGATCCCCGTGGGCGACGCGAGCCGCGAAGGCCAGGGCAAGTCGGAGCACATCGTCTTCGCCACCGCGCGCGACGACGTGATGCGGTACGTCGAGCTCCTCAAGCGCATGAAGCGCCAACTCGTCGGCGTGCATAACGAAGTGCAATCGCTGATCTACGCGTTCGAGCACATCAATCGTCGAACCGAAGACGCCGACGTCGCGACGCTCTACGTCGACATCGGCTGGGGCTCGACCAAGGTCGTCATCGGCCACGGCATCAACATCGTCTTCGCGAAGTGCATCGCGCTCGGCGGCAAGCACTTCGACAATCTCGTCTCCCAATCTCTCCGTTGCGACATCGCGACGGCACGGGCGCGGCGGCTCACCGAGAACTTCCTCCCGCTGCGTCAGGCGCCCGCGCCGACGACCGCGAAGGCGCGCCAGGAGTCGCTCGACGAGGGCGGCCTCGCGATGCTCCGCGCGGGCCAGGCGAAGGCCGATGCCGACGACCGCGTTGCGTCGCGCACCTCGCCGGACTCGCTCGAGCAGCTCGACAAGCTGCGCCCGGCGGTCGGGGTGGAGGAGGATCGCCGCGGCGGCGGATCGCATCCCTCGCTCGGCCCGAACGTGCCGATCGGCGAAGGCCCGGTGCGCTCGGCCGTCGACTTCCGCGAACTCCTCGAGAGCCTCTCCGATGAACTTTCGATGTGCGCCCGCTACCACTCCGCGTGCTTCGCGGGCAAGCCTATTCAACGTGTGATCTTCCTTGGCGGCGAGGCGCGACAGATCGGCCTTTGCCAGTACCTCGCGGAGTCGTTGCACCTTCCGGCGAAGGTCGGCGATCCGCTCGCGCGACTACTCGGACCGACGCCGCCCGCAGGGCTTCCCGAGCCCGAACAGGCCCACCCGTCGTGGGCCGTCGCATGCGGACTCTGCACGGCGCCGACGGATCTCTGAATCGGATAGTCCCACGGACGCGCGATCGCGCGATCGGAGCAACGAATGTCAAACGTCAGCTTCCTGCCCGAAGACTACGTGACCCAGACTGCGGAGCACCGCAAGAACATCGTGAGCTTGCTGCTCTTCGGTGTCGTCATGGTCACCGTGTTCGGCGCATTCCTCGTCACGAACCGGCAATGGACGCAGGTTCGGCACGACCAGATCCGGATCAACGAAGAGACGGAGAAGGCCGCGGCCGACATCATGAAGATGCAGGAGCTTGAGGGCAAGCGCGGGCAGATGGTCGAGAAGGCCGAGCTCGCGATGACGCTCATCGAGCCCGTGCCGCGCTCCGTGTTGCTGGCGATGCTCGTGAACGCGATGCCCGAGCGGCTGAGCCTCCTCGACTTCAACTTGAAGAGCGAGGAGATCAAGAAGCCGAAGGCAAAGAACGAGAAGGAAGCCGAGCCCAAGAAGAAAGCCGACGCGCCGAAGGTCGCGGCCAAGACGAAGGGCAAGTCGGACGCTGCCGACAAGGATAAGGAAGGCGACAAGGCCGGACCGAAGCCCGAGCCGACGCGCTATCTGATCCTCGTCTCGATGACCGGCGTCGCGCCCTCCGACCTTGAGGTGTCGCGCTACATGAATGCACTGTCGTCGATCGCCATCCTCAAGGGCGTGCGGCTGGACAGCACCGAGGAAAAGGAAGTCGACGGTCTCGTCGTTCGCCAGTTCAAGATCTCGCTGCGAATCGATCCCGACGCCGACATCCGCGCACTTCGCGAGACCATCTCGCGCCCGACCAACCCGATGAGCGACGAAGTGAAGCTCACGCCGCCGCTGACCTCCGCGACGGAGGGGGCCGGTGCGGTGATCGAAAACGCTGCGGCGTCGGTGGATCCCGCCGCTGCGCCCGAGGAGGACAAGCCGTGATTAGCTACAAGTTCGGACTCCGCGACCTCATCTTCGCGGGCGTGCTCCTCGGCGTGCCGGTCGCGTCGTATCTCTTCGTCTTCTCGCCGCGCAATGCGCAGATCAAGCAAGCGAAGGCCGAGATCGAGGCGAAGCAGGCTCGACTGATGGATCTCAACAAGCTGACCGGGCGCATCCCCGATCTCGGCAAGGAGATCCAAAATTGGGAAGAGGCCCTGAAGCGCCTCGACGAGAAGCTCCCCGACGAGGAGGGCGTCGACGCCATCCTCGGGCAGATCACGGAGATCGCCCAGGGGAACAAGCTGATCGTCAAGAACGTGAAGGGCGAGAAGCCCATCCCTGCGGCGCTCTATATGGAGCTGCCGCTGCGGACCACGATCGAGGGCAGCTTCGACGGCTTCTATCAGTTCCTTCTCGACATCGAGGCGCTGCCGCGCATCACGCGCGTGCACAACCTCACGATGGCCCGCCTCGAGCCCGAGCGCGGCGAGGACAAGCCCATCGCTCCCGGCTCGATGCGAGCCGAGTTCGTCCTGAGCATCTACTTCGACGGCGGCGATCAGGCCGCGTTCGAGACCATTGGAGGTAAGCGTGACTCGCGATCAAGCCGAAGCCGTTGAACAGATGGACGACACGACGAGCGGAGAGTCTCCGTCGAAGGGGACCCTCGACGTCAGCCTCGACGACGCGTTCAACGCCGGCGCCGCGTCGAGCGTCCGCCGTCGCATCAGCTCCGGCACGCTCCTGATGGGGCTCGTCGTCGCCGTTGCAGGCGTGAGCCTCTGGTCGATGCGCGCGATCGATCGCGCCGCCGCCAGCGGCCCGAAGCCGCGTGGCGATCTCGACGGCCTCTTCAACGACGCGCTCGCGAAGGGCAAGGCGCAGGGCGACGTGCGCACGACGTCCGCGACGATCCTCCTCTCGAATGCCGATCCGGCCTCCGAGATGAAGGTGCCGCTCAAGGATCTCGCGAAGAATCCCTTCGTCATCTGGCGCGACACCACCGAGCCGCCGCCGCAGGCGACGACGCCGGACGACCCGCAAGTGTCGCCGCGCGAGGACCTCATCCGGACGTGGGAGCAGCAGGTCGATGCGGCCGCGTCGGCAATCAAGGTGCAGTCGACGATGGTCAGCCGCGAAGGCGACGGGTCGTCGGGCATTGCGAACATCGGCGGCCACATGATGCGACCTGGCGACCTCTTCGCCGTCGAGAACTCGGACATCGAGTTCTTCATCGATCGCATCGACCGCAACGAGGTGACGGTGCGCGCGGTCAACAAGGAATTGAATCACGCTCGCGTTGTGATCGTGAAGGTCAATCGGAAGTGGTGAGCCGATTCGCGGCGAGGAGGGGGACGTGGGCCGATTCAATTTTGACGACCTGCTGAAGGGACTTGGCGCGCCGCGCGAGGACGCACCGAAGGAACCGAGCCCGGCGCCGCCGGTGCCGGCGACTCCGCGTCATCCCGCGGATTCGGATCCGAGCCCCGAGCAGATCGCCAACGCGCCGATTCCGGCGCCGCGCATGCCCGTGTCCCCGTCTATGGACGCGCCTCGCCCGCCCGATCTCAACGGCGAGGGCTTCGGCACTGAGACGGACGGCGCGATCGCCGCGCACTCCGGATCGTCGAACGGTCGTGCCCGGCCCGACGACGCGCTCAACGAAATCTATGTGCCGGTCGCGCGCAAGCAGGCGACCGACGTCGGCTCGATGCTTCTCGAGCGCGGCGTCATCGATCAGGAGCGACTCACGACCGCGCAGCGCATCCTGAAGCAAACCCCAGGCAAGAAGCTCTCGCAGGTGCTCGTCGAACTCGGCACCGACGAGGCGGCCGTGCAGTCCGCGATTGCCGAGCTCGCGAGGCTCCCGTTCGAGCGCATCGATCCGAAGGCGCCGAATCCGCTCGAGCCGCGCTCGATGCAGAAGCTCGGGCAGGATTACTGCCGCGAGCATCTCGTGCTTCCGCTGCGTCAGGAGGGCAACCGCATCGTGGTCGGCACCACGAGCCCCGACGACGTCTTTCTGCTCGACGACGTGAAGCGCCGTCTCGGCGTTGCCGTGGTGAAGCACGTTCTCGTCACGGCGCACGACATCCTCGCGATGCTCCAGTCGATCACCGAGGCGGAGGCTCAAGAGGTCAACGTCGACGAGATCCTGGCGAACGTCGACGAGGACGACGTCGAAGTCGAGAAGAAGGAAGAGGAGAAAGGCAATCTTGAACAGGACGCGGAGAACGCGCCGGTCGTCAAGTTTGTCAATCTCATCATCCAGAACGCGCTCAAGGAAGGCGCGTCGGACATCCACATCGAGCCCGACGACAAGACGCTCAAGGTGCGCTTCCGCATCGACGGCGTGCTCTTCGAAGTGATGAATCCGCCGCGGGCGCTGCATGCCGCGCTCACGAGCCGCATCAAGATCATGGCGAACCTCGACATCGCCGAGCGCCGGCTTCCGCAGGACGGCCGCATCCGCGCGACGGTGTTGGGGCGCAAGCTCGATCTCCGCGTTTCGACGGTGCCCACGAGCAAGGGCGAGAAGACCGTCATGCGTATTCTCGACAACCGATCGATCAGCGTTTCGCTCGACGATCTCGGCTTCTCCGAGGACACGCTCACGTTATGGAAGAACCAGATCGAAGCCCCGCACGGCATCATCCTGGTGACGGGCCCGACCGGCAGCGGTAAGACGACCACGCTGTACTCGTCGATCCGCCAGATGGACACGCGACGCATGAATGTGTCGACCGTCGAGGATCCCGTCGAATACAACCTCGCCGGCATCACGCAGATCCAGACGCACGAGAAGATCGGGATGACCTTCGCGAAGGCGCTCAAGGCGCTCCTGCGTCAGGACCCCGACGTCGTCATGGTCGGCGAAATCCGAGATGCCGAGACCGCGACGACCGCGATTCAGGCAGCGCTCACGGGCCACCTCGTGCTCTCCACGTTGCACACGAACGACGCGCCGAGCTCGGTCACCCGCCTCATCAACATCGGCGTCGAGCCGTTCCTCGTGGGCGCCGCCCTCAACGCGGTCCTGGCGCAGCGCCTCGTTCGTCGCGTGTGCAAGCACTGCGGCTACGACGCGCCAGTCCCCGAGGAGCAGAGGGAGTTCCTCACGATGCACGGCATCCATTCGGAGACGCTGCGCGTGGGCAAGGGCTGCTCGAACTGCCGCGAGACCGGACACTCCGGACGTCTCGGCATCTACGAGCTTCTCGTCCTCGACGACTTCCTCCGAGACCGCGTTGCAGCCAGCCCGAACGTCACCGAGTTCCGTCGCACGTGCATCGAGCGCGGCATGGTGTCGCTACGGCAGGATGGCTTCGAGAAGGTGAAGCAGGGCCGGACGACGGTGTCCGAGGTGCTCCAGGTCACGGAAGCGACGATCTGATCGCGTCGCGCCGTTCGCTCACGCGACGGTCGTGATCACCATCACGACCCACATCGCGGCGGCGAACCCGGTCTTCGCGAGCGTGCCGAGCAACCGGCCCGCGACGGCGCCGGCGGCGGGCTTCATCGTCGAACGGAGTTCCTTGCCGCCGACCGAGAGCTCGCCCGCGATCGCGCCGATGGCGCTGCCGGCGGCGGCGCCGATCACGCTGCCGACGACCGGAATGGGAATCAGGAACGTGCCGAAGAGCGCGCCGAGCAGGCCGCCCGCGACGGCGCCGGTCATGCCGCGCTTGCTCGCGCCGCCAGTCTTCGCTCCGGCCGCCGCCGCCAGAAACTCGACGAGTTCGGCGAGGAGCGCGAGGCCGGTCAAAATGGCGAACGTCGGCCAGCCGAAGACCGGCTCCGATCCGAGCGGCACCAACGCCTCGACGGCGCGCAGGAAGACGGCGAAGAGCAGGATGAGCCACGTGCCGGGCAAACCCGCGAGCTGAACCAGGATGCCGCCAAAGGCGAGCAGCAGGGTCAGTGATGCTGCGATGATCTGGGTGATGGTCATGAGCGGCGGGTCGCCGGATTCTCTTCGGAATCGGCGGACCGCGGTTCCGCGGTCGAAAGCGCCGTCAGCGTCGCGCGGCCGGCGGACTCGTCGAACCGCCACCGACTGTGTCCGCCGTCGGCCCAGGCGATGGCGATCGTGGCCGCGCCTCGGCCGACGCCGCGGCGGAGCGGCGTCACGTGCCCGCGATTGTCCGAAAGGTCCGTGGGCGTCGTGAGACGCAAGTACCGTCCGCGATGGTCGGCGATCCGCTCGATGGCCGTGACGCCGCCGATGGGCAGGGCGTCCGGCCGCGTCGCGCAGCGCCAACTCAGCACCGCACGCTCGTCATCCTTCACGTTGCGGCCGTCCACCGGTCCGATGAAGAGATCGACGTGTTCGCTGCCGTCGGAAAGCCGGTGGAGAAGTATCGCGACCGGACGCTCCGGCCCGCGACCCTCGGATTCCTCGGCGGAAACGCACATTCCCGTATCATCGCCGATCGCCGCGGCCCGCTGTGCCGCCTCTTCCCCTCGCGTTCCGGGTTTTCGCCAATGCCCCGCACTCTCCCTCGCTCGATCATCCTCGTCGGCGCCGCCGCCGTGACGCTTCTCGTTTCCGCCTGTGGCCCCCGCGGCGTGGATCAGGCCCGCAAGGACGGCGACTTCAACTACGAGTACGGCCGGTATGCGGAGGCGTCGACGGCGTACCTCGAGATCATCGACCGCTATCCCGGCGACTGGGAAGCCGAGTACCGCTACGGCATGTGCCTCGTGAAGCTCGGCAATCCGAAGGAAGCGCGCACGCACATCGAGACGGCCGCCGACGCGAATCCCTCGAGCCGCGAAGTGGCCTTCGCGCTGGCCGACGTGTACGCGTCGCTCGACGAGCGCGCCCGCATGACCGACCTGCTGCGTTCGCGGGCGCTCCGGCTTTCGGAAACGGAGAGTTGGGTGAAGCTCGCGGAGCTCGGGCGGCAGCTCAACGATCTTGACCTCGAGGAACTCGCCGTGGTCAACGGACTCCGCATGCGCGGCGAAGGCCAGTGGCAGATGTACGTCTACGACGCGAAGCGCGCGGACGCCGCCGGCAACGCGGAGTTGGCGATGCGACGGCTCCGCCAGGCGTATTACCTCAATCCGTACAGCCCGATTGTGACCACGATGCTGCGCGAGCGTGGCGAAGAGGTCACCGTCGCGACGGCGATCGCGCCCGAGCAGTGATCGCGGCCGCGCACGCATGACCGTTCCGAACGACAACGTCCGCGAGACGTGGCTCGCGCGCTTGGGCACGATGGGCGACCCCACGCGGCTGCGCCTGATGCGCCTTCTCGAGCGCAAGGAGTTGGGCGTCGGCGAGCTCGCGCGGGCGACGCGCCTTCCGCAGTCGACGGTCAGCCGTCATCTCAAGGCGCTCTTCGACGCGGCGCTCGTGCAGAAGCGCAACGAAGGGACGGCCACGCTCTACGTGCTCCGCGCCGAAGCGCTGGCCGCCGACGTGCGATCGCTGTGGGAATTGACCCGCGCGAATCTCGGGGCAAGCGTCGAGTTCGACGAGGACGACGCGCGCCTCGCCGATGTGCTCCTCGAGCGGCGGACCGACTCGCGCACGTTCTTCGGTCGCCTCGGCGGCGAGTGGGACCGCGTGCGCACCGAGCTCTTCGGCAGCAACTTCTCGGCGGAGGCGCTCCTCGCCTTCCTCGACCCTTCGCTCGTGATCGCGGACATCGGATGCGGCACGGGGCAGGGGGCGGCGCTCCTCGCGCCGTACGTGTCGCGCGTGGTCGCGATCGACCGCGAGCCGGCGATGATCGAGGCGGCGCGCACGCGGCTCGCGGACGTCGGCAACGTGGAGTTCCGGCAGGGGGACTTGGCGAAGCTCCCCGGCAAGAACGGCGAGTTCGGCGGCGCGCTGATCATGCTCGTCCTGCACCACGTCGACGACGTGCGCGCCGCGCTCGTCGAGACGCGCCGCGTCTTGGCGACGAAGGCCACGCTCGTCATCATCGACATGGTCGCCCATCGCCAGGAGGAGTTCCGCGCGTCGATGGGCCATCGGCATCTCGGATTCTCCGAAAGCGATCTGCAGGCGCTCGCGAGTGCAGCCGGGTTCGCGGTGCCGCGGTATCAGCGACTGCGGACGTCGACGGACCGGCGCGGACCCGGGCTCTTCGTCGCGAGCATGGCGGCGCGGGCCTGAAAGAGCCGAGCGGTCCCGATCGCTCGCAACGGGGAGATTTGCATGGCAACGGCATCGCAGTTCGAACTTCCGCGCGCGACGACCCACGCGCGCCGCGCCCGAGCCGCGGCGGCGCTCGCGCCGCTTTCGGCGGTCGTGCTCGTCGGCGCCGGCGAGCCGATCGGCATCCCCGGCGGCCAGGACCAGACCTATCCGTTCGTGCCCCACCCGGACTATCGCTGGCTGACCGGCCGCGACCGCGAGCGAGGCATCATCGCGTTCGACCCGCGCGACGGCTGGGTGGATTTCGTCGCGCCGGTCACCGAGGCCGAGCGCGTGTGGGAAGGGCGTGTGCCTGCAACGCTGAGCGGCACCCGCTCGCGTGACGAGTTCGACGCGTGGATCGCGGCGCGGCGCGGAACGCCGATTCTCGCGCTCGGCGCCGGCGTGCCGGTCGCGAGCACGGACGCCGACCGCGCGACGCGCGCGGCCGAGGCGCTTCTGCATGCGCGGCGGCCGAAGGACGCCGACGAGCTCGCGCTCATTCGGCGAACCGTGGTCGCGACGGCCGCGGGCTTCGAGGCGGCGCGCGCGTTCGCGCGGCCGGGCGTCACCGAGCGCGCCATTCAGATCGAGACGGAAGCCGCGATGTATCGCGCCGGCGCCGACGGCGTGGGCTACTCGACGCTCGTCGGCAGCGGACCCAACTCCTCGGTGCTGCACTTCGCGCCGTCGTCGCGCGTCGTGCGCGACGGCGAGTTCGTGCTCATCGACGCCGGCGGCGCGATCGGAGGCTACACGTCGGACATCACGCGGACGTACGTCGCGGGCGGTCGGCCTGAGGGCGTGCGGAAGGACGTGTGGGACACCGTCGCCCGCACGCTCGCGAACGCGATTCAGCGTTGCAGGCCGGGCGTCGAATGGCGCGACGTGCATCGCTACGCCGCGCGGGACATCGTGGCCGGCCTCGTCGACACCGGGATCATGCGCGGCAACGTGGAGAGCCTCGTCGATCGCGACGCGAGCGCCCTCTTCTTCCCCCACGGCATCGGGCACATGGTCGGGCTCGGCGTGCGCGACGCCGGCGGCCGGCGCCCGGGAGCGCCGAATCGCGGACCCTGCTGCGGCGTGTCGATCCGCGTGGACTTACCGCTCGAGGTCGGCTACCTGATGACGGTCGAGCCGGGCATCTACTTCATCGACGCGATCCTCGACGATCGCACGCGGCGCGAACGCTTTGCCGACTGCGTCGACTGGGGATTCGTCGATCGACTGCGTGGCGAAGGGATCGGCGGCGTGCGCCTCGAGCAGAACGTGCTGGTGACGAGCGGCGAGCCGGATGTGCTGACTGCGTCGATCCCGCTCTGACCGTCAGTTCGACTTCGGCGCACTCGGCGTTGCAGGCGCCGTGGCGCGCGCGGCGTACGCCGCCTCGAGCTTCGCGAGCGCCGGCGCCGGATCCTTATAGAAGGCCTTCACGGCGTCGTCGTTGGCCAGGCGAACGAGTCGCGCGCCGACGACGATGTCGACCGGCTTGGCGGGAAGCTCGACGCCCGTCACGACGCACGTCGTGAGCGGATACTTCGCGCGCTGCACCGCGGCGACTTGGCCCTCGTAGGCCTTCACGTACACCTTGAGGTTCTTCACGAAGTTGCCCTGCGCGACGCCGTTCGAGAGCCGGTAGAGCCGGTTCCCGTAGACGACATCCACGCATGTGGTGGGGTCGAGCTTCGTGTCGATCGCGACAAGGCAGTGCGAGATCGGATAGCCCGCTTTCTGCGCGTCGATGATGCGTCGGTCGAGCGCGGCGAGATACGACGTCGGACGCTCGAGGAACTTGGCCTTGCACTCCTCGCAGCAGAAGCGAAGGTGGCGCTTCTCGTTCAGGTGGCTCGGGGCGTTCTCGAAGATGAGCGAGACCGACGTCGGCCCGAGCTTCTCGCCCGAGACCACGCAGTCGTCGAAGGGGTAGGGGTCGCCGATGAAGCCGGCCGCGTTCGGGGCCGGGCACTTCTTGAGGAGGTTCTCGCGGTCGCGGAGCGCTTTCGTCGCCCCGGGGTCCTGGGTGGGCGAGTTGGACACGGCCGGCGCGGTCGACCGCGTGGGAGCCGCGGGCGGCGCCTCGCTGGCGCTCGCGCGTCGGGGCTCCCCGCCAGCGAGCGCCGCGGCGAGAGCGAGGAGAGAGAGGATCGCGGTCGAACGAAGAGAGCCTCGCATGAGGCCGACGTTATCGGCTTGGACGCCGCCTCAGTTCGGCAAAGGGGCGCTGCGCAGCCGCGAAACTCTCCTCCCATCGAATTGACCGGCGACCGCCGGGCAAGTAATCTCATTCTTTCATCCGGATAAACGGATGAAACGGGACGATAGTCTCGCACGGGCGACGCCCTCACCAGCGATCTCCGTCGCGCGACCTTGCCCGAGCAGCACCAGCACACCGTTCGCCATTCGCACTGTCACCACACGCCTGAGGCCCTCGTGACCACGACCATGTCCCCGAAGTCGAAGAAGTCGACCTCCCGTCCCGCCTCCACGTCGTCGCACACCGCGACGTTCATGGACACCGGGCTCACCCTCCTCCCCGATCTCTCCACCGAAGCGCCCTTCCGCGTGAAGGACCTCTCGGCCGACACCGTCCGCTTCGGCCGCAAGGAGATCGAACTCGCCGAGCACGAGATGCCCGGCCTCATGGCGCTCCGCAAGGAATACAAGGGCAAGTTCCCGCTCAAGGGCGCGCGCATCACCGGCTCGCTGCACATGACCGTGCAGACCGCAGTGCTCATCGAGACGCTCGTCGAGCTCGGCGCCGAAGTGCGCTGGTGTTCGTGCAACATCTTCTCGACGCAAGATCACGCAGCCGCGGCCGTCGCGGTCGGCCCGAAGGGCACGCCCGACAAGCCGAAGGGCATCGCGGTGTACGCGTGGAAGGGCGAGACGCTGCCGGAGTATTGGTGGTGCACGTTGCAGGCGATGCGTTGGCCCGACGGCAAGGGCCCGAACATGATCCTCGACGACGGCGGCGACGCGACGCTTCTCGTCCACAAGGGTCTCGCCTTCAACAAGAGCGGCAAGGTTCCCGCGCCGACGGCGAACGACAGCGAGGAGTACCGCATCATCCTCAAGCTCCTCAGCGACCTTCAGGCCGCCGACGGCTCCTACTGGCAGCGCACCGCGACCAACATCCGCGGCGTCAGCGAAGAGACGACGACCGGCGTGCATCGCCTCTATCAGATGCAGGAGCTCAACCAGCTCCTCTTCCCCGCGATCAACGTGAACGACGCGGTCACGAAGTCGAAGTTCGACAACCTCTACGGCTGCCGCCACTCGCTCGTCGACGGCATCATGCGCGCGACCGACGTCATGCTCTCAGGCAAGGTCGCGGTCGTCTGCGGCTACGGCGACGTCGGCAAGGGCTGCGCGCAGTCGCTTCGTGGCCAAGGCTGCCGCGTCAAGATCACGGAGATCGATCCGATCTGCGCGTTGCAGGCGTGCATGGAAGGCTACGAAGTCGTCACGCTCGAAGACGTGATCGATACGGCCGACATGTTCATCACCGCGACCGGCAACTGTGACATCATCACGGCCGAGCACATGAAGCGGATGAAGGACAAGGCGATCGTCGGCAACATCGGTCACTTCGATAACGAAATCGACATGGCCGGCCTCGCCAAGCTCAAGGGCGTCAAGAAGGTCAACATCAAGCCGCAGGTCGACGAGTGGCAGTTCTCGAACGGCAAGTCGATCATCATCCTCGCGGAAGGCCGACTCCTGAACCTCGGCTGCGCCACCGGCCACCCGTCGTTCGTCATGAGCTCGTCCTTCACCAACCAGGTGATGGCGCAGATCGAGCTCTTCAAGAACTACGCCAAGTACGAGAAGAAGGTCTACACGCTTCCGAAGCACCTCGACGAGAAGGTCGCGCGACTCCACCTCGAGAAGCTCGGCGCGAAGCTCACGAAGATGACGAAGCATCAGGCGGAGTACGTCGGCCTTCCGGTCGACGGGCCGTTCAAACCGGAGCATTACCGCTACTGAGATTGCTAGTCGGTGGCTCGCGGGCTAGCGGTGCTGGAGCCGATCCGGGTTTGCACGAACGCGCGGACTTCGACGCGCGGCCCGGACGGCTCAGCACCCGCTAGCCCGACGAGCGGCTAGCCATGAATGCGGCCGCCCATCTGGGCGGCCGCATTTGGTTTTGCCTAGCCCGACGAGCGGCTAGCCATGAACGCGGCCGCCCATCTGGGCGGCCGCATTTGGTTTTGCCTAGCCCGACGAGCGGCTGGATATGAACGCGGCCGCCCTTCTGGACGGCCGCGTTCATGCGCGCAGTGCCCCTCACCGCGTCGTTCAGTTCGTCCAGTTGCCCAGGAGCGTCGCGAGATCCGCGCCGTCGACGTTGCCGTCGCCATTCAAGTCCGCGTTGCAGCACGAACAGGCGCCCCAGGTTCCAAGCAGGGTGCCGAGGTCCGCGCCGTTGACGAGCCCGTCGGCGGTGAGGTCGCCGAGCGGAGTGCCGCCGATGAGAACGCTCGTCGTTGCAGGCGCCGCGCTGAGCGATTCGTCGCTTGGCGTCACGGTGCAGCAGAGTCGCGAACCCGCCGGCGCGAGCCCGTGCGGGATGGCGTCACTTTGTGCCGCCGTCGTGACGTCGCGCACCACGGTGCCGTTCACGCGCCAGACATAGCGATAGCGCACCACGTCCCAATCAGGATCTTCGTGCAGCGGTGTCGTCGCGACGCGGCAGAAGACGACGTCGTTCGCCCCAGGCGCCGCCGGTTCGAACGCGGCGCCGATCGGCGCGGGCGCTCGGTTGAAGTTTGGATTGACCGACGTCGTCATGAGGAACGGGGCGTCGATCATCAAGGCGCCATCAAGCCAGAACTTCAGGTGCCACTCGCCGACCTGCTGGCCGAGGAAGCCGATGTCCCAGGCAAACCAATTTCGAAAGTACCGATAGACCTCGGTGTTGCCCCAATTCCATTGTGCGTCGTCGGCGATCGAGCCGTCGGGACGGACAAACTGCACGCGGATGAGGGCGTTCGTCGGGAAGTTGTAGACGTTCCACCAGAAGACGACTGCCGGATCCGTGACGGCGAGTTGCGCGTCGGCTGGCATCGGCCACGGTTCCCACCACGGCGGCGAGATCGTGCTGAGGTCGGTGCGTGTGATGCCGAAGTCGGCGAAGAAGGGCGCATCGCTGTCGAGCGGCGCCTGGTCGGCCCACATGCTCTCGCCGTCTCGGCACGGCCCGGCAAAGGGCTCGAGCACGGTCCAACCTTGCGGCCCGTTCTGCACGACCCCGAAGTGGAGATGGGGTCCGAAGCTGTTGCCGCTCGAGGCCGCGCGGGCGATCTCTTGGCCGGCCTTCACGGTCTCGCCGACATCGACGAGCACGCTGTCTTTCTTGAGGTGGTAGTACTGCGTCTCGAGTCCGTCGCCGTGATCGATCGCGACGATGTTTCCCTGCTCGCCACCGTTGAGATTGGTGTCCGGGTATCCGTCCTGCGAGAAGACGACGACGCCGTCGCGCGCCGCGAACACGGGCACGCCGATGAACTGTTCGGCGAAGCTGCGAAGCCCGGTGTCGACACCCGCGTGCCCGTCGTATGTGTAGGGACGGCACTCGAA
This sequence comes from Phycisphaerae bacterium, assembly GCA_016795035.1. Classification (GTDB taxonomy): domain Bacteria; phylum Planctomycetota; class Phycisphaerae; order Phycisphaerales; family SM1A02; genus JAEUIT01. The sequence continues at coordinate 18,433 of JAEUIT010000086.1, read as the reverse complement.
GTCATGGAATCCGGGCGACGTCTGATCGAGGTCGACGAACTGCCCGTTCATGATGTCGGCGCCGATCGTGCCCGCCATCGGATAGAAAAGAAAGGGCGTCGCGAGTCCTGCGATGCCGCCCTCGTCGTTGCAGCCGACGCAAGTGACGGGAAGGAGCCCAAGGCGCGCGCGATTCGCGTCGGCGGCGCGACGGACTTCCGCCCGAACCGCGTCCGGGACGCAGTCGCGTCCGCAGGCGTGTCCGCATCCGGGGTCGTGGGCGTCGTGGGCGGTGATCGGCGCCCGTGCGCCGATCGTGACGTGTCGGGGTGCGCCGCGCGGCGCGCCGCGATCCGCGGCATGCACGGCCGAGACGGTCGTGAACGCCAGAAGCGCGCAGGCGACGAATCGCAAGCGCGGCCGATCGTGGTACTGACGGGTCGACATTGGGCTCCTCTTCGCGGCGCGGATCGTTTCGGGCAAATGGAACGTAGCCCCCGACCGGAGGCGACGCAAGAACTTGTTGACGCCTATCCGCCGCGCGTGACGCAACGGCGTGCGACGAGCGAGTACAACCTCCGCGATGCCCTCGCACACGCCCGCCACGAACCCGCAGCCGCTCCGGCGGCTGCTCGGCTACGCCCGCGGGGAGCGGCGTGCCATCTGGCTGGCGGTGGCCTGCTCGGTCACGAACAAGCTTCTCGACCTCGCGCCGCCCTTCCTGATCGGCATGGCGGTCGACGTGGTCGTGGAGAAGGAACACTCGTTTCTCGGGCGTTGGGGGGTTCCGGACGTCGTCACGCAGCTTTGGATCCTGAGCGCCATCACTGTGATCGTCTGGGTCCTCGAGTCCCTCTTCGAGTATTGGCTCGGCATTCTCTGGCGCAACCTCGCGCAGCGGCTCCAGCACTCGCTGCGCATGGACGCGTATTCGCACGTGCAGCGCCTCGACCTCTCCTACTTTGAGGATCGCTCGACCGGCGGGCTCGTCGCCGTCCTGAACGACGACGTCAACCAGCTCGAGCGATTCCTCGATGGCGGCGCGAACGATCTGATTCAACTCTTCGTGACGGCCGCCGCGACGATCGCGACCTTCTTCGTGCTCGAGCCGCGCGTCGCGCTGATCGCGATGCTTCCGCTCCCGTTCGTCATCTGGGGCTCGCTCGCATTTCAGCGCCGGATCGCGCCGCGCTATCACGACGTGCGCGAGAAGGCGGGGCTCCTCGCGTCGCAGCTTGCGGGCAACGTCTCGGGCATCGCCACGGTGAAGAGTTATGCCGCGGAGCCGTTCGAAGCGGCGCGCATCGGCGCGGAGAGCCTCGACTACGTTGACGCGAATCGCCGCGCGATCCGGATGTCGGCCGCATTCGCGCCGCTCATTCGCATGGTGATCGTGATCGGCTTCACCACGACGCTCCTCTACGGTGGCGTGCTCGTGGTGCGCGGCGAGCTCTCCGTCGGGGCGTACTCGTTGCTGACGTTCCTGACGCAACGGCTGCTCTGGCCGTTCACGCGCCTGGGCCAAGTGCTCGATCTCTATCAGCGCGGCATGGCAAGCGCGCGGCGCATCTTCGAGCTTCTCGCCACGCGCATCGCCGTGGAGGACGGCCCGCGGCCGCTCGCGGTCGCCAATGTGCGGGGCGCGGTGCGCTTCGATCGCGTGACCTTTAGCTACGTGCCCGGACATCCGGTCCTTCGTGACGTGACCATCGATTGCCCGGCGGGGCAGACGACGGCCATCGTCGGCTCGACCGGCGGCGGCAAGACGACGGTGCTGAAGCTGCTCCTCAGGCTCTATGACCGCGGCGCCGGCACCTGCGCGCTCGACGGCTCGATCACGCTCGACGGCATCGAGATTCGCGATCTTCGCCTCGCGGATCTGCGTCGTTCCATCGCCGTCGTGAGCCAGGACGTCTTCCTGTTCCACGGCACGGTCGCGGAGAACATTGCATACGGCCTGGTCGGATCGCTCGACGGCAAACAGCTCGCGAGCGTCTCCCACGAGGCGATCGTCCGAGCCGCGCGGCTGGCCGAAGCCGAGGAGTTCATCGTGCGCCTGCCGAAGGGATACGACACGCTCGTCGGCGAGCGCGGACAGAAACTCTCTGGCGGCCAGCGGCAGCGCATCGCGATGGCCCGCGCTATTTTGAAGGACGCGCCGGTTCTCGTCCTCGACGAAGCGACAAGCTCCGTCGACAACGAGACGGAGCTTGCCATCCAACGGTCGCTCGCCACGATCTGCCGGAATAGGACCACGCTCGCGATCGCGCATCGGTTAAGCACGATCCGTCACGCCGATCGCATCTATGTGCTCGACGAGGGTTCCGTGGTCGAAGAGGGCACGCATGACGAGCTCACGCGTCGGCCCGGCCTCTATCGAACGCTCTGGCGCATTCAGACCGGCGAGGGCGCCGAGCCGGGCGTCGAGGCGCCGGTGGTCCGGTGAGGATCGTCACAGCACCGGCGGCGGCGGTGCGTAGACGGGTCGATTCTCCGTGCCCGTCGCGCGGCGGCGCATCGCGGAGAACACCTTCAGGTTCGTGAAGTGCATGATGCCGAGGACGACCAGCACGAGGCCGAGCTTCGTGCTCAGCGTCTCGATCATGCCGCGAATGTTGGTGGGATGATCGCCAAACTGAAGCGCGAGGCACACGTAACCGACGTTGATGAGATAGAACCCGACGACGAGCAGGTGATTCACGCTGTCGGCGAGCTCTTCACGGCCGTGGAACGCATCGACGAGAAACGCGCGACCGTTGCGGAAGAGCGTCCGTGCAACCCAGATCGTGAGCCCGAGACTCACGCAGAGGTAGATCCCATACATGATCGACACGAGATCGATCGTGGTGTCGGTGCGCACTTGTGCAAGCATGGAGTCCTCCCGAGTTGTGGAGCCGCTCGCGGGCGAACGTCGCCGCTGCGAGGGTCCGAGGTCTTACGTGGCAGGTCCGACGCGCGTGCCGCGGCCGCTCGGCTTCACCATCCGAAGCAGCGATCCGCCGCCCTTCACGATTCCGAGCAACGCCGCACGCGGCAGGCCGCGCAGCTGTCCGTACCACGCGGTCATCGTCTCGAAGAAGTCGAGCATGGCCCGCAGACGCCCGACCACCCGCTCGTCCTGCGTGCTCCGCTTCCGCTGGGCCTCGATCTCGGCGATGCAGTCCTTGAGCAGGCGGAGCGTGGGGTCGATCTCTCGTCGCTTCCGTTCGTCGAGCACGATCTGAAACATGTCCCAGACGTCGGTGAGCGATTCGAAGTGGTCGCGACGGTCGCCGAGGACATGGACGATCCGAACGATGCGCCAGCCTTGGAGCTCGCGCAACGACGTGCTCACGTTGGATCGAGCGACGCCGAGCGTGGTCGCGACCTCTTCCGCGTTGAGGGGCCGCTCTGAGATGTACAGGAGGGCATGGACTTGGGCGACGGTGCGATTGATGCCCCATCGCGATCCCATCTCGCCCCAGTGAAGGACGAACTTTCGCATGGTGGGCGTGAGCTCAAGGGCGTCGGTCATGGCGTGGCTCCTGACATTTCTGTCATGACAGAAAATACAGGCAGGACCGCCGCGAGGCAAGCGCCGTGCCCGGCGTTTGCAGGCGATCGGTTCGCGTCGGGCCGACTCCTTGCGATACTGCCCCCATGCGCCATCGCCGGCTCGACCTCGTGCTCTTCTTCCTCTATTGCGGTCTGTACGCGGGCTTTATGGGCATCGCCGCCTTTCGGCAGGACTGGATGGCGTGGCCGGTCCTGGGAGGGGTCAACCTCGCGATCGCGTATGGCATGGGACTGATCCTCGGCGCGATCGCGCTCGCGCTCGTCGCCACGCTGGTCCGTCGTGGCGAAGGGGAGGGCCGATGATCTACGAGACGAACGCCCTCGCCGTCGCGGTCTTCTCGCTCTTCGTTGCAGCCGTGCTCGGGCTCTCGTTCTGGCTCGGCCGCAAGGCGACCTCCGCGGGCGGCTACTTCGCCGCGCACGGACAGATCGGATGGTTCGTCAACGGTGTCGCGTTCGCGGGCGACTATCTCAGCGCCGCGAGCTTCCTCGGCATCTGCGGGATGATCGCGTTCTACGGATACGACGGCTTCCTCTACTCGATCGGGTACCTCGCGGGATGGATCGTCGCGCTCTTCGTGATCGCGGAACCCATTCGCCGTCTCGGACGCTTCACGTTCGCCGACGCGCTCGACGCGAAGTTCCAGAGTAAGGGCGTCAAGACCGCCGCCGCGATCTCGACGCTCGTCGTCAGCCTCTTCTACCTCATTCCGCAGATGGTCGGCGCCGGCGCGCTGGTGAAGCCGCTGCTCGGCTTGCCGCATTGGTCCGGCGTGCTTCTCGTCGGCGTCACCGTCACGCTCATCGTGGTCACGGCGGGCATGGTCTCGACCACTTGGGTGCAGTTCATCAAGGGCGCGCTCCTTCTCATCTTCTGCGCGGTGCTCGTCGGCCTCATCCTCGATCGTGGCTTGGCCGTGCCGCGCGCCGCCGACGGCGCGACGATCTCCGCGAAGGACTCCGCACGCTGGACCCAGACGCTCGAGACCGCGCGCGACGGCGCGAAGCTCGTCAACGGCGCGCCGCTCGGCGCCGACAACCAGCTCGACTCCCGGCTGCGCGCGGACGTGGGCACGGGCTTCGGCTCGATCTCCGCGTTGCCGGGCGGCGTCGAGCGCACCGGACCGCTCGGGCCGATCTCATATCTCGCGACCTTCTCGCAGAGCACGATCGTGACGTGGCAGAAGTCGGAGAAGACCGACGCCGCGACCGGGACTCGCACGGCGACGTTCACGCCCAAGGAGTCGACCGGCGACGACCTGCTGCTGCCCGGCGCGAATCCGACCTTCAAGGGCATTCGCTCGCCCGAACTCTCGAAGAAGCTCGACTTCTTCTCGCTGATGATCGCGCTCTTCCTCGGCACGGCGAGCTTGCCGCACATCCTCATCCGCTACTACACGGTGAAGGACGCTGCCGCGGCCCGCAAGAGCACGGTGGTCGGCATCGCCGCGATCGGCGGCTTCTACGTGCTCACGCTCTACCTCGGTCTCGGCGCGATGACGTCCGGGCATCTCGATCCGACCGACTCGAACATGAGCGCGCCGCTCCTCGCCCGCAGCTTCTCCGACACGCTCTTCGCGATCATTTCTGCGATCGCATTCACCACCGTGTTAGGCACCGTGAGCGGGCTCGTGATGGCCGGGGCCGGCGCCGTGGCGCACGACCTGCTCGCGAACGTCTTCGGCGTGGTGCGCGAGGACAAGGCGAAGGTGCGCGTGGCGAAGATCGCGGCGATCGCGCTCGGCGTGGGCGCGATGGCGCTCGGAATCCTGTTCGAGCGGATGAACGTGACGTTCCTCGTCGGGTGGGCGTTCAACATTGCGGCGAGCGCGAACCTGCCGTCGCTCGTGATGGTGCTCTTCTGGAAGCGGACCACGAAGCAGGGGGTGGTCGCCGCGGTGCTCGTCGGCATCGTGTCGAGCCTGGCGTGGGTCCTCACCTCGGCCGACACGATCGAGAAGGTGTACGGCTACTCGGCCGCGGACGCGGCGAACCTCGCGTTCGTGCCGTTCAGCCAGCCGGGCCTCGTGACGATCCCGCTCGGATTCGTGACCTTGGTGGCGGTAAGTCTCATGACGCGCCGAAATCCCGCCACCGCCTGAAAGGCCGTCGGCGCCACTCCCAACCAGAGCCTGCCTCGGCCCTCCCGAGTTGCGAAACTCCGCGCTGCGGGCGCGATCCCTTCGACCACAATGGACTCTTCCATTGGAGGATCATCGCCATGTTGAACTCTGCCGTCGTGAATGCCTGGCTCTACGCCCACATCGGAGTGCTGCTCGTCGTCGTCGCCTATGCCACGTGCAGCTATGCGATGTTCTCCCGAGCGGTCGAGCGCGGGCGGGCGTGCGTCGCCGATTCGCCCATCCGTACGCTGATGATCGGGCTCCTCGTGAGCGTGCCGCTCGTCGTCGCGGCGCTGGTGCTCTCGTCCGCCGCGAACGGAGTGATCAAGCTCGTCGGCGTCTCTCTGTTGCTCGGGTGGCTCACGACCGCGTTGCTCGGCCTCGCGCCGCTCGCCCTGCATGTCGGAGCCCGCGGCGAGGCGGGGAACATCCGATGGACCACGGTCGCCCGCGGCGCTTCGTTCGTGACGCTGACCTGGATGCTGCCGGTCGCCGGCTGGTTCGTGGCCATGCCGCTCTCTCTTGCCTTCGGCGTCGGCTGTGCCGTGCGTGCGGCGGGCCGTCGCGCGGCCACGCCGGTCGCGACTCTCACGTGAGGCCTGACCCATGCGCGCATCACGGCGATCGTTCGTGCTCGGAAGCGCCGCGTCCGGCGCGCTTGTCGCGCTGGGGCTGGTCGGCTGTCGGCGCCTCGAGGAATCGATCGCCGATCTCGCGTTCGGCGCCGAAGACGGCGCCGCCCACGCTCCCACCTCTGCGGCCATCGATGACGTCGCGCACCTCCTTCAGCGTTGCAGCTTCGGGCCGCGGCCCGGCGATCGTGCCGCGGCCGAGGCGATGGGCCTCGACGCATGGCTCGACGAGCAGCTGCGACCCGACGCGCTCGACGACACTCGCTCTGATCTCCGCGTTGCAGCGATCGAGGAGCTCGACGGAAATCGCGCCGACCTCTACGACGTGACGCCCGAACTCCTGCTCGTCGCGCTGGGCCGCTCGCGAGTGCTGCGCGCGACCCACTCGAAGAGGCAGCTTTTCGAGGTCGTCGTCGAGATGTGGTGCGACCACTTCAACATCGTGGTCCACAAGGGCGAGTGCAAGTGGATGCGCGTGGCGGACGAGCGCGAGGTGGTGCGGCCGAACGCGCTCGGCCGATTCCGCGATCTCGTGCGCGCCAGCGCCGTGAGCCCGGCGATGCTCATCTATCTCGACGGGCACGACAACAAGGTCGTGCAGGCCGGCGACCGACCGAACGAGAACTACGCGCGAGAGCTGCTCGAACTGCACACGCTCGGTGTGGACGGCGGATACACCCAGCACGACGTGCTCGAGGCGGCTCGTTGCCTCTCGGGCTGGACGTTTGGCCATCGGTTCCTGCGCGGTCGCATCGCCGAAGTCGCGTTCGATCCGGCGCGGCACGACCCCGGCGCGAAGGAAGTGCTTGGCACGCGCATTCCGGCCGGCGGCGGCGACGAGGACCTCGATCGCCTGCTCGACGTCCTCTGCACGCATCCGTCGACGGCGCGGTTCATCGCACGGCGCATCTGCCGGACGTTCGTGGCCGATCAGCCCCGCGCCGAAACGGTTGCGGCGGTGCGCGACGCGTTCACGTCGTCGGGCGGCGCCATCGCCCCGTGCGTCCGCGCCGCCCTCGCGACGCCCGAGTTCCAGGCGTCGCGCGGCGCCCTCTTCAAGCGTCCCTTCCGATACGTCGTCTCCGCGTTGCGGGCGACGGGTGCGACCACCGACGGCGGCCCCGCGATCCTCGACGCGCTGCGGCGCATGGGCCACGCGCCGAGCGAATACCCGACGCCCGACGGCTATCCCCTCGAGCCGGAACCGTGGCTCGGCACGCTCTTCTGGCGCTGGAACTTCGCCGCCGATCTCGTGGCCGGCTCGCTCGACGGAACGAGCGTGGATCGCGAGCGCCTCGTGCGGCAGTTCGGCGGCGCCGCGAACCTGACGGCGCACATCCTCGGCCGAAGACCGACATCGAACGAGTCCGCGGTGCTCACGGACGACGCGCACGCCCTCACGCTCGCGCTCGCCTCTCCTGCGTTCCAGAGGTTCTGACCATGCGGATCGCACGAACCGACATCATCGACCGCGACCCGAGCGACGATCGCGTGCTTGTGGTCATCTTCATGCGAGGCGGCGCCGACGGCCTCACGCTCGTCGCTCCGCACGCCGACGACTGGTACTACCGCGCGCGTCCCACGCTTGCCGTTCCCGCGTCGCGCCTCCTTCGGCTCAACGACCGGTTCAGCCTCAACTCGGCGTTGCAGCCTCTCATGCCGCTGTGGGACGCGGGCGCGCTCCGCATCGTGCACGGCGCCGGAACTGACGACACGTCGCACTCGCATTTCGAGGCGCAGGACCATCTCGAGCACGGCGGCAGCGCTGGCGCCGGATGGATCGCCCGCTGGATGCGAGCCCGGGGCGGGACCGCCGGGCCGCTCGCCGCGGTCGCCATCGGAACGACGTTGCCGGAGTCGCTGCGCGGCGCGCCCTCGGGAGTCGTCGTCCAGCGCATCAGGGACTTCCGGCTCATGGGCGACGACCGGCGCCTGATCGACGGGCTCTCGCGGCTCTACGCCGACGAGCGCGGCGGGCTCGGCGACGCGGCACGCGCCGCGCTCGAGGCCGAGGCGCGCCTGCGCAGGCTGCGGGCGCAGGCCGACTCCGCGTTGCCGGCCGGCTATCCCGACTCCGCGCTTGGCCGCGGACTTCGGGAGGTGGCGCAGCTGATCAGGGCCGACACCGGCTTGGCGGTCACGACAATCGACGCCGTGGGATTCGGGTTCGGGTGGGACACGCACTTCGTGCAGAACGAGGCGATCCCAGGCCTGATGGGGGATCTCGCCGCCTCCATCGCGGCGTTCCGCGCGGATCTCGGCGTTGCAGCCAAGCGAGTCACCATCGTGGCGATGACCGAGTTCGGCCGTCGCGTGGCGGAGAACACGTCGCTGGGCTCGGACCATGGCAGCGGGAGCGTCGCGTTCGTGATCGACGACCGGCCCCCGGGCGGCGCGGGCCTCGAGTGCGGGTGGACGTCCCTCGCACCCGACGCGCTCGTGGAACCGGGCGACGTTCCGGTGACGACCGACCTTCGACGGATCCTCGGCGACGTGATCGCCGCCCGCGATCCGCACGTCGATCTCGAGGCCGTCTTCCCGCGCGGAAGCGCCTCCGCCGTGACGTCGACGTATGCGCGCCGACGCTGCTGCGACTCGCCGTTCTGCTCGCACGCGTGAGGCGATGGCGCAGGCGGTCAGCCGATGCCGAGGCGCGCGTATGCCTCCGCCTCGGTCGCGACGGTCGGCAGCACGCCGTCGAGCCGCGACAGGCGAATCGTCTCGGCGACCTTCGGCGGCGTGCCCACGAGCACGAAACCGACGTGACGGACGGCGCACGCTTTCGCGCACGCAACGAGGACGCCGAGCCCGTACGACGACACGAACGTGACGCCCCGAACGTCGATGACCACCGGCCGTCGGCGAGCGGCGGTTGACGTCGAGAACGCGAGCTCGATCGCTTGGCACCCGTCGATCCCGAGGTCCCCGACGATGGCAATGTGCGTGACGTGATCATCCACGCGCACGTCGTGGATCGACGTGCGGGGAGCGGGTTGCGACTGGGCGCCTGGGGTGTTCATGAGCTTGCTCGAGCGATGCGACGCGAGCCGCGCACGCTAACGCAAAGCCGCCCACTCGTTCTTTGCGCGAAGCATGCGCGAAGTGCCTTGCGGGATTCACGCCGCCTGCCTATGCCACGTGCCCTGCGCCGACCCGAGCGTTCGATATGCTCCGTCGCGCCCGGTCGCCATGATCGCGGCGCGGAGAACTAACATGCTTCCTGACGCCTCGTCCGAGCAGCAAGACTCGCAAACCCGCAACTGGGCGATGATTCTGCACCTGTCGCAGTTCGCGGGCTATCTGCTCCCCTTCGCCGGACTGCTCGCGCCGCTCATCATCTGGCAGGTGAAGAAGACGGAGCTCCCGGCCCTCGACGAGCACGGACGGATCGTGATGAATTGGATCGTGAGCGCCTTCATCTACGCGATCGTCTTCAGCGTGCTCATCTTCGTCATCGTCGGCATCCCGCTTCTGATCGTGCTCGGCGTCCTCGCGATCGCGTTTCCGATCATCGGGGCGGTGAAGGCTTCGAGCGGCGTGGCGTGGCGCTATCCGCTCTCGATTCGCCTATTTGGCTGAGCGCGACGACGCGCGCGATCGCAGCTGCAACGTGGAGCGCTCGCCGGCCGCACCGGTCCGGCGCGGGCGACGCGCCGACGCTCGACGCATCCCGGACTTATCGGGGCCGCACATGCGGCACATCCCGCGCAGAGCGAACGACCGGCGTTCCTCGAACGCCGCATCGAAAGCATGGCAGACATCTTCTCCCCTCCGAACCGATCGCGGCCGTGATCGAGAGAGTTCGACTTGCGCCGGGCGTGTTTCCCGCCTTGCGCCACTGGGGGAGGGGATATGCGCGGACTTCGACGGCTCTTGGCTCGAATTCTGGGTAGCGCGACGGATGCAACGACGAGTTCTTCCGACGCGCCTGCAACGCCGAGATTCTCGAAAGAGACGCTCGAGCCTCGCATCCTCATGTCCGGCACCGCGGGCGACGACACTATCGCCGGCACCGGCGGCAACGACAACATCGACGGGCTCGCCGGCAACGACGTGATTGACGGCGGCATCGGCAACGACATCCTTTCAGGAAGCGCGGGCGACGACTCGCTCTTCGGCGGGGTCGGCAATGACACGTTGAGCGGAGGCGCCGACAACGACTCGCTGTCGGGCGGCGCGGGCAACGACGCACTGACGGGCGGCTCCGGCAACGACGTCCTCGACGGCGGCGACGGCGACGACTCGCTCGCCGGCGGGTCGGGCAACGACTCCCTCACGGGCGGCGCGGGTCGCGATACGGCGACGTACGCTTCGGCGACGTCGGGCGTGAACGTGAACCTCGCGCTCGGAAGCGCCACGGGCGACGGCAACGACACGCTGAGCGGCATCGAGAACGTGACGGGCTCGTCGTTCGACGACGCGCTCACGGGCGACGCGAACGCGAACGTGCTGTCGGGCGGCGCCGGCAACGACACGCTCGCCGGCGGTGCGGGGAATGACACGCTCTCGGGCGGCGCGGGCACCGACACGGCCGACTACGGCGGCGCCTCGGGATCCGTCAACGTCAATCTCGCGACGGGCACGGCATCCGGGGCCGACGGCAACGACGTCCTCTCCGGCATCGAGAACGTCACCGGCTCGTCCTTCGACGACGCGCTCACGGGCGACGCCGGCGCGAACGCGCTTTCGGGCGGCGGCGGCAACGACGTGTTGCGCGGCGGCCTTGGCAACGACACGCTTACCGGCGGCGCAGGCACCGACACCGCCGACTACGCGGGCGCGACGGGCGCCGTCACCGTGAACCTTGCGGCCGGCACGTCGAGCGGCGCCGACGGAACCGACGCGTTGAGCGGCATCGAGAATGTCGTCGGCTCGGCGTACGGTGACACGCTCACGGGCGACGCCGCCAACAACACGTTGGACGGCGGATCGGGCAACGACACGCTCTCGGGCGGCGGCGGCAATGACACGCTCCTCGGCGGCGCGGGCTCGGACACCGCGAGCTATGCGAACGCGAGCGGATCGGTGACGGTCGATCTTGCGGCCGGAGCGGCGAGCGGCGCCGACGGCGCGGACGCGCTGAGCAGCATCGAGAACGTCACGGGCGGCGCGTGGGCCGACACGATCTCGGGCGACTCCGGCAGCAACGTCCTCGACGGCGGCGCCGGCAACGACGTCCTGCGCGGCGGACTCGGCAGCGACTCGATCATCGGCGGCGCCGGGACCGACACGGTGGCCTACGACGGGGCGAGCGGCGCAGTGAACGTCAATCTCACGTCTGGCACGGCAACCGGGGCCGACGGGAGTGACACGATCTCGGGCGTCGAGAACGTCACCGGCTCGTCGCACAACGACACGATCACGGGCGACGCCGGCGCGAACGCGATCGACGCGGGCGCCGGAAACGACCTCGTCGACGGCGGCGCGGGCAACGACACGTTGGCGGGCGGCGCAGGCACGGACACCGTGACATACGCGTCGTCGTCGGCGGCGGTGACCGTGAACCTCGCGACCGGTGCGGCGTCGGGCGGCGCGGGCACCGACTCGCTCAGCGGTTTCGAGAACGTCACGGGCTCCGCCTACAACGACTCGCTCACCGGCGACGCGGCTAACAACACGTTGGACGGCGGGGCCGGAGCCGACACGCTCGCTGGCGGCCTCGGCGACGACACGATGAACGGCGGATCCGGAACCGACACCGTCACGTACGCCGGCGCGAGCGGACCCGTGTCGATCAATCTCGGAGCCGGGACCGCGAGCGGGGCCGACGGCAACGACACGCTGTCGAGCATCGAGAACGCGACGGGCTCGGCGTCGGACGACACGATCACCGGCTCGAGCGGGGCGAACGTCATCGACGGCGGCACCGGCAACGACACCGTCGTGGGCACGGCCGGCAACGATGCGATCTACGGCGGCGTCGGGACCGACACGGTCGACTACTCGTCGTGGACGGCGAACCAGACGGTTCACCTCGGCAACGGCACGATGACCGACGGCACGAACTCGCAGACGCTGAACGCGATCGAGAACGTGAACACGGGCGGCGGCAACGACTCGATCACGGGATCGACGGCGGCGAACGTCATCAACGCGGGCAGCGGCAACGATACGGTCGACGGCGGCGCCGGCAACGACGTGATGGACGGCGGTGGGGGCACCGACACGCTGAGCTTCGGGTCCTCGGGCGCGAGCGTGAACGCGAGCCTTGCAACGGGGAGCGCCTCGAGCGCCTCGACCGGCATCGACACGTTCACGGGCTTCGAGAATCTCACCGGTTCGAACTACAACGACACGCTCGCGGGCGACGCCGGCAACAACGTGCTGAACGGCGGCAGCGGCGACGACACGATCGACGGCGGCCTCGGGAACGACACCATCGTCGGCGGCGCCGGCACCGACACGGTCACGTTCGCGTCGTCGGAATCGTCGGTCACGGTGAACCTCACGAGCGGCACCGCAAGCGGCGGCCTCGGCAGCGACACCGTGAGCCAGGTCGAGAACGTCGTCGGCACCGACTTCAATGACACGATCACCGGCGACGGAAACGCGAACGTCCTGACCGGCGGCGCCGGCAACGACGTGATTGACGCGGGCACCGGCAACGACACGGTGCTCGGCGGCGCGGGCAACGACACGTTGATCGGCGGTGCGGGCACCGACACGGTGTCGTATGCGGGCGCGAGCGGGTCCGTGAGCGTCAACCTCGCGACGAACGCCGCAAGCGGCGGTGACGGATCCGACACGCTGAGCGGCTTCGAGAACGCGACCGGATCGAGCTTCGACGACACGCTCACGGGCGACGCCAATGCGAACGTGCTTGTCGGCGGGGCGGGCAACGACGTGATCGATGCGGGCAGCGGCAACGACACCGTCGACGGCGGGGTCGGCAACGACACGCTGACGGGCGGATCCGGCACCGACACCGTGTCCTTCGCGACGGCAACGGGGAGCGTGAGCGCGAGTCTCGTGACCGGCAGCTCCTCGGGCGGCGGCGGCAGCGACACGTTCTCCTCGTTCGAGAATCTGACCGGCTCGGACTTCAACGACACGCTCACGGGCGACGCCGGCAACAACGTGCTTGAAGGTCTCGCCGGCAACGACGTGCTGGACGGCGGCGCGGGCACCGACACCGTCTCGTTCGCCAACGCGACCGGCGCGGTGAACGTGAACATGGCCAGCGGCACGTCGAGCGGCGCGGCGGGCAACGACACCTTCACGAACTTCGAGAACGCCGCAGGCTCCGGCTACAACGACACGCTCACCGGCGACGCGAACAACAACGCGCTCTCCGGCAACGGCGGCAACGACACGCTTGACGGCGGTCTCGGCAACGACAGCATCGATGGCGGATCCGGCACCGACACCGCGAGCTACGCGAGCGCGTCGGGTTCCGTCACGGTGAACCTGACGAGCGGCACCGCCAGCGGCGCCGCGGGCAATGACACGATCTCGAACGTCGAGAACGTGACCGGCTCGTCGTCGGGCGACACGATCACCGGCAACTCCGGGAACAACGTGATCGAGGGCGGCGCCGGCAACGACGTGATGGACGGCGGGGCCGGCACCGACACCGTCGCGTACACGACGGCGACCGGTGCGGTGAGCATCGACCTCACGGCGGGCTCGGCCTCCGGTGGCGCGGGCGACGACACCTTCACGAACTTCGAGAGTGCGACGGGATCGAGCTTCGACGACACCTTGCGCGGCACGAGCGGAAACAACGCGCTCGACGGCGGCGCCGGCAACGACGTCTTCTACGCCGACCTCGGGAACGACACGATCCAGGGCGGCGCGGGCTTCGACACCGTCGACTACTCGGCTGCAACGGGGACCGTCAGCGTCAACCTCACGAACGGCGCCGTGACCGGTGCGATGGGCTCCGACTCGCTGGCGAACGTCGAGAACGTGACGCTGGGCGGCGGCAATGACACGGTGAACGGATCCGCCGCGGCGAACGTGATCGACGGCGGCGCCGGCAACGACGTGATCGACGGCGGCGCGGGGAACGACACGCTCTCGGGCGGCGCGGGGACCGACACCGTCACCTTCGCGAGTTCGGGGAGCGCGGTGGTCGCGAACCTTGGAGCAGGCACGTCGTCGAGCACCTCGGCGGGCACTGATGCGCTGAGCGGCTTCGAGAATCTCACCGGCTCCGCCTACAACGACACGCTGACGGGCGACGCCGGCAACAACGTGATCGACGGCGGCAGCGGCAACGACGTGATCGCAGGCGGCGCCGGCGACGACACGCTGCTCGGCGGCGCGGGCACCGACACCGCGGACTACACGAACGCGAGCGGCGCGGTGAACGTCAACCTGGCTGCGGGCACCGCGTCGGGCGCCGACGGGGACGACACCCTCAGCGCGTTCGAGAACGCCACGGGATCCTCGTTCGACGACACGCTCGCCGGAAACGCGGCGGTGAACGTGCTGACCGGCGGCGCTGGCGACGACACGTTCGTCGGGAGCGCCGGCAACGACACGCTCGTCGGCGGCACCGGCAGCGACACCGCCGACTACTCGGCCTGGACCGCGAACCAGAACGTGAACCTGACGACCGGCGCGATGACCGACGGCACGAACACGCAGAGCCTCACAGGCATTGAGAACGCAAAGACCGGCAGCGGCAACGACGTCATCACCGGCTCGGCTGGAGACAACCTGATCGACGCCGGCGCCGGCAACGACGTCATCGATGCCGGGCTCGGGAACGACACCATCCTCGGCGGCGCGGGCACCGACACGATCACCTACGCGTCGAGTGCGTCGGGCGTGCGCGTGGATTTGGCGGCGGGAACCGCGAGCGGCGGCGCCGGCGACGACGTGATCGGCGACGTCGAGAACGTCATCGGCACCGCATCGGCGGACATCATCGCCGGCAACGCGGAGAATAACGGCATCGACGCGGGTGCCGGCAACGACGTGGTCGGCGGAAGCGGTGGCAGCGACACGCTGACCGGCGGCGCGGGCACCGACACGATCGACTACACGTCGCGCACCGACACCGTGACCGTCGATCTCGCCGCGGGAAGCGCCTCGAAGGGCGCCGGCGGCAACGACGTGTTGAATGGATTCGAGAATGCGACCGGCGGCTCCGGCGACGACACGCTCGCGGGCGACGTCGGCAACAACGTGCTGACGGGCGGCGCTGGCAACGACACGCTGGTCGGTGCGGGCGGCGACGACACGCTCGTCGGCGGCGCCGGAGCGGACACCGCGGACTACTCGAGCGCGGGCGGCGCCGTGAACGTCAATCTCACGACGGGCGCCGTGACCGGCGCGGCCGGGAACGACACGCTCTCCGAGGTCGAGAACGTCGTCGGCACCGCCTACGGCGACACCATGGTCGGCGACGGTGCGGACAACCAGATCCTTGCCGGCGCGGGGAACGACACCGTCGAAGGCGGCACCGGCAACGACGAGATCCAAGGCGGCGCGGGCAACGACGTGGTGTCGGGCGGCGCGGGGGACGACGTCGTCTTCGGCGGCGGCGGCGACGACACGCTGCGCGGCGGCGCGGGCGACGACATCCTCGTCGGCGGCGACGCGACCTCGCCGAGCTCCGGCAATGACGTCCTCGACTACAGCGACGTCGCGACGTCGATCACCGTCGATCTCACCGCAGGCGGAGACGCGTCGTCCGCGTTGCCCGGCTACAGCGGTGCCGTCGGCTCGGCGACGGGAGCGGACATCGGCTCCGACAGCATCGTCGGAATCACGAGCGTGGTTGGCGGCGGCGGCGACGACACGTATGCCTTCAGCGAACCCGCCTCGGGCGCGACGTACACCGTCGACGGCGGCGGCGGCTCGAACACGATCGATCTCTCGAACTTCACGCGCAGCCAGATCGACTTCAGCCACGGGGCCGGCACGCTCGTGGTCAATCTGCCCGAGGGTGGTCAGGCGACCATCAACTACACCAACGTCTCGTCGTTGCACTTCGCCGACTGCGACATGTCGGCGTACGACTTCGGTCCGAGCGCGAACGCCGGCGCCGATCAAGCCGTGCCCGAGGGAGGCGTGGTCGCGCTGTCGGCGTCGGGCGAGGATCCCGAGGGCTCGCCGCTGACGTTCACGTGGTCGCAGACCTCCGGACCTGTCGTCGCGATGTCGGGTGCGACGACCGCAACGCCGAGCTTCAGCGCTCCCGATCTTGCGGCGAACACGACGCTCACGTTCCGCGTTGCCGTGAGCGACGGGATCAACACGACCTACGACACGGTCAATGTCGTCGTGAATGCCGACGACGACGCGCCGACCGTCGAGGCCGGTCCGTCGCAGACGGTTGACGAGGGCGATCTCGTGCAACTCGGCGCGACGTCGACGGATCCCGAGGGACAGGGGATCAGCTACACCTGGACGCAGATCGGCGGGCCAATGGTCGCGCTCAGCGATCCGACGGCTGCAACGCCGAGTTTCGAGGCTCCGAACGCCGCCGCGAACACGACGCTCACCTTCCAAGTCGCGGCGTCCGACGGCACGAACGTCACGTACGACACCGTGACGGTGTTGGTCAATGCCGATGAAGACGCCCCGAGCGTCGACGCGGGGGCGACGCAGTCGGTCGACGAGGGCAGCGTGGTGACGCTCGGCGCGATCGCGTCGGATCCCGAAGGCGAGGGCCTCACGTACACGTGGACGCAGATGGGCGGGCCCGCCGTCGCGCTGTCCGACGCGAGCGGCGCCGCCCCGAGTTTCACCGCGCCGAACATGACGGCGAACACGACGCTCACCTTCCAGGTGGCGGTGTCCGACGGCACGCACACCGTCTACGACTCCGTGAGCGTGGTGGTGAACGCCGACGACGACGCGCCCAGCGTCGACGCCGGCCCCGACCAATCGGTGAACGAAGGCGCGACGGTCACGTTGGCTGCAACGGCGAGCGACGCCGAGGGCCAAGGCCTGACGTACGCATGGACACAGACGAACGGGCCGGCGGTCACGTTGAGCGGCGCGAGCGGTGCAACGCCGAGTTTCACGGCGCCGGAGCTCCCGGCGAACACGACGCTCACGTTCCAGGTCGCCGTCTCGGACGGCACGAGCACGACTTTCGACACGGTCCACGTGGTCGTCAATGCCGACGACGACGCGCCCGCGGTCGACGCCGGCCCCGATCTCGCGGCGAACGAGGGGGCACACGTGGGGCTCGCGGCCACCGCCACCGATCCGGAAGGCAGCGGACTCGCCTACGTGTGGACGCAGACGGCAGGCCCCGCGGTCTCACTCTCGGATGCCGGATCGGCAACGCCGAGCTTCCTCGCGCCCGAACTTGCGGTGAACACGACGTTGACCTTCCAGGTCGCCGTGTCGGACGGCACGACGACGACGTACGACACGGTGCATGTCGTCGTCAACGCGAACGACGATGCCCCCTCGGTTGACGCGGGGGGCGATCAGGCCGCCACGGAAGGCGCCATGGTCTCGCTGGCTGCAACGTCGACCGATCCCGAGGGGCAAGGTCTCTCGTACTCGTGGACCCAGACGAACGGCCCTGCGGTCGCGCTCACGGGCGCAAGCGGTGCCACGCCGAGCTTCACGGCGCCGAACCTTCCGGCGAACACCACGCTCACCTTCCAAGTCGCGGTTTCGGACGGCACCAACACGACCTACGACACCGTCAATGTCGTGGTCAACGCCGACGACGACGCGCCGAGCGTCGACGCCGGTCTGAACCAGTCCGTCGACGAGGGCGCGACGGTGTCCTTGGCTGCAACGGCGAGCGATCCCGAGGGGCAAGGGCTGACGTACACCTGGATGCAGACGAGCGGACCGGCGGTCACGTTGAGCGCTGCGAACAGCCCCACGCCGAGCTTCACCGCGCCCGACATGGCGGCGAACACCACGCTCACCTTCCAAGTCGCGGTTTCGGACGGCACCAACACGACCTACGACACCGTCAATGTCGTGGTCAACGCCGACGACGACGCGCCGAGCGTCGACGCGGGCCTCAACCAGTCGGTCGACGAGGGCACGACGGTGTCCTTGGCTGCAACGGCGAGCGATCCCGAGGGGCAAGGGCTGACGTACACGTGGACGCAGACGAGCGGACCGGCGGTCACGTTGAGCGGTGCGAACGGCGCGACGCCCAGCTTCACCGCGCCCGACATGGCGGCGAACACCACGCTGACCTTCCAGGTCGCG
>JAEUIT010000075.1 GCA_016795035.1 Phycisphaerae bacterium | reverse complement strand
GCGTGCGCCGACGGTGGGCGGTGGTCGGTCTCGCGTTCGCGCTCGCGGCGTTTGGGCTCGGCGTGGTCGAGACGCGCGTGCTGTCGATCGGCCTCGGCTGGCGCGCGGTGTATCCGAATTGGCTCTTCAATCTCACGTGGCGATATGGACAGGCGGCCGCGCATGACAGAAGAGTGCTCTTGCGCCGCATGGACGCGCTCGAGTCGCGCGAGGAGGCGCGGGCGCTCCTCGGCGCGGTGCTCGGACGATCGGATCCGAATCGATCCCCCTTCCGCGGCGACGCTCAGTCGAGCTTCGCGCGACTGGTCGCCATGGCGGCACCGAGCGGGGATCTCGCCGCGCGGCTCGGACAGGCCTTCGTGGTCGGGGCATCGGCCGACGGCTACGGCCGTTCGATCGTGCTCTCCTTCCCCCACATCGTCACGGGCATCGGCGAGGGGGCCGTGATCGCGGTCCGCGTCGATCAGGTGCTCGTCGGCGGCGTCGACGTGCCGTTCGAACGGACAGGGGACGCCTTCGCCGGCGCCGACGGCGCGTGGCGAGGGTGGTCCCACGGGCGGTCGATGGCGTCGATCCCGGAGCTGCCCGAGAGTGCGATCGACGACGACTCGCCGCGGGTTCCGGACCTCCAGGCGATCGGCGAGGTCGTCGTCCTCCCGTTCACGTCGGCGCACGAGTGGTGGACCACGGATCCCGCGCTCGCCACCGAGTCCGATCCGGAGCGGTGGGGGCTCGATGTGGTTCGCGTGCCGTTCGTCGCGCGAGGGAGTCGCAATGAGCGAGTGAACTTCAACGGATCGTTCCCCCTGTTCACCGGCATGCCTCCGGTCGTCTCGGATCGACTCGCTCCGTTCCTCGGTGGCGAGAACGGTTTCACGCTCCCTCCGCTCGTCGCGGCCTCGCAGCCGATCGCGTGCGCCGTCGTCGGCGTCGCGGTCGGATTGGCGGCGCTCCTCGGCATCGCCGTCGTCCGATTCGCGACCGTGTCGCCGTGGATGCTCAACGTTGCAGCCTGCCCGCGGTGCCGATCATGCGTGCGCGGCCCTGGCACCGGATTGCCCGAGCGCTGTCCGGAGTGCGGCGCCGAGGCCGATCCGGCGACCGTTCGCTACGGCTTGCGCGTGGTGGTCCGTTCCCTCGCAGTGCTTGGGGGCGCGCTGGTCGGGCTGGCGGTGGCGGCGCTCGCGACGTTCGTCGCGGGCGCGGCGGTCGAGCGCGTGCGGGCATCCGTCAGCGCCGTCGCCTGGGACGACAACTACATCGCGACGTGGCTCGCGCATCAGAGCCTTCTCGGACAGGGCATCTTCGCGGAGTCCGATGCGGATCCGCTGCGGCCGTCGATCCGATCGATTGGGAACGGCTTCCCTGACTCGGCGGCTCGCGCGGCGGCCGAGCGCGCGTTCGCCTTGACGATCGCGAGTGGATGGCAGGACGCCGAGGCGGAGCGCGCGGCGGCCGGACGACCGCCGTCGATGACCGAGCGACTCGGGTGGTACGAGACGGTCAGCGCGATGCAGCGGCGCAATGCGAACGACGACGTCGGCCTCGTCGCGGCGTGCGAGTCGATGCGCGATGCGTGGAAACTCCCCGGCGTCACGCTGCCGCGCGCCGTGCGCGTCGGCGAGCGGATCGTGCCGCGCCTGTGTCCGCCGTACGAACGCGCGCTCCGCGCGCTCAAGGTGCGCGAGTACCGGCCCGATCGGGCGTCTCCCGGCTGGGCGCGACTTCCCGACTCGCCGCTCGGCGTCGCGACGGAGGTCGGCAGCGTCGCGTGCGAGCTCGAGTGGAGGCTCGCGTTCGAGGACGACGCCGAGGGCTCGATCGACCAGGCCATCGGGGGCGTCGTCCGCGGCTCCGTGCGCGTCCTCCCCAACGACGGATCCGTCACCGTCGTCACCGATCCCGCGCTGAATCCGCTCGACGGCGGCGCGACGGTCACGCTCGAGATTCGCGAGACGGGCGAGCGCGATCTCGTGACGATCACAGCCGACGACGCCGCGGTCGGCGTCGCGCTCGCAGGATCATGGCGGCTCGGGGGCGCAGGCGCGGTGACGGCGTTGAGCGTTGTCGAGGGAGAGCCTGTGCCGCGCGGGCCGTGGGTCGGGCTCGTCTCGGTCCCCGCGTGGACCGGCGACGCGAACGCAGGCGCGTTCGACGGGCGGCCCGACGAGGTCGTGGCGACGTTCGTTCCCGATCCGAACGCGGGACCGATCGAACTCGACGCGAGCGGCATCTTCAGCATCCTCTGGGGCGCGGAGACCACCGTGCGTTTCCGCCGCGTGCCGCCGCGCGGGCTCGATGTCGTCACGCGGTACGAACTCGTGCCGTAGAGGGAATCGTCGCGACGTTCGCGTCTTCGCGCGCGCAACGGAGAGATCGGGGCGAGATACTGACGCCCGATGCCGGACATCGCGCCACTCGTCATCGCCGTCCTGTCGCTCCTCGCGACGGTGACGCTCGGCGTCGCGCTCTACGGCCGGCGCGACCTCGCATCTCCGCGTTGCAGGCGCTGCAAGGCCGACGTGCGCGAGAAGGCGATGGACGGTTCCTTCACGTGCGCCTGCGGCGCGGAACTCTTGAAGCGGCGCGCCGTGACGTTTCCGTATCGCGTGCGCCGACGGTGGGCGGTGGTCGGTCTCGCGTTCGCGCTCGCGGCGTTTGGGCTCGGCGCGGTCGAGACGCGCGTGCTGTCGATCGGCTTCGGCTGGCGCGCGGTGCAGCCGGATTGGTACTTCCGGTGGGCGTGGCCCTATGGCGACGACCAGGGGTTCGACTATTTCCTACTAGCGTGGCGGGTGCGTCATCTCACCTCGCGAGCGGCGGCGCGCGAACTGCTCGACGTGGTGATCCAGAAGCCGATGCCGCAAGGGTGGGAGCCGGACGGTGCCTTTGCGTCGCTTCTTGACAAGGCCGCACCCGACGGCGAACTTGCGGCGCGGACGGGCGCGTTCATCGGCGAGGGAATGACTCTCCGCGTCGATGGTCGCGGCCTCCTTCTCTCAATTCAATCGCCCGTCTCCGAAGCGCTTGTCTATGGCAGATCGCTCGCTGTCCGCGTCGAACGCGTCACGCGGGACGGAGTTCCGGTCCCCTTTGTGCGGGAGGGCGATCCGATTGCAGGCGTCGATGGGGCCTGGCGACTGCGTCCGAACGGAAGCGCGATCGCGCGATTGGAGGATGATGTCCCCAGTCTCTCTGCGGGTGAGATCGTCGTGTACGGCGACCTCGTGTTTGCGCCGGCCGGCGCGACGTTCGAGATGCTGCGCGATGATCCGAAGCTTGCTGGTGAAGCCGATCCGGATCGCTGGGGGCTCGATCTTGTCCGATGCAGTTTCGCAATCTCAACGGCTGCAACGCCGACCTCGAACGCGCGCGGTGGCGTGCAGGCCGCGGCATGGAATCCGGCGGTTGCGAAGTCGCTCGTCCCGTTCCTCGGCGGTGCGTCTGGCGCCTCGACTCGACCTGTGACCGCGGCGGCGCAGCCGGTCGCGTGCGCCGTCTTTGGCATGATCGTCGGCCTTGTCGCCCTTGCCGGTATCGCCGCGGTTCGTCTCTTGGCCGTTTCGCCATGGGCGCTCGACGTGGCAGCCTGCGCGCGGTGTCAATCGTGCCTTCGTGGCGCCGGCACGACCCTGCCCGCGCGTTGCCCCGAGTGCGGCGCGGAGGTCACCGCGAGCGAGGTTCGCTACGCGATACGATCGGTGCATCGGCCTCTCAGCGCCGCTGGTGGCCTTCTCGCCGGCATTGTCGTCCTCACGGGCGCGACGCTTTTCGGGCCGCGTGTCGTATCAACGATGGTCGAGCGCCACCTGGAGTGGGCATGGGACCCCGTGAAGGATGCGCGTTGGTTCGGGACCCAAGTGTTGGCCGACACCGCGCCCATAGATCTCGAGTATTCCATGCTCTTCGACTCGCCAGGGGTAAACATGCAAAGTGTCCACCTCGCGTTCGGCAGAGCGATCGCCAAAGGCTGGCGCGAGGCAGAGTCGACGCGAACTGACGACGGCCGGCCACCGCTTGACGTCGAACGCTTGGAGTGGACCCTCGCGATCGCCCGTTCGATCTCTGCGCAGGCAACATCCATCGGTGGGGTCCCGGATGCCGATCTGGTCGCGGCCTTTGAATCCATGCGAGATGCCTGGCATCTGCCCGGCGTCGCGCTTCCCCGCGCTGTGCGCGTGGGCGAACCGATTCTGCCTCGCGTGCGGCTTCCATTCGCCGTCTGGGAACGCAGCGTTCGGCTACGTGACCGTCGGCGGATGGGCAGCAATCAGTTTTGGACCCGGATCGGACAGGTCTCCTATTTCCCGCATGAGATCGCGCTTGACGAGGGAGTCGCGCATCGCGACATGGAATGGACGCTTGAGGGCATCGATCTCGACCCAGAATCGCTCGCATCGCACTGTGGCACCATATGCGGCGATGTCCGTGTCCTTGCGAACGACGGTCCCGTCACCGTCGTCACCGATCCCGCGTTGAATCCGCTCGACGGCGGCGCGACGGTCACGCTCGAGATTCGCGAGACGGGCGAGCGCGATCTCGTCACGATCACGGCCGACGACGCCGCGGTCGGCGTCGCGCTGGCAGGATCGTGGCGGCTCGGCGAAGGAAACGGCGAGTCTCGGCCGCGCGTCCTTGAACGCCAGCCGCGCGGGCCGTGGGTCGCTCTCGCGTCGGTCGCAGATTGGACGGGCGACCCGGAGGCGGGAGAGATCGACGGCCGACCCGACGAAATCGTCGCGACCTTCATTCCCGATCGAAATGCGGGTCCGATCGAACTCGACCAGATCGGCACCGTGACGATTCTCTGGGGCTCGGAGACGACGGTGCGTTTCCGCCGCGTGCCGCAGCGAGAGTTCGACATGGTCGCACGCTACGAACTCGTGCCGTGATGGCGTACGCGACAACGAGGAAGTTCACCGAACGCGAATCGTTCCAAGTTCGCGATGCGTTGTCGCGCCGCAATGCCGATAGCATCTCCTGCAATGAGGTTCGAGACCGGTCAACACCTTCGCATGGGCCAGCAGATGAAGCTGGTCCCGAAGATGATCCAATCCATGGAGATCCTGCAGCTTCCGCTGCTGGCGCTCCAGGAGCGGATCGACCAGGAGCTCGAGTCGAACGTCGCGCTGGAGCAAGTCGAACCGGGCATGGACGTCGCGACCGAGAAGCCGCGCGACGAGCAGCATCCGGAAGAGCGGCGCGACAAGGCCGACACCGAGTCGGCCGAGACCTTCGAGCGGCTGCGGCAGCTCGAGCGTTCGTACGGCGACTTCTTCGACAACGACACGGGGCGCCCGTCGAGCCGTCTCGCCGGCGAGCGCGACAAGAAGATGGACGCGATGGCGAACGCGCCCGACCGCGGCGCGAGCCTCGTCGACCAGTTGCGCCAGCAGTGGAGTTTCGCGGAGCCGCCCGCGGAGAACTTCGAGGCCGGCAATCGGCTCATCGAATACATCAATGACGACGGCATCCTCGGCGCCGACGTCGACACGATCCTCGACCAGAGCAAGAACCTCCCCGGCGTGCCGTGGTCGAAGGAATTGCTCGAGGACACGCTCTCCCTGTTGCAGCAGTCGCTCGAGCCGCGCGGCCTCGCCGCCCGCAACGTGCGCGAGTGCCTCCTCCTGCAACTCGAAGATCTCATCGAGGCGGAGCCCGATCCGGACAAGGCCGAAGCGTGGGACGACGCGCGCCGCCTCATCGCCGACCACTTCGACGATCTCGTCCAGAATCGCCTGCCGAAGATCGCCGAGAAGTCCGACCTCGCGATCGATCGCATCCAGCGTGCGAAGGCGCTTCTTCGAAAGCTGACGCTCGCGCCCGGGCGCGACCTCGTGCCGCCCGACGTCCGGCCGATCATCCCCGACGTCATCGTCGAGTACGACCCCGAAAAGGACGAGTACACCGCGCGCCTGCCGGGCCACGTCCTGCCCGATCTCCGCGTTTCACCCGAATACGCGAAGATGGCCCGCGACAAGGCAGTCGACCTCAAGACGCGCGAGTTCGTGAGTAGGAACGTCCGCAGCGCCTCGTGGCTCATCGATGCGATTCACCAGCGGAAGCAGACGCTCCTTCGCGTCGTGAACGTCGTGCTCGCGCGACAGCGCGAGTTCTTCGACTACGGGCCGCAATTCTTGAAGCCGTTGCCGATGGTCGAGGTCGCGGAGCAGTTGGGCATCCACGTCGGCACGGTGAGCCGCGCCGTGGCGGGCAAGTGGCTCCAGACGCCGCGCGGCTTCGCGGAACTGCGCAAGTTCTTCTCCGGCGGCCTCGAGACCGCTTCCGGCGAGGATCGCTCGTGGGAGGCCGTGAAGGCGATCCTCAAGGAGATCGTCGACGCCGAGGACAAGCGCACGCCGATGTCCGATCAGACGATTGCCACGAAGCTCAAGGAGCGCGGCGTCGACATCGCGCGCCGCACCGTGGTCAAGTACCGCGAGCAACTCGGCATTCCGCCGGCGCGGCAGCGGAAGCAGCACTGAGCGCGGCCTGCGGCCGCGGGGATTCAGGATTGAGGATTCAGGAGTCAGGGTGAAAAGCACCCTTGGGCGCGGTGCCAAAGTGCCTTTCCACCGACTCCTGACTCCTGGCTCCTGACTCCTGACTCCCTCTTCGCATCCCCCTTGATCCTTTCTCCTCGATCCTCGATCCTCTCCCCCCATGCGCATCGTCGTGACCGGCGCGACCGGGTCGATCGGCCGGCGGCTGGTGCCGGCGCTCCTGAAACGCGGAGACCGCGTTGCGGTGGTCACGCGCCGTCCGCGTGAGGCGAGGAAGCGCTTCGGCGGCAACGTGGAGATCATCGTCGGCGATCCCACGATCCCCGGACCGTGGCAGCACGCGGTCGACGGCGCCGATGCGGTCGTCCATCTCGCGGGGGCGGCCATCGCCGACGGCCGGTGGACGCGGGCGCGCCGCGAGACGATCGAGTCGAGCCGGATCGACAGCACGCATCAGGTCGTCAACGCGATCGAGGACGCGCGAGTCCGGCCGAGCGTCCTCGTTGCAGCTTCGGGCTCCGGCTACTACGGCGACACCGGCGACGAGGAGGCTAGCGAGCGGTTTCCGGCGGGGAAGGGGTTTCTCGCGGACCTCTGCGTGCGCTGGGAAGCGCAGGCGAAGCGTGCGGAGGAGTTCGGCGTGCGCGTGGTCCTCGCGCGGCTCGGCGTCGTCCTCGACGAGGACGGTCCGGCGCTGCAGCGGATGCTGCCGTGGTTCCGCGCCGCGCTCGGTGCGACGTTCGGCAGCGGGCGCCAGTGGATGCCGTGGATCTGGCACGGCGACGCCGTCCACGCGATCCTTCGGTGTGTCGATCGTCCCTCGCTGCGCGGACCGGTGAATCTCACGGCACCCGAGCCGTGCACGCAGCGGGCGTTCGCCAAGGCGCTCGGACGGACGGTCGGACGGCCGGTGTTGCTGCGCGCGCCGGCGCTCGGTCTCCGCATCGCGCTCGGCGGCATCGCCGACGAACTCATGCGCTCGCAGCGCGCGGTGCCGAAGGCGCTTCTGGCGGACGGCTTCTCGTTCGCGGCGCCGTCGATCGACATCGCGATGGAAGCGCTCGCGCACGACGACGAGCCGAAGGCGCCGGCACCGACGGCTACGGCGGCGCGGGCGCCGCGCGGGGCCGAGTCCGCGGCCATCTCCGCGTTGCCGCGCCGCACGCATCCTGCGGCGCGGCCGCGGCTTCTCGTCGTGAGCCAGCCGGCGATCGCGGGCGAAGGCGGAGCGGCGCCGCTCCCCGGCACGCGAGAGTCGGTGCGGGCGGCGAGCGGGCGCGGCTGCGCGGTCGTCGTCGCGTCGCGCTTCCGCGGTCCGTCGATCGGTCCGTTCCTCGTCGATCCGCTGCTTTACCCGATCGCGATCGTCGCGAACGGTGCGGTGCTCTGGAACCATCGCGAGGGCCGCTCCGTCTTCTCCGAACGGCTCGAGCCGACGACGCTCGCCGGATTGGTCCTGGCGATCCGGAGCGCGGTGCCGAGCGCGGAACTTGTCTATGAGGGCGACGAGTGGCTCGCGGCATCGCGCGACGACCTCGGGGAGTTCGGCGCCGACCTCGCGAAGATCGACCTTCGGCTGCCGAGCGGCGAGCTGCCGCCGAAGCCTGCGGTCCGGCTCCATGCGGTCGGGACGCCTGCGACGGTCGCGTCGGTGCGCCTCGCCGTCGAGCCGCATTGGCGGGAGCGGAAGGTCACGCTCTTCGCCCCGTCGGCGACGCGCCTGACGATCGCCTCCCCGCTCGTCGATCGGGCGGTCGCGGCGCAGCGCATCGCGCGCAAGCTCGGCGCCTCGCGCGAGGAGACGATGGCGCTCGTGGTCGAGGACGACGACCTCGGACTGGCCGATTGGTGCGGGTTTTCCGTGGCGCTGGACGCCGCGCCTCCGGCGGTGCGGCGGTTGGCCGCGGCGACGCTCGAGGCGGTTCCCGGCGTCGAGCCGCTCGCCCAGACCGTCGCCCGTTTCATCACCGAGTAATCTGCACGCTTCGCCCTGGGCGCCGACGGCAGTCGGTTCGGCGCCGATCCCGTTCTTTCACCTTTGGAGCGCTGCGTGACCCTCAAGATCTGGCTCGACGGAAAGCTCGTCCCGAAGTCGGAAGCCACCGTGTCGGTGTACGACCACGGTCTCCTCTACGGCGACGGCGTCTTCGAGGGCATCCGCGTCTACGGCGGGCGCATCTTCAAGATGGGGCAGCACCTCGAGCGCCTCTGGCAGAGCGCGGAGCGCATCCGACTCTCGATCCCGTTCTCGCGCGAGGAGCTCGCGACCGCGATGCGCGAGACGGTCGCGATCAATGGCCTCACCGACGCCTACATCCGACTCGTCGTCACCCGCGGCGCCGGCACGCTCGGTCTCGATCCGCGGAAGTGCCCGAGGGCGTGCGTCTTCTGCATCGCCGACTCGATCCAGCTCTATCCCGCCGAGCTCTACCAGAAGGGGATGAAGGTCATCGTCGCCAATCGGCCGCGCATTCCGGTCGCCTGCCTCGACCCTTCGATCAAGAGCCTCAACTACCTGAACAACATCCTCGCCAAGCTCGAGGCGATCGACGCGAACGTGCTCGAAGCGATCATGCTCAACACCGAAGGCTGGGTCGCGGAGTGCACCGGCGACAACATCTTCGGCATCCGCGCGGCGGGACCGGGCGGACACGGCGTGATCTTCACGCCGCCCACGAGCGCCGGCCTCCTCAACGGCATCACGCGCCGATTCGTGATCGAAGTGTTAGCTCCGGCGCTCGGCTATCCGGTCGAGCAGCGGCTCTTCCGCCTCGAGGAGCTCTATGCCGCCGACGAGGTCTTCCTCACCGGCAGCGCCGCCGAGATCATCGGCGTGAGCGCGATCGGCGAACACACGATCGGCAGCGGCGTCGTCGGTCCGGTGACAAAGGCGCTCGAGGCCGAGTTCCGGCGCCGCGTGACGAAAGACGCGCCCGAGGACTGATTCGCCGGGCGTCTCGCGTTTCGCAGGCGCTTCGGGCATGATGGTGTCGTGCGTTGCAAGAAATGCGACTACCCGCTTTGGACGATCGCGGCGCGCGCGTGTCCGGAGTGCGGCGAGCCCTTCAAGCCGTCCGACTTCGAGTTCCGTCGCGGCGCGGTGAAGTTCTGCTGCCCGCACTGTCGGCAGGAGTACTACGGCACGTCGGCGCTTGGCCATCTCGAGCCGCGCGAGTTCGACTGCGTGCGCTGCGGCACGCACGTCGAGCTGGACGAGATGGTGCTTGAGCCTGCCGACGCCGTCGGGCTCGACAGCCAGGCGATGCGCGACGGCAAGAGCAACCCGTGGATCGACCGCGAGGGACGCAACGTGGTGTCGGCGTGGTTTCGCGGCGCGAGCATGCTTCTCTCGACGCCCACGGACTTCGGCTCGTCGTTGCCGGCATCGACGCCCATGGGCAACGCCGTCGGCTTCTGCGCGATCGGCGTCGCGATCCTCGCGTTCGTGTCCCTCCTCTGTGCCTCCCCGTTGCTGGCCTTGATGATCGGCACGGCGGGCGCGGGCCCCGGGGCCGGTGCGTTCCTCTCTACGTTGCTGCTCTCCGTGGCCCAGCCGATCGCCATCACGCTGGTGCTCGTGCCGGTTGCCGCGTGCATCGCCCACGCGATCCTCCTCGTGAGCGGCGGCACGGAGCACGGATTCGGCCGCACGATGCAGGCGATGCTCTACGCCGAAGGGGCGACGTCGCTCCTTGCCGTCATTCCGTGCCTCGGCTATCTCTCGCGCATCTGGTGGGTGGTGATGGTGGCGCTCCTTCTCACCAGCATGCAGCGCGTGAGCGGCGTGCGGGCCGCCTGCGCGGCGGTCCCGACCGTCATCCTCCCGCTCCTCGTCTTCTTCGCATTCGTCCTCACGCCGATCCTCGGTGTCGGAACCGCGATGTCAGGAGGCGCCGGACCCGGGGTCGTGGGCACGATTCAGGTGAGCGGCGAGTCGTTCGCCGGTTCACTCGCGCAGGACGCGGACCTCAGCGACTACGTCTGGCCGGCGACGCCGCTCGACTGCGTCGCCGACGGCAACGGATCCGGCGAGGCGCTGCTCGAGCTCGTCGCCCCCGAAGGGACGGCGCTCGGCATCGGGTCCGCGCTTCGGTCGGACATCGTGTTCGGCGCGTCCAACGAGAACGTGCGCGCCGCCGCGAAGGAACTCGCGGCCAAGCTGCCGCCCAACGACGCGCCCTTCCGCATCGGCAACGCGGTCTTCACCTATCGCGGGATTCCAAAGGCCGCCTTCGACACCGGACAGGTGCATCAGCTCTGGCTGATCGTGGCGTTCCCGGCCGATCCCGCCGAGCCGATTCGGGCCTTCACGGATGGCTTGACCGAAGAGATCGATCCGGCGATGTTCGATTCGCGCATGGCAGCGCAGAATGCGCTCCGCGCGGCGGCGGGATTGCCGCCGCTTCCGTCACTCCAAACGCTGCCGGACCTCCGCGGGGTGCAATAGTCGCCGAGGTCTCACGAACGATTCGTTTCCGCGATGCGCTGCCGAACCTGTGACTACTCGCTTTGGAACCTGAAGCCGGGGCCATGCCCCGAGTGCGGCACGCCGTTTGACCCGTCGAAGTATCGGTTTCGCCCGAACGCCGTCGAGTTCAAGTGTCCGTGTTGCAGCCAGGCGTACTACGGCACGACGACGGTCGGGCATCTCGAGCCCTCCTCGTTCGACTGCGCATCGTGCGGCAACGGCGTGACGCTCGCGGAGACGATCGTGGTTCCCGCGCCGGGCGTGGCCGAGGACGCGACCGGCGTGCCCGACCTCGCGTGGGAGAATCGCGCCCGCATCGGCCTCGTCCGCGCGTGGTGGCGCACGGTGATCCGCACGCTCTCGGCGCCGACCGAGGCGATGGAGTCGATCCCGCCGACGGCGCCGCTCTCGGGCCCGATTCTCTTCGCCGGCCTCACGTCGGTCCTCGGGACGACGTTCGGCGCGGTCCTCGCGCTCAGCGGTCTCGGCATCGGCGCGATCTTCATGAATGCGACGGCAGGGAACATCCTGCGCCTGATGCTGATCCAGATCGCGATCCTCGCGTCGAACATCGTCTTCGCGATCATCGCGACGCTCCTCGGCGGCTTCGTCGCGCACCTCACGCTGATGGCGCTGCGCGCCGCCCGCGGAGATCTCGCGCGCACGCTTCAAGCGACGCTCTACGGCTCCGGCGCCGCCTACGCGCTCTACATCATTCCGTGCCCGTGCGTCAGCCTCGCGGGGATTCCGTGGTGGTGCGTGTGCCTGGCCCTCATGTATCGCGTCGCCCACTCGACGACGATGGCGAAGAGCGTGATCGCCATGCTCGTGGCGTTGGTGGTGTCGCTCTCCGCGACGTTCGCGCTCGCGCTGATTCCGCAGGGGCTCGGCTACGGCAGTCAGGGGATGGTCTCGTTCTCGACCGGCACGTCGTCGGCGGTGACCGGTGACGACATCGCCGAAGGCTTCACCGACGCCCGCGCCGCGACCGGCGCGTGGCCGCGCACGCCGCTTGATCTCGTGCTGCACGACCACCTTTCCGGCGAGCACTTGGCGAACATGGTCGCGATGGACGGGGGCGACGAGGTGGCGTTCGGGTCGCTCGCGCCGCGGGCGCTCGCGGACGACGACTTCGAGGCGGTCCGCGCCGAGTCCGACCGGTTGGCGGCGCTCTTGCCCGCCGACAACGGCGTCTTCCGCCTCGGCCGCTCGATCTTCGTCTATCGCGGCCGCGACGCCGCGGTCGAGGACGCCTGGCTCGTGATCGTCGAGCCGCGGCGCCACCTCGACGGCACGGCGCGCAACCAGCTGTGGACGGTGGTGCGGCCCGACGGCGCCTTGCGCTTCACGACCGACGAGATCTATCCCGCGCTCGCGACGGAGAACGCGCGTCGCGCCGCCGCCGGGCTGCCGGAGATTCCCGATCCGGCGAAGGTCCCCGACCTCTTCAACGGCGTCGTGCCGAAGCCGATTCGAGAGTCTGATGCCGCAACGCCGAGCGCCCCCGAGGGCGAGTCTCCGGCTGCACCGCCAGTCCCCGCGCCGCCCGCGACAGAAGGGAAATAGCCGCCGCCATGCGTTGCTCGAAGTGCACCTACTCGCTGTGGGGGATCACGACGGGACGATGTCCCGAGTGCGACACGCCGTTTCGGCCGTCGGACTTTCGCTTCCGCGTCCGCGCCGTGTCGTTCGCGTGTCCGCATTGCAAGACCGCGTACGCGGGCACGTCGGAGTCGGGGCATCTCGAGCCGCCGGAGTTCGAGTGCCCGACGTGCAAGCAGTCGATCTCCATGGACCAGATGGTGGCGACGCCGGCGCCGGGCGTTGCCGAAGGCGACACGCTCGCCTTTCCGAATCCGTGGATCGATCGACGACGACTCGGACGAACCCGTTCCTTCTTCAAGGCGGCGGTCGAGATCCTGATCGAGCCCGGACGTTTCATGCGATCGATCGTGGAGCAGAATCCGGCTCCGGGCTCCCTGTCCGACGCGGCCGCGTTCGCGGGCATCGTCGCGCTCGGCTATCTCGCCGTCGCCGTCGGGATCTCGCTCGTGGCGGCGCTCCTCTTCGGTGTCGCGGGCGCGGGGCGCACCGCGAGCGTGATGGTCGGCGTCGGCCTGCCGTTCTTGTTCGCGCTCGGGTTCGGCGTCTCGCTCTTCATCGTCCCGTTCATCCACTCGCTCCTCGCGCACCTCTTTCTTCGGATCTTCGGAGCGGGGGCCGGCGGCTTCCGCTCGACCGCGCAGGCCTTCTACTACACGGCCGCCGTCCTCACCCTGCTCGCGATTCCCGCCGCGATTGTCCCGCTCGGCGGCTTGGTTCTTCTCGCGTGGCAGTGCTACGCCGTGACCATGATGCTCCGCGAATCGCATCGCACGACGACGGGCCGAGCCTTCGCCGGAACCTTCGGCGCGATCTTCGTGCCGATGCTGGTCGTGGCGGCGCTCCTGATCTCGATGTTCGTCGTGGCGACGACGGCGACGCGGGGCGCCGTCGCCCGCGCCCGCGCCATCCAGTCGCAGGCTCTCGCGCAGGCGGCGTCGAACGCGACGACGATCGGCATGGCGGGCTTCTCGCAGTCGATCGCCGCGGTGCGCGAGCGCACGGGACGGTGGCCCGTGACGCCGCTCGATGTCACCGCCGCGACGGGCGCGACCGGCTCGTCGCTCGTGTGGTCGATCTTCGGCACGAACACCGATGGCGCGAAGATCGGCACGCTCACGGTCACGTCGATCCTGGCGGGCGACACGCAGGCGATCGCCGACGAGGCCGCGCGGCTCGCGGCGCTGCGCACGGATCACCTCAGTCCTTTCGCGATGGGCGCGACCGTCTTCTACTACCCGGCGAGCGACGGCGACATCGACGACTGGCTCATGGTCCGTCGCCCCGTCGCGGGCGATCCCGTTTACCGCGTTGCAGGCGAGTGGACGGAGCTGTCGTACTCCGACGAGGCCGCGTTCGACAAAGCGCTTGCAACGTTGAACGACGCCCGGGCGAAGCGGAAGCTGATTCCGTTGCCGCATCCGCGCGACGTGCCGGCGCTCGTCGAGGTGTCGCCGGCGCGCTCGATCGTGCCCGCGAGTCCGGCGCCGTCGCTCAGACCTTGATCGCGTCCCAGCGGCCCCACACGAAGCGTGCGAGGAAGAGGAGCCCGCGGATGACGAGCTCGCCGCAGAGTGCGATCCAGATCCCGAAGAGCCCGAGGTCGAGCATCACGCCGAGGATGTAGGCCGCGGGAAGGCGGATGAGGAAGCAGCTGCCGAACGTGATGCCGAGCACCCACCGGGTGTCGCCGACGCCGCGCAGGCCGTTCCGGATCACCATGATCAGGGCGAAGAAGACCTGCACCGAGCCGCAGAGGAGGAGCAGGTTCGGCACCGTCTCAAGGTGGATCGGGTCGTCGGAAATGAGCCGCGTGAACGCGGTGCCGAAGAGCATGAAGAGGATGCCGAGCGATCCCATGATCCCCATGCCGACGAACGTGCACGCCCAGATCGCGCGGCGCGCAAGGGGCGCGTTGCCCGCGCCCACGAATTGACCCGCGACCGCGCCGGCCGCGGTGCCCATCGCGAAGCCGGGCAGGAACGAGAACGACTCCCACTGCACCGTGATCGTGTGGGCGCCGATGAGGCCGCCGCCGCCGCCGCGCGCCTCGCTCGCCATGCCGATGAAGATCATGACGAGGAATTGCACGCCCCACATCGTGAGGCCTTCGAAGAAGCTCGGGATGCCGACGCGCAGCACGCGCCACACCATGTCGGCCTTGAGCGCGAGGCGGTGCATCTCGAGGCGCAGGTCCTTCACGCCACGCATCAGGATCGCCCACGTCGCGATCGCGCCGACGAGGTACGAGAGCGTGGTGCCGGCCGCGATGCCGAACACGCCGTACTCCGTGGGGTCGATCGGTAGCGGAGCGGCGATGGTCGTGTCGCCGAAGCGGAACGCGACGCCGGAGAGGAGCCACGACGCGATCGTGTTGACGATGTTGACGACGACCGCGATGTGGAAGGGCTTCGTCGCTTCGCCCGCGCCGTGGAGGCACATCGTCCCGACCATCATCACGCCGCAGAACGGCATGCCGAGCGCGATGATGCGCACGTAGGTCTCGCCCGCCTGCGCCGCGCCGGGCGTGAGGTTCGTGATCCAGGAGAGGGGCGCCGCCATGAACCACATCGCGGCTCCGACGATCGCGCCCCAGACGAGCGCGAGCGTCATCGATTGGCCGAGGGCCCGAGCGCCATCGACGCGATCGCCGCCGCCCATCGCGCGGGCGATGATCGCCTGGCCGCCGACGCCGAGGCCCATCAGGGCGATGTTGACGAACCAGCCGACGAAGGAGCCGAGGCCGATGCCGTCGAGGGCGTCCTTCGAGATGTCGTGCGGCAGGTGGCCGGCGATGAGCTTGTCGACGAGCCCGACGCACGCCTGCATGAACTGTTGCAGGAGGACCGGCAGGGCCACGATCCAGATCGCGGCCCACATCGACTTGCCGGCCAGTTTGCCGGAGCGGATGAGGACGTCCTCGTTGCCGGCGACGGGCGGTACGGCGGGGGCCGTTTCCGCCACCAGTTCATCCGGGTTGAGCGCTTCCGACTCAACCGACGCCGGCAGCTCGAAAGCGCGTGCATCGCCCGGCAGGTGCTCGTCGGGGCGGGACTCGGGGCGGGGCTCGGGGCGGCGCAAGCGAGCAAGGTAGCGATTCGACCTTGCAGGTTGCACCCTACGGACGGGTGGCCCCGCCACATTCTCGGAACTGCCGCGAGATTGCCGTTGCCTGTTGGTGAATTGCCGATACATTACTCCGAATATCACTGGCGACGGGTCGCGTCCCCGCACCCAATACCCCGAAAGGGCATGTCTCCTCCGATGTGCAACTCCCACCGCGACCCTCACGGCAGCTCCCATGGCCACTCTTCGGGCGGGACTCGGCTTCCGCAGTCTCGTCAGGACCACGCTCCGTCAGAGGCCGACGGCTGCGATCCGGAGTGTCCGTGCAAGGGCAGTTGTGGTGGCCGCGGCTCGAACGCACGCGCGGACGCGCCCGTCGCCTACTCCCTCAATCACGCGATGATCGACGGAGACGAGGCCAAGGCCGCGAGTGCGTACGCCGCGCACTTCGGCGAGCCCGGCTACGACGATCCGAGCCGCCTCTACATCGAGCAGCGCTACGAGGGCTACACCCCGTCCGATCAGGCGACGTGGCGCGAGCTCTACCGTCGGCAAGCCGATCACCTCGCCGCGAACGCGAGCCGCGTGTGGCTTTCGGGCGCGAAGGCGATCGGCCTTGGACCGGATCGCATTCCGGAACTCGCGACGATCAACGGGAACCTCCGCCGGCTCACCGGCTGGCAGTCGCGTGCGGTGCCCGGCTACGTCGCGGCGCGGCCATTCTTCGCGTGCCTCTCGCGGCGCGAGTTCCCGACGACGGTCGTCATTCGGCCGTTCGATCGCATCGACTATCTCCCCGAGCCCGACATCTTCCACGACGTCTTTGGCCATGTGCCGCTGCACGCCGATCCCGCGTTCGCCGACTTCCTCCAGGAGTATGGCCGCGCGGCGCTCGTCGCCGACGACGAGCACACCGAGCGCCTCGCGCGCCTCTTCTGGTTCACCGTCGAGTTCGGCCTGATCCGCGAGGACGGCCGCACCAAGGTCTACGGCGCCGGCCTCGTGTCGTCGCCCGGCGAATCGCGCCACTGTCTCACGTCGCCCGACGTCGAGCGGCGGCCGTTCGATCTCGACGAGGTCTGCGAGACGTCGTTCGAGATCGATCACTACCAGCCCGTCCTCTTCGTCCTCGAGTCCTTCGAGGAGTTGCGCGACGCGATGCGGTCGTATGCGCGGCGCGTGATCGCCGCCGCGCGTCCTCGTCCGTTCGTCATCGCGCACTGAGTCTGCACGTACCGCTTCGTCTTCAAGGGTCTTCGTCATGTCAAGAACCGTGTTGCCGCTCGCCTCGTCGACGCCGAAGTCCGCCGATCCGCTCGCGCTCATCGACGTCGATCACGTCCGTCTCTATGTGGGAAACGCAAAGCAGTCCGCCTTCTTCTGGGCGCATGCGTTCGGCTTCTCCGTCGAGCAGTACTCCGATCTCACGACCGGGTCGCGCGACGAGGCGTCGTATCTCCTGCGCCAAGGCAACATTCGCCTCGTCCTCACGACGGGCCTGACGAAGGACCATCCGGCGTGCAAGGACGTCGCGCTCTACGGCGACGGCGTGAAGGACATCGCGTTCGCGGTGCAGGACGCGACGGCGACGTGGGAGGCCGCGATCAGGAATGGCGCGCAGTCGGCGCATGCGCCGATCGAGCGCGCAGATGCCAACGGCGTCGTGACGACGGCCGCGATCCGCACGTTCGGCCGATGCGTGCATACGTTCGTGAGCCGGCGCGGCAACTACGCGCTGCCGAACGTGAAGCAGGGCGGCGCCTTCATGCCGCAGTTCGCGCCGGTGAGGAACTTCGCGCCGAACGCCTACAACCGCGCGCATCCGTGCGGGCTCGAGTGCGTCGACCACTGCGTCGGCAACGTGGAGTTGGGGAAGATGAACCACTGGGTGCAGTGGTACTCCGACGTCCTCGGCTTCAAGCTATTCAAGCACTTCGACGACAAGGACATCTCGACCGAGTACTCGGCCCTCATGTCGAAGGTGATGGACTCGGGCGCCGGCCTCATCAAGATTCCGATCAACGAGCCTGCGACCGGCAAGCGCAAGAGCCAGGTGCAGGAATACCTCGACTTCCACGACCAGACGCCCGGCGTGCAGCATCTCGCCTTCCGCTGCAACGACGCGCTCGAGACGGTCGCCGAACTCCGCGCCCGCGGCGTCGACTTCCTTCGCCTTCCCGACACCTATTACGAGAAGGTGTGGGATCGCGTCGAGGGCGAGATGCACGCGCACGTCGCCGAAGATCACGACCGCATCAAGGAACTCGGCCTCCTCGTCGACGCCGACGACGAGGGCTATCTGCTGCAACTCTTCACGATGCCGCTCCAGGATCGGCCGACGCTCTTCATCGAGATCATCTGCCGCCGAGGCTCGCAGAGTTTCGGCAAGGGCAACTTCCGTGCGCTCTTCGAGAGCCTCGAGCTCGAGCAGGAGCGGCGGGGGAATCTGTAGACGGAGGATTCAGGATTGAGGAGTCAGGAGTCAGGGCTCGCGCCGATGCGTCGCATCACTGGCTCCTGAATCCTGGCTCCTGACTCCCTGCGTGTCTTCGTCATCCCTCATCATTCATCCTCCATCCATTCTCCCATGCCCTACTACACCCAACTCGGTGACATTCCCGCCAAACGACATATTCAATTCCGACGTCCGGACGGCGGCCTGTACTCCGAAGAAGTCTTCGGCACCGAAGGATTCTCCGGCCCGACCTCGACGCTCTATCACATCTATCCCCCCACGCAGGTGAGCGGTTGGAAGCCGATGTATTCGACGAACGTCGAGTACGTCGAGACCGACATCCTGCGCATGCGGCACTTGGTGTCGTCGCGGCTGACCGCGCACGGCGATCCGGTCGAAGGTCGTCGCGTCATCCTCGGCAACTCCGACGTCGAGATGTCGCTGTGCCAGCCCGCGAAGGGGATGGACTATCACTTCAAGAATGCCCATGGCGACGAGTGCCTCTTCATTCACTTTGGATCAGGCACGCTCCACACGATGTTCGGCACGCTGAAGTTCCATGCCCGCGACTTCATCGTGATTCCGCGCGGCACGATCTATCGCATGGTGATGGACGAACTCCCTGACGACGATCGCCCCGCGGGCGTGACCCGTCAGGAGATGCCGTACGGCAAGTTCATTTGCTTTGAAGCGGTGAACGGCTCGCACGTGGCGCCGCCCCCTCGCTACATCGCGAAGAAGACAGCGCAATTCCTCGAGGACGCGCCGTACTGCGAGCGCGATCTCCGCGTCCCGAAGCTCCCGCTCACGTGGGACGAGCAGGGGTCGTTCGAGGTGCGCATCAAGGCGCTCAACCGCGTCCACTCGTATCACTTTGACTATCACCCGCTCGATGTCGTCGGATGGGACGGCTGCTACTACCCGTACTGCTTCAACGCCGACGACTTCAGCCCGATCGTCGGCATGGTGCACCTCCCGCCGCCGATCCATCAGGTGTTCGAAGCGCACAACTTCGTCATCTGCGCCTTCTGCCCGCGCCCGCTCGACTTCCATCCGAAGGCGATCCCGATTCCGTACAACCACTCGAACATCGACTCCGACGAGGTCATGTACTACGTCGCCGGCGACTACAAGGCGCGCAAGGGAATCGGCGTCGGCTCGATCTCGCTGCATCCGCTCGGCATCCCGCACGGCCCGCATCCGGGCACGATCGAGCAGTCGCTCGACAAGAAGTTCACGGACGAGCTCGCCGTCATGTGCGACACGTTCCGGCCGCTTCTGCCGACGCGCGCGGCCATCGAGCTCGACGACCCGCACTATCCCGAGAGCTGGAAGGGCGAGCACTTCCCGAGCCTGCGCGGCACCGGTCGCGCGCCGGCGATGCATGGGCACCCCATGCCCGTGAACCGCTAGCGCCCGCACGCCGCCCCGCGCGGCGACGTCGAGACGACTCGCTTCCGAGCGGCCGCGGAGGGCTCCCGGCCGCTCGGTCGTCTCGTGCGCCGCAGGCGACGCGAGGCTGCAACGACGAGATCGCTCAGTCGCCGCGGACGAGCGTGGCGAGGTGGCCCGGTGCGGCGAGCGCGGCCGGGACGTCCGCGAGCCCGATGCGCCGCTCGATGAGCGGCGCGACTTCGATCTGCCGGCGGCTCAGGAGGTCGAGGGCCTCGACCAAGGAGCCGAGCGCGACGCCCTGCACGCGAAGCTCGCGGCCGACGATCGCGCCGAGCGAGGCGGGTTCGCGACTCTCGCGAAGGAGAATCGTGCCGCGAGGCCGCACGAGATCGCACGCGAGCGCGAGGCTTGCCGCGGTGCCGTGACAGTCGACGACGACGTGCTGGTCTCCGCGTCGACCGACCTCGCTCGCGAGGCGGTGACGAATGCCGAGCTTCTCGGTGCTGTTGGCGATCGCGCCGTCCGTCGAGACGATGCGCACGGCGGCATTCAGCCGACCGAGGACCATCGCCGAGAGAAGCGCCGAGAGTCCGTCGCCGACGATCGTGACGTAGGCCTTGCCTTCGACGCGCACGTGGCGCGTGCACTCGAGCGCTTCGCTGACGGCGACGGCGAACACCGCGCGGTCGTCGTCAAGCGAATCGGGAATCGCACTCAGAACGGAGAGCGGAACAGCGACGCGCTCGGCGAAGCAGCCGTCGCGATCGATGCCGAGCGTCCGACGGTTCGCGCAGTGGGCGCCGAGGCCGCTCGTGCAACGGTCGCACGTGCCGCATCGGATGATCGGATGGACGGCGACGCGCCGGCCCGGCGCGAGGCGAAGGTCGCGTGCCCGCTCCGTGGCGTCGGGGGCGATCGCGTCGATGACGCCGACGAAGGCGCGGCCGAGCGTGACGGGCGCCTGTCGCGGCAACGCGGAGCGCCGATCCTCGTCGCCAAGCATGGCCCGGGTCATGCGAATGACGCATGCGCCGACATCGCTCGAGAGCGCGACGGCCGGATCCGGCACGCTCGTCACAGCAGGGCCCGTCGCCCCGACCACGACCGCTTTCATCCGCCCGGCCTTCCGAGCGGCGGCGTGCCACTCCCCGTTGCAGCCGGAGGCTTCGGCGTGGGCGCCGGCGTCGGTGGGGTGCTCGAGCCCGCGGGAGCGGTCGGCGCCGGGGTCTTGGGCGGCGGCGCCGGCGAACTCGGCGTTGCAGGCGGCGTCGACGCGGGAGAGGGCGTCGGCTTCTCGATCGTCGGAAGCTGGAACTCGGGCGGCGGCTCTTCGCCTTGGTAGGTGCGACGCGTGCCGGTGAGCGTGACGCCCTGCGGGAGGCTTGGATCCTCGAAGGTGAGCGGCACCCAGAAGAGGACGTAGTCGAGCCAGTCGCGGTTGCGTCGGAAGGTCGGGTAGAGGAATGCCTCTTCCTGGCGGAAGGGAGCGTTGGTGCTCGCGCGCCACGTGAGCCACGCGGCGGAATCGAGCCCTTGGTCCTGGCCCGTAAGCGACTGCAGCGAGTCGAGTGCGGCCCAGTTCACCGCGAGTTCGCGCTGATCGAGCGCGCTCACGAGCGCTTGGAACACGGCGTCGCTCGGATACTGCCCGCACGCGATCGCGAGCTCGGTGCGGATGTCGCCGTCTTCCGACTCAAGGACCATCCGCTTCCAGATCGCGTCGGCCACTGTCGGATCGTGCAGCCGCTGAAGCGCCATCGCCGCCTCGAGACGCACGATGCGGTAGGTCGAGTCGAGTTGCTTCGCGACAAGCTTGGCATCGTCGGCGTCGCCGTGGCGCCCGAGGGCACGGATCGCGAATGCTTTCACGAGGGGATCGGCATTCTCCTCGAGATACATCCGGTAGAGCTTCTTGTAGGGCTCCGCGCCGCCCCACGGCGCGCTCGCGAGGAGCGCGATGCCGCGTCGTTGATTCTCCGCGTCGTTCGTGTCGACGGCCCACGTTGCAGCCTCAAGCGGCGTGGGCGGATTGAACGTTTCGGTGAACGCCTGGAAGTCGGACGACATGGTGTCGCAGCCGGCAGCAGCCGAAGCGGCGAGGAGAAGGAGGGCGGCGACGTCCGTTCGCATGCGGGCCGCGAGTGTACGACGAGCCGCGGACGACGGGTGACCGACGACGCGAGCGCGGCAAGGCGGGAATCGAGAGCCTACGAGCAATCGCGAGACGGGGGGCGAGTGCGCGCCGAGACTCCTCGCATCCTCCCCCACGCTCGCGTGGGGGAGGTGCCGGCGCAGCCGGCGGAGGGGGCGGCCATCTGTTTCGACCCACTGTCTCGGCTCTCTTCTTGTCTGCGTTGACGGGTCTCGTCTCGTCCTGCCGACGTGGCGAGAGACCAGAAAGCCGAGTCTGAGACGAGACGAGAAAGCGGTGACCAGAAGGAAGCCGAGACGGAGACGGAGACAGACGTGCGCGGACTCGCTCCGCGTTGCAGGCGAGAGGGGACCCCCCTCCGTCATCGCTGCGCGATGACACCTCCCCCCAACTCGACGAGTTGGGGGGAGGACTCTGTGCGCGCCGAGCCGCTCTGCATCCTCCCCCACGCTCGCGTGGGGGAGGTGCCGGCGCAGCCGGCGGAGGGGGCTTCCATCTGTCTCTGCTCTCGTCTTGTCTGCGTTGACGGGTCTCCTCTCGTCCCGCAGACGTGGCGAGAGACCAGAAGGCCGAGTCCGAGACGAGAAAGAGAAAGCGGT
>JAEUIT010000057.1 GCA_016795035.1 Phycisphaerae bacterium | reverse complement strand
GCCGGATCGACCTGCGCGCCGCACCGGACGGCGATATGCGATGATCGAGATCACCGCCAAGGATGTCTCCGCACACCTGCCAAGGATGTGTCCGGTCCGAACACGAAGATTCGGGGGAGGGGGACCATCGCGTAGCGATGGTGGTGGGGGCTCCTCGCGCACGCGCCCCCTCCGTCATCGCTAGCGCGTTGCCACCTCCCCCAAACGCTCCGCGTTTGGGGGAGGAGCGAGTCTGCTGCAACGCCGAGCGCGCTCGATATCCTCCCCCGAATCGACGATTCGGGGGAGGGGGACCATCGCGAAGCGATGGTGGTGGGGGCTCCTCGCGAGCGCGTCCCCCTCCGTCATCGCTGGCGCGATGCCACCTCCCCCAAACGCTCCGCGTTTGGGGGAGGAGCGAGTCTGCTGCAACGCCGAGCGCGCTCGAGATCCTCCCCCGAATCTCCGATTCGGGGGAGGGGGACCATCGCGTAGCGATGGTGGTGGGGGCTCGTCGCGCACGCGACCCCCTCCGTCATCGCGGGCGCGATGCCACCTCCCCCAAACGCTCCGCGTTTGGGGGAGGAGCGAGTCGGCTGCAACGCGGAGCGCGCTCGACATCCTCCCCCGAATCGAAGATTTGGGGGAGGGGGACCATCGCGTAGCGATGGTGGTGGGGGCTCCTCGCGCACGCGGCCCCCTCCGTCATCGCTGGCGCGATGCCACCTCCCCCGAACGCTCCGCGTTTGGGGGAGGAGCGAGTCTGCTGCAACGCGGAGCGCGCTCGAGATCCTCCCCCGAATCTCCGATTCGGGGGAGGGGGACCATCGCAAAGCGATGGTGGTGGGGGCTCCTCTTCATTCCGGCGAGGCCGCCGCGACCGGTCGCGTTCTGCTCTTACTCCTCAGCCGCGAGCTCGAGGATGAAGGGGCCAAGGTACGGGTCGAGCCTGGCTGCAACGACGAGTTGGGCGTCGAGCGCCTTCGCCTTCGCTTCCATCGACGGAACCATGACGAGCGTTTGGTCTGCGAGCGCCTGGACGTCAGGGGCCGCCACGTCGCGGATGCGCGTCAATTGCGCCGCAGTCCGTTCGACGTATGTTCGTGCGGAGTTGAGCTTGCGGCGGCCGTATTGCAGCGAGGTCGTGAGACGCTTGCTCTCGACAAGCCTTCCGGCGAGTGACCGTCCGCTGGGCGCCTGCCGTCGGGTGTATGCCGTCTCACGAATCGTCGATGGAATCACCTTGAACGTTGAATCGAACGCCTTTTCGATCGAGATCGCAAGCGGCGGCACCACGAGCGCGGCGTGCCGCGCGAGGAAAGCGTCGGTCGCGTCAGGCGTCCATGGTTCGATCTCGGCGACGCGCTGCGTCGTGGATGCCGACGTGTAGGAAAGGAGGCAGTCGTCGCCGAGACGGACATTTGCAGGGAGAAGAGCCGCCATCGTCGTGTGGTAGGTCTCGCGATCGATCGAATCGAGCTCCACGTCGCCGCGCCAGCCCAGCGATATGAATGCGTTTCGCGCGGTCGCGAGCGATCCGAGCGGCCCATTGAACTCCTCGCGTAGGACGAACTCGAGCGAGAGATCCGGTAAAGGATCGGGACCGAGACGGTAGTTGTCGACGAAGCGAACGCCCACGAGTTTCGCACGGACAAGCAAAGGTGGTGCGGCCTTTGAACCGGTGACGGCGTCCGTGCTTCCAAAGGGATTCCAGGGTTTCTGCTCCGGCGGTTGTGGCCGCGGGTCAGGTCCGGCGAGATCGTTCAGTTGCTTCACCAATGCGGCGTTCGCGGCCCGCCGCTCGTTGAGTCGACGTTGGAGGTCGCTCAACACGGCACGAAGCGCCGCGGCCTCCTCGGTTGCCGGCGCCGCAATTGCCTCGAGTACGGCGAGCTTCGAGGAAACGCTCGACACGAAGCGCTCGTGGTATTCGGCTTGATCGCGTGCGCTCATCAGCGTTTGCCACGCTCGCTTCGGATTCTCGACTGCGGTCTTCGCGTCGGTGTCGGCTTCGGCGCGCAATCGTGCAGCGAGTTCAATCGCGTATTGCGGGCTGTATGGCGGCCGCCTCGCCTCGTCTTCGGCGAGATCGACGAGGACCTTGGCGTTCGCGGCGAGAAATGCACGCGTCGCGTTGGCGTCGGTGTCGGCACGCTGGGCGGACACGAGGCGGAGACGCTGACGCTGGCGAGTCGTCGTGCGAAGCGTCTCGGCGACGACCAGCACTTCGTCGCCCAGTTGTACGTCGGGCGGGAGCCGCGCCGCGACGTTTCGGGTGTACGACGCGGTGTCGAGTGAAGCGACGTCGACGGGGGCGTCGTGCTGCACGCGCGCGACGGGAACGA
Organism: Phycisphaerae bacterium; assembly: GCA_016795035.1. Classification (GTDB taxonomy): domain Bacteria; phylum Planctomycetota; class Phycisphaerae; order Phycisphaerales; family SM1A02; genus JAEUIT01. Next base: position 5,573 of record JAEUIT010000057.1, on the reverse strand, counting down.
TCGAGCCGCCGACGAAGCCGGTGTAGTCCTCGATGACGAGGAGAGCGAAAACGAGCCGGGCGGGGGCGTCGGGATCGGAGCTTTCGTCGACCGGCTCGACCGAGGTCCCGACGAGCCTCCCGCGCAGAAGCCGCGTGTTGAACACGGACTCGCGCGGTGCGTCCGCCGCCGCCGCCTTGGGAAACGCCGGCGGATCGGCCGCCGCTCGAAGACCTGCGGCTGCAACGAGGAGAAGCGCGAGGCCGATCGCTCGAGCCATACCCGCGCGTGCGTCTGCCGCCCTCTCCATTCTCATTTCTCCATTCTCTACTTCCTGATCGACGCCATATCGATCACGAAGCGGTACCGCACGTCACTCTTCAGCATGCGCTCGTACGCCTTGTTGATGTCTTGGATCGCGATCATCTCGATGTCGCAGACGATGTTCTTCTTTCCGCAGAAGTCGAGCATCTCTTGCGTCTCGGGGATGCCGCCGATCAGGGAGCCGGCGAGGTGGCGCCGCGGCATGATCACGCTGAAGGCGCTGACCGCGACCGGCGTCGGCGGCACGCCGACCATCGCGAGCGTGGCGTCGAGCTTCAGGAGCCCGAGGAGCGCGTTGACGTCGTGGTCGGCCGAGACGGTGTCGACGATCAGGTCGAAGGAGCCCGCGTGCTTCGCCATCGCGTCGGCGTCCTTCGAGATGACGACCTCGTCGGCGCCGAGGCGCTTGCCGTCGGCGACCTTGGACGGGCTGGTCGTGAAGAGGACCGTGTGGGCGCCGAGTGCGTGCGAGAACTTCACGCCCATGTGGCCGAGACCGCCGAGGCCGTTGATGCCGACCTTCTTCCCCGGGCCCGCACCCCAGTGCCGCAACGGGGAGTAGAGCGTGATGCCGGCGCAGAGGAGAGGCGCCGCGGCAGCCTTGTCGAGGTTCTCCGGAACCTTCAGGACGAAGGCCTCGTCGCACACGATGCGCTCGCTGTAGCCGCCGTAGGTGATTCCGCCCGAGTGCTTGTCGACGCCGTTGTACGTGAAGGTGGAGCCGGGAATGCAGAATTGCTCGAGCCCTTGCTTACAGTGCGCGCAGGTCCGGCAGGAGTCGACGAGGCAGCCGACGGCCGCGGTGTCGCCGACCTTGAACTTCTTCACGTTCGAGCCGACGCGCGTGACGCGGCCGAGGATCTCGTGTCCTGGCACGACCGGGTACTGCGTGAAGCCCCATTCATTCTTCGCGAAGTGAATGTCGGTGTGGCACACGCCGCAGTAGAGGATCTCGATCTCGACGTCGAGCGGAAGCGGGTCGCGGCGCGTGATCGAGAAGGGGCCGAGCGGGCTGGTGGCGTTTTGGGCGGCGAAGGCGCGGGTGGACATGGTGGGCTCCGGAGGTGGAGAGATGCTACCGCGAGCGTGCGGTGTCCGTGGTCACCGGTCGGCGCCTCCGTAGGTTCCTCGCCGCCGATCGCGCTCGGACGCAGCCGTCGCAACGTGGACCGGTACCGTGCGAGCGACAGCGTCATCGTGCGCGGCACGTGCACCTTTCGTGAGGATTCTCCATGCGAACCCATCCTTGGCTTGCCATCGCGACCGCGCTTCTCGGAGGATCTGGAATCCTCGGCGCCGTTTCGACGTCACTCGGTCGCGAGGCGACGACCGCGCAGAGCGAGACCGCGCCTCCGCCCGCGGCTCCTGTCGCCCTTGATGTGCGTGGGATCGACGGCGAGTGGGTGTACGTCGAGGATCGCACCGAAGGACGCGAGCTCGATCAGCTGGGGCCACCGATGGCCTCGAAGTTCTCGTTGCAGGTCGACGGCGGCGCGGTCGTCTTGAACGGCCACGGCTCCGGGCATCGCGACGTCCGCGTCGCGCTCGACGGCTCCGTGACCGAGGTGAAGGAAGCAACGTCGATCGCGCGCTATCGCGGCGGATGGAAGAACGACACGTTCGCGTACGAGGTTTCGTTCGAGCGCGCGACCGGCGACCAGCCGGCAGGCATCGGACTCATTCGGCGATCGTTCCGTGTGACCGAGGATGGACTCCTCGTGACGGTCGCCGTCGATCCGCCGACGGGATCGGAGTCGGTCGCCCTCTACCGTCACGCCGAGGACATCCCGATGCCGACGCCGGCGAAGGCCGTGATCGGCGACGCCGGATGGCTCGCGGGCCCCTGGGTCGGCACGCGAAGCTCGGGGTCGTCGATCGAGGAGCGTTGGAGCCCGCCGGGCGGCGGCGCCATGCTGGCCGTCTCGCGCACGATCAATACGAGCGGCAAGATGGTCGCATTCGAGTATCTGCGCATCGTCGAGCGCGATGGCGGGCTCGTGTACATCGCGCAGCCGGGCGGCGGAAAGCCCACCGAGTTTGTCTGTACGGAGGTGAGCGCGACGCGGGCTGTCTTCGACAATCCGCGCCACGACTATCCGAAGCGCATCGTGTACGAACTCGCGGCGGACGGCAGCCTGCGCGCCACGACGGGCTTCATGAAGGGTGGTACGCCGCGACGTTTCGACTTCGCGCGTCCTCGCGAAGGCCGGTGACGGCGCGAGGCGCGGTGACGGGTGAAGGCGGGAGCGGTCCGCGGTTCGGAAGCCGTCCGCCGTTCCAGGCGACGTGAGGGGGCGTAGGGCGGGGGGGCGCGGGGGCGGGTTTCTTTCGCGTCAGGCGACGTGGCCAGACCACTGCGCGAGGCTCATGAGGCGCCCGGCGACGTGGCCAGACGACTGCGCGCGTCCGGCGATGTGGCCAGACCACTGCGCGACGGACGCGAGGCAACGTGGCCAGACCACTGCGCGGCTCCCGGACGCCAGAACGTGGCCAGACCACTGCGCGTGAGGCGACGAATGCCGTGACCTGGCCAGACCACTGCGCGGCTCCCGGACGCCACAGCGTGGTCCGACGCGACGCCACAACGTGGCCAGACCACTGCGCGTGAGGCGACGTGGCCAGACCGCTGCGCAAGGCACGGTCGAGGCGAGCGGTAACGGCGATGTACGAGAACGCCTCCATGCCCTGCGATGGCGATGCTGACGGCGCGGTGGGCATGCTTAATCTCGACATATCCCTTGGCGCGTGGGGCGCCGCGGGTGCCGCGGACCTCGACGGCAACGGAAACGTCGATGCGCTGGACCACGTCACTGAGACGCGAGGTCGCCGTCCTCGGGGAAATTCAGGCGAACGCGTGCACCTTGCAACGACGAGCGGCTTGCGTGGCACGCGATTCTTGACGAAGGTACGGCATGCACGATCTGCCGCTACTCAAGACGATCGCCGCCGCCTTTGCCGCGGCGTGGGTCCTCGGCTTGATCACCACGCGCCTCGGGCTCTCGCCAATCGTGGGCTATCTCCTCGCGGGCATCGCGATCGGTCCGCACACGCCCGGCTTCGTGGGCGATCCCGACGTGGCGCATGAACTGTCAGAGCTCGGCGTCATCCTTCTGATGTTCGGGGTCGGACTTCACTTTCACCTGAAGGACCTGGTGGCGGTGAAGGGCATCGCCATTCCCGGCGCGATCGTGCAGAGTGTCGCGGCCACGGCGATTGCGACGCTCGTGTTTCCGCTGCTCGGTTGGTCGTGGTCGGCCGGCGCCGTGGTCGGCATGGCGATGGCGGTCGCGAGCACAGTGGTCCTCCTCCGAGCCCTCATTGATCGCGGTCTCCTCGATTCTCCCGACGGTCACGCGGCGGTCGGATGGCTCATCGTCGAAGACGTATTCACGGTCTTGCTGCTGGTGCTCCTGCCGCTCTTTGGTCCGGGGCAGGCGGGGCAGGGCTCGGGCATCGCCGCACTCGGATGGGCGCTCGTCAAACTCGTGGCGCTCGTGGCGATCGTCTACCTGGCCGGCTCGCGCGTCGTCCCCTGGGTGCTGGTGCGGGTCGCGAAGCTCCGCTCGCGCGAGCTCTTCACGCTCACCGTGCTCGTTCTCTCAATCACCGTGGCCGTCGTGTCCTCGGTTGTGTTTGGCGCGTCGGTCGCGCTTGGCGCGTTCCTCGCCGGCATGGTTGTCGGCCAGTCGCCGGTGAGTCACCAGGCAGCGTCGGACGCGCTCCCCATGCGCGACGCGTTTGCGGTCATCTTCTTCGTGTCGGTGGGCATGCTCTTCCAGCCCGCGTTCGTCAAGGAAGAACCGCTCCTCCTCGCCGTCGGGCTCGGAATCGTGCTCGTAGCGAAGCCGCTTGCCGCCCTCGCGATCGTCGCGATCCTCGGCTACCCCGCCCGCACCGCACTCACCGTTGCCATCGGTCTCGCGCAAATCGGCGAGTTCAGCTTCATTCTGGCGCAAGTCGCATCGAAGGAAGGGCTTCTGCCGGAATCCGGGAAGCAACTGCTCGTTGCCGTCGCGATCGTGTCGATCGCAATCAACCCGATTCTCTTTCGCCTGCTTGACCCGCTCGAGCGCTTCGTCAGCGGATCGACGCGTCTTTCCCGCATCTTCGACGGCCGGGCGGCCGCGCGAGCGAAGGAAGACAACGCGGAAGCCGCGGCTCGTGCCATCACGACAGAGAAACCGCTCGCGATCATCGTCGGCTACGGGCCAGTGGGTCGGCTCGTCGACGCGGTGCTTCGCGACACCGGATTCGAAACGTCGATCATCGACTTCAACGTTGTCACCGTCCGCGGACTCGCCGAGCGCGGACGGCTCGCGATCTATGGCGACGCGACGCGGCCGGAAATCCTCCGCGATGCCGGCATTGAGCGGGCTGAGCAGCTTGTTGTGGCCCTGCCGCACTCGACGGACAGAACGGCGCTCGTCACGCTTGCCCGCGAGCTGAATCCGAACGTCGAGATCTCCGTGAGAGCACGCTATCTGGATGAACGCAAGGCGCTGGAGGAAGCGGGTGCAACGACGACTGTCTTCGAGGAAGGTGAGGCGGGGCTCGCGCTGGCCCGAGCGGTGATGGAGCGCCGGGGTCTCTCGCGTGACGCGATCGACAAACTCCTCGTTGCGGTCCGTAGGGTGTGGGCGATGGGGTGATGCGGACGGGTGCGACGTGGCGATGGGGCGATAGGGCTCGGCGCGACGTGGCCACACCCGTGCGCGCCTCTAGACCGTGGCCACACCAGTGCGCCCAAGCGTTGGCCGAACGCGCGGTTTTTGTGGGTCGCGCACTGGTCTGGCCACGGTGGCGGCTCGCATGTCGGCCTTGGCGGGAGCGTCCTGTCCGTCGGCGTGCGCCATCCGCGCGAGCGTGGAACGCTGGCGGATCGCGGTACGTGGGAGTGGTTGGCGTCGAGGAACTGTTGCGGGTGCTGGGCACGGAGTCCGCCGAGGCGCGTGGCCAGACCAGTGCGCGCCGCGAACGCGCCGCCGCTGTCGCGCGCCGGTCTCGCTTCTTGCCTGTGGTACCTGTGGCCACACTCGTGTGTGGTACCTGTGGCCACACCCGTGCGCGCTGCGTGTCGTCGACGCCGGTCACACCGCCGCGCCAGGACCACTCACTTCGCCACGCACCCTCCCGCAAAATTCCCGCGCACCGAAAAAGCGCAGCACTTTCCGGCACACCCCGCTTTTGCCCTGATGATCCCGCCCGCCCATGGCCACACCAAGGCGGAACATCATCGATCCCGCGAAGCCCTGCGTCTGCCACTGCGTCTC